>CALJFB010000010.1 GCA_938073895.1 uncultured Flavobacteriaceae bacterium
GAGTTTTTTAGCGTTATTTTTAAGTTAAATCTAACTTGTAGTATTCTATTATATTGCTATTTTTGTAACTAATCAATTTATTCGTTTATGAAAAACTTTTATAGTAGCTTATTACTTGTTTTTACAGTTGTTGGATCTTTAATTGCGCAACAAGATGTATTATTTACTATTAATAATAAACCTATATATACCAAAGAGTTTAAGCGTATTTACAATAAAAACTTAGATTTAGTTCAAGATAAATCTCAAAAAAACGTAGATAATTATTTAGAGCTGTTTGTAAATTATAAGCTAAAATTAGAAGATGCATATGCAAAAGGTTTACAAGATAAACCAAGTTATAAAAGCGAATTAAATGGGTACAAAAGACAATTAACTCAAAAATATATAAACGATAATAAAGTTACAGACCAATTAGTAACAGAAGCTTACGAACGTCTAAAAATAGAAATTAATGCGAATCATATTTTAGTTAAATTAGACCAAAACGCTACAAAGGCTCAAGAAAATACGGCTTTAGCCGAAATTAAAAAATTAAGAGAACGTGTTATTCAAGAAGGTTTTAATGCGGTACAGAAAGATATTCATAATGGTAAAACATTATTTGCAGAAAACTTAGGTTATTTTACAGCTTTTAAAATGGTATATAATTTTGAAAACGCAGCTTACAATACAAAAGTAGGCCAAGTTTCGGATCCTTTTAGAACTCGTTTTGGTTATCATGTAGTTGTTGTAAACGATATTAGAAAAAATAGAGGAAACGTTACTGTTGCTCATATTATGTTAGAAACAGATAAAGAAGATTTAATTAATAAACTTTATAAGCGTTTAGAACAAAATGAAGATTTTCAAACTTTAGCGGCTCAGTATTCTATAGATAAAAGCTCTTCTAAAAAAGGCGGCATGTTACCTAAATTTTCTGGCGGCCAATTAGCTTCTACTGTTTTTGAAAACGAAGCCTTTGCCTTAAAAGAATTAGGATCTTACACAAAACCATTTAAAACTAAATTTGGCTGGCATATTGTTAAACTTTACTCTAAGCAAGGTTTACGTGCGTTTACCGATTATAAAACAGAATTAGAGCAAAAAGTAAAACGCGATTCTAGATCTCAAGTTTTAAACGAGCAACGTGTAGAAAAATTATTAACTAAATATAACCTAACTTATAACCAACCATTATTAAAAGATTTTGAAGATAATTTAACAGATTATTTCTTTAAAGGTCTTTGGGAAATTCCAGAAGTATTAAATACAGATAAACCCTTTTTAGTTATAAAAAAGAAAACCCTAACCTATAAGGATTTTGCTAATTATTTACATAAAATACAAAGACGTCCGCAGCCAAAAAGATCTTATTCAGAATTGTTAGAAAAAGTATATAAAGATTTCTTAGACTTTAACGTATCTAAATACCAAGAAGACTATTTAGAAGACGAAAACCAGGAATATGCAGATATTTTAAAAGAATATAAAGAAGGTTTATTGCTATTTGAATTAATGGGAAATCAAATTTGGGATTCTGCTAGTAACGATTCTATTGCATTAAAAGCTTATTTCAATGCAAATAGTGCAAAATATAAGTTTTCTAAACGTGTTAAAGCAACTATAGCATCTTCTGCATTAAAAAAACAAGCAAAAGCAGCATATAAATTGCTTAAAGCAGGAAAAACTAAAGAAGAAATTGAAAGCTTATTAAACCCAGCAGATCAAGTTAATATAACTTTTAATTCTGGAAATTACCAGTTAGATAATCCAGCATTACCTTCAAAATTAAAAATTGAAAAAGGAATTTCTAAAGTTAAAAAAAATAATAAATCTTATGTTGTTGTAGTGGTTAATAAAGTGTTGCCAGAAATGCAAAAAACATTCGAAGAAGCTCGTGGAAGTGTTATGAGCGATTTTCAAGATGAAAAAGAATTAAAGTGGATTTCAGAATTAAAAGTAAAATATCCAATTGTAATTAATCAAGAAAATTTAAACGCTTTAAAAGCAGAATTAAATCACTAATTTGAAAAAAATACTCACATATTTATTATTTTCTATTTGCATAATATCTTGTAATTGGTACAGTAACGAAACCACAGAAAATGCTCTAGCAAGAGTTGGAGACGTGTATTTATATCCACAAGAATTAGATGCAAATAGGCCAAAGCAATTATCTAAAACAGATAGCTTGTTGTTTGTTCAAAATTATATTAATAAGTGGGCAAAACAACAACTTTTAGTAAATGGAGCAACACAAAATTTAAACGATGAAGAGTTTAAAGAGTTTGATATGCTTATAAATCAATACAAAAGTGATTTATACAGTAATGCCTATTTAGAAGCATTAATTAGTAAAAGTTTAGATACAGTTGTAAAAAGTGCATTGGCAAAAAATTATTACAATAAAAACAACCAAGCCTTTAAGTTAAACGAAAATCTATTACAACTAAGGTATTTAGCAATAAATAAAGATAGAACCGATACTTCCGATTTAATAAAACGATTAAAGCGTTTTGATTCTTTAGATCGTGTAATTTTAGATTCTTTAAAAATTCACTTTAAATCCTATGCTTTAAACGATTCTATTTGGGTAAAATCTAATCAGGTTTTAAATAAGTTATCTGTGTTTACAACAACAAATAACGAAGAATTGTTAAAAAAATCTAATTTTCTACAACTCACAGATTCATTAGACCTATATTTGGTGCAAATTAAAGACGTTTTATTGCGTGGCGAAACTGCACCATTAAGTTATGTTAGACCAACAATAAATCAAATTTTAATAAATAAACGTAAAGTAGATTTATTAAAACAAATAGAAAAAGACATTACAAAAGATGCCATTAAAAATAAACAGTTTGAAATATTTAATTAAAAACACATTAGCAACAGCAATTTTTGCACTAGGAATTGTAACCATTTCTGCACAAGAAATTATAGAAGAACCAGTTGCACCAAAACAAAACGACAGCATTAAATCCAATTCTGCCATAAAAGTAGATGGCGTTTCTGCAGTAATTGGAGATTATATTGTTTTAGATAGCGATATAGATAAAACTATTTTACAATTAAAAGCCCAAGGTGCATCTATAGAAGGAGTTTCTAGATGTCAATTATTTGGTAAATTGTTAGAAGACAAATTATACGCACATCACGCTATCCAAGATAGTATAGAAATTTCCGATTTAGAAATTAGATCTTACGTAGACCAACAAGTACAACAGTTTTTACAAAGTACAAATGGTTCTATGGAAGAACTTTTAAAATTCTACAAAAAGGACAACGAAAAGGAATTTAGAGACGAAATGTTCGAAATTAACAAGAGCAATCGTTTAGCTAGCGAAATGCAAAAGAAAATTGTTGATGGTGTAGAAGTTACTCCAGAAGAAGTTAGAGAATTTTACAATAAAATACCAAAGGACGAAAGACCAGAATTTGGAACAGAATTAAAAGTCGCTCAAATTGTTATTCAGCCAAAAGTAACACCAGAAGAAGAGCAAAGAGTTATTACTAAGCTAAAAGACTTTAAAAGGCAAGTTGAAAATGAAGGCGCAAGTTTTAGATCTAAAGTGGTTTTATATACAGACGATAAAGCATCTATTCCAAATGGAGGAAAATATACGTTAAATAGAAAACGTCCACAAATGGTAAAAGAATTTAGAGAAACGGCTTTTTCTATGGAAGAAGGACAAATCTCTGAACCTTTTAAAACAGACTTTGGTTACCATATTATTTTCCTAGAAAAAATTAGAGGTCAAGAATACGATGTAAGACACATTTTATTAATGCCAAAAATATCAGAATCGTCTTTACAAGAAGCTAAAATTAAATTAGAAGACGTAAGAACTAAAATTGTAGCAGGCGAAATTACTTTTGCAGAAGCAGCTAAAGAAGTTAGCGACGAGAAAGAAACGAAGTTTAATGGTGGACAATTAATTAATCCAACAACGCAAGATTATAATTTTGAATTGACTAAAATGGATACAGAATTATACGGTCAAATCCAAAAATTAGAAAGTAATGCAGTAAGCGAAGTAATTGCAGAACAAGATAGAAAAGGCGCTATTAAGTTTAAAATAATAACAGTTACAGATAGAGTAGATACGCATATTGCAGATTATTCTAGAGATTATTTAAAAATAAAAGAATTAGCATTAAACGAAAAACGTTTTAAAACTATTGATAAGTGGCAAGACGATAAAATAAAGGAAACTTACATTAAAATTGGAGAAGCTTACAGAGATTGCGATTTTAATAGTAATTGGTTAAAAAACTAAATTTCAATTAAAAAAATATTAAAAACCTTTGAAGAAATTCAAAGGTTTTTTTATGCATATTTATTACATTAGTGCCACATAAAATAAAATAAATGTCCGACGTAGCAGCAATAAATCAATTAGTTAAAAAGTATAATAGTTTACGCCAAGAAGTAGCAAAAGTTATAATTGGTCAGGATGATGTGGTAAACCAAATACTAATTAGTGTTTTTTCTGGTGGACATGCCTTATTAGTTGGTGTTCCAGGATTAGCAAAAACGTTAATGGTTAACACAATATCTAAGGCTTTAGGTTTAGATTTTAAACGCATACAATTTACGCCAGATTTAATGCCTAGTGATATTCTTGGAAGTGAAATTTTAGACGAAACAAGGAACTTTAAATTTATAAAAGGCCCAATTTTTTCTAATATTATTTTAGCCGATGAGATTAACCGTACGCCACCAAAAACGCAAGCTGCTTTATTAGAAGCAATGCAGGAACGTTCTGTAACTGTTGCCGGAAATCATTATAAATTAGATTTACCTTACTTTGTATTAGCAACTCAAAATCCAATTGAGCAAGAAGGAACTTATCCTTTGCCAGAAGCACAATTAGACCGTTTTATGTTTTCTATTAATTTAGAATATCCAACGTTTCAAGAAGAAGTGGATGTTGTAAAAGCCACAACATCAAACAATAAACCAACAGTAAATGCATTATTTACAGCTCAAGAAATTATAGATTTTCAAGAGTTAATTCGAAGAATTCCAGTAGCAGATAATGTTATAGAATATGCGGTAAGAATGGTTGGAAAAACTAGACCTTTAAGCACAGAAGCTTCAGAATTAGTAAAACAATATATAGATTGGGGTGCAGGACCAAGAGCATCTCAAAATTTAATTCTAGCAGCAAAAACGCATGCAGCAATAAACGGGAAATTTTCTCCAGATATAGAAAATGTACAAGCAGTAGCAACAGGTATTTTACGTCATAGAATGATTAAAAACTATAAAGCAGAAGCAGAAGGCGTAACTATTGAAAAAATTATTGAAAGCCTTTATTAATTTCTATTCTAAAGCTTGTAATCCAAAATAATTTTTACGTTGTACATAAAAAAAACCTATAGATTTTGGGTTTACATTTAAAGTAAAAGGACAACAAGAGTTCTATAAAAAAAAATATTAAAAAATAATAGTGAGTTATGAATTTAAAACAATTTACAAAACCATTAATAATATTGCTTATTGGTATTGCCTTAACTATTTTAGGAGCAACATTTAAAGTTTTACATTTTCAGTTTGCATCACAATTACTTTTGGTTGGTACCTTTTTGGAGTTTTTTGCTATTCTTATGGCAATTGTGAAATTAATAAAAATAGCACGCAATAAAATTTAGTTCTATTGTAATAAACTAAACTATATTTATTAGTCGCTAATAAAATATATTAAAAACGGATATAAAGAGTAAGTTCTTGCTTTTTTATATCCGTTTTTAAGCTTCTAATCCTTAATTTAAGTGCCCAAAATGTAACTTTTAAAAACTAAATACCATAAATAATTTGTTAATATTTTTTTTGGTAATAATTCTAAATAGAATACAATAAAAAACAGCGCAACAGATATTGGTAGTAAAAATGTAAATCCAGTTTATTAATATTCAACTCATAATTATTTTGGGTATAATTAATAAACTATCAAGTATTGTTAGAATAAAAGAGGAAAGTGTTTGTTATTTTTTATTTAAAATGAAATACCAGTATTTAGAAATCTTAAAAACAAAGCAATAATTTAATAAATTGATAATTTTTAGGGTTGGTTTTTGTGGATTTAATCAATTTATAATAAATAGATTAAGTATTGTTGATAATTACGCTATTTCAGTGATAGCTTAGTAAAGTATTTTTGAAATCCTTAATAATTTCGTAAATTCGCAAGACTTTAAAAACACTAGCAAGCTAATTTTTAAACCTTTTTCAATATGTTTTTATTAAAAGAATAAGGTTAAAATAACTTGTTTTAATACAAAAATATCTTTTATGAATTTATACTCAAATTATCTTAAGGAAATTGAAGTAAGAAAAGAACAAGGCTTACATCCTAAACCTATTGATGGTAGCGATTTGTTAAGCGAAATTATATCGCAAATTAAAGACAAAGATAACGCACATCGTAAAGATTCTCTTAACTTCTTTATTTATAACACTTTACCAGGAACTACAAGTGCTGCAGGCGTTAAAGCTAAGTTTTTAAAAGAAATTGTTTTAGGTGAATCTATAGTTGAAGAAATCTCAACTGAATTTGCTTTAGAGCAATTATCTCACATGAAAGGTGGACCATCAATCGAGGTTCTTTTGGATTTAGTTTTAGGAAACGATATTACAATTGCTCAAGCTGCAACTAAAGTATTAAAAACACAAGTGTTTTTATACGATGCAGATACAAAACGTTTAGAAGACGCTTTTAAAGAAGGAAACAAATTTGCCGAAGAAATAATTAAGAGTTATGCTAATGCAGAATTCTTTACAAAACTTCCAGAAATAGACGAAGAAATTGAAATAGTAACTTACGTTGCTGGAGTTGGAGATATTTCTACAGATTTACTTTCTCCTGGTGGAGACGCACACTCAAGATCAGATCGTGAATTACATGGTCAATGTATGTTTGAGCATAATAAAGATATGCAAAACGAATTATTAGCATTAAAAAAGGCGCATCCCAATAAACGCGTTATGCTAATAGCAGAAAAAGGCACTATGGGAGTTGGTTCTTCAAGAATGTCTGGTGTAAATAATGTAGCATTATGGACTGGTATTTCTTCAAGTCCTTATGTACCATTTATTAATATAGCACCAGTAATTTCAGGAACTAATGGTATTGCTCCAATCTTTTTAACAACAGTTGGTGTAACAGGTGGAATAGGTTTAGACCTTAAAAACTGGGTACAACAAAAAGATGCAGAGGGAAATACTATTAGAGATAAAGATGGCGAACCAGTATTAAAAGAAATATATTCTGTTGCAACAGGAACTGTTCTTACTATTAACACAAAAGAGAAAAAATTATACAAAGGAACAACAGAACTAAAAGATATTTCTGCTGCATTTACACCTCAAAAAATGGAGTTTATGAAAGCAGGTGGTTCTTATGCAGTTGTTTTTGGTAAAAAACTACAAACCTTTGCGGCAAAAACTTTAGGAATTACTCCTCCACAAGTATATGCAACATCAAAAGAAATAACTATTGAAGGTCAAGGTTTAACCGCAGTAGAAAAAATATTCAATAAAAATGCAGTAGGAACCTCAGGCGCAACTTTACACGCAGGTTCTTACGTTCGTGCAGAAGTAAATATAGTAGGTTCTCAAGACACCACTGGATTAATGACTTCTCAAGAATTAGAGATGATGGCTGCTACAGTTATATCTCCAATTGTAGATGGAGCATACCAATCTGGTTGTCATACAGCTTCAGTTTGGGATGATAAGTCTAAAGCAAATATTCCAAGATTAATGAGTTTTATGAATGACTTTGGTTTAATTACTGGACGTGATCCTAAAGGGAAATATTTCCCAATGACGGATGTTATTCATAAAGTATTAAATGATATTACAGTAGGAGATTGGGATATTATTATTGGTGGAGATTCTCACACGCGAATGTCAAAAGGTGTAGCTTTTGGAGCAGATTCAGGAACAGTTGCCCTAGCATTAGCGACAGGTGAGGCTTCAATGCCAATTCCAGAGTCAGTTAAAGTTACTTTTAAAGGACAAATGAAATCTTATATGGATTTCCGTGATGTAGTCCACGCAACACAATCTCAAATGTTAAAGCAATTTGGAGGCGAAAACGTTTTTCAAGGTCGTGTAATCGAAGTTCACATTGGAACTTTAACAGCAGATGAAGCCTTTACATTTACCGATTGGACAGCAGAGATGAAAGCAAAAGCATCTATCTGTATTTCTGAAGACGACACTTTAATTGAATCTTTAGAGATTGCAAAAGGTCGTATCCAAATAATGATTGAAAAAGGAATGGACAATGCTAAACAAGTACTTAAAGGTTTAGTAGATAAAGCTAATACAAGAATTACTGAGCTTAAAACAGGAATTAAGCCTGCTTTAAGACCAGATGCTAATGCTAAATACCACGCTGAGGTTGTTATTGATTTAGACGAAATTGCTGAACCAATGATTGCTGATCCAGATGTAAATAATGAAGATGTATCTAAACGTTACACGCACGATAATATTAGACCATTATCTTTTTATGGAGGAACAAAAAAGGTAGACTTAGGGTTTGTAGGATCTTGTATGGTGCATAAAGGTGATATGAAAATATTAGCTCAAATGTTAAAAAACATTGAAGCACAACACGGTAAAGTAGAGTTTAAAGCACCATTAATAGTTGCACCACCAACATATAATATTGTTGATGAGTTAAAAGCCGAAGGCGATTGGGCTATTTTACAGAAGTATTCAGGTTTCGAATTCGATGATAATGCTCCTAAAGGATTAGCCAGAACTAAATACCAAAACATGTTGTATTTAGAACGTCCAGGTTGTAATTTATGTATGGGTAACCAAGAAAAAGCAGCGCCAGGAGATACGGTAATGGCAACATCTACACGTTTATTTCAAGGACGAGTTGTAAAAGATTCTGGAGAGAAAAAAGGAGAATCTTTATTGTCTTCTACACCAGTAGTTGTATTATCTACAATTTTAGGTAGAACACCAACTATGGCAGAATATGAAGCCGCAGTAGATGGTATAGTTTTAACTAAATTTAAACCATCAACAAAGCAATTAGTTGGATAGTTAAATATTAAATTTCATAATAACTTTTAAAGCCTGAATTTTTATTATTCAGGCTTTTTTTTGTCTTAAACTTATTTTAGAGTATCAAAGATATTTTACTCAAGGGACGAGTTTTTATTTTTTTTTTGTACAATCTAAATGGGTTGTTATATGGACATGTGTATTAACCGTAAATTTATCGAGGTAATTCTGCTATGTTTACTTAGAGTTGTAATTAAAATTTGTAATCTAATTAAAGAGTAAATGTTAGTAAGTTAGTTATTTAGATAAACAAATAGGTGCTAATCAGTAAAATAGTAGTTGATATTTTAGAAATATAGTGCATCAAATTTTATTCAATTCTATTCATAAAGTATCGTTAAACCTATTTGCTTTTATTTCATTTTTTTTTAAATTAGATAAACTAAAATAACCAAATATGGCATTCGACATTAATATGATAAAAAAAGTGTATAGTCAAATAGCAGAACGTGTTGATGCAGCACGTAATGTTGTTGGAAAACCACTAACACTATCAGAGAAAATTTTATACTCACATCTTTGGGATGGAAATCCTAATAAAGCGTTTATTAGAGGAAAAGATTATGTAGATTTTGCACCAGATCGAATAGCTTGTCAGGACGCAACTGCACAAATGGCTTTATTGCAATTTATGCAAGCAGGAAAAAGTAAGGTTGCCGTACCTACAACAGTACATTGCGATCACTTAATTCAAGCTAAAAGTGGAGCATTAACAGATTTAAAGCACGCTAATGATGTAAGTAGCGAAGTTTTTGACTTTTTAGAATCTGTATCTAATAAATATGGTATTGGATTCTGGAAACCAGGCGCAGGAATTATTCATCAAGTTGTATTAGAAAATTATGCTTTTCCAGGAGGAATGATGATAGGAACAGATTCTCATACAGTTAATGCTGGAGGTTTAGGAATGGTTGCTATTGGAGTTGGTGGAGCAGATGCTGTAGATGTTATGGCTGGAATGGCTTGGGAATTAAAGTTTCCTAAATTAATAGGAGTAAAATTAACAGGTAAATTGTCTGGTTGGACTGCTCCAAAAGATGTTATTTTAAAAGTAGCAGGAATTGTTTCAGCTAAAGGTGGAACTGGTGCCATTGTAGAGTATTTTGGAGATGGCGCAACGTCTATGTCTTGTACAGGAAAAGGAACTATCTGTAATATGGGAGCAGAAATAGGAGCAACTACATCTACTTTTGGTTATGACGAATCCATGGAACGTTATTTACGCGCTACAGAACGAGCAGATGTTGCAGATGAAGCAAATAAAGTAAAAGATTATTTAACAGCAGATCCTGAAGTTTATGCAAATCCAGAGCAATATTTTGATCAAGTTATAGAAATTAATTTATCAGAATTAACACCATTATTAAATGGACCATTTACACCAGATTTATCTACTAAAGTTGGTAAAGATATGAATGCTATTGCGTCTAAAAATGAATGGCCTTTAGATGTAGAATGGGGTTTAATTGGTTCTTGTACAAATTCATCTTACGAAGATTTATCTCGTGCATCTTCCATAGCGCAACAAGCTTTAGATAAAGGTATAAGAATGAAAGCAGAATTAGGAATTAATCCTGGCTCTGAAAAAGTAAGATATACAGCAGATCGAGATGGGATTTTAGGAATCTTTGAAAAATTAGATGCTAAAATATTTACAAACGCTTGTGGTCCATGTATTGGTCAATGGGCAAGATATAGCGATCCTAAAAATGCACCAAAAAATAGTATAGTTCATTCTTTTAATAGAAATTTTGCAAAACGTGCCGATGGAAATCCAAATACACATGCATTTGTAGCTTCGCCAGAAATTACGGCAGCTATTGCAATTGCTGGTCGTTTAGATTTTAATCCAATAACGGATTTTTTAGTAAATGAAGAAGGAAAACAAGTTATGTTTGATGAGCCAACGGGTTGGGAATTACCACCAAAAGGTTTTGATGTTAAAGATAACGGTTATTTAGCACCAGATAAAGATGGAAGTGGTGTAGCGGTAAAAGTTTCTCCAGAATCTGAACGTTTACAATTATTAACACCATTTACACCAATTGGTAATCAAATTACAGGAGCAAAATTATTAATTAAAGCTTTTGGAAAATGTACAACAGACCATATTAGTATGGCTGGACCTTGGTTACGTTTTAGAGGACATTTAGATAATATTTCTAATAATTGTTTAATTGGAGCTGTTAACACATTTGGTAAGAAGACTAATTTTGTTAAAAATCAATTAACAGGAGAATTTGGTGGTGTTCCAGATACTGCTCGTGCCTATAAAGCCGCTGGTGTTAAAACAATAGTAGTTGGAGATCATAATTATGGCGAAGGATCTTCTAGAGAGCACGCAGCAATGGAGCCAAGGCACTTAGGTGTTGTAGCTGTAATTGTAAAATCTTTTGCACGTATCCACGAAACCAATCTTAAAAAACAAGGTATGTTAGGTTTAACATTTGCTAACGAAAGTGATTATGATTTAATAGAAGAAGATGACACTTTTAACTTTCTTGATTTAGCAGATTTTACTCCAGGAAAACAATTAACACTCGAAATTGTTCATGCAAATGGAACTAAAGACACAATAATGATTAACCATACTTATAACCAAGCACAAATTGACTGGTATAACGAAGGTTCTGCATTAAATTTAATAAAGAAGTCAAACGCTTAATAGTTTTTATAGACTAAAAACTCCTAATTCATTTTAGGAGTTTTTTTTATAAATTTAATTTATTGTGTAGTAAGAATTCAATTTAAAAGTAGATCTTATTTGTTGTGTCTATAATTATTAAATAGATTAATAATAATTTATAGGCTTTTTGTTTTGTAATAGTTTAATTTATAGATTGTTTACAACTTGTGTTGTTAATAAAAACGAGTATAACTAAAGTGTCTTAAAAAAGGCTTTAATAAAACTAAGACTAAATAGAGAACACATAATTTTTAAATCTTCTAGAAAGGTAGTTTCTTCGTCTAAAAAACGAAACATAATTTTTACGGTATTTTTAGAGTAGTATTGCGTAAAAATCCATTCGCCTTTATGGTTTTGGTCTAAAAGGACTTTTAAGAAAATTTTATCGTAAAACTTATATTTTGAGTTAATTAAGCCTTTATAAACAGGTTTGTTTTCTTTTATATTTTTAATAATTTTAGATACTTTTTTTTCGGTGTGTTTAAAACTATATCCTGTAGATCCTTTTACCCATCCGCCAGCGGTTCCAATTTTTGTAATATTAGAAGTAGAGTAGTTTTCAAAAGGAAATGTAGACATTGGAATTTGTCCTTTTTCGGTTTCCTGTATAGTGTAGTCTGTAATGTTTAGTTGTTCTGAAATGTATTTTTTAAGGAAGTTATCGTAAACGTTGTCTTCTACTATTTCTTTTGTAAAATATGTAAATTCTATTAAGGCTTCGGTTTTAGACAATGGTAAGACATACATAAAAGTGGTTTGGTTGCCATCTTTTAATCTGTAATCCATCATTGTAATGGCATCTGGATTAAATTGTTCTTTTTCTGTGGAAATTACCCAACCTTTAAAATGCTGAATAATATTAGTGTATTTGTCTTTTTTTAAACTAAATTCTTCTGGAATACGACTATCAAAAATATGATTTGCAGTATATCTATTTTTAGCTGAATTTACATCTATAGTTAAATTATTTACAGAAAGTACATCATCTAAAATAAAAGAGAAATTAGAGCTTTCTTGAAGTGTTTCTTTTGCATAATTATAAAAATCTAGAGATTTTATCATTTTATAACTATATGGTTCCAAAGGTAATTCTATATGTTTATTACCTCCAAAGAAATTGGCTTTAGACCATTTTTTATAAACTAAATGTTCTAAGTTATTGTTTGTTGTTTCCCAAAAACACCATGTTTTATCGTTTTTAGATTTAGAGTCTTTATCTATTAGTGCAATAGTTTTATCTTTAAAAAAGGCATCGTTTTTAAAAGACAAAGCCAGCTGTAAGCCGGCTAATCCTTGTCCTATAATTATGTAATCAAAATGCTGAGATTTCATTTGTAAAATTTATCGCTTAAAATATTTAAAAGGTACAAATAACATTCCAAAGCATTCGCCATCGCCTTTTCCTAAATGTTTGTGGTGCATTTTGTGTGCGCGTCTTACGCCTTTAGCATACCAGTTGTTTGCTTTTCTAAATAATTTAAAACGTTGGTGTATAAATATGTCGTGAACAATAAAGTAAGTTGCTCCGTAAGCCATAATTCCAAGTCCAATTGGTAGACAATACCAAATTTCTTGGTAACTCCAAAGGTAAAAACATGTCATGCTTACAATGGCATAAAAGATAAAAAAGGCATCGTTACGCTCAAACCAACTATTGTGTTTTTTATGATGATGATCTTCGTGTAACGACCACAGAAAGCCGTGCATTATATATTTGTGTGTAAACCACGCCATAAATTCCATGCCGCTAAACACTCCTAAAAATACTAATATCCAATATAAAGTTTGCATAATAAAATTATATTAAGTTAAGTTGATATTTGACATAGCTTCTAGTAAGCAATTCAAATTTCTTATAATTTGGGACTCTAATTCTTGTTGATTTTATTTCTAAAGCTGGTGTTTTCTTTAGTTTCTTTAAAAGCTGACTGTAATATCTGTAAGCCATAAAAACGCCAAACTTGGCTTCTATAGGTAAACGTTTTATGCCTTCTAAGCCTATTGCAAAGTCGTTTTCTATATCTTTAATTATAAATTGTTTGTCTTCTTCGGTTAGATTATTTAAATCTGTATTTGGAAAATAGGTACGTTCTAATGTATCAAAATCTGCTTTTAAGTCTCTTAAAAAGTTTACTTTTTGAAATGCAGAACCCAATGACATTGCAGTATCTTTTAATTGGTTGTATTTATAATCGTCTCCTTTTACAAACACTTTTAGGCACATTAGACCCACAACATCTGCAGAGCCATAAATATAATCTTTATACTCTTGGTCTGTTAAATATGTAGATTTAGTAAGATCTAATTTCATACTTTTCATAAAAGAATCTACCATATGTTTGTCTATATTACAATTATGATAGGTGTGTTGAAACGCATTTAAAATAGGGTTTAAGCTTATTTTATTTACTAATGCTTTTTCTAATTCTAATTCGAAATCTTTAAATAAAGTTGGTTTGTCGAAATTGTGAAAAGAGTCTACAATCTCATCTGCAAAACGAACAAATCCATAAATATTGTAAATATCTTGTCTAATTGTACTTGCTAACATTTTTGTAGCCAAAGAAAACGATGTGCTATAAGACTTGGTAACAATTTTGCTACATTGGTATGAAACGGAATCGAATAAACTCTTCATTTAGTTATTATGATGTTTATGAATTAAATCTGCTACTAATTTTCCCGAAATTAATGCTGGCGGAACTCCAGGTCCAGGAACAGTTAATTGCCCTGTAAAGTATAAATTACTTACCTTTTTACTTTTAAGGTTTGGCCTTAAAAATGCGGTTTGTAATAGCGTATTAGCCATTCCGTATGCGTTTCCTTTGTAGGAATTATATTCGCTTATAAAATCGTTTACACAAAAACTTTCTTTAAAAATAATATTATTTCTTACTTTTTGCCCAATTCGAAGCTCAAGACGTGTTAAAATTAAGTTAAAATACTTTTCTCTTAATTGTGGTGTATCTTCAATGCCTGGTGCAATTGGTATTAAGAAAAAACCAGTTTCGCAACCTTCTGGAGCCATAGTCTTATCTGTTTCCGATGGGAAATTTGCATAAAATAAAGGGTCAGATGGCCATGTTGGATTATCGTAAATTTCTTGTGCATGTTTTTCGAAATCTGTATCGAAAAATAAGTTATGGTGATTTACATTTTCTATTTTTGTATTAAATCCAACGTAAAAGAGTAGAGATGAAGGCGCAAATGTTTTCTTACTCCAATACTTCTCTGAATATTGTCTATGCTCTGGATTTAATAATGTTTCGGAATGATGATAATCTGCTCCGCTTAAAACAACATCAAAATTTAGAACTTTAGTATTTACCTCTATAGATGTTGCTTTTTTATTATTTACATTAATTTTTGAAACAGATGCATTTGTATTTATAGTAACGCCTAAACTTTTTGATAAAGTTTCCATGGCTTCAATAACTTTGTACATACCGCCTTTTGGGTGCCAGGTACCTAGTCCAAAGTCGGCAAAATTCATAAAACTATAAAACGATGGTGTTTTGTTTGGTTTTGCACCAAGAAATAAAACAGGAAATTCTAAAGTCGAAATTAATTTAGGATTTTTAAAACGCTTTCTAACTTCGCTACTAATTGTTTTAAAGAATTGGTCTAATCTTGTTACTGTTTCTGGTGTAACAAGTTCCAATGGCGAAATACCTGGCTTTAAAACTACTTTATTTATAGCAATATCATAATTCTCTTGTGCGGTTTTTATAAATTTTCTAAGAGGAATAGAACTGCCTTTTTCTATGCGTTCAAATTCTAAACATATTTTATCCATACAATCTCCAATTGTAATGGTATCGTCCTTAAAAAATATCTTGTATGCAGGACTTAATTTGTCTAACTCGTAATAATCTGATGTTTTTTTACCAAACTCAGCAAAGAATTTGTCAAAGATGTCAGGCATCCAATACCAGCTTGGACCAATGTCAAATGTAAAACCATCTTTTTTAAATTGTCTACAGCGACCGCCAATAGTTTCATTTTTTTCGAATATGGTAACTTTGTGTCCTGCTTTAGCTAGGTGGCAAGATGCTGAAAGTGCAGAAAAACCTGAACCAATTATTGCAATATTTTTACTCATGACTTGGTATTAATTCTAAAGTTTCTAAAACTTGTTTTGAAGTTTTGTATGATGATATTTTTTGAGAAATGGTATTGGAGTAATACTCTGTCATACGTCCAGAAACTATTAACTTATTATTTGTATTAACTAATAATTTTTTATGAAATTGTTTAAGGTACTTTTCAATATCATCCTTTTCTGGTTTAACAGTAAAACAAGATACAAAAGTTATTCTAGAGTAAAAATCCATTAAAGGAGTTAGGCTTTCTAGAGGAACACTTTGACCTAGATACACAGTATGGTGTCCCATATTAAGTATTTCATAGTTAGTAAATAGAAGCGCTAATTCATGAACCTCATTATCTGGTAAAAATAAGACATATGTTTCTTTAGAATTTGTTGTGTTATTTTTATTTAATATATGCTCAGTATTAATTAGTATTTTTTGTTTGATTAATTCTACTATAAAATGTTCATGAGCTGGTGTTATAGTGTTAGTTTGCCAAAGTAGCCCAATTTCATCTAAAAAGGGAACAAAATAATTATAGAAAACATCTTTAAAAGAATTCTTTTGTATTATTTCTTTATAAGTTTTTAGGAACAATGATTGATCAAAATTTAGCATAGCTAATTTAAAAACATCAATAATATGATTGCTGTTTTTTGACATTTGCGATATCTCTCTAACTTTTACAGATAACTCTGAAGGAGAAAGTTTTGCTATTTTAGATATTTTTATTCCATTTGCATTTAGAAATGAAATATTTAACAACTTTTGAAGACTACTTAAACTATAATATCTAATGTTAGTTTCAGTTCTTTTTGGTGAAAAAAGATTATATCGTTTTTCCCATATTCTTATAGTATGCGCCTTTATCCCAGAAAGATTTTCAAGGTCTTTAATACTAAATTGATTTTTTATGTTGTTCATTATTGTGTAAAAATAGTTAAACAATTTTAATTAAATCTTTTTTGTAATAAAGATTTACAAAAATTTAACACATTTCAATTTAGAGCAAAAAAAAAGTTAAGCAAAGCTTAACTTTTAAAGTGATCTGGCTGGGGCTCGAACCCAGGACCCTCTCCTTAAAAGGGAGATGCTCTACCAACTGAGCTACCAGATCTAAAATAATTTTAAGAGTTATAATAAATCTCTTTGTGATCTGGCTGGGGCTCGAACCCAGGACCCTCTCCTTAAAAGGGAGATGCTCTACCAACTGAGCTACCAGATCGTCTTTTAGACGGGTGCAAATATATAGTCTTTTTTCTATTTTACAATACTTTTTAAATACTTTTTTTGTTTTTTTGTAAAGTAATTACATATGTGCTTATAAATCAATAAATAACGTTATGAAAATAATTCTGTTAGGCTATATGGCTTCTGGTAAATCTTTGATAGGAGAAGCTTTATCTAAAATATTAAATATTGATTTTATCGATTTAGATGTTTTTATTGAAAATAAATATAGCAGCTCCGTTTCTGAGCTTTTTAAAACTAAGGGTGAACTGTTTTTTAGGAAAGTAGAACGAAATGCTTTAGTGGAGTTATTAGATTCTAAAGATGATTTTGTGCTATCACTTGGTGGAGGTACACCATGTTATTACGATAATATGTCGTTAATTAAAGGTAATGAGTCAATTTCATTTTACTTGCGAACAGACCTTTCAGAATTGGTTAAAAGGCTGCATTTGGTTAAAGACCAAAGACCACTAGTTAGTCACCTTAAAAATAAAAATGAATTAACGGAATTTGTTGGTAAGCATTTATTTGAGCGTTCTTACTTTTATAATCAGGCTGACGTATCAATTTTAAACGACGGTAACTTAGATAAAGTCCTTCAAAAAATTATAGCAAAGTTATACTAAATAAGCCTTAAAAGAATTCTCGTTTAAATCTACTTTTACTAATTCGTTAAGAGAAGTAGACAAAGAAATACCTTTAAAATCTGCTTTTACAGGAAATTTTTTATGATTTCTGTTAACCAAAACTGCAGTTTTAAATTTTTTTAATGGCACATTAAGAAAATGTTTAACACCATAAATTAGCGTAGTCCCAGAATTTAAGACATCATCTATTAAAACAACAGATTTATTAGTGTATTCTTTGTCTGTAATAGAGGTTTCTATTTGGTTTAGTGGCTCCTTTTTATCTATTTTAACTTCACATAGAATAACCTCTAATGGTGATATTTCTTCTAGCATTTTTTTTAGAAGTAGTGCTAAATCATAACCTCTACTGGCTATTCCAGCTAAAACTATTTCTGTTTCGTTAGAATTACTTTCGTAAATTTGATAAGCAATCCTTTTAAGTTTTTGATTTATTTGATTGTGGTCTAAAATAATATTCATAATTTATTCTTCTTCTTGATCATTATAAAGATTGTCAATATCTCTTCGGTCTTTTTTTGTAGGTCTTCCAACGCCTTTTTTACGGTAATAATCTTTAGCTAATTTAAGTAATTCTTGAGATTCAAAAGCAGATTTTGGTGTAGTATCTACTCTGTAAATATCCACCAATTTAGCGCCAATTCTATTCTGAGGCAGATCTAAAACAGTTATTTGGTAGTTAACTTGATCTTTTCTTACAGTTATTTTATCTGTAGGATAAACATCTCTACTAGGTTTTACTGCTTGGTCGTTTACTTTAATATGTCCCTTTTTACAAGCATTTGTAGCAATGCTTCTTGTCTTAAAATATCTAACACACCATAAGTATTTATCTACACGCATAAATTTTAACTAAAATGTTCGTTAATGTTTTTTACAAGATTATATTAAAATGTATCTTGCATCACAAAAATAAGAATAATGAAAACAAAAAAGTTTATAACTCTAAGTTTATTAATTGGATTAATTACTTTTTCTTGTCAAGACGATGATGTTACAGCTGATTCTATTCCAGAAAGAGATAGAGCAGAAGTTTATGCCGAAGACATCATTGAAATAGAACAGTTTTTATCAACTCATTTTTATAATTATGAAGAGTTTTTAGCAAACCCAGCATACAGCGAACAAAATGATGCTTTCAACATTGCTTTTGATACTATTTCGTTAGAAAACGGAACACAAGACAAAATTTCTTTAATGGATATGTTAGACAATTCAGCAACGCCTGAAACAATTAACATTCTAAGATCTAAAGATGTCGAAGATTCTTCTGGACAAGCCTATAAGCTATATTATTTAGTAGCTAGACCTGGTTTAGGTCAATCAGTTCATGCTCTAGATAGAGCCGTAGTTAGTTACAGAGGTACTGTAGCCAATGGCGATTCTTTTGACGGATCTCAAGTTCCAATACCATTTAATTTAACAACTTTAGGTGGTTCTGCAGGTGTTGTAGATGGTTTTAAAGAAGGATTAATAGAATTCAAAACATCTGTAGGTTTCACCGAAAATAATAATGGCGAAGTTACTTTCGATGATCACGGTATAGGTGCTATTTTTATTCCATCTGGATTAGGTTATTTTTCTCAGCCATTAGTTGGTATTGATTCTTACACACCAATATTTTTTACATTTAGTTTAGTCGATAGAAACGATACAGATTACGATTTAGATAATATTCCGTCTCATTTAGAAGACTTAAATATGAATCAAGATGGTTTTGATGATGATACAGATGGCGACGATTTAAGTAATTTCTTTGATAATGATGATGATGGCGATGGTGTTTTAACTAGAGATGAAGATTTAGAAGATACAGACTTAACAGTAGATTCTGATGGCGATGGAGATCCAACAAACGATAAAAACGGCGATGGAAATCCTTTAAACGATGATTCTAACGGAAATGGAATACCAAATTACTTAGATACAGAAGATACGGACTCTAGAATTCAATAAAAAAAGTGTTTACTCATAAAAAAATCCGAAGCAAAAATGCTTCGGATTTTTTTATGACTTAAATCGAGATGTATTTTGATGATTTTTAATAGCTTTCCTAGATAAGATAATGCCAATTATTAAAGAGGCAAATGCTCCTGCTGCAATACCAGGTATAAAGTCTAGAAACAAAAACACATCATATAACCCATGAAAAAGAATTGCTAACGCCAAACCAGTAAGGTTAAGTAACCATTTGTTTTTAGAAAATTTTGCTTTTCCCATAAAATAACCCATTAATATTCCAAAAGTAGCATGAGCCGGAATAGCAGTAAAGGCCCTAGATAATGCAATTTCGTGTCCGCCTTGTAAGACATAAATCATATTTTCTGTTGCAGCAAAACCCATAGAAACCATTACGGCATAAACAATACCGTCAAATTTTTCGTCAAAATGTTTTTTTGGTTGCGCGTAATATCTTACAATTATATATTTGGAAAATTCTTCAGTAAAAGCAACAACTATAAATGCTTTAATAATTTGTTGTTGTATGCTAAACTCTTCTTGTAATGGTAAAACAATATTAAAACCTACGTACATTATTAATGCTAGAATAACACTAATAATAGCGCCTAATAGAAAGGAAATTGTTAGTAAAATTTTAGGCTCTTTATTGTATTTATCGCTATAATAAATATAAAATATAATTATGGCAACAGGAGCTAAGGCTGCAAATATTAATTTTATCATAGTTAAGCTAGTTGTAATTTAATATGTTTTAAAACTTCTAAATAGTAATTAGAATTTGTGGCTACAAAATGGCTATTTGTTGTGCTGTGTTTTAAAAGTAATTTAAACTCATTGATAGTTACCAGTTTTAAAGCTTCAACTTCTTCCTTTTGTGGAATTAACTCATTTATAGAAACATTTAATTCCGCTATAAATGTGTGATGAAATTCATTATCAATAAATTTCTTGTTGTAAGTCTTAAAACAATTAAAAACACCAATTTTAGTTAGATTATTTTCCTTTAGCGTTAGGCCTATTTCTTCTTTTATTTCTCTTATAGCACCTTCAGTAACCGTTTCGCCAGCATCTACATGTCCAGCAACAGATACGTCCCAAAGCAACGGATAAACTAATTTAGATTTAGCGCGTTGTTGCAGTAAAATATCACCATTTTTAGTATATAACCAAATATGAGCCGTATTATGGAAGTAACCTTTTTTATGGATTTCCAATTTTAAAGCGGTTTTTCCGGTTGGTTTTCCTTGTTCTGTAACAATATCTATAAGTTCCTCTTTCATTTATGTTAAAAAAAAAAGCGTCTAAACTTTAATTTTAGACGCTAATTAAAATATAATACTTAATTATTTTTTATCGAAATAGCTAAAAGTTTCGCCATCTTCAATTTTAAGTAATGTTTCGTAAATTAATTTAATTACGCTTTCCACATCATCTCTATGTACGGTTTCTACAGTAGTATGCATGTAACGTAATGGTAAAGAAATTAATGCAGAAGCAACACCACCATTACTGTAAGCAAAAGCATCTGTATCTGTACCAGTTGCTCTAGAGCAAGCCGCACGCTGAAAAGGTATGTTTTTCTCTTCGGCAGTATCTGTTATTAAATCACGTAGTTTTTGTTGTACAGCTGGAGCGTAGGCAATAACTGGACCTTTACCAATTTCTACATGACCTTCTACTTTCATGTCAATCATTGGAGTAGCCGTATCATGTGTTACATCTGTAACAATAGCTACATTTGGTTTAATGGTTTCGGTAATCATTTGAGCACCACGTAAACCAATTTCTTCTTGTACAGCATTAGTTATATATAACCCAAAAGGTAACGTTTTTTTGTTTTCTTTTAATAAACGCGCAACTTCTGCAATCATAAATCCGCCCATTCGATTATCTAGGGCTCTACAAACAAATTTATCTTCGTTTAAAATATGAAATTCGTCAGGATACGTAATTACACAACCAACATGTACACCTAAAGCCTCAACTTCTTCTTTAGATTTACAACCACAGTCAATAAAAATATTATTAGGTTTTGGAGCTTCTTCTTTAGCTTTATTTCTAGTGTGTATTGCTGGCCAACCAAAAACACCTTTTACAATACCTTTTTTAGTATGAATATTTACAATTTTACTTGGTGCAATTTGATGATCACTACCACCATTTCTAATGACGTAAATAAAACCTTTATCGTCTATGTAATTTACATACCAAGCAATTTCATCTGCATGACCTTCAATTACAACCTTATATTTAGCATCTGGATTAATTACACCAACAGCAGTTCCGTAGGTATCTGTAAAAAATTCATCTACATAAGGTTTTAAATAGTCCATCCAGATTTTTTGTCCGTCCCATTCGTAACCTGTAGGTGCCGCATTATTTAAATATTTTTCTAAAAAGTCCATAGACTTTTTGTTAAGTATACTTTTTTGAGCCATTTTATTAAATTTTCATCTAAAATAAGAATATTCACATTTAATTAATAGTACAAAGTGGTTTAATTCGTAATTTTATATCATTATTTTAAATTAGATAACACTTTGGAATAATTTTAGAGGTTATAACTGTATGAATGTTAAGTTGCTTTTTATAATTTGTTTTCCTTTTTTGCTGCTTTCGCAGGAAGAAAATCAGACCATAGTACAAGATTCTATTTCCAAAACTCAGCTAATTAAGGTTAAAGGCGATGCTTTTTTTTCATCTCAAATAGACTTAAAAGAGATTGAATTGCTACCAAAACTTAAATTTAAAGATCATTGGGCAAGAAAACGCTATTTAATTTTAAGACGAAAAACCTTGAAGGTTTATCCATATGCAAACCTAGCAGCAGAACGATTACAAACTTTAAACGAGCGCTTAAAAATGTTAAAACGTAAAAGCGATAAAAAATCGTATGCCAAAAAAGTCCAAAAATATATTGAAGGCGAATTCTCTGCAGAGTTAAAAAAATTAACCAGAACCGAAGGTCAGATTTTAGTAAAACTAATCCATAGACAAACCGGAACCACAACTTTTGAGCTTGTTAAAGAGTTAAGAAGTGGTTGGCGCGCCTTTTGGTACAATACAACTGCAAGTATGTTTAATATATCTTTAAAAGTAGAATATAATCCGTTAGCTAACGAAGAAGATTATTTAATAGAAGATATATTGCTTCGTAACTTTGAAGATAGTAAAATTGAAGGTTTAAAAACTGCTTTAGATTTCGATTTTTTTGAAGCGCATAGAAAATGGTCAAAAAAGATAATTAATGAAAATAGAGAGTAATTTAGAAGAACGTTTAAATGCCTTTTCTCATGGAATTGGTGCTATTCTAGGCGTTGTTGGTTTGGTGTTTTTACTTCTAGAAAACACACATAAAACAGATTTTAGCACAATTAGTCTTGTGGTTTATGGTTTGTCTATAATTGTGTTGTTTACGGCATCAACAATTTATCATTCTGTGGTAGAACCAAAATTAAAACACAAGTTTAGAATTTTAGATCACATTAGTATTTATCTTTTAATTGCTGGTACTTATACACCAGTTTTACTTATAACATTGTTGCAAAGTAAAGGTCTTTTTTTGTTAGCATTAGTTTGGGGAATTGCATTAATTGGTATAATTCTAAAACTATTTTATACTGGTAAATTTAATACCATATCTACACTATTATATTTGGTTATGGGCTGGTTAATAGTTTTAGATTTTGAAGCGCTAAAAACTATAATAGAACCAAATGGCATTTACTTATTATTTGCAGGTGGCTTTTTCTATACTGTAGGAATTATTTTTTATGCTGTAAACAAAATACCATTTAACCATGTAATTTGGCATTTCTTTGTTTTAGCGGGTGCAATTAGCCATTTTTTAATGGTTTTAAACTATGTTATTTAGGTAGTCTACCAATAAAGCAACGGCTTTTCCTCTATGTCCAATTTTGTTTTTTAAATCTAAATCCATTTCTGCAAACGTATTGTTTTGTCCATTAGGTTTAAAAATAGGATCGTAGCCAAAGCCTTTTTCGCCGTGTTTGGTTTCTGTTATTTCGCCTTTACAAATACCTTCAAACGTATTTGAATTATCTTCAATTTGTAACGCAATTACAGTTTTAAATTTTGCGTTTCTGTTAGGTTTATTCTCAAGGTTTTTAAGCACTAAATTCATATTGTCGTTAGCATCACGTTTTTCGCCAGCATAACGCGCACTAAAAACGCCAGGTTCGTTATTTAAGCTTTCAATTTCTAGACCTGTATCGTCTGCAAAACAATTGTAACCATAGTTTTCTTTAACGTAAGTTGCTTTTTGTACCGCATTACCTTTTATGGTAGGTTGCGTTTCTGGAATATCTTCTAAACAACCAATATCTTTTAAGCTTAAAACCGTAATAGTTTCTGGAATTAAACCCTGAATTTCGTTTATTTTATTCTGATTATTTGTGGCGAATACGAGTTTCATAATTTTAAATAACTTATTTTTGATTGTAAATATAATATATATGAAGTTTTTACTAGCGCTAGTTTTTGTGTTTTTTGTTACAGATTCCTTTTCTCAAAGCACAGAAAAATATAAAATTTATTCTTTTGATTATTTAATAGAATCTAAGTCTACTGGTGGAGAATGTATTAACGAGTGTAGATCTTATAAGTATGTTAATGCTACAGATAATAGTTTTAGATTGTTGTTAAGTAGCCAGTCAACATCAAACAAAGACTCAACAAGGCTTACTTTTTTAGATTTAAAAAAAGTTAATGCAGATACAAAAGTTTCGTATAATGATTTTAATAGAAACGATACTATAAATTTTAATTGTAGTTATTCAAAACTAAATAGAACAGATGAATATGCAATTCAAGAAAATATAAAATGGAAGTATATTAAAGTTAAAGATACTTTTGTGAATAATGTTAAGCTATCAATGTATAAGCAATCAAATCGTTTAAATAAAACGGATTACTATTTATTAAAAAAAGATCCTAGATTTGTTGAAACGCCATTAATTGGCCGAGATTTTAAAGTAAACAATATTGCTGAAAAAGGTATTTTTGTATTTACATATTTTGACTTTCTGGATCAAGAATTTAAAAATAAAAGAAGTAAAAAGCGTTATGTTAAAAAATTTGGACATATAAAATCAGCACAAAGAACCTTAGTTTCAATAACTAAAATTAAAAAATACGTGGCAATTAAAATTGATTGTAATAAGTAGTTTTTGTTAAAGTTTATGTTGGATTTAAGCTGTTTTACATGGCTCTTAGCGTTCAAATTAAACAATTAGTTTTGGATAATACACAAGCTAAATTTTAAATTTATTTTATTCTATTTTTTTAATAAGCCTAATTTAAAAAATTGGCCAACTCGCAAAATCTAGTACTAATTAATTAAGATTAAGCATTGAAAGTTACTCAACATTAATAGAAATTTACCTATGGTGATAAGGTTCGTTCTTTAAAATGGTAAATCCTCTATACAATTGTTCTATAACAAATAAACGTACCATTTGGTGAGAAAATGTCATTTTAGATAGACTTATTTTGCCTTGTGCTTTTTGGTACACATCTTTAGAAAACCCATAAGGTCCACCAATAACTAAAACCAATTGTTTTATTCCAGAATTCATGTGTTTTTGTAGGTAGGTAGAAAATCCTATAGAATCAAATTGTTTTCCGTTTTCGTCTAATAATACTAAAGCATCGGTTGGTTTTAATTTACTTAAAATTAAATCGCCTTCTTTCTGTTTTTGTTGGTCTTCGCTTAAATGTTTTACTTTCTTAAGATCAGGAATTATCTCTAGTTCAAACTTTATATAATGATTTAATCGACTTTTGTAATCGTTCATTAAAGTTTCTAAATTTGGATTGTCTGTTTTTCCTATGGTAAGTAGTTTTATGGTCATAAAAATTAATAATCAGAATTTGAAAAGCAATTAAAAGTGTTGCAATCTTTATAGTTAGTACAAGTTGTTATGGTGTGTTTTGATTTATAGTTAATTTTAAACTACTCTCAAATATATCTAATTTTATGTAATTAGTTTCTCTACTAAATAAACTTCTTATTTAAATGTTTTGTAAACTATCCAATTTTCCAAACGCTATAGTTTTGTATAAGTAGTTTGCATTTACTGTGTTAATTATGTCTTTGGAACCGTAAAACAATCTTCTTTAGTGTAAATTGTTTTAACATTTAAATATTTTTAATAGTCTAAAAATTAAAAGATTAGTTTTGTGTAAAATAACAAAAATAGAGCCTTATTAAGTAGCGTTTTATAAGCTATTTGTTACTTTTTTTAATTAATAAAAATCGATTAGACTTAAATGATTTTATTAACTTAGCTGAAACAATTTTTATAAAATGATTTCTAAAGAACAATTTAATACAGAGTTAGATTTAATAATTGCAAATGCGATAAGAGAAGATGTTGGAGATGGCGATCATAGCTCATTATCTTGTATTCCAGAAAGTGCTACAGGAAAAGCAAAACTATTAGTTAAAGATCAAGGCGTAATAGCAGGAGTAGAATTTGCTAAAGCCGTTTTTAATTATGTAGATGCTAATTTAAAAGTAGAAACTCTTATAAATGATGGAGATACTGTTAAATATGGCGATATTGTTTTTTATGTTGAAGGAAGTTCTCAATCTATCTTAAAGGCCGAACGTTTAGTGTTAAACTCCATGCAACGCATGAGTGCTATTGCAACCAAAACTGCTTTTTTTGTTGATTTACTTAAAGGTACAGGAACTAAGATTTTAGATACACGAAAAACAACACCAGGAATTAGAGCTTTAGAAAAATGGGCTGTAAAAATTGGTGGAGGCGAAAATCACAGATTTGCATTATATGATATGATTATGCTTAAAGATAACCATATAGATTTTGCTGGTGGAATTACTCAGGCCATAGAGAAAACACAAGCCTATTTAAAAGCTACAAATCGCGATTTAAAAATTATTGTTGAAGCAAGAGATTTAAATGAAATTAAAGAAATTCTTAAATCCAATGGTGTTTATAGAATTTTAATAGATAACTTTAATTTCAACGATACTAAAACTGCAGTAAAACTAATAGGTAATAAATGTTTAACAGAAAGTTCTGGTGGAATAAACGAAAAAACTATTAGAGATTATGCACTTTGTGGAGTTAATTATATTTCATCTGGAGCCTTAACACATTCTGTTTATAACTTAGATTTAAGTCTAAAAGCAGTTAACTAAATGAGTTTTAACCTTAAAGCCTTTCTTTTAAAAGTTCCATTAGTTAATTTAGTGGTAAGAGCTTTATCTGCAATAAAGCCAAAAAATTTAGAAGGTTTATCTGTTTTTGACTTACTAAACTTATATATAACCGGAATAGCAAAAGGCGCAATTACCGCAAGAGCAAGCGCAATAGCTTATAGTTTTTTTATGGCGTTGTTTCCGTTTTTATTATTTATTATAGTTATAATTCCTTACGTGCCAATAGATGGTTTTAGAGGCGATTTCTTAGTTTTTTTAGAATCGTTTTTGCCACCAACAACTTCAGACTTTTTTGATGAAGCTATTTTTAAAAATCTAGAAGATAATAGTGGAAACGTAGGTTTAATATCTTCGGTTTTTGTAGTATCTATTTTTTTAATGACTAATGGTGTAAGTGCCGTTTTTGCTGGATTCGAGAAATCTTATCACGAGCAATTAAAACGAAATTTTATTCGTCAATATTTGTACGCCTTAGGTGTTGCCGTAATTTTGGCGTTTTTACTAATTCTTACGGTTGTTTTTTTAGGGTATTTTAATATCTATATTATAGATAACTTAGAAATATATGGCTATTTACAAAAAAGGCAATCTAGTTTTTGGGTTACAGCTGCAACCTATAGTTTTTTTGTGCTTATGGTATATTTGGCAACATCTATACTTTACTATTACGGAACTAAAGAAGGCAAAACAACTAAATTCTTCTCCATTGGCGCATTGTTAACTACAATTTTAACCATGTTAACATCTTTTTTGTTTGGTATTTATATAGAGAATTTCTCCAAGTATAACGAGCTTTATGGGTCAATTGGCGCGTTATTAATTCTGTTAGTATATTTATGGTTAAATGCAAATATTTTAATTTTAGGGTTTGAATTAAATATGTCAATAAGTTTTATTAAAAACAGAAAAGAATTATGAGAATAATTTTAATTTTTTATTTATTATTTTCAACACAGTTTTTGTTTTCTCAAACCATATTTGGAAAATGGAAAACAGTAGATAGGTATGGCGTAGAAAAATGTATAATTGAAATTTATAAAGAGAATAATAAGGTTTTTGGTAAAATAGTAGATATTTTAGTTGAAACTGAAAAAAAATCACTTTGTGTAAAATGTAAAGGTATAGAGAAAGACCAACCAGTTTTGGGACTTATTTTAATAAAAGAGCTAGAAAAAGACGGTAAATATTACCGAAATGGAACTATTTTTGATCCAGAACATGGCCAAACGTTTAGATGTAGAATTACATTAACCAATAAAAACACGTTGCAAGTAAGAGGTTATTTGTCGTTTCTTTACGCCACACAATATTGGAAACGTGTGTAATGTTTCCATATTAAATCAATAAAAAACTATAATTAGTGCTTCATTATATAGATGTTATTTTACCAATTCCTTTAGAAAAACTATTTACATATAGTATTACCGAAGCAGAATCTCAATTTCTAAAAATAGGAATGCGCGTTGCCGTACCATTTGGTAAAACTAAAATATACACCGCAATTGTTGTAAATATTCACACAACAAAACCTTTGCTATATGAAGCTAAAGAGATTCATCAAATTTTAGACGAAACTCCTGTAGTTTTAGAACAGCAATTAAAGTTTTGGACTTGGATTTCTAGTTATTACATGTGCACTATGGGAGACGTTATGCGTGCTGCTTTACCAAGTGCTTTTATGTTGGAAAGCGAAACCTTTATTACTAAAAATGAAACAAGTCTTATAGAAACATCTAATTTATCTAACGAAGAATATTTAGTAGTCGAAGCATTGCAGCATCAATCTACTTTAAAAATTCAGGAGTTAGCTTCAATATTAAATAAGAAAAATGTGCTTCCAGTAATTAAAAAACTGG
Source organism: uncultured Flavobacteriaceae bacterium (assembly GCA_938073895.1). Classification (GTDB taxonomy): domain Bacteria; phylum Bacteroidota; class Bacteroidia; order Flavobacteriales; family Flavobacteriaceae; genus Aurantibacter. The sequence continues at coordinate 28,762 of CALJFB010000010.1, forward strand.
TAGAAAAAGAAGTTGTTAAGTTAGACGAAGAAATTTACGAAAAATATAAGCCCAAGTTAGTTAGATATGTAAAATTACATTCTAATTATTTAAAGGACGATAAGTTAAAACTTATTTTAGAAGAATTAAGTCGTGCTAAAAAACAAAAACAAGTAGTAATGACCTTGTTCATGATGCAATCTAAAACTAAAGATTCCATAAAGGTGGAAACTTTAGTTGCAGAAAGCGGTGCAAGTACTTCAATTATAAAAACATTAATAGATAAATCTATATTTGAAGAGTATTTTATTCAAACCGATAGAATTAATTATTCTAATAATACCCAAGAATTAAAGGTTTTAAGCCAAGTCCAATCTACTGCATTAACTCAAATTAAAACAGAATTTGAAACTAAAAGTGTTGTTTTATTTCATGGTGTAACCTCTTCAGGTAAAACAGAAGTTTATGTAAAGTTAATTGAAGAAGCTTTGCAAAAAGGAGAACAAATTCTGTATTTATTACCCGAAATAGCATTAACAACGCAATTAGTAAACAGGTTAAAAACTTATTTTGGAGATAAAGTAGCTGTATTTCATTCCAAATATACTTTAAACGAACGTGTTGAGGTGTATAATAATGTCTTAAATAATTCCGAAAGTGCACAAGTTATCTTAGGCGCTAGATCTAGTATTTTTTTACCATTTAACAAATTAGGATTAATTATTGTAGACGAAGAGCACGAGCAGTCTTATAAACAGTTTGATCCCGCACCAAGATATCACGCTAGAGATGCAGCTGTTGTTTTAGCACACCAATTTAATGCAAAAATCCTTCTAGGAAGTGCAACACCAAGCTTAGAGAGTTTTAATAATGCCAAGCAAAATAAATACGGATTAGTAACACTAAACAAACGTTATAATAACGTGTTAATGCCAGAAGTAGAGCTAATAGATGTTAAGGATAAGCATAAGCGAAAACTTATGAAAGGTCATTTTAGCGATCGCTTAATTTTAGAAATGCAAGAGACTTTAGCGCAAGGATTACAAATTATTTTATTTCAAAACCGAAGAGGTTTTGCGCCTATTGTAGAATGTACTACTTGTGGAGAAGCTCCGCAATGTCCAAATTGCGATGTAAGTTTAACATACCATCAATATCGTAAACAGTTAAGATGCCACTATTGCAGTTACACCATGGCTATGTTAGAAAAATGTATGGCATGTAAAAGTCCATCTTTAGACGCAAAAGGGTTTGGAACCGAACAAATAGAAGAAGAAGTAAAGTTGCTTTTTCCAAACTATAAAGTTGCACGTATGGATTTAGATACTACACGTGGAAAGTATGGTTACGAAAAAATAATAACAGCATTTGAGCAGCAAGAAGTCCAAATATTAGTAGGAACGCAAATGCTAACCAAAGGTTTAGACTTTAGAAATGTAAAGCTAGTTGGTATAATGAATGCCGACAATATGCTTAATTTTCCCGATTTTAGAGCGCACGAACGTAGTTTTCAGTTAATACAGCAAGTTTCTGGTAGAGCAGGACGAACAGATGTTAGAGGTAAGGTGTTAATACAAACGTATAATCCTTATCATAAAATATTACAGCAGGTTTCAGAAAATAGTTACACCAAAATGTTTGAGGAACAATTACAGGAACGATATGATTTTAAATATCCACCTTTTTTTAAGTTATTAAAAATAACGTTTAAACACAGAGATTACAATAAGGTAGAGAACTCTAGCGAGTGGTTTGCAAAAGCCTTAAGACAAGTATTTAAACAACACATCTTGGGGCCAGAATTTCCTGCGGTTTCTAGAGTAAGAAATTTGTACTTAAAGCATGTTTTAATTAAAATACCCCAAAACCAGAGCTTGCCAAAGACCAAAGAAGCAATTCATAAAATTAAAAACACTTTTGAAGCTATTGGCGCATTTAAGTCTGTTAGAATAGTAATTAATGTAGATAATTATTAGTGATTATTTAAGGCTTCTGTTAAAAGAGATTTTTTATTTCTACTTAAAGGAATTAATTCTTGCCCAATCTCTACATGTTTACTATCAAAACGGTCAATTTTCTTTAAATTAACTATATATGATTTGTGAATTCTTAAAAAATTATCTTCTGGCAATTCTTTTTCAAAAGCTTTCATAGTCGATAAAACCACTAGACTAGCATCGTTAATAACTACTTTTACGTAATCTCCAAGTGCTTCAATCCATTTAATTTCATCTAAATAAACTTTACGTTTTTTTAAATTACTTTTAACAAAAATATGCTCGCTATCATTAGTGTTGTCTTCTGTAAGACCTTTAGCGTTAGACATTGCTTTGTCTACAGCTTGATTAAATCTATCTTTTTCAATTGGTTTTTTTAGATAGTCTGTTGCATCATAATCAAAGGCTTTTAAAGCATATTCAGATTTTCCGGTAACAAATATTATTTGAGGTTTATTACTTAACGAGTCTAAAAGCTCAAAGCCATTAAGTACAGGCATTTCAATATCTAAGAAGAATAAATCTATTTTTTTATTAGCTATTCCATTTTTAGCTTCAAGTGCATTTTTATATTCTGCAACTAAATTTAGGTTAATGTTGCTTTCAATTAGTTTAATCAAAGAAAGTCTTTGAATAGCCGAGTCGTCTACAACAATACAATTTAATACCATTTAGCAATTATTTAGTTAATTGATTACTCACAAGTTTACGAAAATACATTGTTTAATCCAATATTTTTATTGAATTATATTTTAAAATGTTCTTAAATAATAAAGGCTAAAATTTGTGTTAAGAGATAAAAGGTTGTATTTTTGCAGTCATTTTTAACAAATTAAATAGATTTTATATGAATCATTATGAAACTGTTTTCATCTTAAATCCCGTTTTATCTGAAACTCAGATAAAGGAGACAGTAAAGAAATACGAAGATTTTCTTGTTTCTAAAGGCGCAAAGATGGTAACAAAAGAAGATTGGGGACTAAAAAAATTAGCTTACCCAATACAAAACAAAAAAAGTGGATTTTATCACTTATTTGAATACCAAGTAGATGGCGAAGTTATCGAAAATTTAGAATTAGACTTTAGACGTGATGAGCGTTTTATGCGTTATTTAACAGTATCTTTAGATAAGCATGCTGTTTCTTGGGCAGAAAGAAGAAGAGCTAAACTTAAACAAAAAGCGTAATTATGGCAAGTATAGAACAACAAGCTAAAGGAAAAAAAGATGGTGATATTAGATATCTAACGCCATTAAATATAGATACTAATAAGCAAAAAAAATACTGTCGTTTTAAAAAATCTGGTATTAAATACGTAGATTATAAAGATGCAGATTGGTTATTAGGTTTTATTAACGAGCAAGGTAAAATTTTACCTCGTCGTTTAACAGGAACTTCATTAAAGTATCAAAGAAAAGTGTCTGTAGCAGTTAAAAGAGCACGTCACTTAGCTTTATTACCTTATGTAACAGATTTATTAAAATAATATAACTATAACTATGGAACTTATATTAAAACAAGACGTTGAGAATCTAGGATTTAAAGACGATATTGTAACAGTAAAGAACGGTTATGGTAGAAATTTCTTAATTCCAACTGGAGGCGCAATTTTAGCAACATCTTCTGCTAAAAAAGTGTTAGCAGAAAACTTAAAACAACGTGCTTATAAAGAAGCAAAAGTTGTTGGTGAAGCTAGAGAAGTTGAAAAAGCATTAAAAGCATTAGAAATTAAAATATCAGCTAAAACTGGTGTTGGAAGCAAATTATTTGGTTCTGTTAACAATGCAGATGTTGTTGAAGCTTTAGCTAAAGAAGGTCAAAAAATTGAGAAAAAATTTGTAACAGTTATTGGTGGTACAGTTAAACGTACTGGTAAATATAACGCTGTTATACGTTTACACAGAGAAGTATCTGTAGATTTAGAATTTGAAGTTGTTGCAGCGCAAGCTTAATACTTTAGTTTAAATCAACAATTATATATAATAACCGTTTAGAGCTTGCTTTAAACGGTTTTTTTAGTTAAAATTTATATTATGACTTACGCAAGATTAACCAAAGAGCAACTTGAAGAATTACATCAAGAATTTATTAATTTCTTAGCGACCCAATCTATTGATGCTGCAGAATGGAAAAGTATTAAAGCTAATAAACCAGATGTAGCAGAACACGAATTAGATATTTTTAGCGAGCTAGTTTGGGAAGGTGTTTTAAATAAAGCAGGTTACTTAGAGCATATATCTCCACAAAGTATACACTTATTTGCTTTAAATGAAGATAATATGCATTTAATAGGTATAAAGCTTAAAAACGAAACAGACCTTACTACAAAAGAAGGTTTTGCATGGTTAAGAGATAATTTATTAGACGACAATGTTGAATTTGTAACCGCTAATAAATCTTACACCGAAAATAAAAACTTAGACAAGTTTAAATTAATAGAGCAAGGCGCAGTTATTACTAAAGGCGATTTATATAATTATTTTGCTAAAATTATTAGTTAGATTTTAATTCGTTAAATTTATAATTTAAAAGTTGTTACCTATAACACTAAACGAAAGTCTAACAACAAAAGACTAAAAAGAATGGCACAAAAACCAGGTATACCAAAAGGAACAAGAGATTTTAATCCAGAAGAAGTTGCAAAACGTCACTTTATAATGGATACTATTAAAACCCAGTTTAAAACCTTTGGATTTCAACCTATTGAGACACCAAGTTTTGAAAACTCGTCTACTTTAATGGGAAAATATGGTGAAGAAGGCGATCGTTTAATTTTTAAGATTCTTAATTCTGGAGATTATCTAAAGAAAGCAGATCAAAAAGCTTTAAGCGAATTAAATTCTAATGCTATAACTTCTAGCATTTCAGAAAAAGCTTTGCGCTACGACTTAACTGTACCATTTGCACGTTATGTTGTGCAGCATCAAAACGATATAGAGTTTCCTTTTAAACGTTATCAAATGCAACCTGTTTGGCGTGCAGATAGACCACAAAAAGGTCGTTTTAGAGAGTTTTACCAATGCGATGCTGATGTTGTTGGAAGTAATTCTTTATGGCAAGAAGTTGAGTTTGTTCAGTTATACGATAATGTTTTTTCTGCTTTAAAATTAGATGGTGTAACCATAAAAATAAATAATCGTAAAATATTATCTGGTATTGCACATGTTATTGGAGCTAGCGATAAATTAATAGACTTTACTGTTGCTTTAGATAAATTAGATAAAATAGGCGAGGAGAAAGTGATAGAAGAAATGCTTTCTAAAGGCATTTCTAAAGAAGGTTTAACTAAGCTTAAACCTTTATTTACATTATCTGGAGATTTTGGAAATCAAATTAAAAGTTTAAAGTCTATTTTAAGTACTTCAGAAGAAGGTTTAAAAGGAATTGAAGAGTTAGAGTTTATAAATCAAGCTATTACTACTTTAGGACTTAAAAGTGCCAAGTTACAGTTAGATGTTACTTTAGCTCGTGGACTAAACTATTATACCGGCGCAATATTTGAGGTTTCTGCACCAAATGGTGTAAAAATGGGATCTATTGGTGGCGGTGGACGCTACGATGATTTAACTGGGATTTTTGGACTTAAAAATGTTAGTGGTGTTGGCGTAAGTTTTGGCTTGGATAGAATTTATTTAGTTCTTGAAGAATTAAATCTGTTTCCAGAAACGGTAACTAATAGTACTAAGGTTTTGTTTATTAATTTTGGCGATAAAGAAGCATTATTTTCTTTAAAAGCAATTAAAGCTTTAAGAGCGCAAGGTATTAATGCAGAATTATATCCAGATAATGCTAAAATGAAAAAGCAAATGAATTACGCAAATAAACGTAATATTCCTTTTGTAGTTTTAGTTGGAGATAACGAAATGGAAGCAAATAAATTCACATTAAAAAACATGATTGAAGGTTCTCAAAGCCTTTTAGATTTAGAGGATTTAATTAGTTCTACTAAGTAAGTATTTACACAAATTTAGTACAAAAAATGAGCTTCAAATTTGAAGCTCATTTTTTTTATCCAACAGAATATATAATTAATTTTACTTCCAAGTTTTAATTAAAAACATATTACACTTCAACTTTGTAATTGTAAAGTTTGTTTGTACACTACATTTTTTTGGAATAAATAGTGTGTTATATTTTAAAAGTAATAACAGGTTTATTTGCATGATTTGCAATGTCCTCGGAGATACTTCCAGAAAAGAAATGAGAAATTCCTGTTCTTCCATGAGTTGCTACAGAAATTGCATCCATTTTATTATCAGTAGCATAATTAAGTACACCTTTTTCCACAGTAAAGTCTGAAACAAAAGCAATGTTAGCAACATCGTTTTTGCATTTAGTTGTGTCTAAAAATGTATCAATCTTTTTGCGCATTTGAGCAGAAGATAGGAAATAATCTCCTGGAGTGTTTACATAAAGTAAATTCAATTTAGCGCCTAATTTTTTAATTAATGTGTTTGCTTTAATAAAAGGTGTAATTGCTTCTTCAGAAAAGTCTGATGCAAATACTATATTTTCAAACTTAATTTTTTCGGCATCACCTTTAACCACTAGAACAGGTATATCTGAATATCTAACTACTTTTTCTGTGTTAGAGCCTAAAAACATTTCGCTTAGACCGCTTGATCCTTGAGAACCCATAACAATAAGATCTGCTTCATGTTTGTGCGCAGAATCTATAATACCTTTAAAGTTTAAGTAATTTTGAATTGCTTCTTCAAACTCTACACCTTTTAAAAATGGTAACTCTCTAATTTCTGCAAATCTTTTTTGTGCTAACTTCATATAAAAGAAAGCATCTGGTAAACTGTTGCTAGCTGTTCCTGATCTTGGTTTAACATCGTTATTAAAAGACAGTTCTGGTAATAAATTTTCTGCTATTTCTAGCATATGTAATAACACTAATTTACAGCCATGTTTTTTTTGTAAGTTTACTGCTGCTTTTAATGCATTATTTGCGGTTTCAGAAAAGTCAGTAGGTACTATTATTGTTTTCATACTGGTTTGTAGGTTTTTGTTAGTAGTAAATCTATTACTAATTTACGAAATTTTTATCAATTATGTAAAAATTTAACCTAAAACATGAGCAATCTTAGTGTAATGTATTTCGTTAAAATTAGTTATAACTAGGTCTGCTTTTGTATAGTCTTGATTTTTAGAGTTTAAGCTATTGTATCCAATACAAAATATATTAGCGCTTTTTGCTGCTTTGATTCCATTTGTAGAATCTTCTATGACTATACAGTTTTCTGGATTCTGGTTTGCTGCTTTTGCTGCTTTTTCAAAAATTTCTGGATGTGGTTTAGACGCTTTTAAATCGGCACCACTTAATTTTGCAACAAAATATTGATCTAAATTAAAACGTGTAAAAACCTTTTCTATAGTTCCCATAGATGCAGAAGACGCTAAAACTAAAGTTAAACCATTTTTATGGTAATTCTTTATTAATTCTAGAACGCCAGGTAGTAGCTTTAAGCTTTCGTCAAAATCAAATAAATTATTAAAATGGCTACGTTTACAAAGTTCTAATTCTAAAGCAGTAGCTTCAGGATTAAAAGTTTCCATTAAAATATTACACACATTTTTAGTCGATTTACCAGTTAGGTTTTCATAAAACGCTGTAGTTACAGGCATTTTATAATCGTCAAACATTTTATGGTAGGCCTTGTGATGTAATGGCTCTGTGTCTACAATAACACCATCCATATCAAATAAAATCGCTTTTAGCATTGTTTTTGTTTTTTGTAAATATAATACCTTAATTTAGTTGCTTACTATTTATCTATTATTTTAATATTGTCTATTATTGTGTTTATTTACTTGCTTAACTTAGTTGTTTTAGTTTTTATCAAATTTTAAGTAAAAAAAACAGGTGATTTCCTTAGGTGTTGACTTTCTCTTATAAAAGATAAAATGCTTTTTTATGGAAACTTATTCAAAGAAAATACATAAATATTTAAACAAATAATTATGTGTTTTAGTAGACTTATACAAGGATTTGATATAAGACTTTATTAAGCTGCAAACCAACTAATTTTACTTGTTACTTTATATTATTTTTAAAGATTAAAATTATTTAACAATCAAGAACTAAATTTATAGCTATTTTAAAACATACTATTAAAAATTAAAAACCAATACACCTTATAATATGTTAGAACAATTAACGCTTCATTACAATTATTTATTTGAAGCAGATCTACTTAAAGAAATTAGTAATGTAGCTCATTATAAAACTATTAAAGAAGGAGAAGTTGTAATAGATTATGGGCAATCTATACTATATATGCCATTAGTTTTAGAAGGTGCTATAAAAATATCTAGAGAAGATAAAAAAGGCGACGAGTTGGTGCTTTATTTTATAGAGCAAGGAGATACGTGTGCTATGACTTTGTCTTGTTGTATTGGTAATTCTAAAAGCCAAATTAAAGCTATAACAGAAACAGAAACAAAGCTAGTTTTAATTCCTGTAAATTATATGGAACTTTGGTTAAGTAAATACAAAAGTTGGCAGCGCTTTATACTTCAAAGTTATAATGAACGTATGAACGAACTTTTAGAAGCCATAGACACTATTGCATTTCTAAAAATGGACGAGCGTTTAAATAAATACTTAAAAGACAAAGCTATGGTAAATCATAACGATGTTATTTTTGTAACCCATAAGGACATTGCTCAAGATTTACATACGTCTAGAGTTGTAGTTTCTAGATTGCTAAAAGTCTTAGAGATTGAAGGTAAAATTAAATTACAACGCAATCAAATTCAAATTTTAGACCTTTAATTCTAACTAAAGTTATTAATAAATTTGTGTTACTTTTTGTAAATTTACAAAACCAATTATTTTATATATTTTTATGGATGTTTTAGGTTTTTTTGGTGCTATACTAATAGGCGTTGTTTTAGGTTTAACTGGTGGCGGCGGATCTATTTTAACGGTTCCTATATTAGTTTATATTCTAGCAATAAATCCTGTTTTGGCCACAGCATATTCTTTGTTTGTTGTTGGTTCTACAGCTTTGGTTGGAGCTGTTAGAAATATTCAAAAAGGTTTAGTAGATTTTAAAACAGCCATTGTTTTTTCCATTCCAACTTGCATTACAGTTTATCTAACAAGACGTTATCTTGTTCCTAATATACCAGATCAACTTTTTAGTATTGGCGATTTTTATTTAACTAAAAACGTAGCTATTATGCTCTTTTTTGCTCTAATAATGATGCTTGCCGCATTTATAATGATTACAAGAAAAAAAGATGATATTGGTAATGCTAATAATTTTTATTATAAATATCCTTTAATAGTTTTTGAAGGCATTTTAGTTGGTATACTTACAGGAGTTGTTGGTGCTGGTGGAGGATTTTTAATTATTCCAGCATTGGTTATATTAGTTAAATTACCAATGAAAAAAGCAGTAGCCACATCATTATTAATAATTGCCGTAAACTCTTTAATTGGTTTTTTAGGCGATGTCCAAAATCTAGAAATTAATTGGTTATTTTTAATAAGCTTTACATTATGTGCCATTTCAGGCATATTTATTGGTATGTATTTATCTAATTTTATAGATGGAAAAAAATTAAAAAAAGGCTTTGGTTGGTTTGTACTAATTATGGCGTTTTATATTATATTTAAAGAAGTAACACAATAAGAAATTGTATTTTTGAAAAGTAAAATTATAGGTATGAAAATAGAACAAATTTATACAGGTTGTTTAGCACAAGGTGCTTATTATATAGAGAGTAATGGTGAAGTTGCTATTATAGATCCATTACGTGAAGTAGACACTTACATTAAAAAAGCAGCTGCAGATAACGCAAAAATTACTTATATTTTTGAAACACATTTCCATGCAGATTTTGTTAGCGGACATGTAACCTTAGCAAAAAAGACAGGTGCTAAAATTGTGTATGGACCAACAGCAAATCCAACGTTTGATGCTCTTATTGCAACAGATAACCAAGAATTTAAAATTGGAAATATAACTATTGTAGCTCTTCATACGCCAGGACACACAATGGAAAGCACAACATATTTGTTAAAAGACGAAAACGGGAATAATCACGCCTTATTTAGTGGTGATACCTTGTTTTTAGGAGATGTTGGACGACCAGATTTGGCTCAGAAAGCTGCAGATATGACTATACAGGAATTAGCAGGTCTATCTTTCGATAGTTTGCGCACTAAAATTATGCCTTTAGCAGATCACATTATTGTTTATCCAGGCCATGGCGCAGGATCGGCTTGTGGAAAAAATATGATGAAGGAAACTGTAGATACTTTAGGAAACCAAAAGCAAATGAATTACGCCTTGCGTGCAGATATGACACGTAACGAATTTATAAAAGAACTAACAGATGGTTTAGCGCCACCACCAAAATATTTTCCTTTAAATGTTAAGTTGAATAAGGAAGGCTACCAAGATTTAGATGTTGTTATAGAAAACTCAAATAAACCATTAAACCCTTCTGCTTTTGAAACCTTAGCAGAAACAACTGAAGCTTTGGTCTTAGATGTACGTCATCAATCAGAGTTTATAAAAAGCTTTATTCCGCGCTCTATTTTTATAGGACTACAAGGTGGATTTGCCCCTTGGGTTGGTGCTTTAATAGCCGATATAAAACAACCTTTACTATTGGTTGTAGATAAAGGAATGGAACACGAAGCTATTACAAGATTATCTCGTGTTGGTTTTGATAATGTTTTAGGATATTTAGAAGGTGGAATAGAAGCTTGGAAATTAAGTGGAAGAGAAATAGATAGTTTAGAGTCTATATCTGCAGACGAGTTTTTAAACCGATTAAAATCGTCAGACATACCTGTTTTTGATGTTAGAAAAGAAGGCGAATTTTTATCTGCTCATATAAATAATGCGCATTTAACCTCATTAGATAATTTAAATAACCATTTAGCAGAGTTTCCTAAAAATAGCCAATTTTATGTGCATTGTGCTGGTGGATATAGATCTGTAATTGCAGCCTCAATTTTAAAAAGTAGAGGTATTCACAATTTAGTAGATGTTGCTGGAGGAATGGCAGCTATTAGAAAAACGGATATAGCTTTAATAGAAAATGCTTGTCCATCAACTTTAAAATAAATTATGGCAAGTTTTAACGATATTATAAACAAAGAGCAACCAGTTTTGGTAGATTTTTATGCCGATTGGTGTGGACCTTGCCAAACCATGATGCCAATCCTAAAAGATGTTAAAGATACTTTAGGTGAATCGGTTTCAATATTAAAAATTAATATAGATAAAAATCAAAGTATTGCAACTCGTTTTCAAGTTAGAGGCGTGCCAACTTTTATGCTGTATAAAAGCGGAAAACAAGTTTGGAGACAATCAGGTTTAATTCAGAAAAATGAGTTAATTCAACTTATTAAATCGCATCAGTAAAATGGAATTAATATACAAACCTTGGGCTTGGTATGTTGCTGGACCAATAATTGTTTTTGTACTATTTATGTTAATTAAATTAGGAAAGAATTTTGGAATGTCTTCTAACTTAAATACAATGTGTACAATAGCAGGTGCAGGAAAATTTTCGGATAATTTTAAGACCGATTGGAAAATAAATATTTGGAGTTTAGTCTTAATATTTGGTGTTTTTATTGGCGGATTAATTGCCTTTAATTTTTTACAAGTTGAAGCACCACAATTGCATCCAGATAGTGTAGATAGCCTAAAATCTATGGGTTTTTATAGTGTAAACACATCTTATTTGCCTCAAGAATTATATAGTTTAGATACTTTGTTAACGCTTAAAGGATTTGTAGTTGTTTTATTAGCAGGTTTCTTGGTTGGTTTTGGAGCACGTTATGCTGGCGGATGTACTTCTGGACATGCCATTTCGGGATTAAGTAATTTACAACTACCATCTTTAATTGCTGTAATTGGTTTTTTTATTGGAGGATTGCTAATGGTTCATTTTTTAATGCCTTTAATTTTTTAAAATCATGAAATATTTAGTCTATTTAGCTTTAGGAATTCTTTTTGGAATTACGCTTATAAAATCCGAAGTAGCGTCTTGGTTTAGAATTTTTGAAATGTTTCAGTTTAAAAATTTTCATATGTATGGTGTAATTGGTTCTGCAGTAGTTTTAGGTGCTTTAGTAACTTTTTTAGTAAAGAAGCAAAACACCTTTTCTGGAGACAAAGTCACTATTATTCCAAAAGCAAAGGGTTTTAAAAACTATTTGTTTGGTGGAATTATTTTTGGCTTAGGTTGGGCTTTAGGTGGCGCTTGTCCTGGACCAATGTACGCACTTTTAGGATCTGGTTTTGTTAGTATTATTGTTTTATTGTGTGGTGCTGTTTTAGGTGCATTTACATTTGGATTGGTAAAAGATAAATTGCCATTTTAAAAGATAATTATTCTATTAATTGTAACATTTTAAAGTATTTGCGTCTTATAGTTGTAATTAAGAATAAACGCTATGCTAAAAGAAAATAAACAATTGTTAGTGCTAACACATTTAAGTCAGTTAATTATACTAATTACAGGGTTTGGTAGTTTGATATTACCATTAATAATTTGGTTAAATCAAAAAGATAAAATACTAGATTTAGACCAACATGGTAAACAAATATTAAATTTTCAGATTAGTTTATTAATCTATACAGTTATTTGTGTGCCATTTATATTACTTTTTGGTTTGGGTTTTTTAGGGTTTATTGTATTAGGAATAGGAGCTGTAGTCTTACCAATTTTAAATGCAATTAAAGTTAGTAATAACCAACAAACTAATTATCCTTTTAGTTTTAATATTATAAAGTAAGAATTAGATTTAAGCATAAAAAAAACGACCATTCCAAACGGTTATTTTTTAATATTTTGAATAAAACGGTAAGAATAAAAGCACAATAATTAAATTAGGTTTTTTTTTTAATAGCACCTTTAATTTTTTTAAAAACGTAGTGTGTTGTTTTATACTGTAAATATTAGCTTTTATTAGTTGAAACTCTTAGTATAATATAGCCAACAATTCCAGAAATTAATGAGCCTATAATAACACCAACCTTTACAGAGTTAATACTTATTAAATCTCCGTAAAAAGCAAGGTTATCTATAAAAATAGACATAGTGAAACCAACTCCAGCAATTGCTGAAATTCCTAATACTTGTTTAAATGTTACACCAGCAGGAAGTTCGGCAATTTTAAATTTTATTCCTAAATAAGAGAATAAGGATACGCCAATAAATTTACCTATAAATAGGCTAATAGCAATATTAGTCATTAATGTAAAGTTAAATTCGTAGCTTAAACTAATAACTACTCCTGCGTTTGCAAAAGCAAAAATGGGCAGAACAAAATATGCAACCAAACTATGTAATTTGTTTTCTAAATGCTGTAGTGGAGACCTAACCTCAAAAGTCAAATCATCTAAGTCATCAATACATTCCATTTCTTCTTTAGTTAGTAAATGTTTTTCATTATTGTCGTTACCATTTGTTATTTTATTAGAAATTGAGCTTAAGTACTTAGAAAATATATTAATATTAATACGTCTTTTTATTGGAATTGTAAATGCTAATAATACTCCAGCAATTGTGGGATGAACTCCCGATTTTAAAAATAAAAACCAAACAATAATTGCTGCAATTATACCTATAACAAAAGAATATTTTTTTACGAAATACATAATTCCAAGTCCTGCAATAATAATACTGCCGTACAGAATATAAATCCAATTAATCTCTGCACTATAAAAAATTGCAATAACAAGTACAGCTGCTATATCGTCTATAATAGCAAAAGCAGTTAAAAATATTTTAAGACTTAGCGGTATCCTTTTACCTAGAGTACTTAATATTGCTAAAGCAAAGGCAATGTCTGTAGCCATTGGAATTCCCCAACCTTTTGCGGTGTTAGGATCTTGATTTAAAATTAAATAGAGTCCTACAGGAATAAAAACACCACCTAAAGCAGCAACAATTGGAAAGGCCGCTTTTTTTAAGGTATTTATTTCTCCAATTAACAGCTCTCTTTTTAATTCTAGACCTATAAGAAAAAAGAAAATGGACATTAAACCATCGTTAATCCATAAAATTAGTGGTTTTTTTAATTCGAAATCTTGAAAAGAAATTCCTACTTTATATTGAAGTAAATTATCGTAATAAGAACCATAACTAGAATTTGCCCATACTAATGCAATAATTGTTGCTCCAAAAAGTAATATTCCAGCTAAACTTTCGGTTTTTACAAATTTTTGAAATGGTGTTAATAGTAAGTTCTTTATCATTTTAGGTAAAACTTTTAATTTGAAGTTTCAATCTAACAAAATTATGTAATAAATTAATGTTTTATGGCAAGATATTATTTATGGTGTTTTATTTTCTGATTAAAAGCTCGTTATGTTTACATTTTTTTAATAGATTAAAATAAAAAAGTGCTTCTCAAAATAGGTGAGAAGCACTTTAAACTTAACTAAACTTAAAAATTATTTTTAGAAACAGTATTTGTTTTCTGCTTTAATTTTTTCTGCTATTTCGTTACGTAAATCTACAATGTCAGGATAGTTTGTGTACTTCGTGAAACGTTTAAGTCCCATAAGCATCATGCGTTGCTCGTCTCCTTCTGCGAATGAGATAATACTTTCTTTTCCTTTTCCTTCAACAGTACTAACAGCATTGTATAAATACAATTTAGACATTGCAATTTGTACAGCTTGTTCTTTTTCACTTGTACGTTTAATGTTCTTTTCTGTTCTTAGAATTGTAGACTCTGCCATGTAGATTTCAATTAAGATATCCGAAGCTGCAATTAATAATTGTTGGTGTTGTTCTAAATCTGGTCCAAATTTTTGGACAGCAGAACCAGCAACCATTAAGAATACTTTTTTAAGACGTTTAATAATAGCTTTTTCTTCAGAGAATAATTCTGAAAAATCAGGTGTTTCAAACGAAGGAATTCCCATTAATTCTTCGGCTACAGCTGTTGCTGGGCCTAATAAATCTACGTGACCTTTCATTGCTTTTTTAACTAGCATTCCTACACAAAGCATACGGTTAATTTCGTTTGTACCTTCATAAATTCTAGCAATTCTAGCATCTCTCCAAGCTGATTCCATAGGTGTATCTTCAGAGAATCCCATACCTCCAAAAATTTGAATACCTTCATCTGCACAATGTTGTACATCTTCTGAAACTGCAACTTTTAAGATAGAACATTCTATAGCGTATTCTTCAACACCTTTTAATTCTGCTTCTTGATGTGTATTTCCTGCAGCTTCACGCATTGCAATGCGATCTTCAATGTTTTTAGCGGCTCTATATGTAGCAGATTCTCCTGCATATGCATTAGTAGCCATTTGTGCTAATTTAATTTTTATAGCTCCAAATTCTGCAATTGGTGTTTTAAATTGTCTACGTTCGTTAGCGTAATTTACTGCAGTTGTAAGAATTCTTCTTTGAGAATCTAAACAAGCAGCCGCTAATTTTATACGACCAACATTAAGTGCGTTCATTGCAATTTTAAAACCTTCGCCACGACCAGCTAACATATTTTCTACAGGTACAATTGTATCATTAAAAAATACTTGACGTGTAGAAGAAGCACGAATACCTAATTTATGCTCTTCCTCGCCCATTGTAATTCCATTCTTTGGATCGTTTTCTACAATAAAACCTGTAATGTTTTTGTCATCTTCTAAACGAGCAAAAACAATCATAACGCTACAAAAACCAGCATTAGAAATCCACATTTTCTGTCCGTTAATCTTATAAGATTTTCCATCAGCAGATAATTCTGCAGTTGTTTTTCCAGAATTAGCATCAGATCCAGCTCCAGGTTCTGTTAAGCAGTAAGCGCCAAACCATTCTCCAGAGGCTAATTTGGGTACATATTTTTGTTTTTGTGCTTCTGTTCCGTATAACGTAATTGGCATTGTACCAATTCCAGTATGTGCTCCAAATGCTGTACTAAAAGAACCAGTTCCTGATGATATATAATCGCAAGTTAAAACTGTAGATACAAATCCCATTCCTAATCCACCATAAGCTTCTGGTACAGCAATTCCTAAAAACCCTAATGCTCCAGCTTTACGCATAACATCTTCGGTTAAAGCATAATCTTTAGCTTCAAAGCGTGCTTTATGAGGAATAATTTCACGTTCGTTAAACTCTGCTACAGCTTCCTTCATCATATTTTGCTCTTCCGTAAAATCTTCTGGAGTAAATATGTCTTCGCAATTTGTTTCTTTTACAAGAAATTGTCCACCTCTTAATAATTCTTTTTCTTCAGCCATTTTTTTGATAGATTAGAGAAGATTTAAAATAGATAAAAGACTCTAAAAGAGACTATTTTGAAACTCCATTGTTGACCTTTGGAATTCTTCTATTTTTTCTTCTAATATTTTAGTATTTCTTTATTTATGTATTTTATATGTTGTGCAACTATTGTTTAACACACATATGTCTTTTTTCTTTATTCTTCGATTTCTTTAGCTTTTAAGAAAGAAATTCAAAAATTCCACATGCGCCTTGACCAGTACCTACGCACATTGTAACAGCGCCGTATTTTCCTACCATTTTTTGTTTACGCATTTCATCGAATAATTGTACAGATAATTTTGCACCTGTACAACCTAACGGATGACCTAAAGCAATTGCGCCTCCATTTACATTTATAATATTAGGATTTAAATCTAATTCTCTAATTACTGCTAAAGATTGTGATGCAAAAGCCTCATTTAATTCAATTAGAGCTAAGTCTTCTTGTTTTAATCCTGCTTGTTTTAAGGCTTTTGGAATAGCTTTTACTGGTCCAATTCCCATAATTCTAGGTTCAACTCCTGCAGCTGCGTAATTAACTAAACGTGCAATTGGCTCAAGGTTTAATTCTTTAACCATTTCGCCACTCATAACCATTACAAATGCAGCGCCATCACTCATTTGCGAAGAATTTCCGGCAGTTACACTTCCACCAGCAGCAAATACTGCTCTTAATTTAGCTAAGGCTTCTACAGAACTTCCTTTACGTGGACCTTCATCTTTAGTTACTGTGTAAGATTTTGTTGCCTTTTTTCCGTTTGCATCAATATAGGTTTGTTCAACTTCTATTGGTACAATTTGGTCTTGAAAACGATTTTCGGCTTGTGCTTTTAATGCTTTCATATGAGATTGAAAAGCAAATTCATCTTGGTCTTCACGAGATATATTAAATTGTTTTGCTACAGCTTCTGCTGTATTTCCCATTCCCCAATAATAATCTTCATGGCCAGACTTTACAATATCGTAGTTTAATTCTGGTTTATAACCTGTCATTGGAACAGAACTCATACTTTCTGCGCCACCAGCAATAATACAATCTGCCATTCCTGCTTGAATTTTTGCTGAAGCCATTCCAATAGTTTCTATTCCTGAAGAACAAAAACGATTTACAGTTACGCCAGGAACATCTACAATATCTAATCCCATTAAAGAGATTAAACGTGCCATATTTAAACCTTGTGATCCTTCTGGCATTGCGTTACCAACAATAACATCGTCTATACGCTTTGGATCTAAATTTGGCAATTCTTTCATCATATGTTTGATGGTTTCTGCTGCTAATTCATCTGTTCTTTTAAAACGAAATACACCTTTTGGTGCTTTTCCAACTGCTGTTCTGTATGCTTTTACTATATATGCTTGTTTCATTTTGTTTAGGCTTTTTGGCTATTAGCTTTTGGCTTTTAGCACTATGTTGTTTCTAAAATTCTGTCAATAGCTAAATGCTAGAGGCAAAGTGCTTAGTAATTTTAATTACGCAACGGTTTTCCTTTAGTTAGCATGTGTTGTATGCGCTCTAAAGTTTTACGTTCTGTACATAAACTTAAAAATGCTTCTCGTTCTAAGTCTAATAAATATTGTTCTGTAACTAAAGTTGGTTCAGATAAATCTCCACCAGCCATTACATAAGCCAATTTATTTGCAATTTTCATATCGTGTGCTGATATGTAATTACTGTCTTGCATAGCATCTGTTCCAACTAAGAACATTCCTAGAGCTTGTTTACCTAATACTTTTACATCTTTACGTTTTACAGGTTGTGTATAACCTATATCTGCCATAAGTTTAGCGTGTTGTTTAGCAACAGCTATTTGTCTGTCTTTATTAACCACAACACTATCTTTTCCTTTTTGAAGTAATCCTAAATCAAAAGCTTCGTAAGCCGAAGTAGATACTTTTGCCATTCCGACAGTTAAGAAATATTCTTGTAACGTATTTAATTGCACATCGCCTTTTAGGAACATATCTTGAGCTCTTAAAGCCATTTCTTTAGATCCTCCACCGCCAGGAATAACTCCAACGCCAAATTCTACAAGTCCCATATATGTTTCTGCAGCAGCAACTACTTTATCTGCGTGCATAGAAAGCTCGCAAGCGCCACCTAAAGACATTCCGTGAGGTGCAGAAACTGTTGGTATTGCAGAATATCGCATACGCATCATTGTATCTTGGAAGTATTTAATTGCTGCATTTAATTCGTCGTATTCTTGCTCTGCAGCCATCATAAAAATCATTCCAATATTTGCGCCTACAGAGAAATTAGGGCCTTGATTTCCTACAACTAAGCCAGCAAAATCTTTTTCGGCAATGTCTATTGCTTTATTTAATCCTGCTAAAACATCGCCACCAATAGTATTCATTTTAGATTGGAATTCTATATTTAAAATGCCATCGCCTAAATCTTGAACAGAAACGCCTGAGTTCTTGAAAACTTCGGTAGTTTTTCTAATATTATCTAAAATAATAAACGAGTCTTGTCCTGGAACTTTATTTTGAGTTTTTGTAGGTATATTATAAAAATGAGTTGCGCCATCTTTAATAGAGTAGAAGTTATCGCTTCCAGATTCTAACATATCGTTAACCCAATCTGCAGGTTTTAAACCTTCGGCCTGCATTATTTCTATTCCTTTTTGAACACCAATGGCGTCCCAGATTTGAAAAGGTCCGTGTTCCCATCCAAATCCAGCTTTCATAGCATCGTCTATTTTATATAATTCGTCTGAAATTTCAGGAATTCTATTAGAAACGTAAGCAAAAAGAGCAGCAAAACTTTTTCTATAAAATTCTCCAGCTTTATCTTTTCCTTTTACTAATACTTTAAAACGATCTACAACTTTGTCAATAGATTTTGTTAATTCTAAAGTTGCAAATTTTGCTCTTTTAGAAGATCTGTATTCTAATGTGTCTAAATCTAAAGTTAAGATTTCTTTTTTTCCTTCTTTAGAAACAGTTTTCTTATAAAAACCTTGTCCGGTTTTACTTCCTAACCATTTATTTTCCATCATTGTATTGATGAAATCTGGGAGTTTGAATAGCTCTAAACGCTCATCATTTTTACAATTAGTTTCAATTCCGTTAGCAACATGAACTAAAGTGTCTAAACCAACCACATCTACAGTTCTAAATGTAGCAGATTTTGGTCTACCTATTACTGGTCCAGATAATTTATCGACTTCTTCAACTGTTAAACCTAAATCTTTAACAGCATGAAATAGACTCATAATAGAGAATATACCAACACGATTTCCTATAAATGCAGGTGTGTCTTTTGCTACAACTGCTGTTTTTCCTAAAAATTGTTCGCCATAATTAGTTAAGAAATTTAGAACTGATTGGTCTGTTTTTGGTCCAGGAATAATTTCGAATAATTTTAAGTAACGTGCAGGATTAAAGAAGTGTGTTCCACAGAAATGTTTCTGAAAATCTTCACTTCTTCCTTCGTTCATAAATTTAATAGGAATTCCAGATGTATTAGACGTTATTAAAGTTCCTGGTGTTCTGTATTTTTCTAATTTTTCGAAGACTTGTTGTTTAATGTCAAGTCTTTCTACTACAACTTCCATAATCCAATCTACATCTGCTACTTTGGCAATGTCATCTTCTAAATTACCTGTTGTAATACGACTTGCAAAGGCTTGGTTATAAATTGGTGAAGGTTTAGATTTTAATGAAGCGGTTAAAGCATCGTTTACTAAACGATTTCTAACAACTTTATCTTCTAAAGTAAATCCTTTAGCTTTTTCTTTAGCGTTAAGTTCTCTTGGTACAATATCTAGCAATAAAACATCTACACCAATATTTGCGAAATGGCAAGCAATACCGCTTCCCATAATACCTGAACCAACAATAGCTACTTTTTTAATAATACGTTTACTCATTTTATATAGGGCTTATTATTAATTGTTTATTTTTTTTTGTAAATTTTTTTGTTCGAAATGCGTTCTGATATTAAATCTGCTACTTCGTAAAAATGTTGTAGTTTTTCTTCTGAAACTTGACTTCTAATATCATTATTAAAGGTCAGTACTTTCTCTCTTGAATAGTCTCGTTTCTCTTTACCAAAATCTGTTAAATGAATAATAACACCTCTACCATCTAAAGGGTTTGGTTTACGTTCTATTAAACCTTGTTGTTCCATTTTTTTTAGGATTCTAGATAGGCTTGTTGCCTCCATTCCCATAATTGGACCAAGAGATGTAGATGATGTTCCTTGGTCTTTATCTATACTTAATAATGTAAAACCGGTTGCCATAGTACTATCAAATTTAGCGGCTTCTTCGTTGTACATTTTGTTTACTGCCAACCAAGTGGTTCTAAGCATGTAATCAATGGTTTTATCTTTCATTTAGTTAAATGGTTTAACCAAAGATAAAAAAAAATACTATGCATGCATAGTATTTTAGGTTTTAATTAAGAATTATTTATATAATTTATTAAATATCGTAGATTTTATTATATAATTCCTTGTATATCTCTTTAATAACGTTCCTTTTCATTTTCATGGTAGGTGTTAAGTGTCCAGATTCTAAGGACCAAACATCTGGAGTAAGTTCAAAACGTTTAATTTGTTCCCATTTTCCAAATTTAGAGTTACATGTATTTAATTCTTCTTGAATGCGTTCTTTAACTATATTAGAGTTACATATAGCTGTGTTATTTTTTTCAATGTTAAGTTTCTTTAATTCTATCCAGTCTTTTATAAATTCAAAGTTTGGTTGAATAAAAGCAGCTGGCATTTTTTGTCCTTCGCCAATAACCATAACTTGTTCTACAAATCGAGATTGTTTTAATTCGTTTTCTAATAATGGCGGAATTACATATTTTCCACCAGAGGTTTTAAACATTTCTTTTTTTCGTCCTGTAATTTTTAAGAAACCTTCAGAATCAATTTCACCTTTATCTCCAGTATGAAAATAATCACCAGTCATAACACTTTTGGTTTTTTCTTCATCTTTAAAGTAACCAAGCATTACGTTTCTTCCTTTTATAAGAAGTTCTCCATCTTCGGCAATTTTAACTTCAACACCACTTAGAGGTTTTCCAACGGTTCCAACTTTAAAACTTTTGTTGCGCATCATTCCTACAGATACTACTGGAGATGTTTCTGTAAGTCCGTAACCTTCCATAATATTCATTCCAGCGGCACAAAATACACGAATTAATCTTGGTTGTAATGCCGCAGAACCAGATACCATGGTTGTTAATTCTCCTCCTAAAGCTTCTTTCCATTTGCTGAAAATTAATTTCCTAGCAATAGTTAGTTTAAATTCGTACCAAGCTCCATTTTCTTTGTAAGGTTTCCATTCTTCGCCTAATGCAATAGCCCAATGGAATAATTTATATTTTATGCCTGTAAGATCATTTCCTTTTGCATAAATTTTGTCGTAAACTTTCTCTAAAAGTCTAGGAACAACACTCATTAAGTTTGGTTTAATTTCTTTGGCATTATCGCCAATTTTATCAATGCCTTCTGCAAAATAAATAGATGAGCCATTATGTTGGTATACATATATAAGGACACGTTCAAAAATATGACAAATAGGTAAAAAACTTAAAACACGAGTTTCGCCGCTTGTTAAAGGTAATCTTGGAATACTATTTAAAACGTTACTTGTAATATTATCGTGAGAAAGCATAACACCTTTTGGCTTTCCTGTTGTTCCAGATGTGTATATTATGGTAGCTAAATCTGTTGGCTTAACATTATCTTTTCTTTGTTGAACTTCGCTTTGATTACTTGTATCTTCTCCTAATTTAAATAATTCGGAGTAGTGTTTACAGTTATCAATTTCATCAAAACAAAATACATCTTTAAGTTGTGTTCTATCTTTTACTTTGTTAACTTTTTCAAGAACTTCTTTATCTGATACGAAGCAATAAATAGCTTCACTATGATTTAGAACATATTCATAATCTTCGGCAGAAATAGTTGGGTAAATAGGAATGTTTTGTGCACCAGTTTGAAGGATTCCAATATCCATAATATTCCATTCTGTTCTGTTTGTAGAAGAAATTATAGCAATTTTATCGTGTTTATTAATTCCTAAACGAAGTAATGCTCTACTGATTGCATTTGCTTTATCAATATATTCTTGAGTAGATGTTTTTATCCATTCACCATTTTTTTTAGTGACAAGTGCCGCTTTTAAATTGTGTGTTTCAAGCTGATAATACGGGAAGTCGAATAAACGTGTAATTTCTGTCATTAAGGAAGCTAATTTCCTGCAAAATACAAAATTTAGCTAAATCAATCTAAACTATTATTAACTTCTAAAATAATTAACATTTTTTGTTGGATACCTCTTTTTAGGATTAAAATTTAGAAAACCTATCTATGGTTTTTATGTTGTTATTTTTTTCTAAATAACATACTATTTTAAATAATTTAGAGCTTAAAATCTACTATAAACTTATGTTTAATAACGTAACAATGCCTTTTTGATTTATTTTTAATAAAAAAAAATAGAGCCTTAGTTTAGAACAAAAAAAACGGGTAACAATTATAAATTGTTACCCGTTTTAAATATTTAGATAAATTTAGTTCTTAGCTTCAATCCAATTACGTGCATTAACAAAAGCTTCTAGCCAAGGCGATACTTCGTCTTTTCTGCCTTTTGGGTAGTTTGCCCAGTTCCATTGGAATGTTGAGCGCTCTATATGTGGCATTGTTACTAAATGTCTTCCAGTAGTATCACACATCATGGCTGTATTAAAATCTGACCCGTTTGGATTATTTGGATATCCTGCGTAACCATATTTTGCAACAATGTTATATTTTTCTTCTGCATAAGGCAAATTAAATTTTCCTTCGCCGTGAGAAATCCAAACACCTAATTCTGTTCCTGCTAAACTTGATAGCATTACCGAATTATTTTCTTGAATTTTAACCGATGTAAAAGAACTTTCGTGTTTTTTAGAATCGTTATGAATCATTTTTCCGTGCTGCTCGTGTTCTGGATTAACTAAATCTAATTCCATCCACAATTGGCAACCATTACAAATTCCAACAGATAATGTATCTTCTCTTTTAAAGAAGTTTTCTAAAGCAGTTTTAGCTTTTTCGTTATATTTAAAAGCACCAGCCCAACCTTTAGCCGAACCTAATACATCAGAGTTAGAAAATCCTCCAACAGCTCCAATAAATTGAATATCTTCTAAATTTTCACGACCTGAAATTAAATCGGTCATGTGAATATCTTTAACATCAAAACCAGCTAAGTACATAGCGTTTGCCATTTCGCGTTCCGAGTTAGAACCTTTTTCACGAATAATAGCAGCTTTTGGTTTTATTGAAGATGTTGCTCCAACAATATCCTTTAATTTTCCAGTAAAATTTTCTGGAAATGTATATTTTAATGGCTGATTTTTAAAGTTTTCAAATCTCGCATCTGCTAAGCCATTTGCAGTTTGTTTTCTATCTAATAGTACCGATGTTTTAGACCAAACGTCTCTTAATCTAGATACGGTTAATGTAAATACTTCTTTAATGTTTATAATGCTTAAAACATCTGCTTCAATTACTTTTCCAATGTTAAAGAATTCTACGCCAGCATCTGTTAAAACTTTTTCTATTGTTGCATCTTTAGATTGAATTACAATTCCTGAATTCTCTGAGAATAATAATTTAATTGAATCTTCTTCGTTTAAAGCAGATAGATCTAATTCTGCTCCTAAATTAACATCGGCAAAACACAATTCTAATAAAGTAGTAATTAATCCACCAGAAGCTATATCGTGACCAGCAACAATTTGCTCGTCTACAATTAATTGTTGAATAGTATTAAAAACTGTTTTTACGTAGGCTGCACTTTTTACATTTGGTGCATCTTTACCAATAGTGTTTAAGACTTGAGCAAAAGAACTTCCACCAAGTTTAAATTGGTCTTGAGACAGGTTAATATAGTAAATGTTTCCTGCATTAGGTTGTAAAACAGGTTCTACAACTTTAGAAATATCGTTACAATTGGCTGCTGCCGAAATAATAACCGTTCCTGGAGAAATAACATCTTCGTTAGCGTATTTCTGCTTCATAGAAAGCGAATCTTTTCCAGTAGGAACGTTAATGCCTAGATCTATAGAAAATTCTGAAATAGCTTTTACAGCTTCGTATAAACGCGCATCTTCGCCTTCGTTTTTACAAGGCCACATCCAATTGGCTGATAAAGATACATTTTTAAGTCCTTGATTTAAAGGTGCCCAAATTAGGTTGGTTAAAGCTTCTGTAATAGAATTTCTACTTCCAGCTTCAGGATTAATTAATCCTGAAATAGGTGAGTGGCCAATACTTGTAGCAATACCTTCTTTTCCGTTATAGTCTAAAGCCATAACTCCAACATTGTTAAGTGGTATTTGTAACGGACCAACACATTGTTGTTTGGCTACTTTTCCACCAACACATCTATCTACTTTATTCGTTAACCAATCTTTAGAGGCCACTGCTTCTAATTGTAAAACTTGGTCTAAATATTCGTGAAAATTTGATGGGTTATAATCTAAATCCTTATAATTTCTATTAATAGTTTTATCTATCATTATAGTTTTTGGAGAACTTCCAAACATATCTTCTAAGGCTAAATCCATTGGCTTGTCGCCTTTAGTTTTAGATTCAAAAGTAAATCTATTATCTCCAGTAACATTTCCTACAGTGTACATTGGAGAACGTTCTCTATCGGCAATTTTTTGTAATGTGTCTAAGTGTTTTTCTCCAATAACTAATCCCATACGTTCTTGAGATTCGTTACCAATAATTTCTTTAGCAGATAGCGTTGGATCTCCAACAGGA
Organism: uncultured Flavobacteriaceae bacterium; assembly: GCA_938073895.1. GTDB lineage: Bacteria > Bacteroidota > Bacteroidia > Flavobacteriales > Flavobacteriaceae > Aurantibacter. Next base: position 53,787 of record CALJFB010000010.1, read on the forward strand.
AGTGCATCTAAATCTATTTTACCACCAGTTTCTTCAACTAACTCGCTTAAACAATTTAAATGTCCGCCAGCACCATGGTCGTGGATAGAAACAATAAAATTTTCTTCGCTTTCTACCATTCCACGAACTGCATTTGCAGCACGTTTTTGCATTTCTGGATTAGATCGTTGTATAGCATTTAATTCTATGCCTTCGCTATTTCCTCCTGTATCTGCAGAAGAAACGGCAGCTCCGCCCATACCAATACGGTAATTTTCTCCTCCAAGAATAACTATTTTATCGCCAACGTTTGGTTTATCTTTTAAAGCTTGTTCTGCCTTTCCGTAACCAATTCCTCCAGCTTGCATAATTACTTTATCGAAACCTAATTTACGTGCTTCTTCTTCGTGTTCAAATGTAAGTATTGAACCACAAATTAAAGGTTGACCAAATTTGTTTCCAAAATCTGATGCACCATTAGAGGCTTTTATTAAGATATCCATTGGTGTTTGATATAACCATTGGCGTTCTTCCATAGCTTTTTCCCATGGTCTATTGTCTTCTAATCTTGAATAAGAAGTCATGTAAACTGCTGTTCCTGCTAAAGGTAAAGAACCTTTTCCACCAGCAAGTCTATCTCTAATTTCTCCACCAGCACCGGTTGCAGCACCATTAAAAGGTTCTACAGTTGTTGGAAAGTTATGTGTTTCTGCTTTTAAAGATATTACAGATTCATAATCTTTAGTTTCGTAAAAATCTGCTTTATCTGCACTTTTTGGAGCAAATTGTTCTACAACTGGTCCTTTTACAAAAGCAACATTATCTTTATATGCTGAAACAATTTCGTTAGGATTTGCTTCAGAGGTTTTGCGAATTAATTTAAATAATGAGGTGTCTTTTTCTTCACCATCAATAATAAATGTTCCATTAAATATTTTATGACGACAATGTTCTGAATTTACTTGAGAAAACCCAAATACTTCAGAATCTGTTAGCGATCGGCCTATTTTTTTTGCAACACTTTCTAGGTATTCTACTTCATCATCACTTAAAGCTAAACCTTCTTGTTGGTTGTAAGTTGCTATATTATCAATATTTTGAATAGATTCTGGCTTTATGTCAATAGTAAACATATCTTGATGTAAGCTACTAAATTTCTCAGAAATCATTGGGTCAAATTCTCTAAAATCTTCGGTAGAAGTCTCAAATTCTTCAATTCTAATAATGTCAGAAATTCCCATGTTCTGAGTGATTTCTACAGCATTAGTACTCCAAGGTGTTATCATTGCAGCTCTTGGGCCAACAAAAAAAGTATCTATTGATACTTGATTAAGCTTTGGCTTATCGCCAAATAGCCATGATAATTTCGAAATAGTTTCGTTAGATAAATCTTTTGTTGTTTGAACAGCAAATATTTTACTGTTTGTGTTTCCAAAGAAATGAATCATGTAGTGATGATTTTTAGAGTGATTATTAAAGTGCAAATTTAATTTTTTTAGATGAATAAAATGACTCAACTAAATTAAATTTTGAGTATTTGTTTTGTACGAATCAAAAAACAAGTTTTATAGCTGTATTTTGTTGTGTTTTAATACTATTAGTATAGGTTTAATTTGAAACTACTTTAAGTAAAATGGCAGGAACACCTTTATAATTAGTTTTTTGAGTTAGTGTCTTCGTGTTACTTTTTTTATTTGAGATGACTTATTTATAACAATTAGAGATTTATTTTTATTAAGGTTTTGATCAAAAAAAAAGGATAAACAAATCTTTTCGATTTGTTTATCCTTTTTTGCTCTACTATTTTATACCAATTAAATTGTATTATAACATTGTAATGGTATAATTTGAGTCTATTACTTTTTAATTAATTTTTTAGTAATTGTTCCTGTATTGGATTTTAATTTAATAATATAAACTCCAGCATTTAAACTTTCTAAATTAATTTTATTTAAAGTTGGTGTTGTTTTAGTAGATAAAATATTTTGGCCTAATACGTTATATATGGCTACATCTAAGTTTTTATTAGATGCTACTGTTATTACATTCTTTGTAACAGGATTTGGGTAAATTGTAACGTTAACTTGTCCTGTATTAAAGTTAGTTGTAGATAATAAGTTTTGCCAAACTTCTAAAACAAAACTTGGATTGTCTATATATGGGTTTCTGTTGTTATGCTGTGTAAAAATAGCATTGTTTCTATCTATTTCGCGCTGCGATACAGGATCTTGAATATGCCATTGATAAAGTGTATTTAAAAAGGTCTGATCTAATGCTTGATTTGTTGAACCGTCAAACATATCAAAAGCATCATAACTTGTTAAGTTATCTTCGTAACGAGTTACAAAGTAAAAAAATATTCTAGCAATATCACCTTTAAACTCATCAATAGGTTCGAAAACGTTTCCTACATAACCTGATGTATAATCTGCATTTCTACTAGGCCCAATTTTTGTACCATTTGTAAACGTTTTGGTTGGAGAGTTTGTTTCACCATAAGGTGTTGTATTTCTTTGGCCGTTAATGTATTTATCTGCAGGTATAACAAAATGTGCATCGCTTCGTTCTGGAAAACTTCCATTAAATACTGAATTTGGAATGGTGTGTTCTCTATTAAATCTTTGTCCTTCACTTGTACCAAGTGTTCCATCGTCTTGTTGAGAACTTCCATAGATATACTCGTAAGAATCTGCTCCAGAAGGTATTTCAGAATACATATCTAAAATAGGCTTATTATTTGTAGGAATTGGACCTGAATGATCATAATAAATATCAACATCTGATAATTCGTAAGTGTCATATAAGTCTCCGTATGATAATTCAATAGATTGATATTCTGTACTTAAACCGTCATTATTATTATCAATTATTTCTTTTAATTGTGTTTTTAGTGCATAACCAGTTCCAGTTGCAGAATCGTAATATCCTGCAGGAATTTGAGCTAAAGCAATATTAAAAGCACTTAAAAGAGCAATTAGAATATAATTTTTTTTCATGTTATTATTGTTGTTATTATTAGTATTATTTATTTGTTTTTTTGAAGTAGTGCCATGTAGAAACCATCAAATCCAGCTTCGAAAGATAGAATTTTCTTATCTTTTACTAAAGTAAACTCAGTTGTTTTTTCTAAAAATTTTGCGACTTGTTCTTGGTTTTCAGAAGGTAGAACAGAGCAAGTTGCGTAAACTAACTGTCCACCAGGTTTTACCATTTTAGAGTAAGATTCAAGGATTTCCTCTTGTGTTTTTCTAATACGATCTAAGAATTCTGGTTGTAGATTCCACTTAGATCCTGGATTTCTTCTTAAAACACCTAATCCAGAACAAGGAGCATCTATTAATACTGCATCTGCAGAATTATAAAGTTTTTTAATAACCTTAGTAGAGTCTATATGTCTTTGTTCTATGTTGTGAGCACCATTACGTTTTGCTCTACGTTTTAATTCTTTTAATTTATGATCGTAAATATCTAAGGCAATAATTTGGCCTTTATTTTCCATCATTGCTGCTAAATGCAACGTTTTTCCACCAGCACCAGCACAGGTGTCTATAACACGCATTCCTGGTTTAACGTTTAAGAAAGGTGCAACTAATTGCGAAGATGCATCTTGAACTTCAAAATGACCATTTTTAAACATTTCTGTTGTAAAAACATTAGCGCGTTCTCTTAATATTAAAGCATCTGGATAGCTTTTGTGCTCATCTGTTTCAATATCTAAATCAAATAATTCTGCTTTTAATTTAGCTTTGGTTGTTTTTAGTGTATTAACTCTTAAAATAACCTGAGCTAATTGGTTTAGAGAGTCAATTTCTTTAGACCAAATTTTATCTCCTAATTCTTTAACACCTAACTCATCCATCCAATCTGGAATAGATTGCTTTATTCTTCTAGTTTTAGATAATTCATCAAAACGACCTTTAATACGTCTAAGTGGTGTGCCTTCAAAATATTTCCAATCAGGTAATTTAATACCTTTTAAAGTTGCCCAAACGGCAAACATTCTCCAAATGTCATCTCTAGAAAATGGTTCTTTAACTTCAGCAATTTCTGCGTACAAACGTTTCCATCTTACTATATCGTAGGTTGTTTCTGCTACAAAACCTCTATCTCTACTTCCCCAACGTTTGTCACGTTTTAAAAGTGTTTGTACCACTTTATCTGCGTATTTTCCTTCGTTAAATATTAGTAATAAACCATCTACTGTGGCAAAACATAAATTTCTGTGTAATCTCATTGGTGTATTATTAAGCTAAAACTACTTCTATAAATGAATAATTTTGAGCTGTTTGGCTATAATTAAAAGCGTACAAAGGTACATTTTTAATGTGTATTCTGTAAATGTATTCTAGTAAATTGCTAAGTTTTATTTAATTTAGAAAAAAAATAAAAATTAACACAAGTTTTTTAGATTTAAAACATCTAAAATAATCAATTAAAGTAAACCCTTTATTTTTTGACTGAAAACGAATTTTTAGACGCATTAATTTCCAAATCTCCAAAAGCTTACAATAAGCTTCTGGACGATTACGAGCAAAAAGTATTTTCTACATGTATTTCTTTTGTACCAAATAGAGAAGATGCCGAAGATATTGCACAAGATGTTTTTGTAGAAGTTTTTAATTCTATTCATAAATTTAAAGGCAACTCTAAATTATCTACTTGGATTTATAGAATTGCGACCAATAAAAGTTTGGAATTTATTAGAAAACATAACACTAAAAAACGGTTCGGATTTTTACAATCGCTATTTAGCGACAGTTTTTCTATAGATAAAACCAATTATTATACAGATCTAAAACATCCAGGTATAGTTTTAGAACAAAAGGAAACTTCCCAAACTATTTTTAAAGCTATAAATAGTTTGCCAGAACAACAAAGATTAGTTTTTACACTTCATAAAATTGATGGTAAAAGTTATAAAGAAATAAGCGAAATAATAGAAAAAAGTATAAACTCTGTTGAGTCTTTAATGCATAGAGCCAAGCACAACCTAAAACAAAAACTAGATTATTTTTATAAAAACGAATTTTAAGCACAAGTTTTAAATTAATTTAGCATCTAAAATACTATGGAAACACCAAAACATATAGAAGATAAAACTAACGCAGCATTTAATAGTTTAGACACTATTAAAACAGTTAAAGTATCTCCTTTTTTTAAAGAACGTACTTTAAATATTCTTTTTAAAGAAGAAGAACAAAAGGTAACGTTTATAGATCGTTTTTTATCGCCTAAAATTCAATTTGCAGCAGTGTTAGCTGTTGTTTTAATTAATTCAGTTACTATTTATAATTATTCTGAAACTAATTATAATAGCGAATTATCTGCGTTCTCTGAATCGTATAATTTAACAGTTTCTGAAGAATCTTTAATACAATTTTAATTATGAAAAAAAATAGCATCTTATACCTATTAATAATAGTCTTATTTATTTCTAATGCTATATTTGTATGGCTTCATTTTAATAAGCATTACCAACATGAAGGACATAATCCTGGGAGTTTTATTGCAAAGAAATTAGATTTTAACGCATCGCAAATGGCTAAGTTTAATGTTCTAAATGAAGCACACGAAACTAAGATGAAAACGTTGTTTAACGATACCAAATCCTTAAAAGACAAATTGTTTGAAAACTTAGGAAATAAAAACGATACAGCTCAAGAATTAGAAGAATTAACCTTTAAACTAGGAAAAAAAACAGCTTTAAGAGCTCAGATAACTTTTAGCCACTTTAATCAGATTTTAAAAATTTGTGAAACAGAAAAACAGAAAGAAGCTTTTAAAACTATTATAAAAAAAGCAATGCAACGTAGGAAACCTAAGGATTAGAACAGTTTTAATTTTGCACATAAAATAATTACAGAAAGCTTTGCGAGAAATCGTGAAGCTTTTTCTATTTTAGAGTGAATTTTAATGAAATTATAAAAATGAAGAAAATTTTAGCATTACTTCTTGTTATAACTGTTATTTCTTGCGGTACAAAGCCTAAAATAGCTATAAAACCTAATAAGACTCTTAAATCTTTTAATAGCGTAGAGATTAATCATTTAATTGAAGATTCTACTCTAAATGTTAGAGCATTAGAATTAATAGATTCTATTGGTCCTGTTTTTTTGACATCAAAAGGAGAATTTAATATTTTACTACCTAAAACGTATTACCAACACGTAGATTCGTTAAAGTCAAAAAGTTTTTATCACCATAAAGTTAATTTATCAACCAATGCTTTAAAGTTAAATTTTAGAGCATTAGCTGTTAAAGATAATAGTGGTTATGGAATAACAATTGGTAGTCCTGCATTAATTTATAAATTGAATGCCGATTTAGAAAAAAATAAAGTCGTTTATCAAGAAAATCATCCAAAAGCATTTTATGATGCAATGGATTTTTGGAACGATAATGAAGGTATAGCAATTGGAGATCCAACAGATAATTGTTTAAGTGTTATAATAACTAGAGATGGCGGAAATACTTGGGATAAATTACCTTGTAGTCAATTACCAAATACCAAAGAAGGCGAAGCAGCTTTTGCTGCAAGCGATACAAATATTGCTATTATTGGCGATAAAACTTGGGTTGCAACTGGAGGAAAAGCAAGTAGAATTTTATATTCTCCAGATAAAGGACAAACCTGGGAAGTTTTTAACACACCAATAGTGCAAGGTTTAGAAACTACAGGAATGTATTCTTTAGCTTTTTACGACGAGTTAAATGGGTTTGCAATTGGTGGAGATTACACAAAGCCAAACAATAATAAAGCAAATAAAATTAGAACAACAAATGGCGGAAAAACATGGCAATTAGTTGCAGAAAATTCTAATCCAGGTTATAGAAGTTGTGTGCAATATGTACCAAATAGCAACGCCAAACAATTAGTTGCTGTTGGATTTAAAGGTATTGATTATAGTAGTGACTCTGGAAATACGTGGAAGCATTTATCTAACCAAGGTTATTACACCATACGTTTTTTAAACGACTCTATAGCTTACGCTGCTGGAAATGGTCTAGTAAGTAAATTAAATTTTAAATAAGCTTATAAGTCGAATTACTATTAACATATTAAAGTTTAAGTAATGATTGCTTGTTTATTTAATTTGTACTTAGCTTTAATTTTAAAGACGCAGTATTTTTTTTTAGCCTATTGGCTAACTAATTAGTTAATCTATAGGTTTATTTATTAATTTAAAATTTAGTACTATTCTAGGTAGAAGCGAAGACCTATTATTAAACTAAACAGTAAGTTTACATAAAAAAGTTGGAAATATTTCCAGCTTTTTTTATGTATTCTTAATTTTCTTAAATCATTTTAGTTTTAAACTAGACTTTAATTAAGTAGGAATAGTTTTTTTGTAAGATTTTTAACTAGTAGCTAATTATCTTTATATACTGTATTTGATTTATAATTTTTTAAAATTTTTAAATTTGAGATAAAATCATTAAAAAATTAATCAAAACTCTGCATTTCTACTAATTTCTTATAAATACCATTTTTTGCTAATAAGTCTGAGTGTGTGCCTTGTTCTGCAATTTCACCTTTATGCATTACCACAATAGTATCTGCATTTTGTATGGTAGATAATCTATGCGCAATAACAATAGAAGTTCTGTTTTTCATCATGTTTTCTAATGCTACTTGAACCAAACGTTCGCTTTCAGTATCTAAAGCAGATGTTGCCTCGTCTAGAATCATTATTGGTGGATTTTTAAGAACAGCTCTAGCAATACTTATGCGTTGTTTTTGTCCACCTGACAGTTTGTTTCCAGAATCTCCAACGTTTGTGTTTATTCCATTTTGTAAATCTTTTACAAATTCCCAGGCGTTTGCTATTTTAAGCGCATCTATAATTTCTGTTTCAGTTGCGTCTGGTTTTCCAACTAATAAATTTTCTTTTATGGTATCGTTAAATAAAATAGAATCTTGCGTAACTATTCCCATTAAAGCTCTAACCGATGATGTTTTTAGGTTTTTAATATTTGTATTATCTATTAAAATCTCACCTTCATTTACATCATAAAAGCGAGGAGTTAAGTTAGCAATGGTACTTTTTCCACTACCAGATTGGCCTACTAAAGCTAATGTTTTTCCTTTTTCAATTGTAACAGAAAAGTTTTTTAGAACATATTCGTCTTCATATTTAAAAGAAACATTATTAATTTTAATTTCATTTTTAAAATAGTTTATTTCTTTACTTTCAGGTAAATCTTTTAAAGGATTATTAGTTTCAATAATTTCTAGAACTCTTTCTGCAGATGCATTTCCTCTTTTTACGCTATAACTGGCTTTACTAATAGCTTTTGCAGGTTCTAATATTTGGTAAGCTAATGCCATAAACCCAATAAATGATCCACCAGTCAAGGTGCCTTCTATGAGTACCATATGTCCACCAAACCATAATAATGTTGCAATTGTAACAACTCCTAAAAATTCGCTTGTTGGAGATGCTAAGTTTTGTCTATTCATTAAAGCATTATTATAACCAAATAATCTTTGAGTAGACGATTTAAAGGTTTTAAAAAATCTGTTTTCGGCGTTATAACTCTTAATTATTTTTAATCCTTGTATGCTTTCTTCTAAAATTGATAAGTATACACCTCTTTCTTTTTGAGCTAACTCAGACTGTTTTCTTAATTTTTTTCCAATAGCAGATATTATTAATCCTGATATTGGAATAAAAATAAATACAAATAAAGTTAACTTAACACTTAAAAAAAGCATTGCAATTATTGCAAAAACAATGGTTAAAGGTTCTCTAATTAAAAGTTCTAAAATAGATAAAAATGAATACTGAACTTCTCCAACATCTGATACGACTCTAGAAATAACATCTCCTTTTCTTTTTTCCGAAAAATAGGCTATTGGTAGTGTAACTATTTTATTAAATAATTCGTTTCTAATGTCTTTTAATAGTCCGTTTCTTAGAAATGTTATAAAATATAGAGCTAAATAACCAAAGAAATTTTTAAGTAGAAATAAAGAAATAATAATGGTTACCATAAAAAACAATGTGCTTTCAGCGCCATCATTTGCTAGTTTGGATGTTATTGTATAGTTAAAATAGTCTGATAAAAAATCTTTTAAACCACTAAGTTCTGTATAAACAGGCTTAGTCTTAATTTGTGTGTTTTTGTCAAATATTACATTAATCATTGGTATTAAAGATACCATTGCTAGCGTACTAAATAGTGCATAAAACACATTACAAATAACATTTAATACCGCATATTTTTTATAAGGTAATGCGTACTTAAGAATTTTTTTTAAATAATCCATTTAATTTAGCTTCAAGTCTGTTAAAATAGCTTTAATTTTTTGATCTAATATGTTTTCAGTATTAGAAAAATGAGCTATTGTATTTAGTGTTGTATTTACGCTAACGTAAAATTTTATTTTTGGTTCTGTACCACTTGGTCTTAATGCTATTTTACTACCATTTTCTGTGTAGTAAATTAAGACATTAGATTTTGGAATATCTAATATGTTTTCTTCATTTATTTGAAGGTTTTTTGAGATAGATAATTGGTAATCTTCAATTAGTACCACTTTTTCTCCTGCAATTTCTTTTAGTGGATTTTCTCGAGCATCTATCATCATTTGTTTGATTTCGTTTGCGCCTTCAATTCCTTTTTTAGTTAATGCAACTAAATGTTCTTTATAAAATCCGTGTTTTTTATAAAGTTTTAAAAGCATTTCATATACGGAACTATTGTTTGCTTTTGCATGTGCTGCAATTTCACAAGCTAATAGGGCAGAAGTGTTGGCGTCTTTATCTCTAACAAAATCACCAACCATAAAACCAAAACTTTCTTCTCCGCCACCAATAAAGTGCTGGTTTGGAAAGTCTTTAATCATTTTTGCAATCCATTTAAAACCGGTTAATCCAATTTTATAATCTACATTATAAGCGTTTGCTAATTCTTGCATCATTGGAGTAGATACAATGGTACTTGCTATAAATGGTTCGTTTTTGTTGTTTTTATAATTTTGAAGTAAAAAATCTGTCATTAAAACCATTGTTTGGTTTCCGTTTAACAGAATTAATTCATTATTTGTATTTCTAACAGCAACACCAAGTCTATCGCTATCTGGATCTGTTCCAATAACAATATCAGCACTTTTTTCTTGCGCTAATTTTAAAGCTAATTTTAGAGCTTCAGGTTCTTCTGGGTTTGGCGATTTAACAGTTGGGAAATCGCCGTTAGGTTCGCGTTGTTCTTCAACTATATGTACGTTATGATATCCAGCTCTTTTTAAGGTTTCTGGAATTGTAGTAATTGCAGTTCCGTGTAAAGGTGTAAAAACAATGTTAAGATTTTTTCTGGCTTCATTTGTAGTAAAACTTCCATTTTTAACAGAGGCATTTATAAATACATTGTCTATTTTTTTGCCTATAATCTCTATTAAATCTGTATTTGCTTCAAATTTAATTTGGCTATAATCTAAGTTGTTAATTAGGTTAATTATAGCATTGTCTTGTGGTGGAACTAATTGTCCGCCATCTTCCCAATATACTTTGTATCCATTATATTCTGGTGGATTATGAGAAGCTGTTAAAACAATACCACATTGACAATTTAAATATTTTAATGCAAAAGATAATTCTGGAGTAGGACGTAAGTCTTCAAATAAAAAGACTTTAATTCCATTTGCAGAAAATACGTTAGCTACAATTTGAGCTAAGCTTTTACTATTATGTCTACAATCAAAAGCAATAGCAACCTTTAGCTCTTTATTAGGAAAACATTGGTGTAAGTAATTGCTTAAACCTTGTGTGTTTTTTCCTAAGGTATATTGGTTAATTCTATTGGTTCCTACGCCCATAATTCCGCGCATTCCACCAGTACCAAACTCTAAGTCTTTATAAAAAGCGTCTTCAAGCGTTTTTACGTCTGTAGTTTGTAGCTTTTTTATAGTATTTTGAGTCTCTTTATCAAAAGTTGGACTTAACCAATTATTAATGCGTTCTTGCAAAGAATGGCTTAATTGCGTCATAAAATTATGTAATTGAAGTGCTAAAATACGAAATTAGAAAACGACTTCTTAAAAGTTTAATTCTTCGTTAACTAAATAGCGTTTAGAGTCTTTTTTTGTTCTTAGAATAAGTTCGCCTAAAAAACCTGCTATAAAAAACTGTGTTCCTAAAAGCATTGTGGTTAAAGCAATAAAAAATTGCGGTCTTTCGGTAATTAGTCGGCCATAAGGATTAAAAAACATTTTGTCTATACCAAGGTAAATAGTAAAAATAAACCCAACAAATAGCATAATAACACCTAAAGCGCCAAATAAGTGCATTGGTCTTTTACCAAATCTAGATAAAAACCAAATGGTAATTAAATCTAAAAAGCCATTAACAAAACGTTCTGCACCAAATTTTGTTTCGCCATACTTTCTAGCTTGATGTAAAACTACTTTTTCTCCAATCTTAATAAAACCAGCATTTTTAGCTAAAACAGGAATATATCTGTGCATTTCGCCATTTACATCTATGTGTTTTACAACAGCATTTTTGTAGGCTTTTAGTCCGCAATTAAAATCGTTTAATTGTACGCCAGATGTTTTACGAGCAGCCCAATTAAAGAGTTTAGATGGTAAGTTTTTTGTTAATTTATTATCGTAACGTTTCTTCTTCCAACCAGAAATTAGATCAAAACCATCTTTAATAATAAGGTTATAAAGTTCTGGAATTTCTTCTGGATTGTCTTGTAAATCCGCATCCATAGTAATTATTACATCGCCTATAGCTTTTTTAAAACCAGCGTGTAAGGCTTGAGATTTCCCAAAATTCTTTAAAAAGCGAATGCCTTTTACGTTAGGATTTGTAGTACTTAAAGTAGAAATTATATTCCAAGATGTGTCTGTGCTTCCATCGTCTATAAAAATAATTTCATATAAAAAACGATTGGACTGCATAACTCTTGCAATCCAATCGTGAAGCTCTAAGAGCGATTCTTCTTCGTTAAGTAGTGGTATAACTACTGATATATTCATTTTTGTGATTTGATATATTTACTCCAAAGATAAAATTTTTATTGATTTATTCTTCAGTCTTCTTAATAATTAAAGAAGAGATTAAACCTACAATACTATATCCTATTAATTGAAATACTAAAGATTGTAAAATGTTTTCAATAGAATACATGTTATCTTGTTTCTCAAATTCTTCAGCTACAATTGCAATTGCCTTACTATCTGCACCATAATCTTTCATCATGTTAATTTGCTTTTCCATAATAATTTCTTTTAATGTATTTGCAGCTTCAGGATCTACAAAGTTAAAAATAACAATGTAAACTAAAGAGCTAATTAACAACCCAATTAGTAATGTTATAAAAAACGCAGTAAAAGCATTTTTAAAAGATATAAATCCATTTTGTACTTTTTTTACAGCAATAGATGCGTAAACAGAAACGCCTAAAACTAAAATTAGTAAACCTATTCCAACATAAGTATTAGCTATTAACTCAATGTCTATTGAGTAACATGCTGCGGTTACAACTGCTAAAGCTATTCCTAAATAAAGACCGTAATTTGCTGCAATTTCTTTAATTGATTTTTCCATAATTTCTAATTGTATTAAGTTGATTTGTTTGTTAGTCTGCAAGGTATTAAATATGTTACAAATAAAAAGTAATTTTTTTTTTACAAAAAGGTTGCAGTTTTATAAAAAATATGTAGATTTGCACCTCAAAATACAATACAATTTTAAAGCATAAAGCGATGAGAAAAGATATACATCCAGAAAATTATAGATTAGTAGCATTTAAAGACATGTCTAACGACGATGTTTTTTTAACTAAATCTACTGCAAACACGAAAGAAACTTTAGAGGTTGATGGTGTTGAATATCCTTTAATTAAAATGGAAATTTCAAGAACGTCTCATCCATTTTACACTGGTAAATCTAAATTAATAGATACAGCTGGTCGTATTGACAAGTTCAAAACGAAATACGCAAAATTCAAAAAATAATATTTATTATAATATTTTATTAAAAGCCTTTTAGTTTATCTGAAAGGCTTTTTTTTATTCTATATAATTAAATTACTTTTGAAACACAATTAACTTTAAATAGTTTTTAAAATGAATTACATTCTTTTTGATGGCGAAAACCGCAACAACTTATTGCCTTTTACATACACAAGACCAGTTGCAGATATTAGAATAGGTATTTTAACTATTCGCGAGAAATGGGAGCAATTCCTTAACTCTACAACAACATCTGTTACAGAAGAATACTTATCTGATAAGTTTCCAATGGTAGAGTTAGAGCAAAATGTTATGCTAAATGCATCTTATTGTCCAAATGAAGCTTTAGTTGAAATGGTGCTTAATCTAAAAGAAAATCAAGCTATTTTTAAAGACGAAGATGTTATTGCATTTTTTACAAAAGACACACAAGACGACATTAATTTGGATGCTTATGAAGCTCTAGAGTTTAATGAAGATCTTATTACTGTAAAGCAAACTTGGGATATTTTTTCTAAAAATGAAGCTGCCATAAAAGCCGATTTTAATTTTTTAACTAAAGATCGTGTTTCAGAGCCAATTCCTAAAAGTAATAATATTATTGCTCCAGAAAATATTTTTATAGAAGAAGGCGCAAAAGTAGAGTTTGCAACTTTAAATGCAAGTTCTGGACCAATTTATATTGGTAAAGATGCCGAAATTATGGAAGGTAGTTTAGTGCGTGGACCATTGGCTTTATGCAATAATGGTGTTTTAAAATTAGGCGCTAAAATTTACGGCGCTACTACAATTGGACCATACAGTAAGGTTGGTGGAGAAGTTAGTAATTCTGTTTTATTTGGATATTCTAACAAAGGCCACGACGGATTTTTAGGAAATTCTGTACTTGGCGAATGGTGTAATTTGGGTGCAGACACTAATAATTCTAATCTTAAAAATAATTACGTAGAGGTAAAGCTTTGGAATTACCAAGCCAATCGTTTTACTAAAACAGGCTTGCAATTTTGTGGTTTAATTATGGGAGATCATAGTAAAACAGGAATTAATACAATGTTTAATACAGGAACCGTAGTTGGAGTAAATGCTAATATTTTTGGAAGTGGTTTTCCAAGAAACTTTGTACCAAGCTATTCTTGGGGTGGCGCAAACGGATTTATTACCTATTTAACACGTAAAGCTTTCGAGGTTGCTAAAGTGGTAATGTCCAGACGTAAAATTGAGTTTACTGCTCAAGACGAAGCTATTTTAACCCACGTTTTTGAAGAAACTAAGCAGTTTAGAAAAGATTAGGTTTTTTTATGTTGATTTGAGTCTTGTTTAATCTTTAATTCTAGTTTTGTATAACAGAATCTAATGATTAGTAGCTTATAATCAATAACTAAGAGCCAATATTTGGTATTAAGGTCTTAAAATAACGATTTTAGTTTCTTTAAATTAAATCTATTTCAGTTTTCCATAAACAACTAAGATTAAAGAATTAAATTCTTAAAATAATATTAACTTATGAAGTTTATAGCTCTTTTGAATTACTAATTAAAGACTGTTTATTAAATATTTTTTATCTTTTACTAACATTTTTAAGCTCCAATAAGTTAATTGGATTTATACCTAAGCCATAAACGTTTTTACGTGTAAATCTTACCACTTCATCATAAAATAAAGGTACAATTGGAGATTTACTCATTACTAAAGAGTCCATTTTTGTGTATAGAAGTTGTCTTTTAGAAACGTTGGTTTGGTTAAAAGCAGATTCGTAAAGGTTATCGAATTCTTCATTTTTAAAATGTGTGTAATTTGGACCATTTGGCGCAAAGTTTTTACTGTAATAAAGCGATAAATAATTTTCGGCATCTGGATAATCGGCAACCCAACTTGCTCTAAATAAATCTAATTTACCATTAGCTTTCCCACTTTTTAATGCCGATGCTGGCATAACATCTATACTAATTATTAAACCTGTTTTCTGTAGTTCTCGTTGAATAAATTCGCAAAAACTTAAATAATTTCCTGTAGTAGTAATCGTTATTTTAGGATTTTTAATTCCTGTGGATTTAGAAAACTGACGAACTAATTCTTTTGCTTTTTCAGGTTGGTACGTATATCCAATAGAACTCTTGTAGCCTGGCAATCCTTTTGGTATAAATCCACCATTTGCAGGAATTCCTATACCATTTCTAAGATAAGTCATCATTTTTTTTCTATCAAAACCATAGTTTATGGCTTTTCTAAGTGTTGTAGATTGTATTTCTGTTAAATTGCTTTCCATATAAAACGCTAAATATTCAGTATTTAGGTATGGACCACGAATCATATTTACATTTTTTTTGTAGTGTGGACGTAAGTTTCCGGTAGCAGTTAAAATATCATCTTTATAAGATGCATCTAAACCAGAAACAAAATCTATATTTCCTTGAGCAAACTGTAAAAATTCGCTTTGCTTGTCTGGTAAAAAAGTAATAGCAACAGCTTCTAAATGTGGTAAGGATTTTCCGTTGTTATCTTTTTCGAAATAATTATGGTTTTTTCTAAAAACAAGTTTTATGTTTTCTTCCCAACGTTTAAACTTAAAAGGTCCAGTTCCAATAGGATGAGATCTAAATTCTGAGCCATAATGTTCTGTAATTTCTTTAGGAACAACACTACAATATTTCATAGTTAATAGTCCTAAAAATGCAGGAAATGGTTGTTTTAGTTTTACTACAAAAGTAGAATCTGTAGTAGCGTAAAAATCATCTACTTTATTAAAAACCCACTGACCAGAAGATGCTATTTTTTTGTCTAAAACTCTATTAAAACTATATTCAAAATCTTTGGCAGTTACAGTTCTTGTGCTGTCTGTTCCAAATAATTGGTGTTTATGAAAAAACACATCAGTTCTAAGGTTAAAGGTATAAGTTAATGCATTATCGCTAATTGTCCAATCTTTGGCAATACTTGCTTGCACATTTAAATTGTTATCCATTTGTACTAAACCATTAAAAAGCTGGTTAGTAGCCCAAATATCTGCCAAGTCTTTAGCAAATGCTGGATCTAAAGACCCAATATTTTTATGTTCGTTATATCTAAAAACTGTGTTATTATTAACTTTAGTTTCTTCGGTTTTACACGAAAAAAAACTGGCTATAATACTAAGATATATGGTGAATTGTAATGTTTTCATTTATAAAATTAGCCTTCTGGTAAAGCTTTCCTATTAGTTAATTTAATTAAAGCGTAAATCTTACGTGTCTATAGCGCAATCCATTAGTTTTCTGTAACCAAGCACTAAATCTTTATTTTTTAAAAAGACTTTTACTTTGGCAATACGTTGTTCTTTTAATGTCATAGTAAAAAATTATACACGCATAAATTGGGATTATTCCACTGTTTGTTTTGAATTACCGTAAAGAAACTGATGATTTTTTTTCTTTAAATGAAATATAAAAATCAAACATAGCCTAAGTTACGTTTTCTTTTTTTATTGAAATAGAAAGTAAAAAAGGGCATTTTATTGCCGTAATTTCAAATGAGTATTGGGATTATAATTTATGGTTTAAAAGTATTACGTAAATTTGCACTTTATATAATTGAAAACCAAGAAATGTAAGCCTTAAAACTTAATTGGTTTTTAGAATAAACGCTATGGAACAAAAAAAAGTCGCTTTTTATACGTTAGGATGTAAACTAAATTTCTCTGAAACCTCTACAATTTCAAGAAATTTTAAAGATGAAGGATTTGCTCGTGTAGATTTTTCTGAAAAAGCCGACATTTATGTTATAAATACGTGTTCGGTTACAGAAAATGCAGACAAACGATTTAAAACTGTTGTAAAGCAAGCGCAAAAAGCTAATCCAGACGCTTTTGTAGCTGCAGTTGGTTGTTATGCGCAATTAAAACCTCAAGAATTAGCAGATGTTAATGGTGTTGATTTGGTTTTAGGTGCTACTGAAAAATTTAAAATTACAGATTATATAAACGATTTGTCTAAAAATGATATGGGCGAAGTCCACTCATGCGATATTGATGAAGCCGATTTTTACGTTGGAAGTTATTCTATTGGAGATAGAACTCGTGCTTTTCTTAAAGTTCAAGATGGTTGCGATTATAAATGTACGTATTGTACTATTCCATTGGCAAGAGGAATTTCTAGAAGCGATGAATTAGCTAATGTGGTTAAAAATGCCGAAGAAATTTCTGCTAAAAATATAAAAGAAATTGTATTAACAGGCGTTAATATTGGAGATTATGGTAAAGGCGAATTTGGGAATAAAAAACACGAGCATACATTTTTAGAATTAGTACAAGCTTTAGATAAAGTAGAAGGAATAGAACGACTAAGAATATCATCTATAGAGCCAAATTTATTAAAGAACGAAACTATAGATGTTGTTAGTAAATCTCGTGCTTTTGTACCACATTTTCATATTCCATTGCAAAGTGGCCACAATGATATTTTAAAGCTAATGAAACGTAGATATATGCGAGAACTGTATGTAGATCGTGTAGCTAAAATAAAAGAAGTTATGCCTCACGCTTGTATTGGCGTAGATGTTATAGTTGGTTTTCCTGGAGAAACCGACGAGCATTTCTTAGAAACCTACAACTTTTTAAATACGTTAGATATTTCTTATCTACACGTTTTTACCTATTCGGAACGAGATAATACAGAAGCTGCTAATTTTGAAAACGTAGTGCCTAAAAACGTAAGAACCAAACGTAGTAAAATGTTACGCGGTTTAAGTGTTAAATTACGAAGATCTTTTTACGAAAACCAATTAGGAACCAACAGAAGTGTCCTTTTTGAAGGCGAAAATAAAGAAGGTTACATTCATGGATTTACAGAGAATTACGTAAAAGTAAAATCGACTTGGAATCCAGAATTAGTAAACACAATTCACAATGTTAATCTTACTAAAATTGACGATGATGGCTTGGTAAGGTTTGAGTTTGTTTAAATTGTATTAAAGAAATGGAAAATAAAATAAGCATTAAAGCTAAAGCTAGAATTTTAAATTATGTATTGTTTTTTTTAATTTTTCTAGTAATATGGGTAACCTTATATTTTGTGTTTGAGAACTTGGAAGATTCTTATAAAGGAATGATTAGTGCTTTTGTTTCAGTAATTTTATCTCCTCGATTAAATGAGTACAAAACACAATCTGGATCTGGGTTACAATTAAAATGGATTTTTATTAAGAAGGTTATTTCTTTGTAGAGCATTTAAAGCTTAATAATTTAAAGTCTTTTATATTATATGTAATTGGGTTTTATGAAAAAAAGCTTCAAATTTATTTATAATTTGAAGCTTTTTAAATTTAGTATAACGTCTAAAAACTATATTCTAACGCCAACAGGAAGCATGCTTTTGTACAGTCTGTTTTTTCTAATAAACTTTACAATACTAGGATGCGTTGGCATTACGCTTAAGCTCTCGTTTTCTTTAATACGATCTAAAATTACTTTAATAAATTCAAATTCAAATTCATCAGACATTAAATTTTCGGGTATATGGAGTTTTGTTAAGAAAATTTTGCGGTCTTGTTGCGAATATTCTATGGTAGCTAATTGCTCGTCTTGCGTATATTCAAACTGACGTAAAAACTCGTTATCAACTATAGCTTCGGGATTAATCATTAATTTTTTTATTTCAATTAAATCAATTTCACTTTAATAAAAAGCAAATAATTTAATACATTTATTTGTAAATTTACAAAAAATAAATAGCATTAACTATTCTTAGATTGCTAATTACTTATGGCTCAGGAACTCATACACGTTTATTTAATGCCAGGAATGGCGGCAAATCCT
Source organism: uncultured Flavobacteriaceae bacterium (assembly GCA_938073895.1). GTDB lineage: Bacteria > Bacteroidota > Bacteroidia > Flavobacteriales > Flavobacteriaceae > Aurantibacter. Next base: position 72,518 of record CALJFB010000010.1, read on the forward strand.
TTAATATTTGAATATATAAAATTACCAGAAAATCAATTTAAAATACATTGGTTAGAATGGGAAATTCCTTTAGTAAACGAATCTTTACAAGATTATGCTAAACGTATGTGTTTAAAGGTAACCCATAAGCAACCTGTATTGTTAGGCGTATCTTTTGGTGGGTTATTAGTGCAAGAAATGAGCAAATTTTTAGATTTACGTAAATTAATATTAGTTTCTACAGTAAAAACTAAACATGAAATTCCAAGGCGTTTACAATTGGTAGCTAAAACAAAAGCCTACAAAATTCTTCCAACTCAACTATTAGGAAATGTTAAGTTGTTAGCTAAATATGCTTTTGGCGAAACTTTAAACAAGCGTGCAGAATTATACCAAAAATACCTGTCGGTAAGTAATAAAACTTATTTGGATTGGGCTATAAAAGAAATGGTATGTTGGAAGCAAGAAACCGCAATACCTAATTGTGTTCATATTCACGGCGAACAAGATGCTGTTTTTCCTGTTAGTAATTTATCTAATTATATCTCAATTCCAAAAGGCACGCATATTATGATAATTTATAAATACAAGTGGTTTAACGAGAATTTACCTAAAATTATTCTTGGTTAATACCAGTTTTTTGATAAAAATCGATTAAGTTTAAACAAAATTAAAAGATGATGAACGTGATTAAGAAAGGATTGATTTTTGTAGGGTTATTAACCATTGTTTTGGTGTCTATAAATGCATTACAACAAGCACCAACAGACGAGTTTGTAGAAAAACAGTTTATTAACGATTATAATGTTTATGCATTACAAGTACCAGAAAGTCTTGATTTTGCTGGCGAAAAAATGCCGTTAGATAATCCCGATATTCACGAACGCATGGATCGTGAGCTTTTAGTAAATACGTACTGGCAATCTAATGGCTTATTATTATTTAAACGCGCGCACAAATATTTCCAGGTAATTGAGCCTATTTTAAAAGAATATGGTGTTCCAAACGATTTTAAGTATTTAGCCATTATAGAATCTGGTTTACAAAACGTAAAATCTCCAGCAGGAGCAAGTGGCTTTTGGCAAATTATGAAACAAACTGGTCGCGAATATGGTTTAGAAGTTAATACTAACGTAGATGAACGTTACCATTTAGAAAAAGCAACTCGTGTAGCATGTAAATATTTAAAAGCAGCTAAAGATAATTTAGGAAGTTGGACGCTTGCTGCTGCGGCTTACAATGCAGGAAATGCAGGAATTTCTAAAAGACTAAAAGCACAACAAGTTACAGCGTATTACGATTTATTATTAGGCGAAGAAACAGGTCGTTATATGTTTAGAATTATGGCTTTAAAAGAAATTATGTCTCATCCAGATAAATATGGTTTTAATTTTAGAACCAAAGATTTGTACAAAAACATAAAAACTAAGTCGGTTAAAATAGATACCTCAGTTTCGGATTTTGCTTCTTTTGCAAAAGATCATGGTATTAATTATAAGATTTTAAAAATTCATAATCCTTGGTTAAGAGAACCACATTTAAATAATAAATCTGGGAAATTATACACCATAGATATACCATTAGAAGGAAATTATAAATAATAAAATAGACTTTCTTATATAAAATTATAGGTTGTAGCAATGGTTATTAATTATAAATTAAAAGAAGCTTATTCAATAATATGAGCACCTTTATTATAATAGTATGAAAATGAATGTAATATTAGTATTGGTTATTATTGGTCTTTTGGCAGGCTTATTTAGCGGAATGTTTGGTGTTGGTGGCGGCGTAATTATGGTGCCATTAATGATTTTTGCTTTAGGATATTCTCAGCATCAAGCGCAAGGCATGAGTTTGGCAGTTCTAGCAGTTCCAGTTACTTTTTTGGCAGCTTACACTTACCATAAGTCTGGAGAAAATCCTATTAATTTTAGATACGCTTTGGTAATTGCTGCTTGCTTTGTAGTTGGTAGTTATTTAGGAACAAAAGTTGCGATTTCTATAAATGAAGTGTTGCTTAAAAAAATATTTAGTGTGCTTTTAATTGCTGTTGCTATAAAAATGTTTTTTAGTAAGTAGCATTGTAATATAATTAATACCAAAGGTTATAATTAAGAACCTATTTCCTAGAAGACGGAAAATCCTGTAAAACCAAACGTATTTTTTTTGATGTTAAAAACTGAACTGATTAGATTTTTTTTGCAATATACTTAATATCTCAAGAAAGTATTTTACAAACTAATTGTAGAACTATAAAAACAAAAAAAAACACGTCTATAATTATGTGTTATAGACGTGTTTTTTTTGTGAACTATTTTTTTTAACGTTTTGATCGTCTTTGTGATCTTGCAGATCCATTTTGTCCAAAATGTTGTGTTGGTCCTTGGGCACGTTTCATGTTGTCTTTCATCATTTTTATCTGATCTTTTAGCATGCCTTGCTTATCTAATTTCTCTGCTTCTTTAAGTAGTATTGTTGCTTCTTGCTTTTTACGTTTAGTTAAAGCCATTCCAGCAAGATTTAATTTAGCCATTGCTAAATCGTGATCCATACTTAAACCTAATTCAACAGCTTTTTTAAAGCGTTTTTCGGATTCACCAATATCTGTTTGGGAAGACATAATGCCATGTAAATAATGAAAATAACCTTGTTGTTTCTTTACTAACGCAGCTTCAGGACTTTTAATTTTGTTTAACCAGCTTTTTGCGCCATCAAAGTCTTGCTTACGAAGTTTTAAAAATGCTAGCAGTATAAATTCATTTTTTAAATAAAAGAAAATAAATACTAAAGATAGCAATAGGTACATAATACCATTACCAATATGGCCTTGAGTAAATTCATAAATGGCATAAGCACTAATTAAAACGGCAATTATTATTTTAAAATTCTTGTTAAACATATGTAAAAAAGTATAAATTTGTAGTCATTAATTTAAGTTATGCAAAGAAACTAAATTTTATTGAAATAAGCGATTTAAAAAAAAGCACAAAAAAATTAATTTTAGGTTTGTTACATTAAAAAGACTTTGTATATTTGCCCTCAGTTTTAGGGAGCATTCTAAAACCATAAAAAATATTTACTATTCAGATTTAAAAAAATAAGACATGCCAAAAAGAACGTTTCAACCATCGAAAAGAAAAAGAAGAAATAAACATGGTTTCAGAGAAAGAATGGCTTCTGCTAATGGTAGAAAGGTATTAGCTCGTCGTCGTGCTAAAGGAAGAAAAAAGATTTCTGTATCTTCTGAAGCAAGACATAAAAAATAAATGATTAACAATTGTTAATATATATTAGGCGTTACTTAGGTGTAACGCCTTTTTTTAAATCAATTTTTGAATTAAATTTGTAATATTAAAAACATATTATGCCTAAAAATCAAAATTTAAAATCAATTTTAATAATTGGATCAGGACCAATTGTTATTGGACAAGCTTGTGAGTTTGACTATGCAGGTACACAAGCTTTACGTTCTTTAAGAGAAGATGGAATTGAAACTATTTTAATCAATTCTAATCCAGCAACTATAATGACAGATCCGTCTATGGCAGATCATGTGTATTTATTACCATTAAATACTAAGTCTTTAGTTAAAATTTTAAAGAATCATCCTCAAATTGATGCTGTTTTACCTACTATGGGTGGACAAACAGCTTTAAATTTATGTATTGAAGCAGACGAAAAAGGAATTTGGAAAGATTTTGGAGTTGAACTTATTGGTGTAGATATTGAAGCAATTAATATTACTGAAGATAGAGAGCAATTTAAAAATTTAATGGCTAAAATTGGTGTGCCAATGGCACCTCAAGCTACAGCAACCTCTTTCTTAAAAGGTAAAGAAATTGCACAAGAGTTTGGCTTTCCATTATGTATACGATCTTCTTTTACTTTAGGTGGAGCAGGAGCAGCTATTGTTTATGAAGAAGAAGATTTTGATAAATTATTATCTCACGGATTAGAGATTTCTCCAATTCACGAGGTTATGATTGATAAAGCGCTTTTAGGTTGGAAAGAATATGAACTTGAGCTTTTAAGAGATGCAAACGATAATGTAGTTATTATATGTGCTATTGAAAATATGGATCCTATGGGAATTCATACTGGAGATTCTATTACAGTTGCTCCAGCAATGACTTTAAGCGATAAAACATACCAAAAAATGCGTGATATGGCAATCCATATGATGCGTAGTATTGGAGATTTTGCAGGTGGATGTAATGTTCAATTTGCAGTTAGTCCAGACGAAAAAGAAGATATTATTGCTATAGAGATTAATCCTCGTGTATCTCGTTCTTCTGCTTTAGCAAGTAAAGCAACTGGTTATCCAATTGCTAAAGTTGCTACTAAATTAGCAATGGGTTATAATTTAGATGAATTAGAAAATCAAGTTACTAAATCTACATCGGCTTTATTCGAACCAACTTTAGATTATGTAATTGTAAAAATTCCACGTTGGAACTTTGATAAATTTGAAGGTTCGGACAGAACTTTAGGTTTACAAATGAAATCTGTTGGAGAAGTTATGGGAATTGGACGATCGTTCCAAGAAGCGCTTCATAAAGCAACCCAATCTTTAGAAATTAAACGTAACGGATTAGGTGCAGATGGAAAAGGCTACACTAATTACGACCAAATTATAGATAAATTAACTCACGCAAGTTGGGATCGCGTTTTTGTAATTTATGATGCTATTGCAATGGGAATTCCATTAAAACGTATTCACGAAATTACTAAAATTGATATGTGGTTCTTACGCCAATATCAAGAGCTATTCAATCTAGAAAAAGAAATTTCTACATTTACAATAGAAACGTTAGATCGCGAATTATTACTTGAAGCTAAGCAAAAAGGTTATGGAGACAGACAAATTGCTCACATGCTTAAATGTTTAGAAAGTCAGGTTTATACTAAACGTGAAGAACTAAATATAAATCGTGTTTTTAAATTAGTAGATACTTGTGCTGCCGAATTTAAAGCAAAAACACCTTATTATTATTCTACTTTTGAAGCTGAAATTGAAACAGCAGACGGAAAAGTATATGTAGATAACGAATCTATTGTTACTGATAGAAAAAAAGTAGTAGTTTTAGGTTCTGGACCAAATAGAATTGGACAAGGAATTGAATTTGATTACTCTTGTGTTCATGGTGTTTTAGCCGCTCAAGAATGTGGTTACGAAACAATTATGATTAACTGTAACCCAGAAACGGTTTCTACTGATTTTGATACAGCAGATAAATTATATTTTGAACCTGTTTTTTGGGAGCACATCTACGATATTATTAGACACGAAAAACCAGAAGGTGTAATTGTTCAATTAGGTGGACAAACTGCTTTAAAGTTAGCAGAGAAATTATCTAAATACGGCATTAAAGTTTTAGGAACCTCTTTTGATGCGTTAGACTTAGCAGAAGATCGTGGACGTTTCTCTGAGTTATTAACTAATTTAGAAATTCCTTTTCCACAGTTTGGAATTGCAGAAAGTGCAGACGAAGCATCAGCTTTAGCAGATAAATTAGATTTCCCATTATTAGTTCGTCCATCTTATGTACTTGGAGGACAAGGAATGAAAATTGTAATTAACAAGCAGGAATTAGAAGAACATGTTATTGATTTATTAAAGTCAATTCCAGGAAATAAATTATTATTAGATCATTATTTAGATGGTGCCATAGAAGCAGAAGCAGATGCTATTTGTGATGCAGATGGAAACGTTTATATTATTGGTATAATGGAACATATAGAACCTTGCGGAATTCACTCTGGAGATTCTAATGCAACATTACCACCATTTAATTTAGGAGATTTAGTAATGCAGCAAATTAAAGATCATACAAAGAAAATTGCTGTAGCTTTAAATACGGTTGGATTAATAAATATTCAATTTGCCGTGTTAAACGAAAAAGTTTACATTATTGAAGCAAATCCAAGAGCTTCTAGAACAGTTCCTTTTATAGCAAAAGCGTACGGAGAACCTTATGTAAATTACGCAACTAAAGTAATGTTAGGACATAATAAAGTTACAGATTTTGACTTTAATCCAAAACTAGAAGGTTATGCCATTAAGCAACCCGTTTTTTCTTTTAACAAGTTTCCTAATGTAAATAAAAACTTAGGTCCAGAAATGAAGAGTACAGGAGAAAGTATATTATTTATTGATAGTTTAAAAGACGATGAGTTTTACGATTTATATTCAAGACGTAAAATGTATCTTAGTAAATAACACAAACTTATATCATAAAATAAAAAGGCTTCAATAATTACTATTGAAGCCTTTTTTAGTTTAATGACAAAATGCCTTTCTAAATTAATTATTTAATCCAATTCTTTTAAATAAATTTTTAATAAGAAATAGCAGTAAAAGTGTTCAAATTAAAAATATGTTTTTAATTCTTCGTAATTTGTATTAAGTTCTACTTTTGTTATAAAATACTGAGTATCTCCTAACCATAAAAATGTCTTATAACGTTCAATATAGCTTAGTTTTACAAAGCGTCCTTGAAATTTATTTAAATCATCTATAACACGTTTGTTTTTATCTTCTACAGAAAATTTAAATAGTTGCGCTTCACTAACACCTTGACTAATTTCGCCTTCCCAAGTTTTAAACAACATGCCTTTTTTACTGAATTTAACCAATTCTCCAGCACGAACACCTTCACTATAAGTTACAAAATAGATAAAAGAAAAATAGCCAATTGCTATAATTAGTAGGAGTATAATTGTCTTAAATAAAAATTTCATAAAATTATTTTTTAATTGATTTTGTTCTCGTTATTTGCTCTGTTTATAATAGCTTCTGGTAGTGATTTTTTTGCCTTAGCACCTAGTTTTTTAATTTTTTCGACACTTGTAATTAGATTTCCTCTACCATCAACTAATTTATTCATAGCTGCAGAATAATCCTTTTTAGCTTCGTCTATTCTTTTTCCAACTCCAGTTAAATCTTTAACTAATCCTTCAAATTTATCATATAGTGCACCAGCTTGACGCGCAATTTCTATAGCATTTTGTTGCTGTTTTTCGTTGTTCCACATAGTGTCAATAGTACGTAAAGTAGCTAATAAAGTAGATGGCGTAACTATAACAATATTAAGTTCGAATGCTTTATTGTAAATTGAATTATCTTCGTTTATAGCAATGGCAAATGCTGGCTCTATTGGAATAAAAAGTAATACAAAATCTGGCGATTCTATATCGTATAAATCTTGGTAATTCTTAGCAGATAATTGTTCTACATGACGTTTTATAGAATTAATATGCGCTTTTAAATGAATTGGTCTTAGGTCTTCATCTGCATTTACAAATCGTTCGTAATCTGTAAGAGAAACCTTAGAATCAATAATCATTTTTTTATTGTCAGGAAGATTTAAAACCACATCTGGTAAAACACGTGTGCCATCTTCTCTGGTAAAGTTTTGCTGTACAAAATATTCGCGATCTTTTTCTAATCCCGATTTTTCAAGAACACGTTCTAAAACTAATTCGCCCCAATTTCCTTGCATTTTACTATCGCCTTTTAGGGCTCTTGTAAGGTTTGTGGCTTCTTTTGTCATTTGTAAATTCAAATCTTTTAAGCCAATTAATTGTTCTTTTAAAGAACTGTGCATACTAATGCTTTCTTTTTGAGAATCTTCAACTTTCTTTTCAAATCCTTGAATTTTTTCTTGTAATGGACTTAAAATTTGTTTGATATTTTCTTTATTCTGAAGGGTGAATTTCTCCGATTTTTCTTCAAGAATTTTATTAGCTAATAATTCAAAGTCTTTTCGTAATTGTTCTTGTCTAAGCTCAACTTCTTCATCTTTCTTAATGTTTAGCTGTTTTAAATTGTCGAATTCTGTAGATTTTCGAGTTAATTCTGCATTTAAAAAATCTTTTTCTTGTCTAATGGATTCTCTTTGTGCTTCAATTTTAGCAATAGTTTCTTTAGAATTTTCTAATTGAAGTGTAAATTGTTTGTTTTGTTTCTCGTTTTCGGTTGCAGAAAATTGCTTAAAAGTTTCAAACTGATTTTCAAGATTTGCATTTCTTTCCTTAAGTGTACTTTGGTCACTTTTATTTTTTAAACCAGAAAATAGTTTACCAAGGTATGCACCAATTAAGGCAGAAGTTAGAATGGCAATAATTAGAATGATGTTTTCGGACATTTTTAAAAAGATTTAGTCAAAGATACAAGTTTTGATTTTCAGAATTAATAATAAAAAAAGGATTTTAAATGAATTTAGCTTTTGTAAAAAAAGTAGAGTAGTGTTAATTATTAATACGTCCAGAACCGGTTACTTTTTTATCTATATGTGTTGGATTTCCTGTATATTTAATATCTCCAGAACCTGTAACTCTTGCCTTTAAACTGTTATTTGCAACAATATGCATTCCTCCAGAACCAGTTATTTTAACATCTGTATTATTAGCTTCTAAATTTTTACCATTAAAATCTCCAGAACCTGTTACCGAAGCGTTTAATTGAATTGTTTTTCCTTTTAGAGTAATATCTCCAGATCCAGTAACTTTTACTATTGTGTTTTTTGCAATAATATCTAAAACAACATCTCCAGATCCAGAAATTATAGAGGCAAATTTTTCTGTTTTTATCCTGTTTTTGGTTAGAACATCTCCAGATCCAGAAAGTGTTACACTACTTATTTCTTGAAAAGGAATTGTAATTTTTATAGTCTTATGGTTACTACTATTTAAATTATAATTGTTTTTTTGTTTTATTATTAAATTCCCATCTTTAGTTTCTGTTAGGATATATTCTAAAAGGTTACTTTCGCCTTCAATGGTTATTTTTCCTTCTGTACCTTTTTCTAATATAAAATCCATAGATCCAGACAGTAATACCTTATCGTAATCTGCTACAGTTCTTGTTATTGTTGAAATTTTACCATTTCCATTTATTTTTTTGAAATTTTGTATTTGGCAATTTGAAAACGTAAACACTACAAATAGTGCAAGTACAGTTGATTTAAAATGTGTCATAATTAAGTTGTGTTTTTTTAAAGTTAGCTATAATATGAGTTTTATAAGCTAATTAATTATTTTTTAACAATAAAACTTCCTGTATTTACATCAAATTCTACAATATTTTTAGGAAAAAGCGTTGAGAAAACATCTTGTTTTATAAGATTACAAGGTGTGTTGTAAAACGAATTATTAGTAGTCATAACTAGCATTTTATCGCATAATTGAATGGTTAAATTAATTTCGTGCGAGGAGAATAAAATGGTTTTATTAGCTGTTTTAGCTATGTTTTGTAAAAGTTTTAATATGTATGCTTTATGATACATGTCTAAATGTGTGGTTGGCTCGTCTAAAATTATAAGTGGTGTGTCTTGAGCTAAAGCTCTTGCTATTAAGACTTTTTGTAATTGTCCATCGCTAAGTTCAAAGCATTTTTTTGTTGCTAAATCTATAGCTTGCGTTTGTTCTAATGCTTTATTTACAATAGAAATATCTTTATCTGTAAGCGTTCCAATCCAATTGGTATAAGGTTGTCTTCCAAGAGATACAAGTTCGAAAACCGTAAGATTTTTAGAAAGCGATTTATCTGTTAAAACTAAACTTAATCTTGTTGCTAATACTTGATTAGTATAAGATTCTAAAGGTTTACCATCTATAGAGATAGAACCTTTTAGTGGATTTTGTAATTGGGTTAATGTTCTAAGTAATGTAGATTTTCCAATTCCGTTTGCACCAACCAATCCAATTAATTCTCCAGGAAATAATTCGAAATTAATGTTTGAAGCAATAACGATTTCTTCCTTTTTAGATAAATATCCAATAGAAAGATTTTTGGTTTTTAAAACGCTATATGTCTTATTTGTATTCAATTAATTTCTACTTTATTAAACCTCTAATTATTTCAACTTATAACCTTAAATTAAAAGCTCATTTGTCTTTTTCTAACTAATAGCCATATTACAACTGGCGCACCAATTAATGATGTTATAGCATTAATAGGCAAGGAGTAATTACTTGTTGGTACTTGTGCTATGCTATCGCAAATTAACATTAAAATTGCACCAAAAAGCATAACTGCAGGTAATAAAATACTATGGCTAGAGGTTTTAAATAGTTGTCTGGTTAAATGTGGAACTGCTAATCCAATAAAAGCAATTGGTCCTGCAAAAGCCGTAATACTTCCAGCTAATAAACTAGCAGCTATAATAATTACAAATCGGTTTTTTTCTAAATTTAAACCTAAACTTTTGGCATATTGATCTCCTAAAAGTAAACTATTTAAGGCTTTTAATGCGGTAATACTTAAAGTTAAACCAATGGCATATATAATTGCAAATATTCTTATTTTCTCCCAACTTAAATCGCCTAAGCTTCCAAAACCCCAAAATATATATTGTTGTAATTGATCTGCTGGACTAAAATAAGAAAGTACACTAACAATAGCAGAAGTTAAGCTACCAAACATAAGTCCAATAATTAGTAATGTCATTGTATCTTTTACTTTATTAGCAACTAATAAAACGGTTAATAACACAAGAAAACTACCTAAAGACGATGCTATTACTAAACTCCAATTAGAGGCCAAAATAGTGGCTAAAAAACCACCAAATAAACTGCTTCCTAAAATTAAAATAGCAACACCTAAGCTTGCACCAGATGTAATTCCTAAAACATAAGGTCCGGCTAATGGGTTTTTAAAAAGTGTTTGCATTAGTAAACCAGAAATACCTAAGCCAGAACCTACTAAAATTGCAGTTATTGCTTTTGGTAAGCGGTAATTTTGAATGATATACATCCAATTTTCGTTTTCAGAATTCCCTAATAAAGACGATGCTAATTCTGAAAAAGGAATACTTACAGAACCTAAACTTAAGTTTAAAACAAAGCATAATACCAATACTATAATAAGCATTAGAAAGGTGAATTTATATGTTTTGTTTGGATTCAATTTATTGTAAAGGTTTAAAAAATGTTGTGGTATAATCTTTTAATAGTTTTGGATGACAAATTTTAATTAAGTCTTTTAAAACCAAATCTGGTCTTGCAATTCCAAGTTCGTAATAGGTAACGCCACCAGTTTTTCCTGTGGTATTAGAAAACGAGAAGATGTTTTTGTTTTTAAAAGCATCAAATTTAGTGTAATGTATATTTGCTTCTTTTAATGTATTATAGCTTGTGTAATAACTTGGACTAATCCATAAATCTGCTTGTTTACCTTTAATAAAAACGGTTTCAAAATTTAACGATAAACTGCCTTGTTCTGCAGTTTGAGCCCATAAATAATTAACATTAGCATCTTTTAAAAGTTGAGCTTCTGTACTTGTGCCACTAGGTAAATACCATACATCTTTATACATGGCACCACTTATTACTGTTGGTTTGTTTTTTATAGTTTGCGCTAATTTCTTTACTTTTAAGTAATTAGTTTCAATAGTATTAAATATAGAATCTGCTTGGTATTCTTTATTATATAATGCGCCAAAAAACTTAATCCATTCTGCTTTTGCTAAAGGACTTTTTTCAACCCAATCGCCATTATAAATTACTGGAATATTTGCATTTTTTATAGTGTTTAGAGATTTACTAGCGCCATCAACCCCAAAAGCAACAATTGCATCTGGTTGTAATTCTAAAATACGTTCTGTATTTAAACTTTCGTTTTTTCCAATTTCTATAATTTTACCGCTATCTATTAAAGCTCTTGTTTTTTTTGAAGATACATATTTGGTACCAGGAAAAGCTATTAGTGTGCTTTCTTGTTCTAATAATTCTAAGGCAGGAATATGTGTTGTACTTGTGGTAATTAGTTTTGAAATTGGTGTTGTTATTATACCATCAAACGCATTTTTATTAAACGTTGTTTTAGCAGCGTTTTCTTTACTAATTAAAACGTAAGAGTACGTTTTATCTGCGTTTTTCCAAGGGTTTTTAATTTGAAGGACTTTGTAGTTTCCGTAATTTATTATGGTAAATCCATCGGCATATTTTAAAACTTTTCTTTTGGTTTTTGTTTGAGGAAAAACACCAGGTGTTTCTATGTTTTTTTTACAAGAAACAAAAAGAATACTAATAAATAATAAATATAAATACTTCATTTTTAAGTATAAAAATTTACATCAAAAGTAAGCTTATAGCAAACAAGTTTCCAAACAATTAATTAGAATAATTTTTTTAATTTTATTTTTTTTGATTAAAATGAATTGATTGTAGTCTTGTAATTACTATTTAATTATAAGCTTTATAGAGGCTATAAATTTATTTTTTAAGATCTTGTTTTTAAAATATTTTGAATTATTTAATAATAAAATTATTTACGTCATTTAAATCCCTACATTTGTAGCGAATTTGGTTTTTTATTCGCTTTGAATAAAAATTAAAAGGGAATTTGGTTAAAATCCAAAACTGTTCCCGCAACTGTAAGCTTAGTTCGTTTAGAACGCTTATTATAACACATCATGTCACTGGAAAAACTTATTTCTGGGAAGACTTATAATAAGACGCAAGTCAGGAGACCTGCCTTTTTCAATCATCAAAACCGACTTTCGGGTAAAGAGTCTAACTGATTTATGAGAAAACATATTTACATGTTATTTTTTCTGTGTTGTCCGCTTTTGGCGTTGGCACAAATAGATTCTATCCAAAAATTAGACGAAGTTGTTTTAAGCGATATTAAACTTAAAAATCTTAGAGTTAGCCATAAACTAACGGTTTTATCGGATTCTATATTAAATCAGCAACCCACAAATTCTACTAATTTATTTGCTTTTAATTCTAATATCTATTTTAAAGAAAATGGTTTTGGAATGGTATCGTCGCCATCTTTTAGAGGTACAAGTGCTTCGCAAACTGCGGTATTGTGGAATGGTATAAATATAAATTCGCAGCTAAACGGGCAAACAGATTTTGGTGCTTTGTTTTTAGCAGGTTTCGATCAAATTACTATAAAAAGTGGTGGCGGAAGCGTACAACACGGCTCTGGTGCTATTGGAGGCTCAATTCATTTAAATAATAATTTAGATTTTTCTTCGTCATTTACAAATAAGATTCAATTAAGTTATGGTAGTTTTAACACCAAACAAATCACTTATAAAGCAATAGCAAGTACTAAACGTTTGGCGTTAAATGTTGGTTTTAACAGATTGAGTTCTGAAAATAATTACGAGTTTATTGGAACGAATCAAATAAATACTAATGGTGCTTTTAATAATTCTACGTTTTTTGCAAACCTTGGCTATACATTAAGTAAAACAGATATTATTAAGTTTTACACCAATACTTTTGTTGGCGAACGCGAGTTGTCTGGAACCTTAGTTGCGCCATCTAAAAGCAAGTATAACGATGCTAGTTTTAGACATTTACTAGAATGGCAACATTTAGGAAATACATACACATCTGCTTTTAAATTTGCGTCTTTAAAAGAACAGTTTAAGTATTTTGAAAATAAGGATAACAACAATTTTTCCTTCGGAAATGTGCAGCAGTTTATAGCTAAGCACGAATTTGAATATAAATTACCAAAGCGTATAACCTTAAATTCGGTTATAGAATACAATACGTTTAAAGGCGAAGGCAGCAGTTTTGGAGATCCAAAGCGTAATGCCTTTTCAGCAACGTTAATACTTCAGCAAAAAATAAATAAATTAACTTATAATTTAAGTGCAAGACAAGATGTAACTACTGGATTTAATAGTCCTTTGGTGTTTTCTGCCGATGCTAATTATAAGTTTACTAAACATTACAATGTAACTTTAAACGCTTCTAAAAATTATAGCGTTCCAACCTTTAACGATTTATATTGGCGACCTGGCGGGAATTTAGATTTAGTACCAGAAACCTCTTATCAAGCAGATTTTGGTCAGGCTTTAGAATTTAAATCGGTTCAGTTTTTATTAAATGCTTATTATATTAGAATTAACGATATGATACAATGGACACCAGAAAACGGATTTTGGTCGCCTAAAAACCTAAACCAAGTAGAAAGTATAGGTGCCGAGTTTGAAACGTCTTTTACCAAGCAATTAGGATATCATACTATTAAAACTGATGTAAAATATAGTTTTACTAGCACAAAAAACTTAAAAAATAATACGCAATTAATTTATGTGCCAAAACATAAAGGAAACTTAAATATGGCTTATGGATTTAAAAACGCGACACTTTTTTATCAGCATTTATATAACGGGCAAGTTAATATTATTGGCGATGTTTTAAAAGCTTATAATGTTTCTAATGCTGGAATTGGTTACAACTTTAAACATTTTAAAAACTTAGATTATAGCTTTAATTTTAAAGTAAATAATCTTTTTAACGCCTATTACGAAAACGTAGCATTGCGTCCAATGCCAAATAGAAACTATAACTTACAATTAACCCTTAATTTTTAAAAAATGAAACTAAAAACATTAGCACTTATTACTTTAGTAAACCTTTTTGTATTTACATCTTGTACAGATGATAACGATACAACAGCTGTAGCGCCAAAAGGCGATTACCAAAACGGATTATTAATTTCTAACGAAGGAAATTTTGGTACTGGAGTAGGAACAGTAACTTATGTTTCTGGAGATTTAGATACAGTAGAAAATAAAGTTTACCAAAATGTAAATGGAACAACTTTAGGAAACGCTTTACAAAGTATTGCTTTTAATGGAGATTTAGCTTATTTAATAGAAAATGGATCTAATACTATAGAAATTGTTAATAGATATACGTTTATTAGTGAAGGTTCTATAGATACTGGATTTTCTAACCCAAGATATATGGCTTTTTCAAATGGTAAAGGTTATGTAACAAATTGGGGCGATGGTAATGTTGCAACAGACGATTATATTGCTGTTGTAGATTTATTAACAAATTCTGTAACATCTACTATTTCTGTAGCCGAAGGTCCAGAACAAATAGTATCTAAAAATAACAAATTATATGTTGCTTTAGAAGGCGCTTTTAATTCTAATAATAAAGTTTTAATAATTGATGCCTTAAATACAGCTTCTGTAACAGAAATTGAAGTTAATGATAATCCAGAACAATTGCAGTTTGATGCTAATGGAGATTTAATTGTTTTAAGTAAAGGTGACAATAGATTTTGGTTACCTAATGCTATAGAAACTAAAGGCGCTATTACTAAAATAAATACATCATCTTATGCAATAGAATCTGTGTTAGAGTTTGCAGATGGCTCTCATCCAAACTTCTTAGTTTTAGATAATAATATTATTTTTTATTATTTAGATGGTTCTGTTTATAAAATGAATGCTACAGAAACTACTTTACCAACTACAGCTATAGTATCTGATGTTAGCTTTTATGGTATGACAGTAAAAAACGGAAATATTTTAGGTGTAGATGCTAAAGATTTTTCTTCTAATGGAGATTTACTTATTTATAACGCAACTTCTGGAGCTTTATTAGAAACTTTAGAAATGGAAATTATACCAAGTAAAGTTTACTTTAATTAAATTTAAAAGAACTCTTCAAAATTTAAAAAGCTACTTCTAAAGAAGTAGCTTTTTTTTTATAACGTTGTTTTAAATAAGTTAGAAAACTTACACTTAAATAAAACAGATTATGGTAAGTTTTTGTTGCTGTTATTCCGTAAAGATCATTTAATTGTCTGTTTAATCTAAAACAATATCGCAAAACCAGAAGCCACTTTTGCCGTTTTCTGTATTTGGTGTATTGTATTCTCGGTATGTTTTTTCGCCTAAATTATAGGTTACAGGTGATGAGAAAATTGGACCATTATAACAAAAAGTGTGGAATTCACCATTTTCGCCACAAACGTCTACTTCTTTGGGTAAATCTTCAATTAATTGATGTGTTAAGGTTTGTCCAACAAATTCTTCGTCAAAAAATTCTGCTTTAGCGCAAACTATAACTGCTTTAAAACCTAAATTTATAAATTTTGTAATTAGCTCTTTAGTATCCATTTTCCATAATGGATAAATAGGCGTAAGGTTAAATGGTTTTAAGTTGTTATCTCTATAAGTTCTTAAATCTTCCAAGAAAATATCGCCAAAAACACAATGTGTATAATTTGCAGCTACTAAATAGTTAGTGGCTTTTGTTATAATTACCTCGTAATCTTCCATACTTGGCATTTCGGGTAATTCTATGGTTTTTAAAGGTAGGTTTAAAGCTTTGGTTTGCGCTTCTAAAACGTTTCGTCTTAAACCGTGCATACTAACTCTATTATAATGGCTGTTTATTGTAGTAACTAATAAATCAACATTATAAGCTTGATCTTTCAATATTAAAAATAAAGCAAAACTTGAGTCTTTTCCAGAACTCCAATTAAAGTAGGTTTTGTGTGGTTGCATTAATTTTTATGTAAGTTATCTATAAACATCTCTTGACTAAATTTATAAAAATTTGAAGAATGTAAAGGTTTAGAAATCTCTTTTTTTATTTGTGGTTTTGCTATTCTATTATTGGCATCTATTTGTGCTAAAGCTTCTGCTAACAAAGGTTCTGTTATTTGTCCCAATTGATTTAAGTTTAGTGCGTTTTCTGCTAAAGCAACATTAGGCACTAATCCTGTACTTGGCACTTCTATATCTAATTTATTAGTTGTTTTTGCTACCAAAGGTTGCATTGCGTATAAATGTAACGGATTTACATTATTTCTTGAAAAGTTAGGCGAATCGTATAATGTAATTGAAGCTTGAGATTTTCCAACGGTTGTAGTTCCAATTTGAATAACATTAATATATGGTTTTAGGCTATTAATAATCATTTCGCTGGCAGAAGCTGTGTTATCTGTAGTTAAGACATAAATTTCGGTTAAATTAAGATGATTTATGGGTTGGTTGTTAACCGTTTGTTTAAAGTTGTAATTTTGGTTTGAAGCCAAAAAATTAGCGTTGTATTTTAGTTTAGAAAACACGTCTGTATTAAATTGTCCTGTAATCATGCTGGCTAAAAGTGTTGCTGTATTTACAGAGCCACCAGGATTGTAACGTAAATCTAGTACTAAATGATTTATGTTGTTGGCAGCAAAGTTTCCAAATGCGTTATTAAGTTGTTGATTAAACGCTGCATTAAATCGGTTATACATTAAATAACCTACTTTTTCTGAGCCTACAGTAATAATTTTAGAGGTGTAAATTGGATTTTCCGTATAAGTTTGCTTGTTTAGGTTTACGTTTGTTCCGTTAGTGTTAAATGTGTTTGTTGTAGTATTATATGTTGCTAATTGAATACTGTAACTGTTGTTAGATAACAAATTACGGTAATTAGAAACGGTTAAATCTTGATTGTTAACTTTTGTAAAAATAGCGCCACGAATTAAATTTTCTGAAGAAGCACTTGTATTTGGCAATACATATTTTACAAAACCATATAAATTAGTGCTTCCAGGAAATACGTAATCTAAACCGTAAACCATTCCATTAACTTGGTTTGTGCCTTCAAATTGTTGTTCTAAAGCTAAATAATCTTTGGAAAGCCAGCTAAATTTATCTGTTGTTGGTCTATCATATATTAAGTTTTCAAAGAAATTTTCTGGATTATTTACACTTAAATAGCTATTGTAATTTAGATTAAATGATTTATTTTCAACCAAATCAGGAACCAAATCATTATATATGTAATAACTTCTTAAGCCTTTGTAAATAAAATTATTTATGGCACTTGTAGAAACAGGTTTATCGTCTAAGTCGTTTGCACAACTTAAACATATTAAAAAACACAAACTGAAAATATATAGTGATTTAATAGGTTTCATAAGATTTTAAATCATTTTTTATAAATTTACAACTATTTTTTCTCACAATCGATGTAACAATTTAGAAGTTGTATCGTCGTAATAACATAAGCGATTTAAACCGCCGCATAACCAAAACCAAAATGACCCAAACCGAGTTCTTACATCTGGTATTACCTTTTAAGGATAAGGTGTTTCGTTTAGCAAAACGATTACTTGTCTCTAAAGAAGAAGCAGAAGATGCTACTCAAGAAGTGTTATTAAAACTTTGGAATAATAAAAGTAAGATTGAAAGTTATAAAAATGTTGAAGCTTTTTCTATGACAATGACAAAAAATTTTTGTTATGATAAACTAAAATCTAAGCAAGCACAGAATTTAAAAATTGTACATAGCAATTATCAAGATCATAGTGTAGCACTTCAAAAGCAAGTAGAAACAAACGATAGTTTAAACTTTGTAGAAAAATTAATAGAAGCATTGCCAGAACAACAAAAATTAGTTATTCAGTTAAGAGATATAGAACAGTATGAGTTTAACGAGATAGAAAAAATGTTAGATATGAAACCTACTGCAATAAGAGGAGCCTTATCTAGAGCAAGAAAAACCATACGAGAACAATTAATAAAAACCCATAGTTATGGACTTAAATAATATAGAACAATTACTAGCAAAATACTTAGATGGTACTACATCGCTTTTAGAAGAGCAGCAGTTAAAACTTTTTTTTAATCAAGAAACAATACCTGTGCATTTAGAAGTTTATAAGCCGCTATTTAATTATTTTACAGTAAGTAAAAAAGAAACCTTTACAGCAAAGCTTCCATTAGAAACTAAAACAAACTTTACATATAAATGGTTAAGTATTGCGGCAGTTGTAGCTATTTCTTTTGGAATATACTTTAATTGGTCTGTAAATTCTCAAGATTTAGGAACGTATAGCCAAGACGAAACGCAATTAGCTTATAAAGAGTTTATACAATCGTTACAAATGGTGTCTAAAAACTTTAATAAAGGCGCAACTTCTGTATCGTATTTACAAGAACTAAATATAGCTAAAGAGCAAATAGCTTACTTAAACGATTTTCAAAACCCTATTGGGCGAACTTTAAAAATGAATAACTAAACAAAAAAATAAATTTGATAAAGAAATTTTAATCTTTCAAATCAAACAAACTAATAACAATAAAAAAATAAAAGAAATGAACACAATATTAAATATTACCTCGACAATGAAAAAAGCAATTACACTTTTTACTTTAGCTTTATTACTAACTTCTTCGGCAATGGCTCAAGATATTTTTAGTAAATATTCAGACAACAGTAAAGTAACTTACATATCTATTAAACCTAAAATGTTTAAACTTTTAGCTAAAATGGATATAGATACAGACGATGAAGAAGCACAACAATATATTGAAATGGTAAATAGTATTACCAGTTTTAAAACCATTATGACTAGCGATAAATCTATTGCCTTAGACTTTACAAAATATGTAAGCAAGTCGTCTAAAAAGTTAGAAGAATTAATGAAAGTTAAAGACAATGGCGTTGTAATGACATTTTACATTAAAGAAGGAAAAGACGAAGATCACGTAAGCGAATTGTTAATGTTTGTAGATGGATTAACAGATATTACAAAAGAGGCAAACGTAAATCTTAACGGAAAAAAGAGAACTTTAGAATCTATAGTTATGTCTTTAACTGGAGATATAAATTTAAACCAAATCTCTAAATTAACTAGTAAAATGAATTTACCTGGTGGAGATGCTTTAGATAAGAAAAACAAAAAGTAAGATGAAAAACTTACTATACATTTGCTTATTATGTTTAACAGTAATTGCTTGTAAAGACGAAGATTCTATACAAACCTTCTTTGTAGAACACCAAGAACAGCCAAGTTATTCTTTAGTCGATATTTCTAAAACATTAATAGATTTCTCTACTGCAGATTTAACAGAAGATGAGCGTAATGCTTATAATTCTTTAGACAAATTACACGTCTTAATGTATAAAGCTACAGATAGCACTCAAGACAGTTATAATAAAGAGTTAAAACAGATTCAAAAAGTATTTAAAAATCCAGATTACTCAGAATTAATGGCGTTTAGTTCGGCTGGAATGAAATTTAAAATTAATTCTATTGGAGAAGAAAATATAGTAGACGAAGTTCTAGTTCTAGCAAGTGCAAATTCCATGGGTTTTGCAGCAATTAGAGTTTTAGGAGAAGATATGAGTCCAGAAAAAATTGCAGCTTTAATTTATAAAATGAAAGATGCTAATTTAGATAATAACAAATTAAAAGGCATTATAGACTTTCTTAAATAAAGTTTATAGTAATTGGTTAATGTAGAAAAGGCTTTCCGTATGGAAAGCCTTTTTGTTTTTATTAAGTTTATAGTTACAGTAGAGCTTATAAAATTTGCTCAAAACAGGTTAAAATCTATAGTTTAGCTTATCTGTTTTTTTTGCAGTAAACTAAATAAACTTATCGTCGTCTTCTTTTATTTTTGGAGCTTTAATAAGTTGTATTAAAACTAATAAAGCGGTAAAAACAATAATTCCAATAACTACATAATAATGTAAAACATCTAAAATTCCACCAAGAATAAGCGTACTATAACATATAGCACAGATTATTAAAGTGGTTTTATTAGAAAACATATTAAATACCTGTATAGTTACTTGGTGTTATAGCTTTTAATTCTGTTTTAATAGCAGCACTAACTTCTAAAGTGTCAATAAAATTTGCAATAGAGGTTTGCGTAATAGCTTCGTTAGTTCGAGTTAAACCTTTTAAAGCTTCGTAAGGATTTGGATAAGCTTCTCGTCGCAATATAGTCTGAATTGCCTCTGCAACCACAGCCCAATTATTTTCAAGATCTTGAGCAAATTTAGCTTCGTTTAATAATAATTTACCTAAACCTTTTAACGTACTAGCAAAACCAATTAAAGTATGTCCAAAAGGAACACCAACATTACGTAAAACAGTACTATCTGTTAAATCGCGTTGTAATCTAGATAGTGGTAATTTAGCAGCTAGATGCTCAAAAATAGCATTAGCTAGACCTAAATTTCCTTCAGAGTTTTCAAAATCTATAGGATTTACCTTATGTGGCATTGCGCTACTTCCAACTTCTCCAGCTTTAATTTTTTGCTTAAAATAATCCATAGAAACATACGTCCAAATATCTCTATCTAAATCAATAATAATAGTATTTAAGCGTTTCATTGTATCAAATAAAGCTGCCATATGGTCGTAATGCTCAATTTGAGTTGTTGGGAACGAATGGTATAAACCAAGTTTTTCTTGTACAAATTTACCACCAAATGCTTTCCAATCTATTTGTGGATAAGCAACGTGATGTGCATTAAAGTTTCCAGTTGCACCACCAAATTTAGCAGCACTTGGAATATCATTTAATAAATTAAATTGCTCTTTTAAACGTACAGCAAAAACTTCAATTTCTTTTCCTAAACGTGTAGGAGAAGCTGGTTGTCCGTGCGTACGCGCTAACATTGGAATATGTGCCCAATCTTTAGCTAACGTTTCTATTTTCTCTAAAACATTTAAGTATTCAGGAACGTAAACATCGTTCATTGCATCTTTAATACTTAAAGGAATTGCAGTGTTATTAATGTCTTGAGACGTTAATCCAAAATGGATAAATTCCTTGTACTCGCTTAAACCAAGCTTATCAAATTGTTCTTTAATAAAATATTCAACCGCTTTAACATCGTGGTTAGTTACTTTTTCTATGTCTTTTATAGCTTGTGCATTTTTGGCAGAGAAATTTTTATAAATAGCTCTTAAATCTTCAAAAATAGCTGGATCAACAGATTTTAGTTGAGGTAAAGGAATTTCGCATAATGCAATAAAATATTCTATTTCTACAAGAACTCTGTATTTTATTAAGGCTTCTTCAGAAAAATAGTGTTGTAATTTTTCTACTTTACTTCTGTAACGACCATCTATTGGCGAAATAGCATTTAAGGCTGATAATGACATATATTATGTTGTTTTTTTGAAAGCTGCTAAGATACGTTAGAAAGTTATAAGAGCGAAGTTTTGAGTTAAGAAAAGAGATTTTAGAATTAAGAATTAAGTTTTTATAAATTGGTATTTAAGTATACTAGAATAGTAATTTTTCACACGATTTTTTTCTACTTGTAGGTTTTTATTAATAGTTTTTTTGTGTGTAAAACATAGATAATTTAAAAAAGCAATGTTAAACTAAGCTTGTAGAAGTGGTATTTTTAGTAAGAAATTTAATAATGTCTTAAAATTAATACTTAAAATCATTTCAATACATATAACCTAAAGTTTACAGCGCAAAGTTAATGTTATCAAATTTTTTTCAAAATATGTCTTGCTCTAGCTTTAAAAGCGGCACTTTGTGTACTAAAATCACGTTCTAAAATAAGGCGTAATTCTGGATAAATCCAATCAAATTCTTTTCCAAATAAAAATAAAGTATGCATAGAATATGCCTTTACTGCAACTTTTTGCTCGGTAATCATCCAATCAAAACAAGCTTCAATAATTAGTTCTTTATTGGCGTTGGTTAAACGTGTTTTTAGGCTGCTGTTTTGTTTTCCAAAATTAGCTTTGGCAATATATTCGCAAATTTTGGCGCAAGGTCTTAAAGCTGAGTCTAATTTTATATGCTTTAAATGCGGTAGAAACTCATCTAAATACGGTGCAAATTTTTCTAAATAATCGTTGCAAAAAAACTCTAAAACCCAAGCTGCTCTTGGCGAAATTTTATCGTTTACCATATATAATATCTCAAGGAGTTGTGGTATTAATTTAGGTTGAGAAATAACCAAATTTGCATAAAACTGCCGTTTCTCTCTAGAATGATTTACGTAGTTTAATTCTTTATAAAGCGCTTCTGTTGTCACAATTTTGGTTATTTTTAGATTTTTAAATTCTATTACAGATGAAAATTACAAAAAAGATATTACTTGGATTATCATTCTTGTTTTTAATTGCACAATTTTTTGGTCCAGATAAAAACCAAAGTAGTTTAGAAGATATAAAATCTTTTTTAGTTGAAACCAATCCACCAAAAGAAGTTAAAGCAATTTTAGAAACCGCTTGTTTTGATTGCCATAGTAGTAACACGCGTTATCCCTGGTACAACAATATTACACCAGTAAATTATTGGTTGGCAGATCATGTTAACAACGGAAAAAAACATTTTAATGTATCTAAGTGGAATAACTATTCCATGAAGAAAAAAGACCATAAATTAGACGAATTAATAGAAGAAGTAGAAGCAAATAAAATGCCTTTAGAATCTTATACTTTTACACATGGCGACGCTAATTTAACCAATATTCAAATTAAGCAAGTTACAGAATGGGCTAAAAATGTACGTGCTTTTTATGCACTACAACAACATGTAGCACAATAATATTATTAATTAATGTCTAAAAAACAACTGTTAATTATTGGTTTTGTTTGGCCAGAACCTAAAAGTTCTGCTGCAGGATCGCGAATGCTTCAAATTGTAGATGTGTTTTTAAACGCAGATTATAAGATTACGTTTGCAACAGCTTGCGCCAAAACAGAAAATGCATTTAATTTAAGTTCTATTGGAGTAGAAGCGACTCAAATTGAATTAAATAATTCTAATTTCGATACTTTTATTAGCAATTTAAACCCAAACGTGGTTTTGTTTGATCGATTTATGATTGAAGAGCAATTTGGTTGGCGAGTTTTAGAACAATGCCCAAATGCCTTAAAAGTTCTAGATACAGAAGATTTTCATTCCTTACGAAAAGGAAGACATCAAGCTTTTAAAAACAAAGAACAGTTTAACGACAATTATTTGTACAACGATTTTGCTAAACGCGAAATTGCAAGTATTCTAAGATGCGATCTTACTTTAATGATTTCAGAATTTGAAATAGAGTTGCTTCAAACTAAATTTCACATTCAAGCATCGCAACTGTATTATTTGCCTTTTTTAATTAATATAGATTCTGAAGCATTAAAAAACACGCCTAAATTTGAAGATAGAAATCATATCGTTACTATTGGAAACTTTATGCACGAACCTAATTGGCAATCGGTATTGTTTTTAAAGCAACAAGTTTGGCCCAAATTAAGTCAGTTATTACCAAAAGTAGAACTACATATTTATGGTTCTTATGTGTCTCAAAAAGCAATGCAATTGCATAAACCAAAAGAACGTTTTTTTATAAAAGGATTTACAGAAAATGTAAATACAGTAATGCAAAATGCTAAAATTTGCACCGCATATTTGCCATTTGGCGCAGGTTTAAAAGGAAAATTGTTAGATGCTATGCAAAACGGAACACCTTGCGTAATGAATTCTATTGCTGCCGAAGCTATGTTTGGGAAACTTAATTCTAACGGAATTATAGAAGATAATATTGATACATTTATTACAAGAACAGTAGAATTATACCATGCAAAAACAAGTTGGGAAACAGCTCAAAAAAATGGTTTTAAAACATTAAATAAACGCTTTTCTAAATCTTTATTCGAAGTTGATTTTAATTCTAAAATTGAAGAATTACTTACAAATCTTCATACTCATAGGCAACAACATTTTATCAGTCAAATATTACAACACCAAACCTTACAAAGCTCAAAGTATATGAGTAAGTGGATAGAGGAAAAGAACAAATAAGTTTTAAGTTTTCTTTTTTAATTCTAAAGACATTTTTTTAAGCTCAACAATTTTAGCCGCTAATTTTGCTTTTGTTGTTGTAAAATCATTGTACATATCGTTATTATTAATAATACCATCTTGGTTTTCATCAAACATCCAAGAAATTTTTATTTCAGCATTATCCTTATATTTTTTATAAATTATAGCAATTAGATCCCAATTATAGTTTGCAATTTGTTTTATTTTAGATGTTTTAATTGAATAAAAGTTACCATTAATAATTGTAGTTACATCATTTTGTTGCGCATTTATTGAAAATGTTACACAAAAAATAAAAGCAATAGATAGTATTGTGTTTTTCATAATTAAAAATATTTGACAATAAATATAATAATTTTATCTTGCTAATTCGGTTTTGTAAAGTAAATTTGTGTTATGTCGTATCAATCACTTTTAGATTATATTAATGCAGTTGTTCCTTTAACAAAATCGGAAGAAGTTGAGTTAACTAATCTTGTAACTAAACGCAAATACTTAAAAGGTCAGTTTATATTACAGCAAGGCGATATTGCACAGCAACAATGCTTTTTGGTTTCAGGTTGTACCAAAATGTTTCATTCAGACGATTCTGGACAAGAACATATTATTTTGTTTGCTGTAGAAAATTGGTGGACATCGGACATTGGAAGTTTTATTTCGCAAACTCCAGCAGATTTTAATGTACAATGTATAGAAGATACCGAAGTTATTCAGATTTCAGCTCAGAATATCGAAACACTTTTTATTGCTATACCTAAGTTAGAACGCTTTTTTAGAAAAATTATAGAAAAAGCTTTCGTAGCATTGCAAAAACGAATGGTTAGAAATTTTAGTTTAACAGCTAAAGAACGCTACATTATTTTTAGAAGTACATATCCAGAATTAGAGCAGCGCATTCCACAATATATGATTGCATCTTATTTAGGAATTACTAAAGAATTTTTTAGCAAAATGAAACGTCAGGTTTTATTAGATAATTAGCCATTTAAAAAACGTCTCGATTTAAATTTTAATAACCACGAATTTACTTAATAAGACGTTTAAGCAAACATATTAATCTACATTAACATTATTTAATAATCTACCTTATTTTTATGGTGGTTAAAACCTTGCATCTTTGCAGAGTAAAATAAATAAATTAAAAATTATATTATGAAAAACGTATTTAAAACAACAGTATTAGCTGCATTAGTAGCATTTTTAAGTTTCTCGTTTACAACATTAACAGAAACAAAACCTGTAAAAGCTTCAGAAAGTGTAGTAACTTGGAAAGGTTATAAAGTAACAGGTTCTCACGAAGGAACTATTGCAATTAAAAGCGGAAATTTAAACTTTGATGAAGCTGTTTTAGTTGGTGGGAATTTTGAAATAGATATGACTTCTATAAATACAACAGATTTAAAAGGCGAAATGAAAGGAAATTTAGATGGACATTTAAAATCAGACGATTTTTTTGGTGTAGCAAAATTTCCAACTGCAAGCTTAAAAATTACTAAAGTAACACCAAACGGAAAAAATGCGTATAATGTTGAAGGCGATTTAACTATTAAAGGAAAAACAAATAATCAAGCCTTTACAATGTCTATATACGGAAATAAGGCTACGGCAAACTTAAAAGTAGATCGTACTAAATACGATGTTCGTTATGGTTCTACAAGCTTTTTTGATGGTTTAAAAGACAAAGCTATTTATGATGAATTTGACTTAAATGTAGATTTAGTATTCTAAATTTTTAAATTGACAAATAAGAAATAAAAAAGCAACCTTTAAGGTTGCTTTTTTATTTCTTAACTTTTTTAATGAATTTCTAGGGGTTTAATTATTCAAAAACTTAATGGAATAGATTAGTTAAACGGCTAATTCTTACCTAGGTTTTGTTTACGTATTAAAACAATCAAGCAAATAAATAGTATAGTTTTAATTAATATAAAAAATGGTTGTTTTTATTTAATTTGTTTAGAGAAAGCATTTGTTTTGGCACTTAATGTTATAAGCTAAACAAATGTGCATTAAACTTAAAACTAAGTTCTGTTAGTTAGTAAAATAAAAAAAATCCACTTTAAAATTAAAGTGGATTTTTTAATAAATTAAGTTTCTATAAAGGCTATAAACCAAATACTAAAACCAGAATTAAACCTAAGCATTAAGCATAACTGGCATAACAAGCATTGTAACTTGTTCTCCTTCATCTAAACCATCTATTGGTGTTAAAATACCGGCGCGGTTTGGCATGCTCATTTCTAATTGTACATCTTCAGATGTTAAGTTATTTAACATTTCTGTTAAGAAACGCGAGTTAAAACCAATTTGCATATCATCGCCTTGGTAGTCGCAAGTTAAACGTTCTTCTGCTTTGTTTGAATAATCAATATCTTCGGCAGAAATATTTAATTCTGCACCAGCAATCTTTAATCTAATTTGGTGTGTTGTTTTGTTAGAGAAAATACTTACACGTCTAACAGAACTTAAAAATTGACTACGTTGAATAGTTAATTTATTTGGGTTTTCTTTTGGAATTACAGCTTCATAGTTAGGATATTTTCCATCTATTAATCTACAGATTAAAACTGTGTTTTCAAATGTAAATTTAGCGTTAGAATCGTTATATTCAATAGTAACATCTTCTTCGCTTGCCGATAAAATTCCTTTTAATAAATTTAAAGGTTTTTTAGGCATAATAAATTCAGCAGTTTCTGTTGCTTTAATATCTGCACGAGAATATTTTACTAATTTGTGAGCATCTGTTGCAACAAAAGTTAAACCTTCTGTAGAGAACTGAAAAAATACACCACTCATTACTGGTCGTAAATCGTCGTTTCCAGCAGCAAAAATGGTTTTATTAATAGCAGTTGCTAAAATATGTCCGGATAATGTTGTAGCACTTGGATCTTCTAATGCTACAGATTTTGGAAACTCGTTTCCGTTAGCGTAAGCTAAAGCATATTTACCATGGTTAGAGCTAATTTCAATAGTGTTATTTTCTTCAATAACAAAGGTTAAAGGTTGCTCAGGAAAAGTCTTTAACGTGTCTAATAATAGCTTTGCAGGAATAGCAACACTTCCTTGATTATCGCTTTCTACATCTAAAGTAGAAGACATTGTAGTTTCTAAATCGCTAGCAGATACAATTAATTGGTTCTGGTTTAATTCGAATAAGAAATTATCTAAAATAGGTAAGGTATTAGAGCTGTTAATTACGCCTCCTAAAACTTGTAATTGTTTAAGTAAATATGTACTTGATACTATAAATTTCATAGCTTTTACTTTAAATGTATTATAAACTGAATTTCAGTTTTTTTATTTGGGTTTTATTAACAAAGATATTGTTTCCTCTTAAAATAAGGAAACAAACTTATTAACATTTAAGCACTGTATTTTTTACGTCTAATTAGGTTAAATACTACGCCAAAAACAGTTAAAAAGAGTAGTGGAAGTATAATGTTTACAGCTTGCCACTTCATTTTTTGATCTACTACTTTTTTAACATCTAAAAAGGCAATATCTACTTCTTTGGTTCTAATGTTTATAAGTCCGTTTTCGTCTAACAGATAATTTACCGCATTTATTAAAAATTCTTTGTTCCCATAGAGTTGTCCGGAAACACGATCAAACCCAAGTTCTAATGGTCCTTTTCTACTCACGCCATTTTTAATAATATCGCCATCAGAAATTAAAATCATTTTTGTGGCTTTACTTTTAGTGTCTTCTTTTTTTAGTTTAAAAGGCTTTATTCTATTTTTGTAAACCGATGTAAATTCGCCTTCTAATAAAACCGCTAGCGGAATATTTTGTCTTGTGTACGCTTTTGGATTTGGTTGTTGTGTTGCAATTTCTAAACTTATTTCTCTTGGTGTTCCTTCTAGTTTTGATAAAGGTGAAGAATGCAGTAGAATAGTTTTACTTACAGATTTTCCTGAAGATTTTAATGTGTCTATTTGATTTGCAAAATCGAATTTTACATAGTTGATATTGTTAACTATTGGATGATTAATATCTGGATTTGCTAATGGCGAATAAAACCAAGGATATTGTTGAAACTGAGCTTTACTGCCATCTCCAGAAGCTAAAGTTATTTGAGCCGAATACAAATCGCTTATTAAAACTGGATTTATTCTTGCGCCATATTTAAAAAAGAAATCGGTTAAATTTAAATCTCTTGCAATGCTTATGTTTTTTCCTTCAGGATTATATAAACTGTCTTTATCTATGGCTACTTTATCTATTAACCACAAGCTTTTTCCACCATTCATGGTATATTGGTCTAATACAAGTTTTTCTTGTTCAGAAAAGGTTTTTGTTGGTTTTGCAGAGATAATTAAATCGTAGTTTTTTAAGTCTTCTAAAGTTTTGTTTGCGTTACTTGAAACACTATCTAGCGTAAAAGGTGCAATGTAATAGTAATCTTTTATAGCAGTTACAAAGTCGGCTATATTAAGATCTGGCAATTGACCATTACCTTTTAATATGGCAATTTTTTTGCGTTTTGGGTTTAATAATTTACTAAAAGCATCTGCAAATGCATATTCTAAATGTTGAATAGAGTTTGTAATTAATTCTTGTTGAGAAACGCCTAATTTATTTTTTATTAATGGAATTTTTACGGTTTGGCCATTATAACTAGCCAAAGCCCAAGGCACATATACTAATTGTGTATTTAAGCCATTTTCTTTTACACTTATTTGTTGTGGTGTTAAACCACGCTCCATTAGACTTTTTATGTTAGCCTCGCGAGTAGTTTCGTCTTCAATAGGATTTATAAAGTTAAATTGAATAGCATTGTTATAAGCCGAGAATTCTTCTAAAGTCTGACGTGTTTCTGCTTGTAATCGTTTAAATTCAGACGAAAAATTGTCGCCTTCTAAAAACACATCAACTATAAGTGGAGAATTTGCTTTAGTTGTAATGTCTAAAGCAGCTTGATTTAAAGTGTAACGTTGGTCTGTCGTTAAATCGAATCGTTTATATATGGATTGACCTATAAAACAAAAGGCAACTATACCAACAATTAATCCACCAAATTGCTTCCAATTAGTTGATTTTCCTTGTTCTTTATGTAATTTAAAAACTGTTAAACCAATAAATAAAGCGGTAACTGCAACAAAGTATATTAAGTCTCTAGAATCTATAACGCCACGACTCATACTTTTAAAATGTGTACTCATTCCAAGGTATTCTACTAGTTTAATTGATGTAATATCATACAAACCTTCAAATCCAATATAGAATATAAAACAGATAAAAACGGCTATTAAAAATGCCACAATTTGATTGTCGGATAGCGTAGAGGCAAATACGCCAATTGCAGTATATGCTGTTACTAAAAACAATAATCCAAAATAAGATCCAATAGCGCTTCCAGAATCTAAATTCCCAACAGGACTTCCTAAATTATTAATGGTGTAAGCGTATAATAAAGTAGGTAATAGTGCTAAAATTATTAAGACTAGTGCACCTAAAAATTTACCTAAAACAATGCTTAGTTTACTAATTGGTTTGGTTAACAATAACTCTAAAGTACCTTGTTTTTTTTCGTCGCTAAAACAACGCATGGTTACCGCAGGAATTAGGAAAATTAAAATCCAAGGAGCCAATAAAAAAAACGGACTTAAATCTGCAAAGCCACTATCTAAAATATTAAAATCGCCTTTAAAAACCCAAAGGAATAAGCCGTTAAGTAGTAAAAATAACCCAATTACTAAGTAGCCAATTGGCGATGCAAAAAATGAGTTAAATTCTTTTTTTAATAATGCAAACATTTTGTTTTTTATTAGTTTTTAAATAGCAGTAGTTAGCTGCTTTTTTGTGACTTTAGTTTTATTATTTAAGGTCTATTATTTTTTGTTACTTCTAGTGATTTTGTGTGTTGCAAAAAATAATATAGAGAAGTTTTTAATTTATTCTCGACGTTTAATGTTTTAATTTAGATGGTATTGTAGTATTTCAGACTTTTAATATTTGTGATTTAAAATTACATTTAATTAATAGTTACAGCTATAATTGTTTTACCTTTTTGTAATCTTTACAAGTTATTTTTATTTAAAAGCTCAAGCGCTTAGTAATGTCAACTTAAAACAGCTTACTTTAATGTGTGTAATTTATTTACACTCCAAGCTTCAGGTTTAGCATTAAACATTGGCTTTGTTTTAGCCCAAATGCCTTTAAATAAGTCTGAATGTCTGTAGTTATTTAAATCGGTTTCAGAATTCCAATAACTGTAGGTAAAAAACACATTTTTATTGTCTTTTTCTTGATAAAGCTCTAGAAACTGGCAACCAGTAAAACCTCTAATTTTTTCTTTTGAAGCTTCAAAATTTACTAAAAAAGCTTCAATATGTTTAGTATCTATTCCCAATTTTACAATACGTGTAAGCATAGTTTTAATTTAAAATATAGGTTGGTTTGTTTTTATAAAGTTTATTGTAATTTTATCTCTATAATTTAAACCCATTAAGCTACTTGCGCCACCAACAGTTTCTGTGTTACTTTTGTACATAGCAATTTCTAGATATTTTGATGAATTAAAAATGGCCAAACCTTTACCTTCGGCATTACGCAAGTTTTCAGTTTTAGTAAAATCTACAACATCACTATATTTATTTCGGATTTTAGTAAATTTATTATTTCCAGCAAAAATTGTAAATTCGCGTCCTTTTTGTAATTTTTCAAATAGAGACTTAGTTATATTAGATATAACATTACCATAATTATCTATGTAAACAACATTTCCAATAATTTGGTTTTGATCATCGTTAACATAAGGTGCTAAGTTTTTTAACGTTTTAATTTCTGTAATTGGTTTTCCTATAACTTCTAATGTTCCGCCTCGTGCAATATGGCAAGCCACTTGAACAAATACATCTAAAACAGGAAAACTAGATTGCATGTTATTATGGATATTAATTTCCACCATTTTTTCAGGAACAATAGCGTTAGTAATCATACTTAGAATACCATTATTGGCACAAATAAAATAATGATCGTCTAATTTTAGTGCTATGTGTTTATTTTCTTCATTTAATTCAGAATCAATTCCAACAATATGAATAGTTCCTTTTGGAAAACTGGTATATGCATTTTGTATAATATATGCAGCTTCAGGAATATTAAAAGGCGATACAGAATGAGATATATCAACAATTCTAACATCAGACTGTTCACTATAAATGGCACCTTTAATTGCGCCAGCAAAGTGATCTTTTTCGCCAAAATCTGTTGTTAGGGTTATAATAGCCATTAATTAATTGAGATAATTTTTTATTAAATTTTATATGAAATTAGTGAAGAATTTTCATTAATTTCATATCTTAAACAAAGCTAAGAAATTTGATTAGATAACGCATTAAAAACCATAAACCATTTGAACGAAATTATTATAGAATTAGAAAATGTGTCTCCAAAAGAGTTTTTTGGAACTCAAAACGACAATATTAAATTATTGAAAAAGTATTATCCTAAACTTAAAATTGTAGCTAGAGGTAATACTATTAAAGCTATTGGAGACAACGATATGCTTAAAGAGTTTGAAAGTCGAATGGAAATGTTATTAAAACATTTTGCTAAATATAATAAGATAGACGAAAACGCTATTGAACACGTTTTAACTAGCAATAGCAACGATAACGAAAAAATGTCTACTAACAGTGGCGAAGTAATTGTACATGGTGCAAGTGGCAAACTAATTAAGGCGCAAACAGCAAACCAACGTAAATTGGTAGACCTAATGCGAAAAAATGATATGGTTTTTGCTATAGGTCCAGCAGGAACAGGAAAAACATATACTGGTGTTGCTTTAGCAGTACAAGCTCTAAAAAATAAAGAGGTTAAAAAAATTATTTTAACTCGTCCTGCAGTAGAAGCAGGAGAAAAATTAGGATTTCTTCCTGGAGATTTAAAAGAGAAATTAGATCCTTATATGCAACCTTTATATGATGCCTTAAGAGATATGATTCCTGCAGAACGTTTAGCACAATATATTGAAAATGGCACCATACAAATTGCACCTTTAGCCTTTATGCGTGGTAGAACCTTAGATAGCGCTTTTGTAATTTTAGACGAAGGACAAAATACAACACGTGCACAAATGAAAATGTTTTTAACGCGTATGGGTAAAAGTGCTAAGTTTTTATTAACTGGAGATCCTGGACAAGTAGATTTGCCAAGACATACAGTATCTGGTCTTAAAGAAGCTTTATTAGTTTTAAAAGATATTGAAGGCGTTGGTATGGTTTATCTAGACGAAAAAGATGTTATTAGACATAAGTTAGTTAAAAAAATTATTGCGGCTTATAAAAGCATAGAAAATATAGATTAATCCCAAATGAATAATTAAGTTTGCAACTTTATAATCCCGAAGTACTTTAAAATGAGCAACACCATAACAGACAGTAATTTTAATTTTCCAGGACAGAAAAGTGTTTATAAAGGAAAAGTAAGAGAAGTTTATAATATAAACAACGACTTATTAGTCATGATTGCAACAGACAGATTAAGTGCTTTTGATGTAGTGATGCCAAAAGGTATTCCTTACAAAGGGCAAATCTTAAACCAAATTGCAACTAAGTTTATGGCTCAAACCGAAGATTTAGTTCCAAATTGGTTAATTGCAACACCAGATCCAAATGTAGCCATTGGACATTTATGCGAACCATTTAAAGTAGAAATGGTAATTAGAGGTTACATGTCTGGACATGCAGCTAGAGAATATAAATTAGGAAAACGCGTACTTTGTGGTGTAGATATGCCAGAAGGATTAAAAGAAAATGATGCGTTTCCTGCACCAATAATAACACCAGCTACAAAAGCAGAAATGGGAGATCATGACGAAGATATTTCGCGTGAAGACATTATTGCTAAAAACATAGTATCTAAAGAAGATTATAGTATCCTAGAAGATTATACACGTAAATTATTTGCCAGAGGAACAGAAATTGCTGCCTCTAGAGGCTTAATATTAGTAGACACTAAATATGAATTTGGTAAAACTAAAGACGGAAAAATTGTTTTAATAGACGAAATTCATACACCAGATTCTTCACGTTATTTTTATGCAGATGGCTACCAAGAGCGCCAAGACAAAAACGAAACTCAAAAACAATTAAGTAAAGAGTTTGTACGCCAATGGTTAATTAGCAACAATTTTCAAGGTTTAGAAGGACAAACTGTTCCTGTTATGAGCAATGATTATATAAATACTGTTAGCGAACGTTACATAGAGCTTTACGAAAAAATTATGGACGAGACCTTTGTAAAAGCAGATGTAAAAAACATACAAGAACGAATAGAAAAAAATGTGTTAGCTTTCTTAAATAAATAGAAACTTATCTAATAAATTAAAACCCGCATTTAAACATTGTTTAAGTGCGGGTTTTTTTGTTATTTTTTGTGAAATTTAGGTTTTTATTTCTAATTCTATCTTAATTAGTATTCAAACTCCAAATAAGTGCTTTCTCTTTAGTAGCTCTAAAAATGGTGTTATGTTGCTCTTTGGGTTCTGGAGAATAATTCCAAATTAAGTTTTTTGGTGTATTTTTTTTCAATGTTTCAGAAAGATTAGTAGTGTGTTTATAAATATCTTTAGCATCTGATCCTGCAAACCATAATTTTGTTTTTTGTTTTGGTAGGTTAGCTAAATATCGACTAGCATTTTGTTCTAAATAATTATTATTCCACCATAAAGATGGATCCATAGCAATATAAAAATTAAATGCAGTTGGTTCTAAAAACAAGGTTTCCATAACAAATAAACCAGAAAGCGATTCGCCTATAATACCTTTGTAGTTTGTAGTTCTGTAAGTTGTATTAATTTTAGGCATAAGTTCTTTAGTAATAAAAGCTCTAAAGTTTTTTGCGCCATCTGTAAGTGGGCAATATTCTGCATCTGTTTTTACCACAGAAACTCCAGATAAATCTTTTCGTCGGTCTGTATTTTCAATGCCAACCAATATAAAAGGCGGAATACTTTTATTACCAACTAATTTGGATAGCGTATTTGCAATATGTGGAAAATCTTCTTTTATGCCACCATCTGGCATATATATAACAGGAAAATCTGTAGTGCCATTTTTATAAGTTGGTGGAAGCCAAACGTTAATAACACGAGTTTCATTTACAAAGGTAGAGTTAAGTGTAAAATTATCGTGTTCTGGTATTGGGTCTAATTGTTGTGGCTTATTAACACAACTAATAGTAATAATAGCAAGAGATAGAAATAGATATAATTTGTTCATTATTTTTGTTTTATTAAAGATGAAATTAAAATTAATATGTTGATTTAAATTTAGATGAAATCAAGTTAATATTCAAAAAAGGTTAATTAAATTATAATTTATTTATTTTAAAGTCAGTTATTAGGTTTTCAATAAACTTAACTATAAAGTATAACTAAAATTATACATAAAAGTGTTAGATAATGTTAGTTTTTTGTAACTTAGTACTTATATTATTTAAATAAGTAAATTATGGCATTCTATACTAAAGTAAAATGGGTTTTAGGTATATTAATGGTTTTTGTGTTAATTGTTACCACAAATTTAATCGATAGAACTAATTTTATTAGAGTAAAAGAATCTGTAGAAACCATATATAAAGATCGATTGGTTGCTAAAGGTTTAATTTTTGATATTTCAACATCTATTCAAGAAAAAGAGATTGCTGTAGCATTATTAGATTCTTCTTTTTTTAGGGTTTCTAATTCTAAGTTAAATACAGATATTAATACTTTTATTTCTAAATTTGAAAGTACAAAACTAACCTTAAAAGAAGAAAAAATATTTCAAGAGTTAAAAGATAATCTTATTGTTTTAGAAGCTGCCGAAAAAGATTTTATAAACTCTAAATTTGTTAATTCTAAAGCGACTTTTCTAAAAATATCTAAAGTAAAGCAGAATCTTAAAGATTTATCTGAAATACAAATTGCCGAAGGCAGCAGACAAATGTCTATTAGTAAAAAAGCAATAGATACTGTAGAGTTATTTACACAAATAGAAATATATTTATTAGTGTTTTTAGCTATAGTTATACAAATTATAGTAATGTATAATCCTAAGGATAAAGACTAAAGATTAATCTTAGTTTATACGTGTATTAAAAAAGGATTTACAATTATTGTAAATCCTTTTTTAGTTAATAATAGCATTTGTTTTATTTAGATTTAAACTTAAAGATAGTTAAGTTAAACTTTAGGCACACAAATTAAATAGTATAACGTTTTACAAATTAGAACTAATTTGTTCTAATGTTTTAGTTAAGAGCTTAAACTTATTTAGATAAAAAAAAGAAAAAATTAACTTGTATTTTAACAAAAAAGCACTTCAATATAAATTGAAGTGCTTTTATTAAATTATAAGAATATAAAAACTATTTTCCTCTGTTCTTATTTATTAAATCTTGCAATTCACGTCTTACTTTTTGCTCTCGCTCTAAGGCATTACGTCTATGCTCGTTAAATTCGTTTTCCACTTCAGTTAGCTGGTACTTTGCTTCCTTAGTTAGTACATTGCTATTTTTAAATTGATAGACAAAAAAGGCCAATAAGCCTATTAATATTATAATTACAAAAAACAAAATAGTGTTATAGCTAGTTTTAGATAAGCTCATACCAAATAATGAAATCTCATCTTTTTTAGAAGTAACAATATCAAGATCTGTTTGTGTATTGTTTAATTTTACTTGTAAGGTTTTTATTTCTTGTTCCTGTTTAGAAATTGTAGTTAGCGAAGCACTATGCTTATCTGTAATTACTTTTAAAGTATCTAAAGTGTTAGACTTTAATTGATCTATCCATTGGGCTTTTACGACTTCGTAATTTTGTTTTTTATCATCTCTCCAATTAGAAGATTTTTTTGTAATATAATCAAACTGGTTAGAGATTGTACTTTTTGTTAAAGATAATTTTGGAGTAGTTACTGTAGAGTTTACTTGAGAAAAAATACTTGTAGTTGTGCAAAAGACAATACATATTAAACTTAATAAATGTTTAGATAACATAATAATTTTAGGTTTTTAATAAGTTGCAAAAGTACAAAGATATGTGCTTACAGATAAGATTATTATACAAAAAAAGCCTCAAATAATTTGAGGCTTTTTAATGCTAAATGTATAGCGTTATAATTTTCTACTAATAGTAAGTAAAACGTCTTACTTTGGCAATGTGTTTTGCTAAACGTATAACTTGATGGCTATAACCATATTCGTTATCATACCAAATATATAATAATACATTTTTACCATCTTTTCTTACTATGGTAGCTTTACTATCGTAAATTGATGGTGCAGATGAACCAACAATATCGCTACTTACAAGTTCGTCGCTTAATTCGTATTTAATTTGCTCTACTAAATCGCCTTCTAAGGCATATTTTTTAATTGTAGCATTCATACTTTCTACAGAACATTCTTTGTCTAGTTCTAAGTTTAGAATAGCTAAAGAGCCATTAGGAACAGGAACACGTATTGCGTTACTTGTTAATTTCCCTTCAAAACTTGGTAAAGCTTTACTTACAGCTTTTCCTGCACCAGTTTCTGTAATAACCATGTTTAAAGCAGCAGCTCTTCCACGACGGTATTTATTATGAAAATTGTCTACTAAATTTTGATCGTTAGTATAAGCATGAATAGTTTCTAAATGTCCAGTTTTAACACCAAACGTATCATCTACGGCTTTTAAAATAGGTGTAATTGCATTTGTAGTACAAGATGCTGCAGAGAAAATATTAATCTTATCTGGATCGTTCTCTAAGTGGTTTACACCATGTACAATATTTGGAATACCTTTTCCTGGAGCAGTTAATAGTACTTTGTCAGCGCCATTAGAAGACCTTAAACGTTCTAAAGCTTCTTTATCTCTAAATACACCAGTATTATCAATAATTAAAGCATCGTTAATTCCGTATTTTGTGTAATCTATATCTTCTGGTTGATTTGCAGAAATAATTTTAACCGTTGTACCATTAATAATTAAAGATTCGTTTTCTAAATCTGTAGTTACAGTTCCAGAAAAATCTCCGTGCACAGAATCGTTCATTAATAATGCAGCACGTTTTTGTAATACCACAGCATCAATTTTTCCACGTGTTACAATTGCACGTAAACGTAATTGGCTACCTTTTCCTGTTTTTGTCATTAGTTCTCTAGCAACTAAACGACCAATTCTACCAAATCCGTAAAGCACTACATCTTTAGGTTTAATAGCTTTTAATTTTTTTGCACCATTTAACTTATCTGCAACAAAAGCCATAGCATTGCTATACTTGTTATCAGATAAATGGTATTCATAGGTTAATTTACCTATATCCAGTTTTGCTGGAGGCACATCTAACGTTTGAATAGCTTCTGCTATTTCTACAGAGTCAAATACCGAAATTGGTTTTTGTACAAATTCTCCGGCATATTCATGTAGATTTAGGATATCGCTAACCGTACGATCTATTAATTGGTTTCTAAATAGGACCAATTCTATAGATTTATCGTACCATAAATCGCTAACGATTTTGATAAATTCTACAGTAGCACGACGTCTGTCTGCTTGAAATGCTAATTCACTTTCGTAAGTTTCGTTAGTTGCCATTCTTTTTGATTTAGTTTTGTTGATGTGTTAAACTGTTGCAAAAGTATATATTTCAAACGTTTTCGTAAAATATTTAACGTTCTTTTATTACCTATTTTTTTTGTAATATCTAAGACTTTAAAATATCTCTTATTTAGGATTAAACATTGGCATATTAATTGAAAATTAATATAATAAATATCAACCTTTTAATCTGTTTTTAACTGATTATCAGCTTGTTTTGCTAATTTTTAAAATTTAAAAGATAAAGTGTTAATGCGTTTTAATGACACTTTGGCTTAATATAAACTTATGAAAAAAAGAGATTTTTTTACAATAGACAGTTTGTCATCTCAAGATATAGACGAAAATTCAGAATTAATTCCATTAATGACTCCTGAAGATGAAGAAGAAATTAATAATGAAGCCTTACCAGAATCTTTACCAATACTTTCTTTAAGAAATACGGTATTATTTCCAGGCGTTGTAATTCCAATTACTGCTGGACGCGATAAATCTATAAAATTAATTAACGATGCTAATAAAGGTAGCAAAGTTATTGGTGTTGTGGCACAAAAAGATGAAGCAGTAGAAGATCCATCTGCCGAAGAACTTCATCAAACCGGAACTGTAGCACGTATTCTAAAGGTTTTAAAAATGCCCGATGGTAATACAACAGTAATTATTCAAGGTAAAAAGCGTTTTGCAAT
Organism: uncultured Flavobacteriaceae bacterium; assembly: GCA_938073895.1. GTDB lineage: Bacteria > Bacteroidota > Bacteroidia > Flavobacteriales > Flavobacteriaceae > Aurantibacter. The sequence continues at coordinate 111,100 of CALJFB010000010.1, forward strand.
AGATCAAGTTACACAAGAGGAACCATATATTATGGCAACTGTAAAAGAGGTCGAAGATGTAAAGCCTAAAAGAGATAAAGAGTTTAAGGCTATCTTAGAATCTGTAAAAGAAGTAGCGCTTCAAATTATAGACGAAAGTCCAAACATTCCAAGCGAAGCCTCATTTGCAATTAAAAATATTGAAAGCGATTCATTTCTAATCAATTTTGTATCGTCTAATATGAATTTAGGCGTAAAAGAAAAACAAGATTTATTAGAGATAGGAAATCTTAAAGATCGTGCTCTAGAAACGCTAAAGTTTATGAATATCGAAGTTCAAAAACTTGCACTTAAAAACGACATTCAGTCTAAAGTGCAAAACGATATGAATAAGCAACAACGCGATTATTTCTTACATCAGCAAATGAAAACCATACAAGAAGAACTTGGTGGCGTAAGTAATGAGCAAGAGTTGGAAGACATGAAAATTCGTGCTAAATCTAAAAAATGGGACAAAAAAGTAGGCGAGCACTTTGCAAAAGAAATTGCCAAATTACAGCGCATGAATCCGCAAGTTGCAGACTATTCTATACAACGTAATTATTTAGATTTATTTTTAGATTTACCATGGAACGAATTTAGTAAAGATAAATTCGATTTAAAAAGAGCCAAGAAAGTATTAGATCGCGATCATTATGGTCTAGATGATGTAAAAAAACGAATTATAGAATACTTAGCAGTTCTAAAATTACGTAACGATATGAAATCCCCAATTTTATGTCTTTATGGCCCACCAGGCGTTGGTAAAACATCTTTAGGAAAATCTATTGCCGAAGCTTTAGGTAGAGAATATGTGCGTATTTCTTTAGGAGGATTACGCGACGAAGCCGAAATTAGAGGTCATAGAAAAACTTATATTGGTGCTATGCCAGGTCGTATTATTCAAAGTTTAAAAAAGGCAGGAACATCTAATCCAGTATTTGTTTTAGACGAAATAGATAAATTAACAAACTCTAATCAAGGCGATCCATCTTCGGCTATGTTAGAAGTTTTAGATCCAGAACAAAATAGCGAATTTCACGATAATTTCTTAGAAATGGGTTATGATCTTTCTAAAGTTATGTTTATTGCAACTTCTAATAGTTTAGGAAATATTCAGCCTGCATTAAGAGATAGAATGGAAATTATAAATGTTACCGGTTATACCATTGAAGAAAAAGTAGAAATAGGAAAACAACATTTATTACCAAAGCAAATAAAAGAACACGGATTAACAGATAAAGACCTTAAAATAGCAAAACCTCAAATAGAGAAAATTGTTGAAGGTTACACTAGAGAATCTGGAGTACGTGGTTTAGATAAACAAATAGCAAAAATGGTGCGTAATGCAGCAAAAAATATTGCTATGGAAGAAGAATACAACCATAAAGTTACTAATAATGATGTTGTTGAAGTACTTGGTAGTCCAAGATTAGAACGCGATAAATACGAAAATAACGAAGTTGCTGGTGTTGTTACAGGTTTAGCTTGGACAAGTGTTGGTGGAGATATTTTATTTATAGAGTCTATTTTATCTAAAGGCAAAGGCACAATGACTATTACCGGTAATTTAGGTAAAGTTATGAAAGAGTCTGCAACCATTGCAATGGAGTTTATAAAAGCTAATGCAGACGATTTTGGAATTAATCCAATCCTATTTAACAACTATAACGTACATATTCATGTTCCAGAAGGTGCAACACCAAAAGATGGACCAAGCGCAGGAGTTACTATGTTAACGTCTTTAGTCTCATTATTTACTCAAAAAAGAGTAAAGAAAAGTTTAGCAATGACTGGAGAAATTACATTACGTGGAAAAGTATTACCTGTTGGTGGAATAAAAGAGAAAATCTTAGCGGCTAAACGTGCAAGAATAAAAGAAATTATTTTATGCGAAAGTAATAAAAGAGATATAGACGAAATTAAAGCAGATTACTTAAAAGGCTTAACGTTTCATTATGTGTCTGATATGAAAGATGTTATAAAACACGCCATGACTACCACTAATGTTAAAAATTATAAAAAGTTAGAAACTTTAGTTGTTAAAAAATAAAATTAACTTTAAAGCGTTCTACATTAGATTTAGTTATTTTTGCGAATCAATGGTTAAAACAAAACTGATTATTATTTGTTTGTTAATTAGCTCCATAGCATTTTCCCAGCTTGGTGGTAATTCTACTTACCAGTTTTTGAATTTAGTGTCATCACCTAGACAAGCTGCTCTAGGTGGTAAGGTGCTAACTAACGTAGATCACGACGTTACACAAGCTTTATATAACCCATCTACAATTAATTATAAAATGGATAACCAATTAGCGGTTAATTACACTAATTATTTTGGAGATATTACATATGGAACTGCGGCATACGCATATACTTGGGATAGACGAACACAAACTATTCATGCAGGAATAACCTATGTAAATTATGGCTCTTTTGATGGTTACGATGAACAAGGTAATGCCACAGGAGAATTTACAGGTAGCGAAGCAGCATTATCTGTTGGTTATGCAAAGCAGCTAGGTTACTCGGATTTCTATGCAGGTGCAAATGTAAAATTAATTACGTCTACTTTAGAACAATATAATTCTATTGGAATAGCAACAGATTTGGGATTACTTTATATAGACGAACATCTAGATTTTCAAGCCACTTTGGTTATTAGAAACTTTGGAACACAAATAACCACATACGCAGGTTTACAAGAAAAATTACCACTAGAAATTAATTTTGGAATGTCTCAAACCCTAGAGCATATCCCTTTACGTTGGCATATTACCTTAGAAAATTTACAGCAATGGCCAATAGCAGCATCAAACCCAGGACGTGTGCAAACAGATTTAGAAGGTAATATAACCGAAGAAAAAGTGGGTTTTTTTAGTCAAGTAGTTAGACATGCTATAGTAGGAGTAGAGTTGTTTCCAGATAAAGGCTTCAATATACGTTTAGGTTATAATTTTAGAAAAGCTGAAGAACTTAGAATAGAAGAACAACGTAATTTTTCAGGAATATCTGCTGGTTTTGGGATAAAATTAAATAAATTACGCTTTAGTTATACACATGCTAGATATTCGGCAGCATCAAATATTAATTTCTTCGGACTACAAATAGATTTAAAATAGTGAAACAAATTACAATAGCCATAGACGGATTTTCTTCAACAGGAAAAAGCACCATTGCAAAGCAAATTGCTAAACATTTAGGTTATGTATATGTAGACTCTGGCGCTATGTATAGAGCTATTACTTATTTTGCAATGCAAAATAATTTTATAGCAAAAGATTTTTTTAAAGCAGACATACTTGTTGCCAACTTGGAGCGAATAACCATTTCGTTTAAATTTAATCCAAACGTTGGTTTTGCCGAAGTTTATTTAAATGGAGAAAACATAGAACACGCTATTAGAACCCTAGAAGTTTCTGGGTTTGTAAGTAAAGTAGCAGCAATTCCAGAAGTTAGATATCTATTAGTAAAACAACAACAAAATCTTGGTAAGGATAAAGGTGTTGTAATGGATGGACGCGATATTGGAACTGTAGTTTTTCCGTATGCAGAACTTAAAATATTTATGACTGCTTCTGCAGATACAAGAGCGCAACGTAGATTTGATGAGCTTATAAAACGTGGCGATAAAGTACAGTATCAAGATGTATTAACAAACGTGCAAGAGCGCGATTATATAGATTCTCACAGAGAAGATTCGCCTTTAGTAAAAGCAGACGATGCTATAGAAATAGATAATTCTCATTTAACTAGAGCAGAACAATTCGATAAAGTGTTACAATTAGTAAATAGTACTTTAAAAGAGTAGAAGTAATAGCTAATGTTTTAAAAAATTAAACTAATAAAACTAAAAATCCCATTTGAAATTATCAAATGGGATTTTAAAGTTTAAAAACTTAAGTTAATAAACTACAGTATATTCCTATAGATTAGGAATTACTAATTCTTGATCTGGATGAATTACATCTGGATTATTTAGTACGTTTCCATTAGCAGCAAAAATTTCTTTGTACTTCATAGCGTTTCCAAAGTAATGTTTTGCAATACCACCTAAAGTTTCACCTTTAGCAACAGTATGACGTGCGTAAATAGTTTCGTCTGCAACAGATATGTTAGCCATTACATCTGTAGCATTTTCTCCACCAGCTTCTTTAATTGCATCCCATAATAAGTTTTTCTCGTATGGTGTTCCTGCAGTTCCTTTAATTTTTAAAACGCCGTTTTCTTCGGTTACTGCTCCGTTTTGGATATTTAATTTTTCTCCTAAATCAAGAACGCTTTGGTATTTTGCTTTTACTGACATTTGTTTTCGTGTATTATAGATTATTAATACCTTCAATATACAAATAAGATTCTAAAAAAATAATATTTCAGTTTTTATTTATGTCATTAAAAATGAATATGTTAGAAATTATAATAAAGTGTTTTTAGGGTTGTTTTTTCTAAAAATAAATGCTATTTTTGCACTCCTTTTAGCGGTATTTGGTTAATTAAAAGGGAAAAAACAATTTATTCTAACACTTCTGACGTGTAAATCGCATAGAAAACCTAAGCACTCAGAATACAAATTAATAATCAGCAAACCATTATGGCTGAAAACAAAAACAAGGCGGAAGTTGAAGCAACTGAAGCAAAAACTGCACAAGCACCAGTAATCTCTGAGGCTCAAGCAAACCCTGAAAAATTCTTAACAGACTTTAACTGGCACAACTACCAAGAAGGTATTGATGAGGTTGAAGACTCTCAATTAAAAGAATTTGAAAAATTAGTATCTGAAAACTTTGTAGATACTTTAGATGACGAAGTTGTTGAAGGAACTGTTGTACACATGACAGATCGTGATGTAATTATCGACATTAACGCAAAGTCTGAAGGTGTTATATCTTTAAACGAATTCCGTTACAATCCAAACTTAGCCGTAGGCGATAAAGTTGAGGTTTTAATTGATATCCGTGAAGACGCAACAGGTCAATTAGTATTATCACACAGAAAAGCAAGAGTAATTCAAGCTTGGGATCGTGTAATTAAAGCTAACGAAACTGGAGAAATCGTTAATGGTTTCGTTAAATGTCGTACTAAAGGTGGTATGATTGTAGATGTATTTGGTATTGAAGCATTCTTACCAGGTTCTCAAATTGACGTTAAGCCAATTAGAGATTACGACGTTTACGTTAATAAAACAATGGAATTTAAAGTAGTGAAAATTAATCACGAATTTAAAAACGTTGTTGTATCTCATAAAGCTCTTATTGAAGCTGATATTGAATTACAGAAAAAAGAAATTATTGGTCAATTAGAAAAAGGACAAGTATTAGAAGGTGTTGTTAAAAACATTACTTCTTATGGTGTCTTTATCGATCTTGGTGGCGTAGATGGATTAGTACACATTACTGATTTATCTTGGTCAAGAATCAATCATCCAAACGAGATTGTAGAGTTAGATCAAAAATTAAATGTTGTAATCTTAGATTTCGACGAGAACAAATCAAGAATTCAATTAGGTCTTAAGCAATTATCTAAACATCCATGGGATGCATTAGGTGAAACTGTTGCTGTAGGAGATAAAGTAAAAGGTAAAGTTGTTGTAATCGCAGATTACGGTGCATTTATTGAAGTTGCTGAAGGTGTTGAAGGATTAGTTCACGTTTCAGAAATGTCTTGGTCTACACACTTACGTTCGGCTAACGATTTCGTAAAAGTTGGAGATGAGGTTGAGGCTCAAATCTTAACTTTAGATCGTGAAGATCGTAAAATGTCTCTTGGTATTAAGCAATTAAACCCAGATCCTTGGACAGATATTACAAGCAAGTATCCAGTAGCTTCTAAGCATACAGGAACTGTACGTAACTTTACAAACTTTGGTGTTTTTGTTGAATTAGAAGAAGGTATTGATGGATTAATTTACATCTCAGACTTATCTTGGACTAAGAAAATTAAGCATCCAAGCGAATTCTGTAACGTTGGAGATAAATTAGACGTTGTAGTATTAGAATTAGATGTTGAAGGACGTAAATTATCTTTAGGTCATAAGCAAACAACAGATAATCCTTGGGATAAGTACGAAACTGAATTTGCAGTTGGTACTAAACATACTGCTGAGTTAACTGAAATTGTAGACAAAGGTGCTACTATTGATTTTAACGAAGATATTGTTGCTTTTGTTCCTTCTCGTCATTTAGAGAAAGAAGATGGTAAACAAGTTAAGAAAGGTGAAACTGCAGAATTCGTTATTATTGAATTTAATAAAGAATTTAAGCGTGTTGTAGCTTCTCATACAGCAATCTTTAAAGCAGAAGAAATGCAAAATGTAAAAGCTCAAGCTAAGAAAGCCGAAGCTCAAGCAGCAGAATCAAAGCCTACTTTAGGTGATGCTAATGATGCGTTACAAGCATTAAAAGATAAAATGGACGGAAAAGCATAAGCTTTAACTCTTTATTATATTTTAAAAACCTCTTGTTAATTCAAGAGGTTTTTTTATGCCTAATATTTTAAGCAAATAAAACCCAATCCTACTATTGATAAAATTAGTTTTTGTTCCAAGTAAAATAAGTATCAGCAAAAAAATAAATTAATTTGGGCTTAGTCTTATTTAATTTTCTTTACAACATATAAGAAACCTACTTTTGTAGTATAAGTTTAAAGGATTAAGTATTTAAGCAAAAACAGATAATAAAATATCAAAAAGTAAGTTGCTTTATAAATACTCTACCTTAGATTAATCCAAAACAAAATTTTTCTCTTACCTTTGTTTAACAAATATGTCTGCATTACTATGAGTCAAAAAGTGCTACTTAACGCAACAGAAGTAAATATTATACTACACAGATTGGCTTGTCAGCTTATCGAAAACCATAACAATTTTTCTAATACAGTATTAATAGGTATTCAACCAAGAGGTAAATACCTAGCAAACAGATTAGCTTCAATATTAAAAGAAGATTACAGTATTTCAGATTTAAAATTGGGACATTTAGATATTACTTTTTTTAGAGACGATTTTAGAAGAACCGGAAAAACAGTAGAAGCAAACCAAACTAAAATCGATTTTTTAGTTGAAGACAAAAATGTGGTCTTTATAGACGATGTATTATATACAGGCCGAAGCATAAATGCAGCACTAACAGCAATTCAATCTTTTGGAAGACCAAGAGAAGTTGAGTTGTTAACCTTAATAGACAGAAGATTTAGTAGGCACCTACCAATTCAGCCAAATTATAAAGGCCGACAAGTAGATGCTATTAATAACGAAAAAGTAAAAGTACATTGGCTTGAAAACGAAGACGAAGATGCAGTCTATTTAGTAACAAGCTAATTTATTTATTAGATTTAAATTGATAGTATAATATATTATATACAACGAAGCTTTGCAAATCAGAGTCTTAGTAATAAAGAGATAAATAATTAGAAAAAAACAAATCAATGAGCGAGTTAAGTGTAAACCACTTGTTAGGTATAAAATACATTACAAATAAGGATATAGATTTAATTTTTGAAACAGCCGATCATTTCAAAGAAGTAATTAATCGTCCTATTAAAAAAGTACCTTCGTTAAGAGACGTCACAATAGCTAACTTATTTTTCGAAAATTCTACCAGAACTAAACTATCTTTTGAGTTAGCAGAAAAGCGTCTTTCGGCAGATGTAATTAATTTTTCAGCAGCACAATCATCAGTTAAAAAAGGAGAAACCTTAATAGATACCGTAAATAATATCTTGTCTATGAAAGTAGATATGGTTGTAATGCGACATCCAAATCCTGGTGCAGGCGTTTTTCTATCCAAACACATAAATGCATCAATTATTAACGCTGGAGATGGCGCACACGAACATCCAACACAAGCCTTGTTAGATTCTTATTCTATTAAAGAACGTTTAGGAGAAGTTGCAGGTAAAAATGTAGTAATTGTAGGAGATATATTACATAGTCGAGTGGCATTATCTAATATTTATGCTTTAAAATTACAAGGCGCTAATGTTATGGTTTGTGGACCAAACACCTTAATTCCTAAGCATATTGAAAGATTAGGTGTAAAAGTAGAAACAAATCTTAGAAAAGCATTAGAATGGTGCGATGTTGCTAATATGTTACGTGTTCAAAACGAACGTATGGATATTAGCTATTTTCCATCTACAAGAGAATATACACAGCAATTTGGAGTAGATAAAGCCTTGTTAGATTCTTTAAATAAAGAAATAGTAATAATGCATCCTGGACCAATAAATAGAGGTGTGGAAATTACAAGTGATGTAGCAGATTCTGACCAAGCTATTATTTTAGATCAAGTTCAAAATGGTGTTGCTGTTCGTATGGCTGTAATTTACCTTTTGGCTTCAAAAATTAAGAACTAATATGATTATAGATACAAACGAAAACATTTCAATTATTACACAAGAAAAAGTAACAGTAATTGAATTGGTTAAAAAGATAGAAGCTTTATATCCAAAGTTTAAAAATCAACATATTATTATTCAGTTAACAAGTTTAAAACCGATTGTTTTAGAAGATGTTACTGAGTTTTTAAGATTATCAAAACTACATCGCAATGTAAAAAAAACATTTGTAATTGTATCAAATACATTTGATTTAAGCTTAGCTCCAGAAGAAATTATAGTAGTTCCAACACATCAGGAAGCATTAGATGTAATTGAAATGGAAAATATGGAACGCGATTTAGGATTTTAATTTAATTTATTCTTTTAAACGTTTATTTTTTTAGTCTTTTTTGTGTAAAAAAAAAATAAGATTAAAGAAAACCTTTGGCGTCTTAGCAATTTAGCGAGAGCACACATTTAAACCTTTCAATATTTCCAAATGAAATTAAATATTTTAGGCTGTTATAGCGCAACACCACGAACTTTTACTAATCCAACAGCACAAGTTCTAGAAATTAATAACCATGTGTTTTTAATAGATTGTGGCGAAGGTACACAGGTGCAATTGCGTAAGCATAAAATTAAATTTAATAGAATAAAGCATATTTTTATTTCCCATTTACACGGCGATCATTGTTTTGGATTGGCAGGTTTAATTTCTACATTTAGGTTATTAGGTCGCGAAGCCGATTTGCATATTCACGCTCCAAAAGGCTTAAAAGAATCCATTTTACTTCAGCTTAAATTAGGGAATTCTTGGACTAATTATAAACTTATTTTTCACGAGTTAACTCATAAAGAAAGCGTTGTTGTTTTTCAAGACGATAAAGTAACAGTTACCACAATTCCTTTAGATCACAGAGTTTATACCAATGGATTTCTGTTTCAAGAAACTGAAGGGGATAGGAAATTAGATATGAATGCTGTTTTAAACGAAGGCATAGATCAAGCCTATTACAGAAAATTAAAGCAAGGCGCAGATGTACCAAATTTAGCAGGAGAAACAGTAGAAAATAGCAAGATGACAAAACCTGCTAATCCACCAAAAAGTTATGCCTTTTGTAGCGACACAGCTTATAAGGAATCTATAATACCAATAATAAAAAATGCAACTGTTTTATATCACGAATCTACATTTTTAGAGCAACACGCAAAATTAGCAGCTCCTACAAAGCATAGCACAGCTAAACAAGCTGGTAGCATAGCAAAACAAGCAAATGTTGGCACGTTAATTTTAGGACATTATTCTACACGTTATAACGATTTGGACGTTTTTAAAGCCGAGGCACAAACCCAATTTGAAAATGTATTGTTAGGCGACGATGGGAAAGTTTTTGAGTTTTAATTAACTTAATGGCTTAATAATTAATAACGCGTAAACTTAAACTTAGTCTGAAACTTTATTTTTAATAATAATTATCTCTGTATTCCTAAAATAAAAACACGAATTTTTCTTAAATTTACATTATGGAAAAAGATTTAGGTCATTACAGAAAGTCTTACGAGCAAGGCGAATTACTTTTAAAAGATACACCAGAAAACCCAATTGAGTTGTTTCAAAAATGGTTTCACGAAGTCGATCACTTTTTTCCAAAAGACGAAACTAATGCAATGACAATATCAACCATTGGAGCAGATGGTTTTCCTAAAAGTAGAGTTGTATTATTAAAAAAATATACATTCGAAGGATTTATTTTCTACACCAATTATTTAAGCGAAAAAGGAAAAGCAATTACAGATAATCCAAACGTTTGTTTAAGCTTTTTTTGGGCAGGAGCAGAACGTCAAGTTATTATAAAAGGAAAGGCTAAAAAAATAGCAGCTAATCTAAGCGATGGTTATTTTGAATCAAGACCAAAAGGCAGCCAATTAGGCGCAATAGCTTCTAACCAAAGTCAGCCAATTGAAAATCGAGAATTGCTAGAAGCTAAATTAAAATCTTTAGAAACAACATATCAAAACAAAGAAATTGAACGTCCAGAATTTTGGGGCGGTTTTATAATAGAACCAATTTCTATAGAGTTTTGGCAAGGCAGACCAAACCGCTTACACGATAGAATTCTTTATAAATTAGATTCAGAATTTAATTGGATAAAAACAAGGTTACAGCCATAAATGAAACAACTTATATTAATTCGTCACGCTAAATCTTGTTGGGATAATACCTTAACAGATATAAAAAGACCACTAAAAAATAGAGGTTTAAAAGATGCCGAATTAGTTTCTAACCAATTATCTAGAGATTTAGAAAATTTGGATATAAGTCCCGATTTAATTTTAATTAGCACAGCAGAAAGAACTAAATTAACGGCAAAAATTTTTATTAAAAATCTTAAATGGAATGATATTGAAGCTCAGTTAAATTCAGATTTGTACGATTTTTCTGGAGAAACAGCTTTTAATGTTATAACTACTTGTCCAAATCATGTAAATACGCTAGTTTTATTTGGACATAATCCTGCTTTTACTTTATTAGCTAGTCAGTTAGGCTCAGATTTTATAGAAAACATACCAACTTCTGGTGTTGTAATTCTTACTTTTAATGTCGATAGTTGGGAATCTATTGAGAATGGAGAAACTATTAAAAGAGTATTTCCAAGAGATTTAAAAATAAGCAAGTAATAATTTACCTTTACGCTAGTAATATTTAAAAAATGACAAAGAATAACTATATCTATACAAATCGAGAACTAAGTTGGTTACAATTTAATGGTCGTGTATTACAAGAAGCCGCAGACAAAACTGTGCCTTTAATAGAACGTATGCGTTTTTTAGGAATTTTCTCTAATAATTTAGACGAGTTTTTTAAAGTAAGATATGCAACCGTAAAACGAATAGACGATATTGGAAAAGCTGGTAAAACAGAACTTGGCGGTATAAAAGCTTCAGAATTATTAACTCAAATTACAGATATTGTAATTAAACAGCAAACAGAAAGTTTAAATATTTTAAGTAAAATTGAATTAGAACTAGAAAACGAAGGCATTTTTATTATAAATGAAAAAGAATTAGATAGTTCTCAAAAAAACTTTTTAAGAGATTATTTTTTTAATAAAATAAGTCCAGCTTTAGTGACTATTATTTTAAACGAAGATATAGAATTACCAAATTTAAAAGATAGCGCCGCGTATTTAGCCATAAATATGCATTTAAAAAATGGAAATCATCAATATGCTTTAATTGAGATTTCTAAGAATATGAGCCGTTTTATAGTCTTGCCTCAAAAAGATGGTAAAGATTATATTATTATGATTGATGATGTAATGCGTTTATGTTTAGACGATATTTTTAACATTTTTGATTATAATACAATTACAGCTCACATGATTAAAATTACCCGAGATGCGGAATTAGATCTAGAAAGTGACTTAAGTAAAAGTTTTATGGAGAAAATAAGCGACTCTGTAAAAGAAAGACAAGAAGGCGAGCCAGTAAGGTTTGTTTATGATAAAACTATAGATAGGAATACGCTCGATTTTTTTACCCTTAAAATGGGAATAGATATTACAGATAGCAGAATTCCTGGTGGAAGATACCACAATAGAAGAGATTATATGAGCTTCCCAAGTTTAGGGAGAAAAGATTTACTTTACAGTAAAATAGAAGCGTTACCGGTAAAAAACCTAAGTTTAAAAGGAAGTATTTTTCCTTCTATTTCAAAAAAAGACTATTTATTATACACGCCATATCAAACATTTTCTTATGTCGTTAAGTTTTTAAGAGAAGCCGCATTAGACCCAAAAGTAAGATCAATAAAAATTACTATTTATAGACTAGCAGAAATATCTCAAGTAGCAAGTTCTTTAATAAATGCAGCTAAAAACGGTAAAAAAGTAACTGTTTCTATGGAAATCCAAGCGCGATTTGATGAGCAAGCAAATATTGAATATGCCGAACAAATGCAACGCGAAGGTGTAAACTTAATTTTTGGAGTTCAAGGTTTAAAAGTACACAGTAAAATGTGTGTTATAGAGCGCGAAGAAGATTCTAAAATAAAAAGATATGGCTTTGTAAGTACAGGAAACTTTAATGAGTCTACTGCTAAAATCTATACAGATTTTACACTATTTACAGCCAATCCAAAAATTCTAAAAGATATAAACAAAGTCTTCAATTTTTTTGAGGTTAATTACAGAATTTATAGATATAAACATATTATAACATCGCCACATTACACTAAAAATGTTTTTTATAAATTAATAGATCAAGAAATTAAAAATAAATCTGAAGGAAAACCAGCATACATTCGTTTAAAAATGAATAGTATATCTAGTTATAAAATGATTGATAAGCTATACGAAGCAAGTAATGCAGGAGTAAAAATCCAAATGATAGTTCGTGGTATATGTTGTTTAGTTCCTGGCGTAAAAGGAATGAGCGAAAATATTGAGGTTATAAGTATAATTGATAAATTTTTAGAACATACAAGAACATCTGTTTTTTGCAATAATAACCAACCTAAAGTATTTATTTCTTCGGCAGATTGGATGACTAGAAATATTGAAAATAGAGTAGAAGTAACTTGTCCAATTTACGACGAATCTATAAAGGAAGACCTAATAGATTTATTTAATATTTGTTGGAATGATAACGTGAAATCGCGAATTTTAAACGAATCTGGAAACAATTCATATAAAAAGACACAAAGCACTAAAAATCGTTCTCAATTTGCTACTTACGACTTTTTGAAAAATAAATTAAATTAACCATTTATGCTTAACATAAAAAAATATGCAGCCATAGATATAGGTTCAAATGCAGTAAGGCTTTTAATTTCTAATATTATAGAAATGAAAGGCGAACCAGTTCAATTTAAAAAAAGTTCGTTAGTTCGTGTGCCTATTCGTTTAGGTGAAGATGTTTTTATGAAAGGTAAAATTTCTAAAGAAAATAGAGCACGAATGACAGATACTATGGAGGCATTTAAGCTTTTAATGAAATCTCATAAAGTTGTTAAATACAAAGCTTGTGCCACATCTGCAATGCGTGAAGCAGAAAACGGAAAAGAGTTAGTAGAGTTAATTTCTAAACAAACTGGTGTTAATATTGATATTATTGACGGAGAAGAAGAAGCCACTATTATTGCAGCTACAGATTTAAATGCTTTTATTAAACCAGAAAAAACCTACTTATATGTTGATGTTGGTGGTGGAAGTACAGAGTTTTCTGTAATTCATAAAGGCAATAAAGTAGATTCTAAATCTTTTAAAATAGGAACAGTTAGATTGCTAAAAGATATTGTTAAAAATAAAACTTGGCAAGAATTGCAAGACTGGATAGAATCAAAAACTAAAGATTTTTCAAATTTAGAGGTTATAGGTTCTGGTGGAAATATTAATAAGATATTTAAGCTTTCTGGAAAAGCTCAATCTAAGCCACTAACGTATTTTTATCTCTCATCTTATTTTAAAATGTTACAAAGTTACTCTTACGAAGAGCGCATTTATAAGCTAGAGTTAAATCAAGATAGAGCAGATGTAATTATTCCAGCTTGTAGAATTTATTTATCCGCAATGAAATGGTCTGGAGCCAAGAATATTTATGTGCCAAAAATTGGTTTGTCAGATGGAATTATAAAAAGTATGTACAACAACAAGGTTTCTAGTCAATCAAAGATAAATTAGGTATTTTGGCTAATATTTAGAATGTTATTATTTTAATATATTATATTAGTGGAGTAATTAAACTAAATTGCAGAGAATAAATGACTAACAATAAATTAAAATCAATGAAAAAATCCTTAGTATTAATCGCATTATTATTTAGTGTAACAGCAACATTTGCACAAGAAAACGTTTTTGGAGTTAGAGCAGGTTTAAATGTAACTAATTTAGACTTTAGCCCAGAAGTGCCAGCAGGTGTAGAAAATTTACATAGAAATGGTTTTGTTATTGGTTTTGTTGCAGAATATGGTATTTCTAAGAAACTTTCTATAGCTCCAGAAGTTCAGTTTTCTGCCGAAGGTGCAAAAGATAAAAGTTTACGTTTAGATTACATACAAATGCCAATTTTTTTAAACTATAAGTTAACACGTCAAATTGCTGTAGGTGTTGGACCACAAATTAGTATAAAGTCTCATAGTCACGAAGATGGTCTTCAGAATTTTGCTTATTCTGGTATTGCTGGTATAACTTATATGATTACGGATGAAATCTTTGTTGATGCACGTTTTTCTTATGGTTTATCTAACATATTTGATGATGCTACGGGTTTAGATGCTATAAATAAAAACATACAATTTGGTTTAGGAATAAAACTATAATCTAAATTACAGATACAAAAAAAGTCCAATTCGAAAGAGTTGGACTTTTTTTATGCTAAAAGGAATACAACTCAATTTATCCGTGAATAGTTTCGGTTTTACTTAAGCCTTTCATTATTTCGGCTTCATAAGTTAAAAGCTCTTGCCATTTTTTATTAACTTCTTCAAGATTACCATATTGTCTAGCAAAACCTAAAAACATAGTGTAGTGGTTTGCTTCACTTACCATTAAATTATAGTAAAATTTAGCCAATTCTTTGTCTTTTAGTTCTTCAGATAGTAATCTAAAACGTTCGCAACTTCTAGCTTCAATTAAAGCAGCATAAAGCAATCTGTGCACTAATTGTGTTGTTCTACTGCCACCTTTTGGAAAAAAAGTAATTAGTTTTATAACGTAATCGTCTCGTCTATCTCTACCTAAAACCCAGCCGTTTGCTAAAATTCTATCGTGTACCATTTTAAAATGACTAATTTCTTCTTTTACTAGAGCTGTCATTTCTGTAACCAAGTCGCTATATTCTGGGAAACCAACTATAAAAGAAATAGCTGTGCTTGCAGCTTTTTGTTCGCAAAATGCGTGATCTGTAAGGATTTCTTCTACATTTTTCTCAACAATATTTACCCATCTTGGATCTGTAGGTAATTTTAGGCCTAGCATTTTTATTGCGTCACTCATAGTAGTATTAAATTTATTAGAAGTTTTACTGTGGTATATGTTCTATTGAATATGTTTTGTCTTTATTAAACTTAAAAACGTAAAGTTTAGAGTCTTTAGTTGATGGAATAGAATAAAGTACATTTATTTTTACAAAGTTCTTGTTATTGCTATTAGTATCTAACCAAACACTTTCTAGTATGCTTTTTTCTATAAAGTTATTGGTCTTATTATCTGTGTTTGTTATTAATTTTTTAGTTATTTTTTCAGAGAACAAAAGTTTTTCATTATGGTAAATTGTAACTAAAGCTATGTTGTGTCTGTAATAGTGTTTGTTGTTTTTGTTTGCAGATTTAAATTCGTTTAAAACAGAATTAGTCATATCTGTAGTTAAATTTATTTTTAATCTAAAGCCATTTGAGAGAATCGTATCGGTTTTTATTTTTTGTAATTCCTCAGGATAATATTTAATTTCTTCACTAAAGGAATCTAATAATTTGCTCTCAGTTAAAATGGTTTCAGGTGATTTATGGATGCGGTTTCTGCCATCGCAACTTAAAAAGAAACTAATGATTAGGGCAAAAATTAATAGTGTTACTGATTTTTTCATTTTATCTAGCATCTATATCTCACACTAATTAATATCCAAATCGAACATGCTTTTTAACAGTTCTAAATTAGGATAGGTAACAATTAGTTTGTCGTATTTTTCTTGTGGTGTATACGCGTATTGCTTTTGTAAGACTTCATTTACATTAATATTAAACGAAATATCGTAGTTGTTTAGTGTCTTTCTTAAGTGATTTAAAATATCGTAAGATTCACGCTCTAACTCAATCTTATTAGTCTCGTTTGGAAACGTTAAATTTATAATAGAACCACTAACTTTTGGAGCTGCTAAACTTAAAATAGAAGCCATGTTAAATTCTCTTTTAGCTTCTAGATTAGCTATGTAAGCATTCCAAACTTCTAAAAAGGTGTCTTCTTTAAAAGCTTCTGTTGGTAGGTTTTCTTCGTCTACAACAACATCCATTTGTTTTATTAAATGCTCTTTTTTTGCTCTTATACTTTTTAAGGATAATCCAGAGGTCCGTTTTGTGGTTTGATTTAAAACAAGTTTTGGCTTTTCTGGAGTTACTGTTTTTGGTGTATCTTGTTTTGGATCTGTAGTTTGTATTTCAGTTTTAGGTTCCGAAATTTCTACTGCTGGTTCTGGAGTGTTAACTTTTATAGGAGCAATTCCTGCTGTTCTAAAAAATAAAGGTGATATTATGAAGCGGCTAAGCTTTTTTTTTTAGCAGAATCGTGCGTAATAGATGCTAATTGCATTAAGCAAAGTTCTACTAGTAAACGCTGATTTTTGCTACTTTTGTACTTTAAGTCTGTAGCATTTGCTAATTCTATACCTTGTATCAAAAAGTCTTGATTAGCTTTAAGTGCTTGTTTGGCGTATTTTTCTTTAGTTTGATCTCCAACTTCTAATAAAGACAATGTTTCTGGCGATTGACATACCAATAAATCTCTAAAATGACTTGCTAATCCAGCAATGTAATGATGTCCATCGAATCCTTTTGCAAGAATTTCGTTAAACTGAACCAATAAATTAGGGATTTTATTTTCTAAAATATAATCGGTAGACGTAAAGTATGTTTCATAATCTAAAACATTTAAGTTTTCGGTTACGGCTTGTCTTGTTAAGTTTTTACCTGCAAAACTAACAACTCTGTCAAAAATAGATAATGCATCTCTCATGGCACCATCTGCTTTTTGAGCAATAATATGTAAAGCATCATCGTCTGCAGTAATACCTTGCTCTTTTGCAATAAACTTTAAATAGTTTTTGGCGTCAGTAACTGTAATACGTTTAAAATCAAAAATCTGACAACGCGATAATATTGTTGGTATAATTTTATGCTTTTCTGTAGTTGCAAGAATAAAAATGCAATGTTTTGGTGGCTCTTCTAAAGTCTTTAAAAAAGCATTAAAAGCTGATGCAGATAGCATGTGTACCTCATCTATAATATAAATTTTGTATTTACCAACTTGTGGTGGAATTCTAACTTGATCCGTAAGACTTCTAATATCGTCTACAGAGTTATTGGAAGCAGCATCTAATTCAAAAATATTAAAAGCAAAATCTTCATCTGTAATGTTATGGCCTTCAGAATTA
This sequence comes from uncultured Flavobacteriaceae bacterium, assembly GCA_938073895.1. GTDB lineage: Bacteria > Bacteroidota > Bacteroidia > Flavobacteriales > Flavobacteriaceae > Aurantibacter. Next base: position 128,581 of record CALJFB010000010.1, read on the forward strand.
ATCATTTTAGCCAAAATACGTGCACAACTAGTCTTACCAACACCACGTGGCCCTGTAAATAATAAGGCTTGTGCTAAATGATTATTCTCTATAGCATTAAGTAAAGTATTTGTAATAGCCTGCTGACCAACAACGTCTTTAAACGTTTGTGGTCTGTATTTACGAGCTGATACTACAAAATGTTCCAAATTGTGCTATTTTTTAATTAGTAACAAAATTAAAGAATAGCAAGAAGAAAATAGATATTTTGGTTGCCGAAATATTTAAGAGTTATTAACAAAATTATTAAGCCTTAATTGTATATTCGCAACTTAAAGCAGATCGCCTTATCGCGTCTTATTTATAAGATGAGGAAAGTCCGAACACCACAGTGTAGTATAGTGGCTAACAGCCATCAGTCGAGAGATTAGGAAAAGTGCAACAGAAAGTATGTACAGGTAATGCTGTAGTGAAACCAGGTAAACTCTATACGGTGCAATCTCATGTAAATTAACGTTTGAGCGTACACGCGTAATGTTAAAGGGTAGAGAGCTAAAGTGTATTGGTAACAATGCACGTAGATAAATGATAAGGGTTTTTTGTACTTGCTAGGAAGAGATTCTGAAACAAGTTCAGAATTTACAAAATTCGGCTTATAGATCTGCTTTTTTTTTATTTCAGTATTACAGTCAAGCTGAATTTGTTTCAGTTTCAAATTAGAATTCTATTGTATTTAAAATAAGTCTCAAAAGATCAAGCCTTTTTTAAACACTAATATCTACTATTAATACTACACTTTAAATGTAGCATCTTAATTTTAAATTAACACTAAAACAAATCAATATAGAGTTGTTTAAAACAATTGGTGTATTTTTAAATTAACAAATTATAACATTAAGCATTTATCCATGTATGCTGCCATGAGTTCCGTATTTTTTAATTAATTCAGCTTCAAATGTTACCAAGTCTTGCCAGCGTTTTTCTACATCTATGCCTTGTCCGTATTTTCTGGCTAAGGTTATAAATGTTGTGTAATGTCCAGCTTCGCTAACCATTAATTCGTAATAAAACTGCGCTAATTCTTTGTCTTCAATGTGCATGTGTAATAATTTAAAACGCTCACAGCTTCTAGCTTCTATCATTGCCGAAAACAGTAAACGATCTACCATACTTTGAAGTCTATTTCCGCCTTTATTCATAAACTTGTAAAGCTCGTTTACATAGTGGTCTTTGCGTTCTCTACCTAATTTATAACCTCTTGCTTTAATTTGTTTACAAACACGCTGAAAATGCTCTAATTCCTCTTGCGCAAGTTCTGTTAATTCTTCCACTAAGTCTTCGTGTTCGGAATTAAGTGTAATAATTGTTATTGCATTAGTTGCTGCTTTTTGTTCGCACCAAGCGTGATCTGTAAGAATTTCTTCTAAATCTTGTTCTGCAATTTTTGCCCAACGTGGATCTGTATCTAATTTTAAGTGAAGCATTTTTGTTTGTTGTTGGTTTTTAGAGTTTGTCTTTTGTGTAAGCCTTAATTAGTTTTAGATTTGTTGCAATAGGTTGGATATAAATTAACTAATATAATTCCAAATATTCTTATACTTACTCATTTGTCTGTAGGTTTCAAGAATTTCTTTATTTTCTTCTAAAGTTAATCTTGGATCTTTAGTTAGTATTTGTTTGGCGTAATGTCTTGCATGTTGTAAAATATCTCCATCTTTAACCACATCTGCAATTCTAAGGTTTAGAATTCCACTTTGTTGTGTTCCCATAATATCTCCTGGACCACGAAGTTTTAAATCCACCTCAGCTATTTCAAAACCATCGTTAGTTTTTACCATGGTATTAAGTCGTGTTTTGCTGCCTTCACTAAGTTTATGGCTGGTCATTAAAATGCAATAACTTTGCTCGCTTCCACGACCAACTCGACCACGTAATTGATGCAGTTGAGATAGTCCAAATCGTTCTGCACTTTCTATAATCATAACACTTGCATTTGGCACATTTACACCAACTTCAATCACAGTTGTTGCCACCATAATTTGTGTCTCTCCTTTTATAAAACGTTGCATCTCAAATTCCTTATCTGCAGGTTTCATTTTTCCGTGTACAATAGAGATTTGAAATTCTGGTAAAGGGAAATCTCGAGCTATACTTTCGTAGCCATCCATAAGGTCTTTGTAGTCCATGTTTTCGCTCTCCTGAATCAACGGATAAACCACATAAACTTGTCGTCCTTTTTTAATTTCTTGTCTTATAAAATTAAATACTTTTAAACGATTTGTATCAAATCTATGAACCGTTTTTATAGGTTGTCTTCCTGCTGGTAATTCGTCTATTAATGAGATGTCTAAATCGCCATAAACAGACATGGCTAAAGTACGCGGAATTGGTGTTGCAGTCATGACTAAAATGTGTGGTGGAACCGTATTTTTTCTCCACAATTTACTGCGTTGTTCTACACCAAATCTATGTTGCTCGTCTATAATAGCTAAGCCTAAATTTTTGAATTTAACCTTATCTTCTAGTAATGCATGAGTACCAATTAAAATATCTAATTCGCCACTTTCTAATGCAGAATGTATCTCTTTTCTTTCTGAAGTTTTACTTGAGCCTGTAAGTAGTTTTATGCTGATATTTAATGGTTTACACAATTCGGATAATCCGTTGTAGTGCTGTACTGACAAAATAGCAGTAGGCGCCATAAGGCAAGCCTGAAAACCATTATCTATAGCCATTAGCATAGTCATTAAAGCAACTATGGTTTTACCAGATCCAACGTCTCCTTGAAGCAATCTATTCATCTGTGCATTGCTTCCTAAGTCTTGTCTAATTTCTTTAATTACACGTTTCTGCGCATTGGTTAATTCAAAGGGTAAATGTTCTTTAAAAAAGGTGTTAAAATTAGGTCCGATTTGATTAAAAGGAAAGCCTTTAATTTTTGATTTATGAATTAAATTTTTAAGAATTAATTGCAATTGAATATAGAATAATTCTTCAAATTTAAGCCTAAATTGTGCTTTAGAAAGTAGCTCTGATGTGGTAGGGAAATGAATGTTAAAAAGCGCTTCGGATTTAGAAATTAATTTAACTTCTGAGCGTAATTTTTCGGGTAAAGTTTCAACAAATTTTCCTTTGGTTTCCAAAAATAATTGTTGCATTATTTTAGTTAAAACCCGATTGGTAATTCCGCGATTTGAGAGCTTTTCTGTAGACGGATAAATGGCTTGTAAAGCACTTCTTAATCCGTTCTCGTGTTCCGTTAATAATTCAATATCTGGATGCGGCATACTATGCTTTCCGCTATACACATTTGTTTTCCCAAAAATAACATAAGGTGTGTTTAATTTTAGGCTATCTTTAATCCATTTAACTCCTCTAAACCATACTAATTCTATGCTGCCAGTTTCGTCTGTAAAAGTGGCAACTAAACGTTTTGCTCTTCCAGATCCTGCGTCTTGAAAACGTGTTATTTTTCCAATAATTTGTATTTCGGCATTAGAATTAACTAATTTATTGATCTTAAAATATTGGGTTCTGTCTAAATATCGGTTTGGAAAAAGATTTAATAAGTCTTGATATGTATTAATTCCCAACTCCTTTTTAAGCAAGGTTGCTCTATTAGGACCAACGCCTTTTAAGTAATCTATAGGAGTTTGAAGGTTTACACTCATACCACGAATTTAAAATATTTTAATCAATTTAAAAAAGGTTTATTCTATCATTTTATGCGACTTATAAGCGGTAAATGTTTAAAACTATATTGAATTAGCAGCAACACTTCGACTTAAAAGTTATAAAAAACTGTATTTTGGTCTATAAGTTGCTTTATCTTTTAGTATGAAATACATTTTATTCCTTTTATTAAGTTTTATTTCTGTGGTTGGATTTTCTCAGCAAGCAGATATAGTTGATTTTAAAGATTTACATGCCGAAATTTCTTTTAATACTGAAACATCAACAGTTATAGGGAAAGTTCATGTAGATTTTACCATTTTAAAGCCTACAGATTCTATTTATATTGATGCAAAACATATGGAAATTTTAGGCGTTTCTAACCGTGATTCTGTAGTGGATTATCAATATAATGGCAAACAAATCATCTATAAAAGTAATTTTAAAATAGGCGAAACTTACGTTTTAAATATTAGTTATAAAACGAAACCTAAAAAAGCACTCTATTTTGTAAATTGGAACGAACCTAGAAATCATCCAGAATACAATCCGCAAATATGGACACAAGGTCAAGGGAAATACACTAGCAATTGGCTACCAAGTATTGATGATATGAATGATAAAATTACTTTTTTCCTATCTATTGATTTTGATAATAATTTCGAAGTTATTGCAAACGGAAATCTTGATAAAAAGATAATTGGAGAAACTAAAACCATTTGGCATTATGCAATGGAAAAACCTATGTCAAGCTATTTAGTGGCGCTTTCTGTAGGTAAATACACTAAAACTAAAGAGTATTCTAAAAGCGGAATTCCTTTAGAGTTTTATTATTACCCAAAAGATTCGCTTAAAGTAGAATCTACTTACAAGTATTCTAAGCAAATGTTCGATTTTTTAGAAACTGAAATTGGCGTGGCTTATCCTTGGCAAAATTACAAACAAGTTCCGGTGAAAGATTTCTTGTATTCTGGAATGGAAAATACCAGTTGTACCATTTTTTCGGATGCCTTTATGGTAGATAATATTGCGTTTAACGATAATAACTACGTAAACGTAAATGCACACGAATTAGCGCATCAATGGTTTGGAGATTTGGTTACTGAAACTTCTGGAACGCACCATTGGTTGCAAGAAGGTTTTGCAACCTATTATGCGTTATTAGCCGAAAAAGAGGTTTTTGGAGAAGATTACTATTACGAGCAATTGTATAATTATGCGCAAGAATTATTAAATCAAGATAAACAAGGAAACAGCACAGCATTATTAAATCCTAAATCTAGTAGTGTAACGTTTTATAAAAAAGGCGCTTGGGTTTTACATTTGTTGCGAGAAAAAACAGGTAATAAGGCTTTTAAAAAATCTGTAAAGCGCTATTTAAACTTATATAAGTACAAAAATGTTGCAACTAAAAATTTTATAGATGAAGTTGAAAAAGCTTCGGGACAAGATTTAAGTAAGTTTGTAAAAAAGTGGTTAGAAGATAAAACGCTTCATTTTAATTTAATTGAAACAAGCCTAGAAAAGAGTAGCTTTTACCAAGAATTGCAAATGGTAGATTGCGAGGTTAAAAATTCTAAATGTAAAGATTGGTTAAAAGCGCCAATATCTAATGCGGCAAAAACTAAGATTATTAATCAGCAACCTGGATTAATTTCGTCTAAATTATTTAAAAGTCCTTTAAAGGTAAGACAAGCTATAGCATTCTCTTTGCAAACTATTCCATTAAATTTAAAAACTGAATTTGAAACTCTTTTAGAAGACTCATCCTATTTAACTATAGAAGCAGCGCTTTATAAGCTTTGGGTTAACTTTCCAGAGGATAAAGCTAGATATCTAAATAAAACCAAATTATTATATGGAAATAACAACAAAAACATTCGTATGCTTTGGTTGGCATTGGCTTTAAATACAGATAATTATTTTGATAGTACTAAAGAATTGTTTTTTAATGAACTTGTAGAATATACTAAACCTGTGTATAGTTTTAATGTAAGACAAACAGCATTTAATTATCTAAAAGAGTTAAATGTTTTTAATACCTTAGCTATTCAAAATTTAAAGCAAGCTACAACACATTATAACTGGCGATTTAGTAGTTTTGCTAAAACGCTATTTAAGCAAGTAAAACGCAATAAATAGTAGTATTAAAATACTTAAATAAAAATAAATTGAGAGCATTAGTAATTTCTGGAGGTGGAAGTAAAGGCGCATTTGCCGGTGGTGTTGCCCAATATTTAATGGAGCAAGAAAACCGCGAGTACGATATGTTTTTAGGAACATCTACCGGTAGTTTGTTAGTGCCGCATTTAGCAGTTAACGATTTAGGAAAGCTTTACGATATTTTTACTAATGTAAACCAAAAATCTATATTTAGTATAAATCCTTTTGTTGTAAAACGAAAAGGCGATAGAGAATATGTATCTATTAACTATTTTAATTCCTTAATTCAGTTTGTTAAAAAACGAAGAACTTTTGGCGAAAGTAAAGCACTTAGAAAACATATAAAAAGAAATTTTTCTGAAGAAGAATATCATAAAATTAGAGCAACTAAAGAAGATGTTGTTGTAACAGTTACAAATTTATCTAAAAATAGAACAGAATATAAATCTATTAACGACTACAGTTATAAAGAGTTTTGCGAATGGATTTGGATTTCTTGTAACTATATCCCATTTATGTCTTTAGTTAAAAAAGATGGTTTTGAATATGCAGATGGCGGATTAGGTTGCGTAATTCCTATACGCGAAGCTATTTTACGTGGCGCAACAGAAGTAGATGCAATTATTTTAGAAAGCGAAGATTTAGCTTATAACAAGGTTTTGGGGAAAAATCCGTTTTCGTTAATGATTAGTTTATTTGGTCATTTAATGGATCAAGTTGAAAAAGGCGATATTGCTATTGGAAAGCTAGCAGCAAAACATAGAGATGTAAAGTTAAACTTATACTACACACCAACAAAATTAACCGAAAACGCGCTTATTTTTAATAAGCATTTAATGGAGCAATGGTGGAAGCAAGGTTTTGATTATGCCGAAAAAAAACACGCTAAAGGTCAAACTATGGACGAAAGCGAAAGTATTGAAGAATAAGAGTTCTTACTATAAATTTTAAGTAATAAGTTGTAGGTTTTAATTTGTAAGAAAAAAGTATAAATTCTTATTCTATGTTTTATTTTTAAGGTTTACCACAATTTACTTACCTCATTTCTAAGGTAAGACAATGCAATTAAAGTAGGACTAGGTTTTTCTATCATATCTGTTAAAACAGTTTCTCTAAGTTGGTCTGCAGTTGTAATTTTATCGTTTAAATTAGCTTTTCTAATAATTTTAATTACACCATTTTTAGACGTATTTATAACACTCCAACAGTCGTCCGATACATAAATTTGTTGTGCTAAATTATGTTCAAATTCTTGCTCTATATTCTGAATTAATAAGTTTTCGTAGCTTTTAGAATCGTTAGCAATTGGAGAAACACGTAATAATAAATTGTTAGGCGATATACGTTCTAAATATAAAGACATACGTTCAAAAGCTTGTAAACGTATAGGAAGACTTTCTTTAGTAGTTTCAATATTCTTTAAATTGAAATTGTCATTTTCTCTACGGCTTTCTTCATTTTTAAAAAACTGTTGTAATAAAAAATAAGCTAAAAGACCAGTTATTATAGTAGGTATAGTAAAGTAAAGCAGGTTTGCTATTGTTTGAGTATCCATTTATTTGATTTTTATACGAATTTAATATGTTTTAAAGTATTGTACAAGAAAAACAAATAATTGAGTGAAAACTACATCTCATTAAATACAAAGTTATAAAAGTATAATTATTTAATTTTGAAACAAAAAAAGCTATTATACCTTAAATCCTTTAAAATGGATAAGTCCCATATTACAACTAATAAAAAAGTTAGTAACTTTTAAAATGAAGATTATTTGGTTCTAAAATATAGTCAATGTATTTCTAAATTTAGAGCCAATAAGAAGCTTTTTTTTAGCTTAATTTACAAAATACAACTTCAATTAAGTCAGTAAACAGATTATTTATGTTTTAGACGATTATAGTCTTATAAAATAAAATTATTTTGTAAATTCAGGAGTAATCATATTAATTAATATCATGTTTTACTATGAAAAGACAAATTAAAATTAAATCACTTTCTTTAGCATTATTAACTCTGATTATTTTTACAGCTTGTAACTCTGATGATTCTGTAGTGCAAAATAGTCAAGCAGGAGTAAATACTGGATCTGGAATAAATCAAGGTATATCTATAACTAGAGATTTCTTTGGTAAAGTGTTAGACGAAACAAATCAACCAATTCCTGGTGCAATGGTTACCATTGGGTCTCAAATGGTATCCACTAATTTAAATGGAATTTTTGTATTAAATAATGTAGCAGTAAATAAAAAACAAGCTATTATAATAATAGAAAAAACAGGTTATTTAAAAGGAATAAAAACCGTAGTTCCTACAGATGGAATAAATCAAATTAGAGCAAAGTTAATACAAGAAAATCTTGTGGCAACAGTTATGTCTGGTGTACCAAGTAGCGCAACGTTAACCAATGGTACAAAAGTATCTTTTGATGGCAATTTTAAAGATGCTAATGGAGTTTCATACTCAGGAAGCGTAAAAGTATATATGTATCATTTAGAAGCTAATAATCCAGATATAGAGGTTATTATGCCAGGGAATTTACAAGCTTTAAATTCTAATAATCAAGAACGTGTTTTAGAAACTTATGGAATGCTTAATGTTGAATTGGTAGGCGATTCCGGACAGAAATTAAATATTGGAGATGGAAGCACAGCAGAAATTGAAATGCTAATAGACGCAGCACAAACTAATGCTCCAAATAGTATTCCTTTATGGTATTTTAACGAAACCACAGGTGCTTGGGAAGAAGAAGGTTTAGCTGTTAAGCAAGGTAATAAGTATTTAGGATCTGTTTCTCATTTTTCTTGGTGGAACTGTGATGCTCAATTTCCAACAGTTACCTTTTGTTTAGAAGTTGTAGATGGTGCTAATGCTACTTTAGCAAATGTAAGAGTAGAATTATTTAGACCAAATGCAACATATCCAAGAGTTGGCTATTCTAATGGAAATGGTGAAATTTGTGGTTTAATTCCATCTAACGAGATATTAACTTTAAAAGCATTTGACCAATGTGGCGTAGAAGTACACGCTCAATCTATAGGACCATTTTCTGTAGACACTAATTTAGGTCAAATAGTTTTACCAACTGTAACTGCAACATTAATATCTGGATATCTTGTAGATTGTAATAACTTAAATGTAACTAATGGTTATGTTACATTAAATTATGGAACTCTTTTTTCTGATATACCAACTACTACTGGCGCTTTTAATTTTAGTGTTATTCAATGTGCAACTTTAAACGATTTTACTCTAGAAGGCGTAGATTATAATACATTTCAAACTACAGGAGATATTTCTTTTAATTTTAGTAATACTAATGTTGGTAATATTATAGCATGTAATGCTGTAACAGAATTTATAAGCTTACAAATAGATAACGAACCTGTAGTCTATTATTTGAATAATATTACTACAGCCCAAACTGTTAGTACGTATCTTACAATTTCTTCAAACAATCCTACAGGAACTGATTACTTCTATATTGGTGGTCCAAATTCAACGTTAGGAACTTTTGATTCTACTGTTTATAGTATAGAATCCTCAATTATGAATATAAATTATAACTTACCAATAAATATTAGTTACAATTTAAATGCTTTTGGTGCTGTAGGAGAATATATTGATATGAATTTTTCTGGAACATATACAGATAACTCAGGTAATGTTAGGTCGGTTATTGGAACTGCTCACGTATTAAGAGATTAGTATATTAGCAGTAGTTTTTGTTATAAAAAAAGCTCATAATTTATATTATGAGCTTTTTATATATTAACACTATATCAATTTAATCAGGACTTTTTATTTTTACCGCCTAAATGTTGGCAATTTACTAAAGACAACATACTATTAAAAGGCACATCTACTTTTGTATAATTATAAGTACTACTTAGTTCTTTAGATAAATTATGATCATCTACATTAACTACAATATCGTCCATAGTAAATTGGCAAGGATGTTCGTAACCAGCAGCGTGAGTAATTTCTATAAACTCTTTTCTAAAAGTTTTAAAATATTGAGCTAGTCGTTCGGATTTTAATGTTGGATCTATACCATTTTGTAACCATTTACTTTGGGTTGCAATTCCTGTAGGACACTTATTTGTATGACAGATTTGTGCTTGTATACAGCCAATACTCATCATAGCTTCTCTGGCAACATTAATACAATCTGCGCCCATAGCAAAAGCCATAGCTGCCTTTGCAGGAAAACCTAATTTACCACTACCAATAAAAACAATACGTTCGCTTAAGCCTTTATTTTTAAAGAGTTTATAAATATCTCCAAAAGCATAAACCCAAGGTAAACTTACATGGTCTGCAAAACTTGGAGGCGCTGCACCAGTTCCACCTTCGCCGCCATCTATTGTAATAAAATCTGGACCTTTGCCTGTTTTAACCATAATATTAGCTAATTCTTCCCATTGTTCTAATTTACCAATAGCTGCTTTTATGCCTACAGGTAATCCTGTAGCTTCTGCAATATTTTCAATAAAAACCATTAATTCGGGTACGTTAGAAAAGGCTTTGTGGTTTGGTGGAGATAAAACTGTTTTTCCAATTTCTACGCCTCTAATTTTGGCAATTTCGGGAGTTATTTTAGCTCCAGGTAAAACGCCACCTTTTCCGGGTTTAGCACCTTGAGATAATTTAACTTCAATAGCACGAATAAAGGGATTGTTTTCTACTAATTTTATAAGTTTTTCCATAGAAAAACCGCCATCATCTGCACGAACACCAAAGTAGCCAGTTCCAAAATGAAAAACAACATCGCCACCATTACTGTGGTAAGGAGATAATCCACCTTCGCCTGTATTATGGTAGGCACCTGCTATTTGTACGCCTTTATTTAGAGATTCTATAGCTTTAGCAGAGAGCGATCCAAAACTCATTGCAGAAACATTTATTATTGACTTAGGTCTAAAAGGACGTTTACGTTGGTTAAATTCTCCCATAACTTTAGCACAAGGTAAAAAAGACTTGTCTGTAGTGTTTGGATGATTTTTATCTATTTGATATGGCATCATTGCATTATTAATAAAAATATGCTGATGTTCGTAAATATCTCTATCGGTTCCAAAACCTTCGTAGTTATTTTCATTTTTTGCCGATGCATAAATCCAACCGCGCTCAATTCTATTAAAAGGTAATTCCTCTCTATTATTGGCTACAAAATATTGTCTAATTTCTGGTCCAATACTTTCAAACCAATATCTTATATGTCCAACTATTGGAAAGTTATGACTAATAGTGTGGTTTTTTTGAAATACATCTCTAATTGCAATTACTGCCAAGACTATAATAATCCAAAGCCACCAAGGTATATTAGAAAAGAACGGTAATATAGTATCCATAAAGTTATTTTTTATAAAGGTAAATATATTATAAAAAATGATATGTATAAACCGTATTATTTTATATTTAAAAACAAGAATATTATTAGCAGGTGTAGTTAATTTATTAATTCCTAAAAGTATCAAATACGGCACAAACATTTTTAAATAAAGCGAAGTAAAAGCTGTAAATAGAGATGCAGCTAAACCTGGATTTAACTTTATTTGGCTAAACTCAAAATCTAGACTTTTGGTGGCAATAGCTGGAAATGGAAAAAAATAGATATTTGTTTATAATTAATCCTAATTAGATTTACAGAAGCATCTTACAATTTGTATTTTTACATTCTAAAATTACAAAGCATTGGAAAAATATTTAAGTCAATTAAACGAAGCACAATACGCACCAACTGTACAAATTAATGGTCCTATGATTGTTATTGCTGGTGCTGGATCTGGTAAAACACGTGTATTAACCTACAGAATAGCCAATTTAATGCATAATGGTGTAGACTCGTTTAACATTTTGGCTTTAACATTTACCAATAAAGCTGCTCGAGAAATGAAAGAACGTATTGGTCAAATTGTTGGTCAAGGCGAAGCTAAAAACCTATGGATGGGAACATTTCACTCGGTTTTTGCACGTATTCTTAGAGTAGAAGGTCATCATTTAGGGTTTCCAAGTAATTTTACCATTTATGATACGCAAGACTCTCAGAAATTAATGGGAGCAATTATAAAAGAAATGGGCTTAGATAAAGATATCTATAAAACAAAACAGATTTATTCGCGTATTTCTTCATTTAAAAACAATTTAATTACCGTAAAATCTTATTATAAAAATCCCGATTTAATGGAAGCCGATGCTATGGCTAGACGACCAAAAATTGGAGAGATTTATCAGAATTATGTAGACAGATGTTTTAAAGCTGGCGCAATGGATTTTGATGATTTATTATTAAGAACTAACGAGCTTTTAACACGTTTTCCTCAAGTATTAGCAAAATATCAAGATAAATTTAGATACATATTAGTAGACGAGTACCAAGATACAAACCATTCGCAATATTTAATAGTTAGAGCGTTAGCAGACAAGTTTCAAAATATATGTGTTGTTGGAGACGATGCGCAAAGTATTTATGCCTTTCGTGGTGCTAATATTAGTAATATTTTAAATTTCCAGAAAGATTATTCAGACGTTAAAGAATATAGATTAGAGCAAAATTATCGTTCCACTAAAAACATTGTAAACGCAGCCAATTCTGTTATTGAGAAGAATCAAACAAAACTAGAAAAAGTAGTTTGGACTTCTAATGATGAAGGTGGGAAAGTAAAAGTTCATAGAAGTTTAACAGATGGAGACGAAGGACGTTTTGTAGCAAGTACCATTTGGGAAACAAAAATGAATAATCAAATGCAAAATAGCGAATTTGCTATTTTGTATAGAACCAATTCCCAATCTCGTGCAATGGAAGATGCTTTACGTAAACGCGATATTCCGTATCGTATTTATGGAGGATTATCGTTCTACCAACGTAAAGAAATTAAAGATGTCTTATCATACCTAAGATTAATTATTAATCCAAAAGATGAAGAAGCATTAAAGCGTGTTATTAATTATCCAGCAAGAGGCATTGGGCAAACTACCGTAGATAGACTTACAGTTGCAGCAAATGGTTATAAACGTTCTATTTTTGAAGTGGTTCAAAACATAGATAAAGTAGATATTGGTGTAAATTCTGGTGCAAAAAAGAAATTAAACGAATTTGCACTTTTAATAGAATCCTTTCAAGTTATGAACGAAACTGCTACAGCTTTCGAATTAGCAGAACATATTGTAAGAGCTACAGGATTAGTCAAAGAAATTAATAAAGATGGAACGCCAGAAGGTGTAGCTAAATTAGAAAATGTTGAAGAGCTTTTAAATGGTATAAAAGATTTTGTTGAAGGACAAGAAGAAGTTGTAGATTCTAGAGGAAGTTTAGCAGAATTTCTTGAAGATGTTGCCTTAGCCACAGATTTAGATAACGAAAAAGGCTCCGAAGATGCAGTAGCTTTAATGACAATACATTTATCTAAAGGATTAGAATTTAGTCATCTTTTTGTAGTAGGACTAGAAGAAGATTTATTTCCAAGTGCTATGAGTATGAATACACGTAGCGAACTAGAAGAAGAAAGACGTTTGTTTTACGTTGCTTTAACAAGAGCCGAAAAACAAGCGTATTTAACTTATGCATTATCGCGTTACCGTTGGGGTAAATTAGTAGATTCTGAACCAAGTCGTTTTATCGAAGAAATAGACGAGCAATACTTAGAATATATTACACCAAGAGAAGAAATGCGAGTAAACCCAATGTTATCTGCAGATATTTTTGGAGATACGCCACCAAGTAAAATAAGATTTAAAAAAGCAGTAACACCACAATTTAAAAAGAAAACAAAAGCTGCTCCAGAAAAATTTGTAGCTTCAACACCTAAAAACCTTAAAAAGGTAAGTAATGTTGCACCAGAAGCTTCAAACGAAGGCGCAAGTCTGTTTAATACAGATTTAGTTATGGGATCAATAGTATCGCATATGCGTTTTGGAAAAGGTCAAGTTCTTGCAATTGAAGGAAAAGGAAGCGACTTAAAAGCCGAAATTAAATTTGATGTTGGTGGTACTAAAAAGTTATTATTGCGTTTTGCAAAACTGACTATTATTGGTTAATTTCCAGTGTTAATATTATAAATTATGGCAGAGTTAATTAGGCTTTACAAAGACAATCCAAACCCAAAGGACATTAAACGTATTGTAGATGTATTAAAAAAAGGTGGTTTGGTTATTTATCCAACAGATACAGTTTACGGATTAGGTTGCGATATAACCAATAATAAAGCTTTAGAACGTTTAGCTAGAGTAAAAGGTATAAAATTAGAGAAAGCTAATTGGTCTTTTATTTGTCACGATTTAAGCAACATAAGCGATTATACAAAGCAAATAGAATCTAACACTTTTAAAGTACTAAAAAAAGCTTTACCAGGACCATATACCTTTATTTTACCAGGTTCTAAAAGTTTGCCAAGTGTTTTTAAAAAGAAAAAACAAGTTGGTATTCGTGTGCCAGATAATAACATTACATTAGAATTGGTAAGAGCTTTAGGAAATCCCATAGTATCAACATCTATAAGAGATGAAGACGAAATTTTAGAATACACCACAGATCCAGAATTAATTCTAGAAAAATGGAGTAAATTGGTAGATGTTGTAATAGATGGCGGATATGGAGACAACCAAGCTTCTACAATTTTAGATTTTACAAATGGAGATGTTGAGGTAATTAGAGAAGGAAAAGGATCTTTAGATATTTTAAACTAAGACCAATTTTAAATAACAATTTAGTTAGTTTTTAAATTTATGACCGACGTTAAAATAACCAATAAAAAAGCAACTTATCCCGTATCAGTTAAGCTAAATAAATATTTGCAAGAATATAACCGAAACATAAGATTGCCTATATTTTATGACGATTTATTGCGTTTTGAAGGTTCTTTTGTAGTTTACGATAAAGATGATAACGATACACTTTGGATTAGAGTTTACTATAACCAGTTTGAAAGAGAAGAAATAGATTTAAACTTAAAACGAATTTATTCTGCATTAAATTCTGATGGAAACGATACCGTAACCAAGTACCTAAATATTGATGCTATTGACTTTTGTACGTTTGGAAACTCTAAACCTTTCAGAATAAAAGTTAGAAACATTTTAAACGATAATTATACCTATTTCTATGTAAAAACAGCCGATGCTTCAAGAATTTATGGGTTAGAGTTAGAGCAAATGTTATCTCCAGACCAACTTAACTTCCTAGTTTATAAGGATACTTTAATTGAAGAACATATTGCAGGAATTCCTGGAGACGAATTCATTAAAAATTATTTAGACGACTGTATTCCTTCAGAAAAAACACAAATAGCTAAAGAGTTTGTTAAGTTTAACGAGCGTTGTTTAATACGTTTGTTAGGAGATATGCGTTCTTATAATTACGTAATTGTACCAACTCACGATTTTGATCACGTAGTTTATAAAATTAGAGCCATAGATTTTGACCAACAATCTTACGAAGGAAAATTACGTGTTTACAGACCTCAGTTTTTTAAGGAAAACTTAAAAATGGTTGATTTGGTAAAAGAGAAAATGGGCGAAGAGTCTATAGAGCAGTACCAAATAGAGGAACGTTCTATAGTAGCAAAACGCATGATTAGTTATAAAAAACGTTTAAATAAGCTTCTAAATTGTATGAAAAACGACACCATTTCTACTCAAGAACACATGGAGCAATTAAGAGAAGAAGTTTATAGTTTTACTTTAGATTTAGAATTTAGAAAAAGTAACAATATGGGCGAAATTGTATCTAATGTTTTAGACTTTGTAAAACGTAATTACGAAGATGTAAACATGAAGAATTTTATGTAGTTTATTTCAGTTTTATAGTTTAAAATAAACAACTGCTAATTCTAAAAACGGATTTAACTTATTGGTAGATTTAGTTTTTTAACTGTTTCTCAATTTCCAAAATATACTTTTCTGCATTCTTATTTTCAGGATTTAATTTTAGTGCTTTTTTATAATTTTCTAAAGCCTTTTTATAATTTTTAGTCGTAAAATAAATTTCACCAAGACTATCATATAAATTTCCGTTATCTGGATATTCTTCAATTGCAAATTGAAATAATTCTACAGCTTTATCTTCATCTTTTAAATTATTTAGAAAATCGTAACCTAAAGCGTTTAAAAGAGAAGCATTATAAAAATAACTAGAATCTTGTTTCTTTAGTTTGCGGTATTGTTTTTTTGCTGAGGTAAAATCTGCAATAAATTCAGGTTTTAATAAAGCTACTAAATTTATTTTAGGATATTTAATTAAGTCAGTTTCAATCTTATTGTAAAGTGTAGCCCAATCGTTAAAAGATGCTTCAGAGGTGTTGTTAATAATAATTATTTGCGCATAATTACTATCTGGACAAACTAACAAACCACTTTGTATGCCTCCAGAAGTTCCTGTTTTAGAATAATAAAACCCTTCTTCTTGTCCAATACCTAAATCTTGCCATAAATAGCCCATTGTGTTATCATCATTATCTTCAAATAAAACTCTTGTAGACTCTTTAATTAGTGGATTTTTACTTTCTAACTGAAACACCATAAGTTTCATTAAATCTGGTAATGTGCTTATTAATCCATAAGCGCCACCAATAAGCGAGTTTTTGTCTTTAGGTGCAATTTCTCTAGCTTCGTTATAGCCATTAACTAGTTTTTTTATGTTGCTTTTAGAATTGTCTAATAAGAATGTGTTTTTCATATCTAAGTCGTCTAAAAAATCTTGTAATAACGCTTTATATGGCTTTTTATAAACTTGTTGTAATGTGTAGGCAATTAATTCTGGTCCAATAGAATTATAATTGTAAACTGTTCCGGGTTTTTTATCTAGGGTTACTATTTTTAACTCTTCTAATAAATCATTAAAATTATAATCTATAGGTTTGTTTTCAAAATCGCCTTTATTTATTTTTTCAATGATTGCCCTAAACTTTGGAGGTCTTTTTTCTGATAAACCAAGCGTATGCGTTAATAGATCTTTAATAGTTATAGGATTTCCTTCGAATTCTAAATTAGAATAATTGCCTTTTAAATAGGTTCTAATATCGTCTTCTAAAGTTATTTTTTTATCTAAAACTGCTTTTGCAGCAAGCATACCGGCAAATATTTTTGTTATAGATGCAATTTCGTATAAGCTACTATCTGTAGGTTTGTTGTTCGTGTTTTTATCAATTTGGCCATAATAGTTATTGTATGTTTTTCCATCTTTATAAATAGCAACGGCAATAGAGTTAGTATGTCCTAATTTTAATCTGTTTTCTGCATATTGATCAACTAATTTAGAAACAGATGTAAACGGATTTATTTTAGAGGTTACTTTAGTTTCTTTTTTTGATTGGCAACCTAAAAGTGAGACTATAAATAAAATAATAAAAATTGTGTTTTTCATTTTAGTGTTTATATGTTAATTTCTTTAATGTTTAGACTTTAACGAATTAAAAATGTCTTGTAATTTATGGTATAATTACTATTATTTTAAGATTACAAGTTGTTTAAAAAAACAAAACCTCCAAGACAAATAGCTTTGGAGGTTTTAATAGTTTAAATAAAATTCTAAATTTACTCTTTAGATAAACTTTTCATTTCGTTTTCAATCATGTTATAAAACTGATCGATTTTTGGAAGAATTAAAATTTTAGTTCTTCTGTTTGTTGATTTGTTTGCCGCAGAATTATTTTCGACTAAAGGCACATAACTACTGCGTCCAGCAGCAATTAACTTGTCTGGAGCAACACCTAAATCTTGTAATGCTCTAACAATAGCTGTACTACGTTTTACACTTAAATCCCAGTTATCTATTAACACACCACGTTTATAAGGATCGCTGTCTGTGTGGCCTTCAACCATTGCTTCAAAGTTTGGTTTTCCGTTAATTACTGTAGCAACTTTAGCTAATATAGTTTTTGCTTTTTCTGTTATAGTATAACTTCCGCTTTTAAATAATAATTTATCGGATAATGATATAAATACAACGCTTTTTTCTACGTTAATTTGTATGTCTTCATCGTCTAAGCCAACTTCTTTTTTCAAGCTACTTACTAAGGCAAGTGTAACGCTATCTTTTTTAGTTAAGGCATCTTGTAAACGCGATATTTTTAAATCTTTTTCTTTTAAACTTTCTAAAGATTTTTCAAGGTTACTTGCACCTTTAGAGGTTAAAACCGTCATGTCTTTAGACGTTTGAATTAGATCTTTATTTGTTGCTTTTAAATCTGCTAAACGAGCTTCTAATTGATTTCCTCGCTCAGCTGCAGTAGCTTCTTCTGCCAGACATTTGTTTAACTTAATTGTTGCAGAATTTAATAGATCTTTAGTGGTTTTGTGTTTAGCTTCTAAAGCTGCAAATTCTTTTTTTGAAACACAAGAACTTAGTATAAGTAGAGCTGTTAAGCTTAATAAAACAATTTTTTTCATAGATGAGATATTGGGTTATTTAATCAAAAATAGAGGAAGTTTAAACACTAGCACAATGTTTAACAAAACTTTGACTAAAAGGTTAAAATTGATTGAAAATGTGTTTCTTTTCTATAAAATAACTCCAAACTATACTTTTTGAGTTAAAATAACCACTTTTTTGAGGTGTTGATTTTCTTTGTTTTAATAATCTTGGTAAAGCTCTATAAAAACTAAAATGCGCTTTTAAAATAGCAAATACGTGTTTTGGTTTAAATTGAAATAAAAAGGCAGCAGCAGCAATTCCATCTAAAACTAAGCGTGTAAAAATTAGCGGTAATATTAAGGTTTTTGCATTTTTAACTACTGTAAAAAGACTGTTTCTAAAATTTAAATAGGTTTTTTTAGGATTTGTAGCATCTAACGTTGCGCCTCCAACGTGATATACTAAAGATTCTTGGTTGTATTTTGTGGTGTAACCTAAGTTAAACGCGCGCCAGCACAAATCTATTTCTTCAAAATGTGCAAAGTAGGTTTCGTCGAAACCATTTAACGTTTCAAAAACAGATTTTCTAATAAAAAAACAGGCACCAGAAGCCCAAAAAATAGTGTCCGATTTGTATTGATTTTTATCTGCTTCAATGGTGTTAAAAATTCGTCCTCTACAATATGGATAACCAAATGCGTCTACAAATCCTCCAGCAGCACCAGCATATTCAAAATGCGATTTCTTTTTGTAATCTAATAATTTTGGCTGAATTATAGCTGTGCTTTCTTCAGAAGTAAATTGTTTTTCTATTGGTTTTAGCCAATTTTTAGTCACTTCAATATCGCTATTTAAAAGACAATAAATGGGTTCTTTTACGTGTTTTAATGCATCGTTATAACCTTTGGCATAACCGCCATTTAAGGTGTTTTTTATTATAGTTACACTTGGATAATTGGTTTTAATAAACGCAATAGAATTGTCGGTTGAGGCATTATCTGCTACATAAACTTTAGCATCTGTGGAGAAACGTATTACCGATGGTAAAAACTGCTCTAAAAGTGCTTTTCCGTTCCAGTTTAGTATAACAATGGCTATGTTCAAAATATGTGTTTTAATTTATAATTTACTTTTTACGTTTGTCAGAATCAAGAATTGCATATTCATAATTATCTGACCAACCGGATTTCAAAGGTAACAATTGTCTGCCTTGTCCTTCTTTTATCATTCCAACTTTTTCAAGAACTTTTATGGAACCAATATTATGTATTGCGCAACCTGCCTGAATTCTATGTAAATTTAGTGTATCAAAACCGTAATCTAAAATTAAGTTAACGGCTTCTGTAGCAAAACCATTTCCCCAATATTTGGAATTTAGTTTATACCAAATTTCGCCGCGTTGGTGCTTTTTTTGCCATAATTTTAAGCCTAATAAGCCTATAAATTGGTTGTTGTTAGCTTTATCTATGGCAAAGGTGTAATTCTTAATGTCACTTTCTTTATTTGCTGCAATCCAAGGTTCTATAATGGATTGAGTTTGGGTAATGTTCTGCGGAATTCCTAAAGCATTAAACTCATCGGTTTCTGGTAAAGAATGTAGTTTGTGGATGGCATCTAAATCGGAAAATTCAATTAATCTTAAAGTTAATCGTTCCGATTTTAATTTTAGGTTATTCATTTCTTTAAAATATTAGCAATCCATTTTTAAATCAAAATAGTAATATCTACTTTAGTATTGATTTAGTCCATAAAAAGTATATGTCTTTAGTTTTAACTTTACTGTTTTAAAATTAGTTAAAAAGTGTCTATCCTATTTTTTAATGCTTAACAACCAACAAGCTAACCTTTATAATCGGGAATATCTTCTAAAAATTGGTAACGTTCGTTTACAAAGTCCATTTTACAATAATAATGCTCCAAGCCATTTGTAACCATTAAATAAGTGGCATTTAGCTTTAAATTATATTGCGCAACTTGATCAAAAGTACTTTGGTTAATCTTAATTTCTGGCGCTTTACATTCTACAATAAGAAAAATACTGCCATTAGGATTAAAAACAACAATGTCGTATCTTTTTTTTAAATCGTTTATAATTAGCTCTTTTTCTACGTTTATAAGCGATTTTGGATAGTTTTTATGTTGAATTAAATACTGCACACAATGTTGCCTTACCCATTCTTCGGGTTGAAGAATGATAAATTTTTTACGTATTTCATCAAATATGGCGACTTTATTTTCGCTATTTTTGAATCGAAATGTATATTGTGGAAAATTTAAGTGTTGCATTTATAATTTACTAATCTGAGTAAAGGTAAAGCACAAGATTTAAATTACAAATATGTAGCTGAATTTTATTCAACTAAAACCGAAATCATTGGAAGACGTAAAGCAATTAGTAGCAGACATTAAGCAGAAAAACTTAAAACCTATTTATATTTTAATGGGTGAAGAAGCTTATTACATTGATAAAATTTCAGATTTTATTGAAGCTAATGTCTTATCCGAAGAAGAAAAAGGTTTTAACCAAATGGTCATGTATGGTCGCGATGTTACTATTGACGATGTTATTGGGCAAGCCAAACGTTTTCCAATGATGGCAGAACATCAAGTTCTTATTGTTAAAGAAGCGCAAGATTTATCTAGAACTATAGATAAGTTATCTGTTTATTGTAAAAATCCGCAGCCAAGTACAATTTTGGTAATTTGCTACAAATACAAAAAAATAGATAAGCGTAAATCTTTATATAAAGAAGCTAAAAAAGTAGGTGTTGTTTTTGAAAGTAAGAAATTATACGAAAACAAAATTCCAGATTGGATTAGACGTGTTTTATCGTCCAAAAATTACACTATAGAACCTAAAGCAGCAATAATGCTTACTGAATTTTTAGGAACCGATTTAGGTAAAATTAATAACGAATTAGACAAACTTCAAATTGTTTTACCGGTTGGAACTCAAATTACGGCGCAACATATCGAGGAAAATATTGGTATAAGTAAGGATTATAATAATTTTGAATTGCAAAAAGCTATTGGTATTAAAGATAAAATGAAAGCTTTTAAAATTATCCATTATTTTGGCGAAAATCCAAAAGACAATCCAATGGTTTTTACGGTTTCTATATTGTTTAATTATTTTTCTCAGCTTTTAAAGCTTCACGGATTATCCGACAAAAACCCAAGAAATGTAGCGTCTAAACTTGGTGTTAATCCATTTTTTGTAAACGATTATATTACTGCGTCGCGACATTATCCAATGCGTCAAGTAAGTAAAGTTATTGGTGTAATTAGAGAGTTTGATTTAAAAAGTAAAGGCGTAAATGCTAACGCAACACCACAAGGCGATTTACTAAAAGAGATGTTGGTTAAAATTATGGGTTAGATTTTTATTGATTAGCATATTACATTTTACCAGTAGAAAGTTTTTTTAACGCAGATTTATCCTAAACGCATAGTTTTTTATTCTAAATCTTTAATATCTTCATTATAATCGTATTGTAAATCTTCGTGCAGTTTTATCACTTTTTTAGAAATCATTTCTAATTGTTTTAAATAGATGTTTTTTAGCGTTGTGTTATTATTAATAGAAGGCCTAAACGCTTTTAATTTCCTACAAAAGTAGAGTAGAAGCTCAACTTCTGTTTCTTTTACATTAGAATATCTAATAAATTTTTTAGTGTTTCGTTGAATTTTTCGAACACCTTTTTTTATGTGATAATAATTATTTGATCCAATTTCAGAAAACTTAGTGTCTATAAATTCTTTAACTGTATTTATATAGGTTTCTTCGTTTTCAGATTCGAATAACAAATAGGTTAGTAGTTCTTTGTTTTCCGCTTTAAATCGTGCTAAACGCAAACATAACTCCTGTAATTCTTCTGGAGATTTATGCTTTAATTCCTTTCTAATAGTAACAACAGATTCAGCTTTCATAAATGTTATTTTTTAGTCGTTTTTTTATAAAACCACTCCACAATAAAGCAAAATAGAATAATAGAAACCGCAATAATAATTCCTGTAGGATTAATACTAAATTGATTGGTTATTAAAATAATTAAAGCAGTAGAACAAGCTATAAAACCTGCTAATGGAATATATTTATTGGCATTTATTTTTTTATGAAATTTAAATCCAATAAAATTTACAAGCGCAAATATTAGTAAAAAACCAACACTTCCAGCAGTAGAAATACTTTCTAATTTAAGAAAATTTGCAGCTATAATAGTTGCAACTGCAGTAATAAACAATCCAATAGGTTGGTTCCATAATTTACTAGTTAAAAAGTGAGGTAATTCGTTGTCTTCAGCAATTTCAAAACTAACGCGAGTTCCACCATATAAAGAGGCATTTATAGCCGAAAACGTAGAAATTAGTGCTGCAATAGTAATTATAGTAAAACCAAGCTTGCCTAATAATGGTTTTGCGGCTTCAGCTAAAACATAATCTTCTGCTGTGGCAATAGTTGTAAATGGTAAAGATCCAATAGTTACAATAGCTATAATTACATATAATATAATTACAAAAACTACAGAATATAAATAGGCTTTAGTAATGTTTTTTGTAGGGTTTTCTATATCTGGTGCCGCATTTGCAATAAGCTCAAAACCTTCATAAGCCACAAAAATAACCATTCCGCCAGTTAAAAGGCTTAGAGGTTTTTCCCAATTAGAAACGCTAAGTTGTACCAAGTTTTCGTTATCAATTAAACCATAAAGCCCAAAAGTAATAAAGGCTAAAAGAATGATTAATTTAATAATTACAGCATAAGATTCTATTTTTCCAACCACTTTAATACTATAATAGTTTATAAAAGTTGCAATTAAAATAATTAATGTTGTGTAGATATGAAAATCAACAGAAGAACCTGTAATTTTAAATAAATTGGGTGCGTAAGATCCAAATGCAGAAGCATAAAGTGCTAACATAATAATATAACTTATCCATAATAAATTATTGATAGCACCACTAAAAACCGATTTGCCAAAACCTACATTTATAAATTTTACGGTTCCGCCACGATCTGGAAATGTGGTAGATAATTTGGCATAACTATAAGCCGTTATTAATGCAATTAGACCAGCAATTAAAAACGCTAATGGTGTTCCGCCTTTTGCTAATGCTACTGCTAAGCCAAGAACAGCAAAAATTCCGCCACCAACCATTCCACCAATACCAATAGAAATAGCATCTTTAAGGCTTATTTTGTTGTTGTTATTTGCCATTTATAATTTTAGATTATTAATTCCAGCATTTTGTGTTATGAGCAATAAATATAAGTATCTAAATTTTAATTAGCGAAGCTTTATATAGGTTATTTATGTTGTTGAATTGTTTATGCTTTTAAATGTTTTTTGTTTAATTATAATTAATAAAAATTTAAAATCTAACTTTAAATACACAACATTGAATAAAACGTTATTAGCCTAATTTAGTTTTTGAATCTTTACATTGTAATTTACAGAAATGTAAAGTTTCTAACCTTTTATCTTTACACTAACAGCAAAGTACTATAAGTTACAAATAGCTTTTAAAAAGTGTTTATTATATTTTTTTATTGAAATATTGGTAAAAAAAAAGACGCTTTAATTAAAAAGCGTCTTTAAATTTATGGTAATAAATATTATCTTAAAGTTGGGAACTCTGTAGGATTTACTTCTGTAAAAACATTGTAAACGGCTTCAAAAACATCTTCTATACTAGGTTTAGAAAAATAATCGCCATCTGTTCCATATGCAGGTCTGTGCTCTTTAGCAGTTAGAGTTAATGGTTTGCTGTCTAAATGTTTGTAAGCGTTTTGTGTATTTAAAATTTTATCTAAAATAAATGCACTTGCGCCTCCAGAAACATCTTCGTCTATAACCATTAAACGATTTGTTTTAGCAATGCTTTTTACAATATCGTGGTTTATATCGAATGGTAATAAACTTTGAACATCTATAATTTCGGCATTAATACCAACTTCTAATAATTGTTTTGCGGCTTCTTGGATAATTCGTAATGTAGAACCATAAGAAACTAATGTAATATCTGTTCCTTCTTTTATAGTTTCTACAACACCTAAAGGAGTTTTGTAATCTCCAGAATTACTTGGCATTTTTTCTTTTAAACGATAACCATTTAAGCATTCTACAACAATTGCAGGTTCGTCGCTTTCTAAAAGAGTGTTGTAAAAACCGGCTGCTTTAGTCATGTTTCTTGGAACTAAAACGTGCACACCACGCACTAAATTAATAATTCCGCCCATTTGTGATCCAGAATGCCAAATACCTTCTAATCTGTGTCCACGAGTTCTAATTATTAGTGGTGCTTTTTGTCTTCCTTTTGTTCTATAACGTAAGGTTGCTAAGTCATCAGAAATTATTTGTAATGCATATAAAATGTAATCTAAATATTGGATTTCTGCAATTGGACGTAAGCCACGCATTGCCATTCCAATACCTTGACCTAAAATAGTTGCTTCTCTAATTCCTGCGTCTGCAACACGTAATTCGCCGTATTTTTCCTGTAAACCTTCTAAACCTTGATTTACATCTCCAATTGCTCCAGAATCTTCACCAAAAATTAAGGCTTCAGGATATTTATTAAAAATAGCATCAAAATTTTCTCTAATTACAACACGACCATCAACATCTTTTGTGTCTGCGTTAAATTCTGGTAAAACTTCTTCTATTCTAGATGCTTTAGAGTCTGAATCGTTGTATAAATCCGATGAATATTTTGGTTGAATTTTATCGAAATATGTATTTATCCAGTTTCTAAGTTGTTCTCTTTCTGAAGAGTTTTCTTTAGCTACCAAACGTAATATTTGTCTAGCTGTAGAAAGTATATCTTTACGATTAGGCTCTTTAGAGTTTTCTAAAGTGTGGATTAACTTATCAATAAACACTTTATTTCCACTGCTGTTTGAAACGGCTTTAAGAAGGTCTAAAACTGAACCTTTTTCTGCTTTTATTGGATCTATAAAGTTAGACCAAGCAGCTTTTTTACCATCACGAACTTGCTTTTTTATGTCTTTATCTATTGTATCTAATTCTTCTTCAGTTGCAAAACCATTAGCTAAAACAAATTCACGAAATTTTACATTACAGTCAAATTCACGTTCCCAAGCTAATCTATCTTCATTTTTATAGCGTTCGTGAGAACCAGAAGTAGAATGACCTTGTGGTTGTGTTAATTCGTTTACGTGAATTAAAACAGGAACATGTTCTGTACGCGCAACTTTGGCTGCTTTTTGGTATGTTTCCATTAAAGCTGGATAATCCCAACCTTTAACGTTTAGAATTTCGTAGCCATTTCCGTCTTCGTTACGTTGAAAACCTCTTAATATATCTGATATGTTTTCTTTTGTAGTTTGATGTTTTGCGTGTACAGAAATTCCGTACTCATCATCCCAAACACTCATTACCATTGGTACTTGTAAAACACCTGCAGCGTTAATAGTTTCAAAAAATAAACCTTCGCTAGTACTTGCGTTTCCTATGGTTCCCCAAGCTATTTCGTTTCCTTTTTCTGAAAAATTAGTAGTATCTATACCTTCTACATTTCTGTAGATTTTAGAGGCTTGTGCTAAACCTAAAAGTCTTGGCATTTGTCCAGCAGTAGGAGAGATATCTGCACTTGAGTTTTTTTGAGCTGTTAAATCTTTCCAATTTCCATTTTGGTCTAAACTTTGTGTAGAAAAATGTCCGCCCATTTGTCTTCCTCCAGACATTGGTTCATGTTCTAAATTGGTGTTACCATATAATCCAGCAAAAAAGCTTTCTATATCTAATGCTCCAATAGCCATCATGAAGGTTTGGTCTCTGTAATAACCAGATCTAAAATCTCCGTTTTTAAAGGCTTTCGCTAATGCTAATTGAGGTATTTCTTTACCATCGCCAAAAATTCCAAATTTAGCTTTACCGGTTAAAACTTCTCTACGTCCTAAAAGACTACATTCTCTACTAGTAACAGCAAGTTTATAATCGTTAATAATTTCAGTTTTAAAGTCGTTAAAAGATAATTCTTCTTTTGAAGTATTTTTTGTTTGCATCTACTTAAAGTTTAGAACACAAATTTAGTGAATTAAAGTTGTTTTTACAACGTTGTAAATTCTTAAATAATTATTAATATGTTAATATAATAGTTGTTTTAATGTTGATTTTGATTTAAAACAATAAAATAGACCTTTTTGGTACGGATTATTTAATTTAGCTATAAGATTTAAATAGTTATTAATTAACTTTAATTACCCAACAGGTATTAATTAGTTAAAAGCTGTTTTAATTTTGTAATAATAGTCACTTATCGATTTAATAGATTAGAAAAGCGTTGGAACTAATAGAATCTCCTAGAATACTTAATAATCTGTTTTTCCATTTTATATTTTCATTTTCTTGTTTTGCAAAAATGAAAGACTCGAAATAAAAACAGTTATTATTAAGATTTAAAGATTTTTTTATATGTGTTACAACCTTTGGTATAAGAATAGTTAGGGTTTTTGTATGCCAGGAATTTTCAGCAGAAATTTAGACGTACGCAAAAAAGACGCAACAACTTTTGATAAAGCACCAATTTAGTAATTGTTTTGTACGATTTAACACACTTTAATTAAATTACTATAACATATTAATACCAACGTCTAGTAAATAAGCCTAGCAATGTTTTTGGAGATAAAGTAACTTTAAATCTAATGCGATCTCCATAGTTTTTTTCGCCAATTTCCCAACCTAAATTAGAATATACAGGAAAGTAAAGTTCGAAATAATCTTCTACTAAATTTAATCTAATTCCAGAATCGTAAACAAATCTTGGTTTAGAGAATTTGTTATTAACCATACCAACATCTCCATAAGCCATAATATAGCGCCAAATGGTTGTACTTGTGTTTGCGGTTGTTATCCATTGGTTTGCAAATGGTGTGCTTAATTTAGATTTAAATCCACCTTCGGATGTAATTAATTGCTGACTTAATAAGCCTTCTGTTTCGCTTCTTCCTAAGTAATTATAATCAAATAAATAGTCTGATGGTCTATCTAAAGCAAAACTAAAAAAGTCCGATTGACTTGCTGTTTTGTTATATAAAAATGCACCAGAATATATGCGTAAATTAAATTGCCTGTTGTTTTCTGTAAGTTTTCTATATTCTAGACTTGCTGTTATTTTTCCAAAGTCTTTAGCTATTTGTAAACCGGTTCCCCAGAAAAACGAGTTTTTTAAATTCAGGTTAGATTCGCTATAGCCTGCATTAAAAATGCTATATTTTGGCTCGCCAATAGTTTCAAATTCTCCTGTTGGATCTACATCTCTGGATACAGTTACGTATCTAAAAAGTAATCGCCTTGAGTAATTATCTCTTAAATCGTCTGGATTTCTAAAGCTAAAAATTAAATATGGATTATAGGTGTAATAAGATAGGTTAGGTGCGTAATTAAAGTATTCTCCAGAAAGGCCTATTTTGGTTTTGTAGTTTGCTTGGTTATCATTTATAAAGTTATAGATTAAAGATGCGCTACCTACAAATTGTTTGCTTTTTGTAGCATATAATGGACTTAGTCTATAAATAAAGCGTTTACTTAAAACAGTTTTGTTATATAATTTTGGCCCAATAATAACACCATCGTAAAAATTATACTCAAACTCAGGCATAAAAAACACTTGGTTATAGTTAGGATTTTCTATGTCTTTAATAAGTTTAATTTGTAACGGTTTATTAAATAGACCTTTAACATTTTTAAAATTGTTACGCATATTAAAATCAGGAAATGTGTTTTCTTGATTTATTGCAAAACGTGTTTGGTTATTGTTTTTTAGAACAAAAGTAGTATCGCCATTAAAGCCATTAAGCCATTTTTTTTCTAAAATACTATCTTTGTTTAGTCCATAAAATGATAATGGCATTCTTGAGTTACGAAGATTTTTTAATGTAATCTCTATGGAATCGTCTTTAACTTTAACACGTTTAATCTTATAGTCTATTTTATTTTTAGTGTTAATATATTCGTCAAAAAACCAAGAAATATTCTTTGTTGTAGATTTAGTTAATGCTGTTTTTAATGTTTTTGAATTTATTGGTTTAAGCTTTTTAGTTTTAATAAAATTAAAAAGTGTAGAGTCTATGGTGTTGTTTCCAACAAAATCGTTTAAGTAATTTAGTCCAGATCCTGCTTTGTATTTATTGGATATATTTTTGTTAAATTTTATTAAAGAATCTTTTGCCATTCCAATAGGTTGATCTAAACCAGAACGCGCCATATGTAAATAAAGAAAGTTATATTGATCGTTAAATTTTAAATCTGCAGCATGAAAACTTCTTACGCCCCAAATTTTGGCTAAATTTCCCAATATTTTGGTATCAGGATAATAGGTTTGGGCATATTTTATTAATACATATGTTTGAATTCCATCTATAATCCATTGGTCTTTACGCGGATTTAAAGCTAATGTGTTTTCTAAATAATCTCTAAGCGATAGTTTTAAAATTTTAAATTCGTATTGAAAAGTGTCTGGAAAAGGTCTAATAAAATCGGGTAATAAATTTAAACCATAAAGCGGCTCTTTTTTGTAATCTATATAAGTAATTAGCATTTTTTTATTGGGATATTCTCCAAGTAAATTGCTAATATATTTAGCGACTTTATTGTTAATAATTGTAGTTTCTAAAGGCGTTAGTTTATCAATATCTACGTTACTTAAAATGTTGTAAAAGTCTGTTTCTACAGTTTTATAAATTTCTTTTTTCACTAAAGATAATTTATTGCTTAATACATTTGTACCAGATAATTTAGTTGTTTTTGTTGTATTTAAAGTGGTCTCATTTTTAGTGTTTAAAGCCGAAATAAGTTGATAAGTTTCAGGATATTTAAAACTTAAATCAATATTATAAGGCGAAGTAAATTGGTCGTCTAAATCTTTATTACTGTAAAACTGCCAATCTCCATTATAAACTGCAGGAACAATAAACCAGTAACGTAAATTAAAATCTTTTTTAGCATTTACACCATAACGCGTAAATTTATCGTTTTGTATTTGTAATGTATATTCTAAATGAATTGTTATACTAGAATTTCCTTCTAATGGTTTTTTTAAATTTATTTTAATAATATCTATCTGATTTTCTAAGCGTTCAAATTTTAAATCTTGATTATCTATTTTTAGTTTAGAAATTGAAGTTTCTCCACGATCATCTTTACTTGCAAAATGAAAGGTGTTTTTAAATTCTTCGGCAAATCTTTTAGCTAAAGGCGTTTTTTTATTTGAGTAACTATGAGTCCAATCTTGAAGATAAATTTCGTTTAAATTATTTGATGTTGTATTTTTAAATATCAAATCTTGTACAATTGTAATCGTTTTATTTTCGGGATGTAATTCTGCCGTTATTTTAATACTATTTTGACTATTTACATAGTTTAGTATTAGTGTGAAAATAAAAAATAAAATATGTTTTTTGTTCAAGAGGAAAATAGTTGTTAACCTTAATTATGTAAAAAATGTGTTTATAAAATAGATGATGATAATTAAAATACGTTGCGTACTAATTAAAAATTAGGACTTAATTTAGCAGAGTTGTAGAAGTTGTTTAATATATCTATAACTTCATTCTCAGTATCTACAAGATGTATTAAATCAAGATCTTTTGGGCTAATGTTGCCAAATTTTTCTAATAAGGTAGATTTTATCCAATCCATTAAGCCAGACCAAAATTCTGTGCCAACTAATATAATAGGAAAACGTTCACTTTTATTGGTTTGAATTAAAGTAATAGCTTCAAAAAGTTCGTCTAAAGTTCCAAATCCTCCAGGCATAACCACAAAACCTTGCGAGTATTTTACAAACATAACTTTACGCACAAAAAAGTAGTCGAAATCTAAACTTTTTCCTTTGTCTATATATGGATTATCGTGTTGCTCAAAAGGCAACTCAATATTTAATCCAACAGAAGTTCCACCTGCTAAATGCGCACCTTTATTTCCAGCTTCCATAATTCCTGGTCCTCCGCCAGTTATAACTCCAAAACCTGCATCTACAATACTTTTAGCCATACTTTCAGCTAATTTGTAGTAGGCGTGATCTGGTTTAGTTCTTGCAGAACCAAAAATTGAAACACATGGTCCAATAGAACTCATTTTTTCAAAGCCATTAACAAATTCGCCCATTATTTTAAATAATGCCCAAGAATCGTTTGTTTTTATTTCATTCCAACCTTTATGATGTTTTTCTGATCTCATAGTAATGTATTATAAAATGTTTAATGCTAATTTAAGTTTTATACTAGAATTTTATTATTATTTTCTTGAATTTATTATCTCCTATAAAATTATTAATTAGTGTTAATAATTGGTTTTTAAAGCGTTTTTTTGATGTTATAATGCTATTTAAGAAGCTATTTTATTACACCATTTATTTATTTCTAAATAGATAGAATATTTAATATACTAAGCTAATTCTAGTTTTAAGAAACGTGCTGTGTGGCTAGTTTTATGTTTAGCAACTTCTTCAGGTGTTCCTTTTGCTAAAATTTCTCCGCCACCTTTTCCGCCTTCAGGTCCTACATCTATAATATAATCTACAGTTTTTATAACATCTAAATTGTGTTCAATAATTAAAACTGTATTTCCTTTATCTGCTAATTTATTTAAAACTAACATTAAAACTCTAATATCTTCAAAATGAAGACCTGTTGTGGGTTCGTCTAAAATATAAAATGTATTTCCAGTATCGCGTTTACTTAATTCTGTAGCTAATTTTATGCGTTGTGCTTCTCCTCCAGAAAGTGTTGTGCTTTGTTGTCCTAAAGTAATATAACCCAAGCCAACATCTTGTATGGTTTTTAGTTTTCTATATATTTTTGGAATATTTTCAAAAAAAGCTACACCATCATCTATGGTCATATTTAAAACATCGCTAATACTTTTGCCTTTGTATCTAATTTCTAAAGTCTCGCGGTTAAAACGTTTTCCTTGGCAAGTTTCGCATTCTACATAAACGTCTGGAAGGAAATTCATTTCTATAACTCGTAATCCGCCACCTTGGCACGTTTCGCATCTTCCGCCTTTTACGTTAAAACTAAATCGTCCAGGTTTATAACCACGAATCATAGCTTCTGGTACTTTAGCAAAAAGACTTCTAACTTCGTCAAAAGTTTTAGTGTAAGTTGCAGGATTACTTCTTGGTGTTCTACCAATTGGCGACTGGTTAATATCTATAACTTTATCTATATGTTCTAGACCTTTAATGCTTTTGTAAGGCATAGGTTTTTTAACGCCATTAAAATAATAGGCATTTAAAATAGGGTACAAAGTTTCGTTAATTAGTGTGCTTTTACCACTTCCAGAAACACCTGTAACGCCAATCATTTTACCTAAAGGTAGTTTTATTGAAACGTTTTTTAAGTTGTTTCCTGTACAACCTTTTAACTCTAAGAAATTTCCGTTGCCTTCGCGGCGTTTTTTTGGAATTTCAATTTTCTTTTTGCCAGTAATATAGTCTGCAGTAAGTGTGTTTTCTTTTATTAAATCGCTTGGTTTACCTTGGCTTATAATTTCGCCACCATATTTCCCTGCAAAAGGTCCAATATCTATAACGTGATCTGCACGCTCTATCATATCTTTATCGTGTTCTACTACAATTACAGAGTTTCCAATATCTCTTAAGGATTCTAGAGAATTAATTAGTTTTTCGTTATCACGTTGGTGAAGTCCAATACTTGGTTCATCTAAAATATATAAAACACCTACTAGTTGAGAGCCAATTTGTGTGGCTAATCTAATACGTTGCGCTTCTCCACCAGAAAGTGATTTAGAGCTTCGGTTTAAAGATAAATAGTTTAGACCTACATCTAATAAAAACTGAAGTCTTGCATTAATTTCTTTAATAACTTCTTCTGCAATTACACTTTGAGATTTAGATAAGTGTTTTGGTAGTTTTTTAAACCAATCTGCAACATCTACAATGTCTAAATTGGCTAATTCGGCTATGTTTTTACCATTAACCTTAAAATATAAAGATTCTTTACGTAAGCGTGAACCTTGGCAAACAGGACAATTAACTTTGTCCATATAATCTTTTGCCCATCTTTTTAAAGAGGTAGATTCTGCATTTTCGTATTGACTTTCAATAAAATTAGCAACGCCTTCAAAATCTATATTATAATCTCTAGCAACACCAAGCGCTTTAGAGTTTACGGTAAATTTTTCGTTTCCACCAAACATAATAATTTTTTGAGCATCTTTTGGGATATCCTTAAAAGCATCGGTTATTTTAAAATTATATCTGGTTGCAATGGTTTCTAATTGTTTAAAAATCCATGTTTGTTTGGCTTCTCCTAAAGGTGCAATAGCGCCATTTTTTATAGATAATTTATCGTCTGGAATAATTTTATCTGTATTAACTTGATACAATTCTCCAATTCCATTACAATTTTGGCAAGCACCTTTTGGCGAGTTAAAAGAGAAGTTATTTGGTTCTGGATTTGGATACGAAATCCCAGAGCTTGGGCACATTAAATTTCTACTAAAATAGCGTACTTCTTGTGTGTCTTGGTCTATAACCATTAGCACATCTTCGCCATGATACATTGCTGTATTTATGCTTTCGTCTAAGCGTTTATCGTTATCTTGTGTAGCATCAATTTTAAGGCGATCAATAACAATTTCAATATCGTGCATTTTATAGCGATCTAGTTTCATGCCTTTAACTAAATCTTTTATTTCGCCGTCTGTACGGACTTTTACAAAGCCTTGTTTGGCAATTTGCTCGAACAGTTCGCGATAATGACCTTTACGAGAACGCACTACAGGTGATAAAATATTTATGCGTTTTCCTTTATAACTTTCTGTTATTAGTTTTTTTATTTGCTCATCGCTATAACTTACCATTTTTTCGCCGCTATTAAAGCTGTAGGCGTCGCTTGCACGAGCAAAAAGTAAACGTAAAAAGTCGTAAATTTCTGTAATAGTTCCAACTGTAGATCTTGGCGATTTACTTGTGGTTTTTTGTTCTATGGCAATTACAGGAGATAAACCGTCAATTTTATCAACATCTGGACGTTCTAATCCGCCTAAAAATTGTCTGGCATAAGCAGAAAACGTTTCAATATAACGCCTTTGTCCTTCGGCATAAATGGTATCGAAAGCCAAAGAGGATTTTCCAGAACCCGAAAGTCCTGTAATTACCACTAATTTCTCGCGAGGAATAGTAACGTCTATGTTTTTTAAGTTGTGTGCTCTTGCACCTTTAACTTCTATGTTTTCTTCAAATCTATTCATAACAAAGCAAAGCAGTAAAGATACATTTTTATATGCTCAATTTGAAAGCTGAATATGTTAGAATTTTGTTATTTATTGGATTACTTCGTTTTTTAAATCTATTAAATTTATAGAGTCTTTTTTTAAGATACTTTTCTTGCTTTGGACTATGCTACATAATTAATTAGATTTTTTATGTATTACGTGTTTAGTTTTTTTCTGTTTTTATTCCAGTAATTTCTAGACCTAAAAAGCCTAATTTGTGAAATGTTGGTAATTTAGCACCTGTTTTTGTAGTTGTCCAATTATCCCAAGAAGAAGGAAAACCATCTATAGGTAAAATGCTTGTCCACATTTGGAAGCTTTTAGGAAAATTATTTTGGTCTAAATGCCAAAGGTAAGCATCGCCAGGTGTAGAGCCACCAGAAGTGTAAGTTACTAATAAACCTTTTTCTCCATCCTGGTTTGTAGCAATTGCTCTTGTTGTTCCTTTATCGAAAACCTTATAAGGTGCAACTAACCAAAAGGAATCATTATTAAAATAGTCTATTGCAGTTTTTATATATTGGTTTTTTTCTACGCCATTATAAGGTTGTTTACCAATTAAAACTTTAGAGTTTTTTGTGTTTGCTAAATCTAAATCTACTTGAAATTGTTTCCAGTAAACTTGGCATGAATTCTCTAATTTGTTCCATTTATAATGATGTCTGTTTTTAAATGTAAACTCTATATAATCTGTATTTTTATAAGCTTCAAAATCTAAAGATTTAAGCATTTTATGTGCTAATATATCTGCTTCAACACTAGGCTTTACAATTGGTAAATCTTGGTTGTATTTAAAGTAAATATAGCCTAATAATAAAATTGTTGGTAGTGTAAAAAAAATAATTACTCCACTTATTATTTTAAGTATACGTTTAAATGTAAAAGGCTTTTTCATTTTTAAAATGGTTTAATATTTAGTATTAAAATTAGAGTATTTTTTTAGGCTAGATTAGTCAAATGTATATATTTTTTCTCTTATTTCTTTATGTTTTAGGGTTGTTAGTTTAATTAATTCTTTAAAAAACAAAGTAAATTCGGCTTCAAATTCGGCATAAAACTCTTGTAGCTCTGTAAGTGCTAAATTCATTTTAGAACGGTAATTTGTTCGTCTATTAATACCATCTAAAACCATTTGAATGCCATCTAAATATTGATAGTTTAATAACCAATTAGATTCAATCATGTAAGGCATAAATTCCTGAATGCGTTTAGGTAAAACGGTTTTATGATTAGTAAGACTTGTGTAGAAATTCTGAATAAATTCATCTAAAGGAACAGAAGAATAATGACACCAGTTTTTAGCTAAAAAATGATCGTAAAACACATCTACAATAACACCAGCATAATGGCCATAATTTTTGTGTAAACGCTTCGTACTTTTTCTAACTATTGGATGCGCATCTGTAAAAGTATCAATCTCTCTATGAAGCAAAATCCCAACCTGAATTTCCTTAGGGTAATTTAAGTAGTTTTTTCCTCTAATACTATCCGAAATAAAATTTCCAATGGCAACTTTCTCATCGTTTTCAGACAAATAGATGTGGGCTAAATAATTCATAATTCGAAATTACAAATAAGGAATTATAAAATACCGTTTTGAAAATATTATATTTGTTTAAAATTATTGGATATAAAATTGTTATGACACTTATAAAATCTATTTCAGGTATACGAGGAACTATTGGAGGAAAAGTAGGCGAAAATCTTACACCAATTGATGCCGTTAAATTTGCAAGCGCTTACGGAACTTGGTTAAAGCAACAATTAGACAAAGAAACATACCGCGTAGTTGTTGGTAGAGATGCACGTATTTCTGGAGATATGATGCAAAATTTAGTAATGAATACCTTAGTAGGATTAGGAATTAAGGTAATAGATTTAGGATTATCTACAACGCCAACGGTAGAATTAGCAGTTCCTTTGGAGCATGCAGATGGAGGAATTATTTTAACAGCAAGCCATAACCCAAAACAATGGAATGCTTTAAAATTATTAGATGCAAGAGGCGAATTTTTAAATGCTGTAGAAGGCGCAAAAATTTTAGATATAGCAGAATCTGATGCAATGACATTTGCAGATGTTGACGATTTAGGCGAAATTACTGTAAACGATGCGTATATAGACATACATATAGACGAAGTTTTAGACTTACCTTTAGTTAATAAAGATGCTATTGCAGCGTGTAACTTTAAAGTTGTTGTAGATGGTGTAAATAGTACAGGAGGAATTGCTATTCCTTTATTATTAGAAGCTTTAGGCGTGGAACCTATAAAATTATATTGCGATCCAACAGGACATTTTCCACACAACCCAGAACCTCTAAAAGAACATTTAGGCGATTTATCTGAAGAAGTTAAAAAACACAATGCCGATTTTGGAATTGTTGTAGATCCAGATGTAGATCGTTTAGCTTTTATGGACGAAAATGGAGAAATGTTTGGCGAAGAATACACACTTGTAGCTTGTGCCGACTACGTTTTAAGTAAAACCCCAGGAAACACAGTAAGTAATATGAGTTCTACAAGAGCTTTGCGTGATGTTACTGAAAAGCATGGCGGAACTTACCAAGCAAGTGCTGTTGGAGAAGTTAACGTTGTTAATTTAATGAAAAAAAATCATGCCGTAATTGGTGGCGAAGGAAATGGTGGAATTATCTATCCAGATTCTCATTACGGACGTGATGCCTTAGTTGGTGTTGCTTTATTTTTAAGTTTACTAGCCGAAAAGAAAATGTCTGTTAGCGATTTACGTAAAACTTACACAAGCTATTTTATGAGTAAAAAGAAAATAGAATTAACGCCTACTTTAGATGTTGACGCTATTTTGGAAGCTATGGAAAATCGTTATAAAAACGAAGATTTAACGACTATTGATGGCGTTAAAATAGATTTTTCAGAAAGTTGGGCACATTTACGTAAAAGTAATACAGAACCAATAATTAGAATTTATACTGAAGCAAAATCTCAGGAAGAAGCAGATGTTTTAGCCGATAAAATTATAGCAGAAATTAAAGTGATTGCTAAATTGTAAAGATATTTTGTATGCACAGAGCAAAAGCTCAACCTTATTTAATGCAGCAAAGCCACTTTGATTTTTGTCTTTAATTTGATCGTTATTAGCCTTAATAATTACATTATAGTAATAAATGTTTAAGGCTTATAGTTTTGGTGTTTTTTTTAATGTAACAGGAATTTTATCTCTATGTTTCCAGCGTTTATGTGTCCATAAATAGTATTGTGGCGCATTGTAAATATCAGCTTCAGCTAACGCTATAAAATTGTCTGTAATTTCGTGTTCTTTAGTTGTTTTTGGATCTTCGGCAATAGTTTTGTAGGTACATTGGTAATAGCCACGCTTTAAGCGTTTTACATTAAAAAACACTACAGACATATCTAGTTTTTTTGCTAAAACTTCGGCACCAGTATGTACGGGAACTTTTATGCCCATAAATTTTCGCCAATAAAATGCACGATCAAGTTTTGGAGATTGGTCGCTTACAAAACCATTAATGGTTTTTATTCCATCTCGTTTTGCTTTAATTAAAGTTGGTATGGTTTCTTTTGTGGTAATTAGATGACTGTTGTATTTTGCTCTAATGCGTTTAAATAATTTATCGAAATGTGGATTAGCAAGTCTTTTGTAAACAGCATATCCAACGTTTTTGCAGTAAGTTTGCATTACAAAAATCCATTCCCAACTTCCGTAATGGCTACACATTAAAATAATACTTCGGTTTTTGTTTTCTAAATTATTAATTAAATCAATGTTAGTAAAAGTGAAGCGTTTTTTCATTTCTGCTTCAGAAATAGTCATAGATTTTACGGCTTCTAGCATCATATCACAAAAATGATGGTAGAATTTTCTCATAATAGCTTTCTTTTCTTTTTCAGATTTATTTGGAAAAACTAGGGTAAGATTATCATAAACTATCTTTTTCCTGTAACCAATTATATTATAAATAATAAAATAAATAAAATCAGAAAATGCATAAAGAAGTCTAAAAGGTAATATGGAGATAAACCATAAAATAGGATAGGCAAAAATATAAACTGCTAATTGCATGTTAAAAAGTAATTTTAGTCCTACAAATATATAGTATATTTGAATTTAAAAAGCAGTAAATGGGTAATATAAGTATAATTACTATTATAATAATTTTAGCAAATGTAGTCATTTCATATAAAGGATTTAACGATTATTCTTTTTTCGAAAAATACAAATTTCATGTTGGTGCTATTAAAAATGGGGAAAAAATAAGACTTTTTAGCTCTGGCTTTTTGCATGTAGATATGCAACATCTAATTTTTAATATGTTTACATTATTTGTTTTTGCAAACGCAGTTATTTATAGAATTGGAGAAACTAAGTTTTTATTAATTTATTTAATAAGTTTAGTTGCTGGAAGTTTGTTATCGTATATATTTCAGAAAAATAATTACAGCTATACGGCTGTTGGTGCAAGTGGCGCAGTAATGGGAATTATTTATTCGGCTATTTTATTTGATCCTTGGATGAAAATTAATTTTATAATACCAGGTTTTGTTTTTGGTATAGGTTATTTATTATATTCCATTTATGGCATGAAAAAGCAAAATGATAATATAGGCCACGATGCCCATTTTGGTGGCGCAGTTGGTGGCTATGTATCAACATTGTTTTTTGCACCATTTTTATTTCAAAAAGATTTTACTATGGTGCTAATTATGGCTTTACCTATTGTAATATTGTTTGTAATGAAAAAACTAGGAAAGGT
Source organism: uncultured Flavobacteriaceae bacterium (assembly GCA_938073895.1). Classification (GTDB taxonomy): domain Bacteria; phylum Bacteroidota; class Bacteroidia; order Flavobacteriales; family Flavobacteriaceae; genus Aurantibacter. The sequence continues at coordinate 166,763 of CALJFB010000010.1, forward strand.
TTAATCTTTCAGTATAGGTTCTAGTTTTTTTGCAGCTATACTATTTATAGCATCATTTTTTAACTCTTTAAAAAGCAGCTTAGCTTCACTCTTTTTTATAGTTTTTGATAAAGTTAATCGTTCTAAAATAATTGCAGAAAAAACTTTACTAGGATTATTTTTTATAAATGTCTTGTCAAAATTGATGCCTACTTCTGTAATACTATCGTAAGACTTTTTAATTTTATTTATGGATAAAGTGTCTTTCAGTTTAATAAATCCAGCGTTTTTGGCTTTAAGAGTAGAGATGTATTTTCTTAAATATTCAGACTCATTAGTATAAGTAGTTATAATATTATTTTGGGGACTATTGTTAATAATAGAAAGCTTTGGTGTCTCATTATTTACAATTATATCTATAGTTTCGTTACTAAGAATAAATTCTATAACACCACTTTTATTATCAAAAGTAATATAGTGCTTACCAGATAATTTTATGTCGCCTTTAAATACGCCGCCGCCATCATTAACAATAATAGAATCTACAACAACACGTTTCCTGTTTTCTACTTTTATAATTCTAGCTTTTCTATTATTAGCCCAAGATTTTAAATTTTTTAAGGTAATAGTATACCCATTATCTACAGCTATATTTTGTTTGTTTTCTTTGCATGAAGTAGAAACTACAAGCATAATAATTAAAAGTAAAATGTATTTCATCTTTTTTTATTTCAAAGATAAGTAATTTGTACTTTTGTAGTATGTTAAATATTGATACAATAGTTGCTTTAGCAACAGCAAGTGGTGCCGGAGCAGTTGCCATAATTAGAGTTTCTGGAGCAGAAGCTATTTCTATTTCTAATCGTGTTTTTAGATCTGTAAAATCAAATAAATCACTTACTAATCAAAAAACACATACCATTCATTTAGGTCATATTGTGGATGGCGCTAGAACTATAGACGAAGTTTTGGTGTCTGTTTTTAAAAATCCACGTTCTTACACAGGCGAAGATGTTGTAGAAATACAATGTCACGGATCTATTTACATACAACAGGAAATTATTCAATTATTATTACGAAGCGGTTGCCGTATGGCAGATGCAGGAGAATTTACCTTACGTGCTTTTTTAAATGGAAAATTAGATTTAAGTCAGGCAGAAGCTGTGGCCGATTTAATTTCCTCGGATAATGAAGCATCTCACCAAATAGCAATGCAACAAATGCGAGGTGGATTTTCTAGCGAAATTGCTAAACTTAGAGAAGAATTATTAAATTTTGCATCCTTAATAGAATTAGAATTAGACTTTGCCGAAGAAGACGTAGAATTTGCAGATCGTTCTCAATTTAGAGAATTAATAAGTCGAATTACTTTTGTTTTAAAACGATTAATAGACAGTTTTGCTGTTGGAAATGTTATTAAAAATGGTATTCCTGTAGCTATTGTTGGAGAACCAAATGTTGGAAAAAGCACACTTTTAAATGCACTTTTAAACGAAGATCGCGCCATTGTTAGCGATATTGCTGGAACTACAAGAGATACTATTGAAGACGAGTTAGTTATAGAAGGTATAGGATTTAGATTTATTGATACCGCAGGAATACGCGAAACCAAAGATGTGGTTGAAGGCATTGGAATTAAAAAAACTTTCGAAAAAATTGAACAAGCACAAGTGGTTTTATATCTTTTGGATGCAGAACAATTTGTTAGTAACTTTGAAGCTTTTAAAGTAGAAATCGAAAAAATAAAGAATAAATATCCGTTAAAACCTTTATTAATAATTCCTAATAAAATAGACAAACTAACAGAAGTTCAAGTTTTAGAATTAGAAGCCAATTTAAAAACTATAGAAAACTCTAAATATATACTACTTTCTGCAAAGCAAAACAAAGGTATAGACCACTTAAAAGATCAGTTGTTAAGTTTTGTAAATACTGGTGCTTTACGTAATAACGAAACTATTGTTACCAACACCAGACATTATGATGCTTTGCTAAAAGCTTTCGAAGAAATACAAAAAGTACAGCACGGATTAGACATCAATTTATCAAGCGATTTAATGGCTTTAGATATTAGAGAAGCCTTGTATCAATTTGGATTAATTACAGGTCAAGTTTCAAACGATGAATTACTTGGTAACATATTTGCAAATTTCTGTATTGG
>CALJFB010000011.1 GCA_938073895.1 uncultured Flavobacteriaceae bacterium
GTTTTTCAAGTGACATAATACAAAGCGCTAAAGCACTTATACCACTTGCAGATGAAGCAATTCCACTACTATGAGGAAATGTGTTGCTTGTATTTATTTTAAATTTATAACTTAAGATATAAGGGCAATATTTAAGTATTCTTTCAAAAAAAGATTGGATTTTAGGCTTAAAATCTAATTTAAGTTGTTCATTAAAATAAATATCAAAATCTACAAATTCTGAATTATTTTTTTTCTTGCTAAAGTCCAGCTTTGTGTTGGTTAAACATTTATTTAATGTGAAACTAATAGAAGTGTTTTTGGGTATTTGAATATCAGATTTTCCCCAGTACTTGACTAAAGCAATATTACTAGGAGATTCCCAATGGGAAGTACCACTTAATGGGGCTTCAAAATTGTCATTATAAATAAAATCTTCTTTTTTCATTTAGCTAATTAATGTAAATATACTAAGTTAAAATTATTATCATTTAGTCAAAGGTCTAACTAAACCTTCTTGAACTACAGATGCAACTAGAACTCCTTTTCTTGTGTAAATATGCCCTTGAGCAACCCCTCTTGCATTGGCAGAGTTAGGGCTTTCAATTGAATATAGTAGCCAGTCTGTAAAGTCAAAATCTCTATAAAACCACATTGCATGATCCAAACTAGCCATTTGAATATCGGAAAAACTAATTTTTTTCATATGTGGAAGGATAGATGACCATAGCAGATTGTAATCAGAAATATAAGTTAATATTTGATGCTTAATTTCAATCGTCAGATTTGGAATATCACCCTTTAGTTTAAACCATACATCCATTTTTGGAGGAAGGTCTGCATCACTAGAAAGGTTTAGAATATTAGTAGGTTTAAACTCAATAGGACGCTCAACACTTAAAAAGCTCTTTAATTTAAAAGGCATGAAATTGCCATTTTTCTCTGCTAGTTCACTCCAACTTGTCAATTCTTCTGGAGGAGTGATTATTCGTTCCATTTTACGAAAATGCTCAAATCCAAACTCAATTTTATGAAATGAAGCTGCTAAAATAAATATAGTTTTATCCCCCTGAACAGCAGTGACTCTTCTGGTGGAAAAACTACCACCGTCTCTAGTATCATCTACTATATATTGTATAGGTTTATTTAAATCTCCAGGCTCTAAAAAATAAGAGTGAAGAGAATGTAATATTCTACCATTTGTAATAGTTCGGTACGCAGCATTCAAGGATTGAGCTAAAACTTGCCCACCAAATACATTAGAGCTGCCAACTGTCTCACTTTTACCAATAAAAAAACCTTGTTTTTTTTTTAAAAGCAAAACCTCAAGCAAATCTTTAACAGTATTCATTAAGGAAATATTGAATTATAATGAGAAAGATTAAAAAAGTGCGGGCGGAGAGACTCGAACTCTCACACCTCGCGGCACTAGATCCTAAGTCTAGCGTGTCTACCAATTCCACCACGCCCGCAATTTGAGATTGCAAATATAAACATTAGTTTTAATTAACAAACAAACCTTGAGTATAAAATCTATGTTTTTTGTATTTTTACTAAAATTCAAAAAAATATTATGCAAGATTCTAAAACTTACGTAGAAAAACATAAAAAACGTTTTTTAAACGAATTAATAGATTTACTTAAAATACCATCTATAAGTGCAGATTCTGCTTACAAAAAAGACGTTATTCAAACAGCAGATGTTGTTGCTAAAAGTCTTAAAGATGCAGGTTGCGATACCGTAGAGATTTGCGAAACCGATGGTTATCCAATTATTTACGCTCATAAAATTATAGATCCTAATTTACCAACTATTTTGGTTTATGGACATTACGATGTGCAACCGCCAGATCCAATAGAATTATGGACGTCTCCACCATTTGAACCAGTTATAAAAGCTACAGAATTACATCCTGAAGGTGCAATTTTTGCTCGTGGCGCTTGCGACGATAAAGGGCAAATGTATATGCACGTTAAGGCAATGGAATTTATGACAGAAACTAACCAATTACCTTGTAACGTTAAGTTTATGATAGAAGGCGAAGAAGAAGTTGGTTCTGTAAACCTAGCAACCTTTGTAGAAAACAATCAAGAAAAACTTAAAAACGATGTTATTTTAATAAGCGATACAGGAATGATTGCTAAAGATGTACCATCAATAACAACAGGATTACGTGGCCTAAGCTATGTAGAAGTTGAGGTTACAGGTCCAAATAGAGATTTACATTCTGGATTATATGGTGGCGCAGTAGCAAATCCAATAAACGTATTAACAAAAATGATAGCATCGCTTCACGACGAGAATAATCATATAACAATTCCAGGTTTTTACGATAATGTAGAAGAATTAAGTAAAGAAGAACGTGCCGAGATGGCAAAAGCGCCTTTTAGTTTAGAAAACTATAAAAAAGCCCTAGATATAGATTCAGTTTACGGAGAAGAAGGTTATACTACAAACGAGCGTAACTCTATAAGACCAACATTAGACGTTAATGGAATTTGGGGCGGATATACTGGCGAAGGTGCAAAAACAGTAATTGCAAGTAAAGCCTACGCAAAAATTTCTATGCGTTTAGTGCCAAATCAAGATTGGAAAAATATTACAGATTTATTTAAAACGCATTTCGAGTCTATTGCTCCAAAAGGTGTTACAGTAAAAGTAAATCCACATCATGGCGGACAAGGTTACGTAACGCCAATAGATAGTTTAGGTTATCAGGCCGCAAGTAAAGCTTACGAAACCACATTTGGTAAAAAGCCAATTCCGCAACGTAGTGGAGGATCAATTCCAATAGTTGCACTTTTCGAAAAAGAGCTTAAATCCAAAACCATTTTAATGGGATTTGGTCTAGATAGCGACGCCATTCATTCTCCAGACGAGCATTTTGGCGTATGGAATTACTTAAAAGGAATAGAAACAATTCCGTATTTCTATAACTATTTTACAGCGTTAAAAAAGTAAAAAAAAAACATACAGTTATTTAAAAATCCGTTCTAATAGAGCGGATTTTTTTTGTTTAAAAAACCAACTTAGCAAAACCTGTTTATAATTATGGCGTTTCCTAACTCCTGAAGAAAAATCAGCAGTTAGGTCAGGCTATCACTTCTCGCTTTTTTTTAATATTTGGTCGTAGTCAAAAGGTCTTAGCAAAAAAAAAGAGCTCAAACAAACCGTTCTATCCTTAACGCAATTCCCAATCCGTTTAGTAATTCTAAATTAAAATGCAATCACTTCGATTTATTTTCTATTAAAACAGAAAATTATAGTAATAAGTATTAATATTAAGTTCTCAGTATTTTTAGGTTTCCGCTATCACTTCAACCAAAAAAAACTTTAACAGACTAGGATTTAATTACAATTAAAAATGGATTTACCAAAGTTGTTTCTGGCCACCAAGATATTACACAAGTATTTTTTAATAGAAACACATTATTAAGACTTACTTTTTTGTTTACTCAAAATAAATAATCTTAAATATAAGTATTCGAGAGTCTTCGTAATTCGATGTCGTTTTTTATCAATAAAAAATTAAATGATATGGTTGTTTTAGAAAATTAAGGTTAAGAAATATAAAAAAAAGTTGCTCTATGTTTGTAGAGTTAAATATTTATTCTACATTTGTAGAACTTACTCTAAAGATGTAGAATATGCAATTATCAAAAACCGAAGAAGAATTAATGAATCATATCTGGAAACTTAAAAAAGGATTTATGAAAGATTTATTAGAAGCCTATCCAGAACCAAAACCTAAAACCACAACAGTAGCAACATTGCTAAAGCGTATGGCAGATAAAGGTTTTGTAGGTTATAAATTATTCGGAAAATCAAGAGAATATTATCCATTAGTAAAAAAGCAGGATTATTTCTCTAAACACGTTAATGGATTAATAAAAAATTTCTTTAACGATAGTAGTTCGCAATTTGCATCGTTTTTTACTAAAGAAACCAATTTGTCTAAAGTAGAATTAGAAGAGTTAAGAGCAATAATTGATAACGAGATAAAAAACAAATAATATGGAACTGTCTATCTTATTAAAATCGGGTGCGTGTTTAGCGGTATTTATGCTGTTTTATAAATTGGTTTTAGAACGTTTGTCTATTCATAAATTTAAACGTTATTATTTATTAACTGCCATAATAATTTCTTTAGCTATCCCATTTATTACATTTTACAATTATGTAGAACCTGTAGTTTTAGATGTAGCAGAAACCGTTTTTGTTCCACAAAATTTTAGTCAACCTGATTTAAATATGGAAATACCAGAAACTCCAATAAATTATCTCCCCATAGTATTATGGTCTATTTATGGATTAGGTGTTTTAGTTTTTGGAATTAAATTTATTTTAAATATTAGCGGAATATTAAAAGAAATTTCTGTTAACGAGAAGCATAAAACCAATCATTTTACATCGGTTTTAATTAATAAAGTAACTATACCACATACATTTTTTAGCTATATATTTTTCAATAAAAAAGACTATTCAGAACATAAAATACCAAAAGAAGTCTTGTTACATGAGGCAACACATGCAAAACAAAAACACAGTTTAGATGTTGTTTTTGTAGAGTTATTACAAGTGGTGTTTTGGTTTAATCCATTATTATATTTTATAAAAAAAGATATTAGATTAAATCACGAATTCTTAGCAGATACTGCAGTTTTACAAGAAGGCGTAGATACAAAAATATATCAAAATATACTTTTAGATTATTCTATAAGTCAACCGCAACATAGTTTGGCCAATGCTATTAATTACCCAACATTAAAAAAACGATTTACACTTATGAAAACAAAAAGCACAAAAACAGCCATTTTACTGCGCACTTTATTGATTGCGCCAGTATTAGCGGTTTTAGTTTATGGTTTTTCCACAACTAAAACGGTAGAATTAGAGCAAAGTACAGATCAG
>CALJFB010000012.1 GCA_938073895.1 uncultured Flavobacteriaceae bacterium
AGATTCTGGTGGATACCAAGTGTATTCCTTATCTGGAAGACGAAAAATTAAAGAAGAAGGCGTAAAGTTTAAGTCGCACATAGACGGTTCTTATCATACCTTTACACCAGAAAATGTAATGGAAATTCAGCGCTCTATTGGTGCAGATATTATTATGGCTTTTGATGAGTGTACACCTTATCCTTGCGATTATAACTACGCAAAACGTAGTATGCACATGACGCATAGATGGTTAGATAGATGTATAAATCATTTAGAAAAAGTACCTTTTAAATATGATTATTCTCAAGCATTTTTTCCAATAGTACAAGGTAGCACATACAAAGATTTAAGACGCCAATCTGCAGAGTATATTGCAAACTCAGATTCAGTAGGAAACGCTATTGGAGGATTGTCTGTTGGAGAACCAGCAGAAGAGTTATATGCAATGACAGAAGTCGTTACAGAAATTCTTCCAGAAGATAAGCCTCGTTATCTTATGGGTGTGGGAACACCAATAAATATATTAGAAAATATTGCTTTAGGAATAGATATGTTTGATTGTGTTATGCCAACGCGTAATGCGCGTAATGGGATGTTATTTACAGCTTACGGTTCTATAAATATTAAAAATTTGAAATGGAAACAAGATTTTTCTCCAATTGATGATATGGGAATAACTTGGGTAGATACAGAGTATTCTAAAGCTTATTTACGCCATTTATTTCATGCAAATGAGTTGTTAGGAAAACAAATTGCAACTATACATAATTTAGGATTTTATGTGTGGTTAACTCGCGAAGCTAGAAAGCACATTATTGCAGGAGATTTTAGAACATGGAAAGATAAAATGGTAAAACAAATGGATAATCGATTATAAAACAAATAAATAATTCTGTTATAAGAAGGAGAATTAAGTGCGGATGAAAATTTTAGATTGGTACATATTAAAACGTTATTTAGCAACATTTTTTGGAATGTTATTGCTATTCATTCCTATTGCCATAACGGTTCATTTAGCAGAGAAAATTGGTAAAATATTGGATAGTGAAGCCTCTGGAGTAGAGATAGCTCAGTATCTTTTAGACTTTACGATTTACTTTGCACATTTATTATTTCCGCTGTTTTTGTTTTTATCTGTGATTTGGTTTACATCTAAACTAGCCAATAACACTGAGATTGTTGCTTTTTTAAGCTCAGGAGTTTCGTTTACTCGATTTTTAAGACCATATTTAATTGGAGCAGCTTTAGTTGGTGGACTATCTATATTAATGGGGCTATTTTTAGCTCCAAAAGCTAGCGCTGGTTTTAATGGATTTAAGTATAAATATCTAGATAGAAATAATCCTATAGAAAATGGAAATGTTATTAAACAAATTAATGATAACGAAATTATTTATGTAAGTAGTTTTGATCCAAAGCAAAATTCTGGATATAATTTTACTCTCGAGCATTTTAAAGATGGAAAGATGACTCATAAAATATCTTCAACAAATATTAGATATAGAGATAGAGACACATTGTATCGCCTTAAAAATTACGTATTAAGAAAAATTGGAATAGATACAGACGAAATATTTACAGAGCGTACCAAGGATACACTTTTTAGTTTCGATTTAACAGATTTAACACCAGCCAAATATATAGCAGAAACTTTACCTTATACAGAGTTAGTAGACTTTATAGACAAAGAAGAAAAAAGAGGTTCTTCTAATATTAGTCGTTACAAACTAGAGTTGTACAGAAAATGGAGTCTGCCAGTTTCTGTATTTGTATTAACATTAATTGCGGTTGCTGTGTCTTCTATAAAACGTAGAGGTGGAATGGGCGTAAATTTAGCCTTTGGTATTACCGTAGCAATGATTTTTGTCTTTTTCGATAAAATATTTGGAACACTTGCTGCACAATCAGATTTTCCACCATTAATAGCTGTTTGGTTTCCAAATTTTATTTTTGGTATCGGCGCAATTTTTCTATTAAGAAATGCAAAACGTTAAGCAAAAAAATTATCTACATTTACATTTTCTTGTTTTAATAGCTGGTTTTACAGCTATTCTAGGGAAATTAATAACTATGGAAGCTATATCTTTAGTATGGTTTAGAATGGTTATAGCCTCTATTATAATGTTAGTTTACATAAAAATAAAAGGTGTAGATTTAAGTATTTCTAAATCTTCTTTATTAAAGTTATCACTTGCAGGCATAGTTATAGCCTTGCATTGGATTACATTTTTTGCATCTATAAAATTATCTAACGCATCAATAGCATTAGCTATGTTTTCTACTGGTGCATTTTTTGCATCTATACTAGAACCTATAATATACAAGCGTAAACTAATTACTTACGAGATTCTATTTGGAGTATTAGTAATAATTGGAATTTATTTAATTGTTAGAAGCGAGTTAGATTATATATTAGGAATGCTTCTTGGTATATTATCCGCATTCTTGTCGTCTTTATTTGCCGTTTTAAATGGCAAGTTTTTAGAACAACATTCAGCAACAAAAATATCTTTTTACGAGTTTATAAGTGGAGTAGTCTTTATTAGTATTATTTTATTTTTTGTTGAAGATAATTTGAATTGGTCTTTTTTTAATCTTGGAATTAAGAACTACGGTTACTTGTTTATTTTAGCATCAATCTGTACAGCTTATGCTTTTATAGCATCTGTATATGTTATGAGGTTTATAAGTCCTTTTACAGTAGTTTTAACCTATAATTTAGAGCCAGTTTATGGTATTTGCTTAGCCTTATTTTTCTTTCCAGAAACAGAAACAATGTCTTCTACCTTTTATTTTGGTGCAGCTTTAATATTACTAACTGTTTTGTTAAATGCTATTTTTAAAGGCAAACGCAAAAATATTGGTTAAATATGGAGTTTTTTCCAATTAATTAAATCTAAATTGTTTAATTTTACAAACTAACAACTAATTAAAAAAGTAATTCCTTATGGAATATTTAGAATTCGAATTACCAATTAAAGAACTAGAAGATCAACTTCAAAAGTGTCAAGTTATTGGAGAGGAAAGTGATGTAGATGTTACTGAAACTTGTCAGCAAATCGAGAAAAAATTACTTGCAACTAAAAAAGATATATATAAGAATCTTACAGCTTGGCAACGTGTGCAGTTATCACGTCATCCAGACAGACCATATACATTAGATTACATAAAAGCCTTGTGTGGCGATACATTTTTAGAACTTCATGGCGACAGGAATTTTAAAGATGATAAAGCTATGATTGGCGGTTTAGGTAAAATTGGCGATCAATCTTTTATGATAATAGGTCAGCAAAAAGGATACAATACAAAAACCCGCCAATACCGTAATTTTGGTATGGCAAATCCAGAAGGTTACCGTAAAGCTTTACGTTTAATGAAATCTGCAGAGAAGTTTGGTATTCCTGTAGTAACCTTATTAGATACGCCAGGAGCATATCCAGGTTTAGAGGCTGAAGAAAGAGGTCAAGGAGAAGCTATTGCTAGAAATATTCTTGAAATGACTCGTTTAAAAGTTCCAATAATTACTGTTGTAATTGGTGAAGGAGCATCTGGTGGCGCACTAGGAATAGGTGTAGGAGATAAAATTTTAATGTTGGAAAACACATGGTATTCTGTTATATCTCCAGAATCTTGTTCTTCTATTTTATGGCGTAGTTGGGAATTTAAAGAACGCGCTGCTGATGCTTTAAAATTAACGGCAACAGATATGAAGAAGATGAAAATTGTTGACCAAATTGTTAAAGAACCTTTAGGCGGTGCTCATAAAGATAGAGAAACCACTTTTAAAACAGTAAAAGAAGCTATTATAGAATCTTATGGTCAATTTAAAGATTTATCACCAAAAGAATTAATAGCAAAACGTATCGATAAATATGCAAAAATAGGTGAGTTTAAAGACTAATCTATTTCACATACTAACAAGATTAAAATCTGAAATGTAATGTTTCAGATTTTTTTTTTTTTGCTTATTAACAATTTTTTCGACTTATTAACAGTTAGAATGTTTACTATTGGTTAAGATTCTATCTTTAAAATATAGTAGGAATAGGTTTCAATTTTCTAATTTCGCTATCTTATATTTTCAATATAAAACCAATCATTAAAAAAAAAGATAACCCTAATTATGCAACAACCTAACCAAGTAAAAGGCTATCAAGTAAATAAAAACAAAATTATAAATTTAGAGAAAGGTAAAATACCACCTCAAGCTGTAGATTTAGAAGAAGTGGTTTTAGGTGCTATGATGATCGATAAAAAAGGGGTAGATGAGGTTATCGATATCTTAAGTTCTGATGCGTTTTACAAAGAAGCACATCAACACATTTTTGAAGCCATTTTTATGTTGTTTCAAGAAAGTCAACCTATAGATTTATTAACAGTTTCTAATCAATTAAAAACAAATGCAAAATTAGAACTTTCAGGTGGCGACTTTTATTTAATTGGTTTAACACAAAAGGTATCTTCATCTGCGCATATAGAGTTTCATGCACGTATAATTCTTCAGAAATTTATACAACGAAGTTTAATTAAAATATCTAACGAAATTATTGAAGATTCTTACGATGAAACTAAAGATGTTTTCGATTTATTAGATAAAGCAGAATCTCGTTTATACGAAGTAACTCAAGGAAACATAAAAAAATCTAGTGAAACCGCAAGAGATCTTGTAGGCCAAGCAAGAAAAAAGATTGAAGAAATCTCTAAGAAAGAAGGAATGAGTGGAATTCCTTCTGGTTTCGACAAATTAGATGCCTTAACTTCTGGATGGCAAGAAAGCGATTTAATTATTGTTGCTGCTCGTCCTGGTATGGGAAAAACCGCTTTAACACTTTCTATGGCTAGAAATATAGCCGTAAAATACAATGTTCCAGTAGCATTTTTCTCTTTAGAGATGGCATCTGTACAATTAATAACGCGTTTAATATCAAGTGAAACTAGTCTGTCTTCAGAAAAATTAAGAACAGGTAAATTAGAAAAACACGAGTGGGAACAATTAAATGTAAAGGTAAAGGACTTAGAAAAAGCACCTTTATTTATAGATGATACACCATCGCTTTCCATTTTTGATTTACGTGCAAAAGCAAGACGTTTAGCTTCTCAACATGGCATTAAAATGATCATGATTGATTATTTACAATTAATGACTGCTGCAGGTAATGGCGGAAATAGAGAACAAGAAATCTCTATGATTTCTAGAAACCTTAAAGCTTTAGCTAAAGAATTAAAAGTGCCTGTTATTGCTCTCTCTCAATTATCTCGTGCGGTAGAAACACGTGGTGGCTCTAAAAGACCTTTATTATCCGATTTACGTGAATCTGGTGCAATTGAGCAAGATGCAGATATTGTAAGTTTTATTTATAGACCCGAATACTATAAAATTGATGAATGGGACGATGACGAGCAAAGCCCAACAGCTGGCCAAGCCGAGTTTATTATTGCAAAACATAGAAATGGTGGATTAGAAAATATACGCCTAAAGTTTATTGGAAACTTAGGTAAGTTTGATAATTTAGACGATTTTAGTACTCCTTTTGGTCAAGAGTTTCATAGTAAGATGAATGCAGCAGCAAATGACGATTCTTTTACACCTGACAGTTTTCCTAGTGCAGATCCACATGATGCATTTGGACCTATAGACGATCAAAACGATGATGTACCATTTTAACAAATAAAAAGTAAAACCCTAAATATCCCAAGTATGGATAACCTACGTACCACAAATAAATTACTTTTAGTATTAGTAATACCAGTTATATTTTATCTGGTAAAAATATTATCGTTTATATTTATTCCACTAGTGTCATCAATGTTTATAGCATTGTTGTTTTTGCCATTAATGCGTTTTCTTCAAAAAAAAGGATTGTCTAAAGTTTTAAGTATTGGTGTGGTTATTATTGTAATTGCAATTGGTTTAAAGTTAGGAATAGAATTGGTTAAACTATCTAGTCAAGAAATAATGGCTTCAGATTCACTTTTTTTTGAAAAAGCAGAAACTAAAATTAATAACTTAGTAGCTACTTATGGTGGTGATTTTGGTTTGGAATCTAGCTCAGACTCTTCTAGTTTACTTCGTTTTATTAATAAAGAAAAATTAAGCAGTCAGTTAGCTCCAACATTTAGTTTTATAAGTCGCTTTTTAACCGCACTTTTAATGACTGTTTTTTTTGCTATACTTTGGCTAGCAGATTCTATAAATATCCAAAAATTATTAAATAATACTCTTTTAAAGAAAAAACACACATCTATTAAAACCTTTATGAAAATTGAGCGCGACTTAATTAAATTTATAAAAGTTAAAGTCTTAGTTAGTGCGTTAACAGGAATTTTTACCGGATTAGCTTGTTATTTTTTCGACGTTAGTTTTCCAATATTTTGGGGTTTATTTGCCTTCTTAATTAATTTTATTCAAATGGTTGGATCTTTTATAGCAGTAATAGCATGTTCGCTTTTTGCGTTAGTAGAGCTAGAAATTTCTAGTACATTAGTGTTCTTTATTATAGCAGTATCTATGGTGCAAGTTACTTTTGGAGCTATCTTAGAACCCGTTTTTATGGGGAAATCGTTCTCTATTAACATTATAACAGTTTTGGTTATGTTAATGTTTTGGGGTTTTATTTGGGGTATTCCTGGTTTAGTTATGGCAATTCCCATAACTGTGTTTTTTAAAATTATATTAGAACAATTTCCAAATACTAAAGTGCTGGCGTCTTTATTGTCTGCAAAAGACAATTAAATAGATTAAAATTGTCTTAAAGATATTTTCAAGGTCCAAATTTTTAGTATCTTCCAAATATAAATAGATAGATTTTAAACCTTTATATGTTAAGATTACTTATCCTTATTGCAATTTGCTTATTTTCTTTAAATGTAAAAGCATCTTCTATATTAGTTCCAATGGACTCGGAAACACAGATTAATCATTTAAAAGCCTATGGAATTACCTATTGGGTTTTAAATCAGAATGTAAAAGTTAAGTGGTTACTTAATTATCGTGGTGGTTCATTTTTAATACCAAATGCAGAAATATTTAGAAAGGAATGTACTGTTAGAGGTGTAAGTTTTGAGGTAATTTCTGATGCTAAAACAGCTCAAATTCTAGAATCTATAGCTAGTCCAAGTCAGAATATGGAATCTGTAGATTTGGAAAAAGCACCTAAAATTGCTGTATATACACCAAAAGGGAAAAAACCTTGGGACGATGCGGTTACAATGGTTTTAAACTATGCAGAAATTCCATATACTACCATTTATGATGAGGAAGTTTTAAAAGACGAACTTATTTTATATGATTGGTTACACCTACATCATGAAGATTTTACTGGGCAATATGGTAAATTCTATAGAAATTTTAGAACAGCTTCTTGGTATATTGAAGAAAAAGCAGAGGCAGAAGCTTTAGCAACAAAATTAGGTTTTAATAAAGTTTCTGAAGAAAAAAGAGCTGTTGCTAAAAAAATTAGAGATTATGTAGTTGGTGGCGGTTTTATGTTTGCCATGTGTAGTGCTACAGATAGTTTTGATATTGCTCTTTCTGCAGATGGCGTAGATATTTGTGAGCCAATGTTTGATGGCGATACTAGCGATGCTAATTATCAAACCCTAATTAATTACGATAATACTTTAGCTTTTAAAAATTATACTTTAGAACGAAGTCCACTGGTTTATGAGTTTTCTAGTATAGATATGACTCAAAAAAGAAACATATTAAAAACTTTAGATTATTTCTCTTTAATGGACTTTTCTGCCAAATGGGATATCATTCCAACCATGTTAAATCAAAATCATACCGCTTTAGTAAAAGGATTTATGGGACAAACCACTTCTTTTACAAGAGAAGAAATTAAAAGTAACGTTTTGGTTTTAGGTGAAAACAAATCTAATGGTGAGGCTAAATATATTCATGGTATAAAAGGAAAAGGTTTTTTTACTTTTTATGGCGGACACGATCCCGAAGATTATCAACATCGAGTAGGAGATCCCAAAACAGAATTAGCTTTGCATCCAACATCTCCAGGTTACAGATTAATTTTAAATAATATTTTATTTCCTGCTGCTAAAAAGAAAAAACAAAAGACATAGTAGTTTATTTATGGTCTAGTATCTTCTTTTATATAGTTTAAACTCTATATATAGTATTGTTTTGGTTAAAGACCAAGTTGTTTCTATATCTTATAGAAGCATGTTTCCTATTTTAAAAATTAAAGATTATACGTTTAAGTATTATAACATTGTTTTATAATGTTCAAAATGGGTGTTTTATTTTGTGTAGTATTATATTAAGCTTATATGTTTTTAGGTGATTAGGTCATTATTTTTATAACCTATTTATTTAATAATTTAAACGTCTTTTTAATGCTTGGTTCTATTAGTTTTCTAACCTATATTTTTAAACTTATTATTGTAAACTTAACTTTATTAGTTGGTTAAATTTATGGCATAAAAAAATCCGATTCGTTAGAATCGGATTTTAATTATAAGTGAAAAAGTTATTAATTAGGCAAAAGCCTTATTTTACTTTATTTACAATTGCTTCAAAAGCATCTGGGTTGTTCATTGCTAAATCTGCTAAAACCTTACGGTTTAATTCGATATTGTTAGCTTTTACTTTACCCATAAATTGTGAATAAGACATTCCATGTAATCTTGCACCTGCGTTAATACGCGTAATCCATAATGCACGGAAAGTTCTCTTTTTATTTCTACGATCTCTGTATGCATATTGCATAGCTTTATCAACCGCATTTTTTGCTATAGTCCAAACGTTTTTACGACGTCCGAAATATCCTTTTGCTTGTTTAAGCACCTTTTTTCTTCTGGCTCTTTTGGCTACAGAATTTACTGATCTAGGCATAATTTAAATGTTTTTTGTAGTAGGCAATTACTAGGTAATTTTTTTATTCATTTAAGAACGCCTAACTCCAGGGTTTATAATTTTAGTTAACCGATTAAACTTAGGTTTACTTTAAACGTAAAGTAAGTTTAATGTTTTTCGTATCCGCTTTTGAAACTAGTCCATCATGCGTTAACGCAAGCTTACGTTTCTTAGACTTTTTAGTCAAGATGTGACTCTTAAACGCGTGCTTTCTTTTAATTTTACCAGTACCAGTAAGCTTGAAACGCTTTTTAGCACTAGATTTTGTTTTCATTTTAGGCATCTTTTCCTAGGTTTTATTATTTCACTTATAATACTATAAAACTGAACTCAAGTTTGTATCTATTTAAATAGACTAAATTTAAGTTCAGTATTTAAATTATTAGGCTATATTAAAGTAGCTCTAATAAATATTTATTTTTTTGGTGCAATAAACATGGTCATACGTTTTCCTTCTAATCTAGGCATTTGTTCTACTTTACCTAATTCTTCAAGATCTTGTGCTAAACGTAATAACAATATTTGTCCTTGCTCTTTAAACACAATAGAACGTCCTTTAAAGAATACAAATGCTTTTAATTTAGCACCTTCTTTCAGGAATTTTTCTGCGTGTTTTTTCTTAAACTCATAATCATGATCATCGGTTTGTGGACCAAAACGAATCTCTTTAATTACAACTTTACTTGCTTTTGCTTTTATAGCTTTATCTCTTTTCTTTTGCTCGTATAGGAACTTTTTATAGTCCATTACTTTACAAACTGGAGGTACAGCTTTTGGCGAAATCTCAACAAGATCTAACTCTTGTTCTTGAGCAATTTTTAAAGCATCTCTAGTGTCGTAAACGCCAATTTCGACGTTGTCTCCAACTAAACGTACTTTCTCAGCTCTAATCTTACGGTTAATATTATGCTGATCTTCTTTAATTACTCTTAATGGTCCTTTGGACCTTCGTCTACGAATTGCTATGGCTCTAAAATTTAAGTTAAACTTCTTGTTCTATTAAAATTGCTTTAATGTCTTTTTTATTTCTTCGGATATTAATGTTGCAAACTCATCTACACTAATTGTGCCTAAGTCTTCTCCACCATGTTTTCTTACCGAAATTGTATTCTCTTTTTCTTCAGATTCTCCTAAAACGACCATATATGGCACTTTATTCATTTCTGCCTCACGAATTTTCTTTCCAATAGTTTCATTTCTATTGTCAATATTGGCGCGAATATCGTGATTTTCAAACAAATCTAATACATTTTGTCCGTAATTCTCGTATTTTTCACTTAAAGTTAATATTGATACTTGCGTTGGCATTAACCATAATGGGAAATTTCCTGCTGTATGTTCTAATAAAATAGCAATAAAACGTTCCATACTTCCAAAAGGTGCACGGTGAATCATTACTGGTCTGTGAGATTCGTTATCGCTTCCTTTGTATGATAATTCAAAACGTTCTGGTAAATTATAATCTACTTGAATTGTACCTAATTGCCATTGTCTGCCAAGTGCATCTTTTACCATAAAATCTAACTTAGGACCGTAAAAAGCAGCTTCGCCTTCTTCAATTACATAAGTTAAACCTTTGTCTTTTGCTGCGCTAATAATTGCATTTTCTGCTTTTTCCCAGTTAGCAACATCTCCAATATATTTTTCTGGTGTTTTTGGATCTCTAATAGATACTTGTGCTGTAAAGTTTTCGAATCCTAAAGAACCAAATACATAAAGTACTAGATCTATAACGTTTTTAAATTCGCTGTCTAATTGATCTGGTGTACAGAAAATATGTGCATCATCTTGAGTAAAACCTCTAACACGAGTTAATCCGTGTAATTCTCCACTTTGTTCATATCTGTAAACAGTTCCAAACTCAGCAAAACGTTTTGGTAAATCTTTATAAGACCATTGTTGGTTGTTGTATATTTCACAATGGTGTGGACAGTTCATTGGTTTTAATAAGAATTCTTCATCTTCCTTTGGTGTATGGATAGGTTGAAAACTGTCTTCACCATATTTAGCATAATGTCCAGAAGTTACATAAAGTTCTTTTTGTGCAATATGTGGTGTAATTACCATTTCGTAACCTGCTTTCTTTTGAGCTTTCTTTAAGAAATTCTCTAAACGCTCGCGTAAAGCTGCACCTTTTGGTAACCATAAAGGTAAACCTGCGCCAACTTTAGATGAAAAAGCAAATAATTGTAATTCTTTACCTAATTTTCTATGATCTCTTTTTTTAGCTTCTTCTAAAAGTTCTAAATATTGCGTTAATTCTTTTTGCTTAGGAAATGTAATTCCATAAACACGAGTTAATTGTTTATTGTTTTCGTCTCCTCTCCAATATGCACCTGCTACCGAAAGTACTTTTGCTGCTTTTATAATTCCAGTATTAGGAATATGTCCACCACGACATAAGTCTGTAAAGTTAGAATGGTCGCAGAATGTTATTGTGCCGTCTTCTAAGTTTTCTATTAATTCAGTTTTATACGGATTGTCCTTATATAATGATAAAGCATCTGCTTTAGAAGAAGCTCTTATAGAGAATTCGTGTTTTCCTCTAGCAATCTCAATCATTTTGTTTTCAATAGTCTTGAAATCTTTATCAGAAACTACATGATCACCAAAATCAACATCGTAATAGAATCCATTTTCTATGGCAGGACCAATAGTTAAATGAATACCACTATATAACTCCTGTAAAGCTTCAGCTAGAACGTGAGCAGATGAATGCCAAAAGGCTTTTTTACCTTCAACATCATTCCATGTGTATAATGTAAGTGTACCATCTGTGGTAAGTGGAGTAGAAGATTCTACTGTGGTATCATTAAATTTAGCCGAAATTACATTTCTTGCTAATCCTTCACTTATACTTTTAGCTACATCAATAGGAGTAGCGTTTTGCTCAAACGATTTTACTGAGCCATCTGGTAATGTAATATCTATCATTATATATGGTATGTTAATGTGGCAAATATACTATCTTGATTTATGACATACAATATATATGTCTCAAATTCCTTAGTAGTTAAAATCTAATAAAGCAATGTAGGTCATATAAATGTAATTGCGATTCTGTGAAATCTATTGTTTATTATTTAATTAGCCTCAATTTGTAAATGTTTTAACTATAAATAAATAAAGTAACGTGCGTTTATATTTTCTTTAATCCAATCATTAATATAATGTATAAGTTGTTTTTTATTTTATGTGAATTATTAGCTGTAATATATTTTACATTAAATAATTTAATTACTACTGCGCAAACAAGAGAAGTAGCAATAAGTAATATGAAGTATACTTTAGATGAATTTGTAAACGAAGAAGTTATGACTAGTATACTCTGTTATTCGCAGCTAATTGATTAGCTTAATTACGTGTTAAGTAGCTTTCTGTTAATTTTTAAAAATAAAATACTACTACAAAACACTGTTGTTTAGCGTCTTACATATTAATTTACAAATAGTTTGAAAAAAGCTTTAGAAATTAGTTGTTAGTTTATAAAAAGGTTGTAGATTTGCCACCCGAAACACATTACATGTGGTTTGATAAGTTCTTTAAGGTATTGTGGTTATTGAGTTAGGGGTGAAATAAAGTTTTAAATTATTTAAAATTAAGTTTTGTATTTTAACAAAAGGTTTGTATATTTGCACTCCTTAAAATAATCAAAATATTTAAAGGCAAACGTTCTAAATTAGTGTTGAATTATCTAAAAAAAAATAATTTAAAAATAACTTTAAAAGTTGTTGTTAAATTAAAATAAGGTTGTATGTTTGCAGCCGCTTAGGTAATTAAAAATTATTTAGAGC
>CALJFB010000013.1 GCA_938073895.1 uncultured Flavobacteriaceae bacterium
AAGAATTTCATAATTTGCATAACTTATGAAGTTACATCCTATACAATCAGGACATTTTAAGTTAGATGGCGGCGCAATGTTTGGCGTAGTTCCTAAATCTTTATGGACTAGAACAAACCCTGCAGATAGCAATAATATGATAGATATTGCTGCACGTTGTTTGTTAATAGAAGATGGCAATCGATTAACTTTAATCGATACTGGAATGGGACATAAACAATCCGATAAATTCTATGGTCATTACCATATGTATGGAGACGATTCTTTAGACAAATCATTAAAAACAGCAGGTTTTAGCAGAGACGATATTACCGATGTTTTTATGACGCATTTACATTTTGATCATTGTGGCGGAAGTATAGAATACAATAAAGATAGAACCGTTTTACAACCAGCATTTAAAAATGCTCACTTTTGGT
The DNA here is from genome assembly GCA_938073895.1 of uncultured Flavobacteriaceae bacterium. Classification (GTDB taxonomy): domain Bacteria; phylum Bacteroidota; class Bacteroidia; order Flavobacteriales; family Flavobacteriaceae; genus Aurantibacter. The sequence goes on from CALJFB010000013.1 coordinate 420, forward strand.
CAAATAAAAATCATTGGAAATGGGCAACAGAACCTAATAGACGTGAAGTAGCATCATTTTTAAAGGAAAATATTCTACCAATGGAAGAATGTGGTCAATTAAAATTTACAGCTATTCCAGAAGATGATATTTTAAAGAATTCAAAATTAGGCTTCGATATTTTTTTTGCAAACGGTCACACAGAAAAACAAATGATTCCTATGATTCAGCATAAAGGAAAAACCATTTGTTTTATGGCAGATTTATTACCAACAGTTGGACATTTACCATTGCCATTTGTAATGGGTTTTGATACAAGACCATTATTAACATTAGACGAAAAAGAACGCTTTCTAAATATGGCAGCAGATAACGATTTTTATCTTTTTTTACAACACGATGCACACAACGAAATTATAACAGTAAAACATACAGAAAAAGGCGTAAGACTTAAAGAAGTTTTTACGTGTCAAGACATTTTTAACTAAATCTATATTATGAAATTAATTAACAAACCAATTATTTTTTCTGCAGTAGTTGCAGCCATTTTATCAAGTTGTGGCGGATCTTCAGAAATATTATCAACACCAATTACAAACATTGATAATACACCAATTAAAGAACAGACATTAACCGAAGCCGAAAAGCATAATTGGGGACATTTAGATCTTGTTAAAGATACTATTCCTGGAATGAGCGTAGATAAAGCTTACACCGAAATTATTAAAGGTCAAAAAGGTAAAAAAATAATTGTTGCAGTAATAGATTCTGGAATAGACATTAGTCACGAAGATTTAGATGGTGTACTTTGGACAAACACTAAAGAAATTGCTGGAAACGGAATTGACGATGACAAGAATGGTTACATTGATGATATTCACGGATGGAACTTTTTAGGAACAGGATACGACGAGCAGTTAGAATATGTTCGTATTGTTGGAACTGGAGATACAAGCATTCCGCGTTATGCAGAAGCTAAAGCTTTGTTAGAAAAAGAACGCGAGCAAGTTACACCAAAAAAAACACGTTATGAGCAAATTTACGCAGCTATAAAAGCAGCAGACGATGCTTTTACTAAGCATTTTGGAAAAGCAGATTATACTAACGATGAGGTTAAGAATTTAGACACTAAAGACGAAACCTTATTAAAGCATAAAGCTGTAGCAGCTCAAATGAATGGATTTGGTCTTGCAAGTATTCAAGATGCAGAATCTACTTTAAAAGGTGAAATTACTAAACTTGCCGAAAGTTTTAATACAGGTTTAAATCCAGAGCATAAATTTAGAACTACTGGAGATAATCCAAACGATTTTAACGACAAGCCAGGTTATGGAGATGGAAATGTTATGCCATCTGTAAAAACTGAAGCTCACGGATCTCACGTTGCTGGTATTATTTTAGCAGAACGTAATAACGGAAAAGGTGCAAATGGCGTTGCTAACAACGCAGAATTAATGAGTATTCGTGTAGTTCCTAATGGAGATGAGTACGACAAAGATGTTGCAAAAGGAATTCGTTATGCAGTAGATAATGGTGCAAAAATAATTAACGGAAGTTTTGGTAAATCGTTCTCAATGCAAAGCGAATGGGTTAGAGATGCTATTAAATATGCAAGTGATAACAATGTAATATTTGTTCACGCAGCCGGAAACGATAGTAAAAATGTAGATGTAGAACCAAATTTCCCAGACGATAATACTGGTGGAGCAGAAATTTCTAACACATACATTCGTGTTGGTGCATTAGCTCCTAAATATGGTACAGGTGTTGTTGCAGGATTTTCTAACTATGGTAAGAAAAATGTAGATGTATTTGCACCAGGAGCGCAAGTATATTCTTCTACACCAGAAAACGAGTATAAGACATTTGGAGGAACAAGTATGGCTGCTCCAGCAGTTGCAGGAGTTGCTGCTTTAGTTTGGTCTCAGTACCCAAAATTATCTGCAGCACAAGTAAAGCAAGTTATTTTAGCTTCTGGAGTTCCAGTAAACACGAAAGTTGTGGTTGGAGGAAACGCAGAAGATGTGAGACCTTTCTCAGATTTATCTAAATCAGGTAAAATGGTTAACGCATATAATGCTTTAATTATGGCATCTAAAATGTAATAATTTTTAGATTTAAAATCTTATAATTTTAAAACCTTAATAGTTATTTCTATTAAGGTTTTTTTTGTTTCTTGTGGTTATGAATTATAGTTATTGGGAACATAAAAATTGGCTGTCAAACATAGATTACGCCATAATTGGTAGTGGTATTGTTGGACTTAATTGTGCTTTACAAATAAGAAAAAAACAGCCTAAAGCTAAAATTGTAATTTTAGAAAAAGGTGTGCTTCCAGAAGGCGCAAGTACTAAAAATGCAGGTTTTGCCTGTTTTGGAAGTTTAACAGAACTTATAGACGATTTAAAAACGCATTCTGAAGCTGAGGTTATAGAATTGGTTATCCAACGTTTAAAAGGTTTATATCTTTTAAGACAAACCGTTGGCGATAAAAAACTAAAGTACAAACCAAATGGTGGCTTCGAGCTATTTTCGGGTGATGATAATTTTCTATTTGAAGAATGTCAGTTTCATAAAAACCATATCAATCACATTTTAAAACCTATTTTTAAGAGCAACGTTTTTAACGAAGTTGATAATACTTTCGGATTTCAAAACGTAAATAATCAACTGTTTTTTAATAAATACGAAGGTCAGATAGATACAGGTAAAATGATGAATGCCTTATTAAAATTGGCTCATAAAAATAACATCAAGATTTTAAATAATATAAAAGTTGAAGCTTTTGATGATAGTAATAATACCGTCGAAATTAAGACGAATCACTTCACTTTAAAAGCCTCAAAAGTATTGGTGGCAACTAATGGCTTTGCATCAGAGTTATTAAAAGAAACCGTAAAACCTGCAAGAGCGCAAGTGTTAATTACCAAACCCATAAAAGACTTAAAGATTAAAGGCACATTTCATTTAGAACAAGGCTACTATTATTTTAGAAATATAAACAACAGAATTCTTTTAGGTGGCGGACGAAACCTTGATTTTAAGGCTGAAGAAACCACAAGTTTTAATCAAACCGACTTAATTCAAAATAAGTTAGATCAACTTTTAAAAACCACAATTCTCCCAAAAACAGATTTCGAAATAGAGCATCGTTGGAGCGGAATTATGGGTGTAGGTTCTCAGAAAAAACCTATTGTAAAGCAAATTTCTAATAACGTATTTTGTGGCGTTAGATTAGGCGGAATGGGAATTGCAATTGGTAGCTTAATTGGTAAGGAATTGGCAGATTTATTAGATTATTAAACCTTTACTAATTGCTGAATTTCGGATAAATTTACTAAAGTTAGTTTTCGTGTCGGTTTGAATTTAAACCACTTTCATATGAATTATCTTTGTTTCAATATAGATGTCCAATGTTTGTCTGGTCGAGCGCAGTCGAGACCTATGAATACTAAATAGAATATGAAAAAATTCTTTATTTTTCTTATAAAATGTGCCTTCTGGTTTGTGGTTTTTACTGCAGGCTTGGTGTTGGTTTATAAATTTGTACCCGTATTTTACACGCCATTAATGTTAATTCGTTATTCTGAAGATACCAGCAAAACAAAATCTATAAAGCACGATTGGGTTGCTTTTAACGATATTTCTATTCAGCTAAAAAAGGCAGTAATTTGTAGCGAAGATCAAAAATTTGTAAATCATAATGGGTTTGATATGGTAGCAATTGAAAAAGCATATAAGAACAACCAAAAAGGAAAACATATAAGAGGCGGAAGTACTATTAGCCAGCAAACCGCTAAAAACGTTTTTTTGTGGCCAAATAGAAGTTGGCTGCGTAAAGGTTTAGAAACTTACTTTACGTTTTTAATTGAATTAATTTGGTCTAAAGAACGCATTTTGGAAGTCTATTTAAACAGTATAGAAATGGGAAAAGGCGTTTATGGCGCAGAAGCTGCATCTCAATATTGGTTTAAAATTCCAGCTAAAAAACTAAGTAATTATCAAGCGGCTGCAATTGCTGCAGTTTTACCAAATCCAAGAACATACAAGGCAAATCCTGCAACTAAATACATCTCCAAACGCAAACGTTGGATTGTAAAACAAATGAATTTTTATGGTGAATTAGAATTCCCAAAAAAGAAGACTAAAAATGAGAAATAAAGCCATAAAAAGCCAATTACTACTATTGTGTCAAGAAAGTTTAGATGTGCGCTTAAAAACGGTTACAGCTATAATAAACGACTTGCAGCTGAGTTTACAAAGCGAAACTAAAAGTAGTGCTGGAGATAAGCACGAAACTGGTAGAGCAATGGTGCAATTAGAACGCGAAAAAGCGGGAAATCAGTTAGCAGAAATTCAGAAAATACAAACCACACTTTCTAAAATAAATGCAGATCATACCGCTAAAAGTATTGGTTTAGGAAGTATTGTTTTTACTACAAAAGCCAATTATTTTATAGCCATTAGTTCTGGCGAAATTACTTTTGAAAACGAAAAATTCTACGCTATTTCTCCAAATACGCCAATAGGATTATTACTTCTTGGTAAAACTGTTGGAGATGTGGTTAGTTTTAGAGGCAATAGTTTTAATATTGTTGAGGTAATTTAATTAATAACTAAGCAAATGACTTCTTCAATTTTTAGCTCTGTTTTATGCTCAAAAAAGACATTTTCCGAATTTAGTTCTGCTTTTATTAAGTAGTTTTTTCCATTAAAATAAGACTGAATTACGGTTGCTTTTAAATCCGATTCTGGTACAACTTCTAATTGATGTGCGTAAACTATTTGGTTGTTTATAGTGTTAAATTCGCCAAAAAACGAAGCTATTAATGGTGTTTTTGGGTTATTATAAAGTGCTTTTGGTGCGCCTTTAACTTCTATTTTTTGATTGTTTAAAAGCATTAAAGTATCTGCAAAACCTAAAACATCGTTTTTGTCGTGCGTGGCTACAATACAGGTAATGTTTTTTTCTTTTAGGTAGCTAAAAATACTACGTCTTAAAGATTGTTTTTTAAAGTTGTCTATGTGGCTAAAGGGTTCGTCTAACAATAATATTTCTGGTTCTTTAGCTAAAGCTCTTGCTAAAGCAACGCGTTGTTTTTGTCCGCCACTAAGTAGTTTTACTTTGGTTTTAGCAACGCTTTCTAACTCTACTACTTTTATAAGTTCTGCGGTTCTAATTTTCTTTTCTTCGGGAAAAAAGTTTGATAAGAATTTTCCAATATTTTCTTCTACAGAAGTAAATGGCATTAAATCGAATTCTTGTGCTACGTATTTCATAAAATCGTAACCAACAACTAAGTTGTATTCTGGTCCTAAAACCTTTGTTTTTTTCCAAAATATCTGACCTTTGTTAAGATCGTATTCGCCGTAAATTAATTTTAGTAAGGTGCTTTTTCCACAGCCACTTTCACCAATAATGGCTAATTGTTCGCCTGGTTTAACCGTAAAGTTTAGGTTGGTTAAAATGGGTTTTTCTAAATAGGAAAAGGAAAGGTTTTTAATTTTTAGCATAGATTTATCAAAAATAATAGAAAATTATTAGAGAAACAATTACTTAACTTAAAAATAGTATTCTTGGCTTTAAACCTGCAAAAACGATAGTAGTGACAGCTTTTGTAAAATTTAAATCTATGATTTTACAAAACTATAACGAATAGCGTGGTGGCTTGCCATTTGCCCAAAATGATAAATTTCCCGTAAAAAAAAGCGACACTTCTCAGTATCGCCTTGATTTGTATTAATAAAATTTTAGGTTTGGATTTAACCTGACATTCAATTTATTTTTTTAATTCTGAAACGGGTAACGTTTTGTATCCCATATTAAAAAGTGTGAATCCGTAAATATCTGCCCATTCTTGAATTTGCATACTTACAGGTTTTCCTGCGCCGTGACCAGCATTTACATCTATTCTAATTAATGTTGGATTTGTTCCAGTTTGATTGGCTTGCAACTCTGCTGCAAATTTAAAACTATGTGCTGGAACCACACGATCGTCGTGATCTCCAGTTGTTACCATAGTTGCTGGATATTGCGTGTTTGGTTTTACGTTATGTACTGGCGAGTAGTTTTTTAAATACTCGAACATTTCTTTGTTGTCTTCTGCAGTTCCGTAATCGTAAGCCCAACCTGCGCCAGCTGTAAATGTGTGGTAGCGTAACATATCTAAAACACCAACGCCTGGCAATGCTACTTTAACTAAATCTGGTCTTTGCGTTAGTGTTGCTCCAACTAATAATCCGCCATTAGAACGTCCCGAAATGGCTAAATAATCTGTTGATGTGTATTTATTGTCTTTTAGGTATTCTGCAGCTGCTATAAAATCGTCGAAAACGTTTTGTTTTTTCTGTTGCGTTCCTGCATCGTGCCACGCTTTTCCATATTCTCCTCCACCACGAAGATTAGCCACTGCGTAAATTCCGCCTTGCTCTAACCAAACCGAATTTGTGATACTAAAACTTGGTGTTAAACTAATATTGAATCCGCCATAACCGTAAAGAATGGTTGGGTTTTTACCATTTAATTCGGTACCTTTTTTGTAAGTAATAATCATTGGAATTTTTGTGCCATCTTTAGACGTATAAAAAACTTGCTCAGATTTATAATCGTTACTATTAAAGTCAATTTTTGGCGTCCAATATTGTGTAGATTCTCCTGTGTTTACATTATATTTATAGGTACTACTTGGTGTGTTGTAATTAGTAAAAGAATAGTATAATTCTTTATCTTCTTTCTTTCCGCCAATACTTCCAGAACTACCAACGCCAGGTAATTTTACTTCTCTAATTTGTTTTCCGCTGTAATCGTATTGCAATACTTTAGATACTGCATCGACCATATATTCTGCAAAAAAGTAATTTCCACCTTTAGAAATAGATAATACGTTTTCTGTTTCTGGTATAAAATCTACCCAGTTTTCTGGTGTAGGATTTTTGGCATCTACAACCACTATTTTTCCGTTAGGTGCATTTAAGTTTGTAGATAAATAGAGTTTGTTTCCTTCGTTTTCTACAATGTAAGTATCCGATTCTACGTTGTCTATTATTGGTCTGAATTGGCTATTTGGCTCATTTAAATTCTTAATAAATAGCTTATTTCCAGAAGTTGAAACTGATGCACTTAACACTAAGAAATTCTGATCTTTAGTAACGTAAGCACTAATATATCTGTGTTTTTCTTCTGGTGTTGCTCCAAAAATAACTTTATCGTTGCTTTGTGGTGTTCCTAATTTATGATAGTAAACTTTATGTTGGTCTGTTTTAGCAGATAATTCGCTTCCAACAGGTTTGTCGTAGCTTGAATAGTAAAAACCATCGTTTCCTTTCCAGTTGGCACCACTAAATTTTACATCTAAAATAGTATCTCCAACTTGTTGTTTTGTTTCTGTATCTATAACAATTACTTTTCGCCAATCGCTTCCACCTTCGGAAATTGAATAAGCTGCTAATGTGCCATCTTCTATAAAACTAATACCAGAAAGCGATGTTGTGCCATCTTTAGAAAATGTATTAGGATCTAAAAAAACATCGTCTTTGTCTTCGCTTTTTTTATAAACTACATAATGATTTTGTAAACCATCGTTTTTGTAATAATAGTAACTGTTTCCTTTTTTAAATGGTGCACCAATTTTTTCGTAATTCCATAGTTTTTCTAAACGTTCTTTTAGCGCTTCTCTATATGGAATTTGGTCTAAATAGTTATAAGTGACTTTATTTTGGGCAATTACCCAAGCTTCTGTATCTGGACTTCTATCGTCTTCTAACCAACCAAAATCGTCTTTAACTTCTGTTCCAAAATAGGTTCTTGTAGAATCTATACGTTTGGTTTCTGGATAGGTTAAAGCCATATTTTCTTTAGGTTTTTCTTCGTTTTTACAAGCCATAATTGTAGCTAATGTAATTACGCAAAGGATTAGTTTTTTCATAGGTTTTGAATTTAAAACTTAAATTTAACGAAAAAAGCACTTAACAACGAATGGTTAGGTGCTTTTTAACGTAATTATATGAAATGTTGCACATATTCAGTTTAATACTTATAATTTTTATAATTGAAGCTTAGCAGTTATAGTATTTGTATTAAATAAAGCTATTTTCGTTTCAAAATTACATTTTCAAACTCTATTTTATTTCTATTTAGTAGCTTTAAATGATACTCTTTTTTCTTCATATAACCCGAAGACAACATCTCTATGATATTATTTGATTTGTAACATTTAAGTAAAATATTATTAGCTTTTAATTCCCATTCTCCATTACATTTAGGATTAGCATCTTGAGTTTTTATTGATAAAGAAAAGCTTTTATCTGTATTAAGAATTAAATTATAATCTATACTGAACTTACCTTTAGATCTTAGGTTTTTTGAGTATTTACCACTAACCTCACTTTTTACTAAATTAGAAGAAGCGCAAGAGTAAATTAATAAAATTATGAAAATAAAGCATAGTTTCATTGTTACAGCTATTTTAGCCAATCAACCTATTCTCAACTAAATACTCAGCAATTTGAATGGTGTTTGTAGCTGCTCCTTTACGTAAGTTGTCAGATACAATCCAAAGGTTTAATGTGTTTGGCTGTGTTTCGTCTCTACGAATTCTCCCCACAAAAACCTCATCTTTATTATGCGCATAAATTGGCATTGGATACGTGTTTGTTGCCGTATTATCTTGAACTACAATTCCAGGTGTTTCACTTAAAATGGTTCTAATATCTTTTAAATTAAAATCGTTTTCAAATTCAACATTTACAGATTCGCTGTGTCCGCCAGCAGTAGGAATTCTAACTGCAGTTGCCGATATAGAAAAGGTGCGATCGTTAAGGATTTTTTGAGGTTCTCTGGCTAATTTCATTTCCTCTTTAGTGTAGCCATTTTCTTCAAAAACATCGCAATGTGGCAATGCGTTTCTTCCAATTGGATGCGGATAAGCCATTTCGCCTTTTATACCTGCAATTTCGTTTTCTAATTGTTTTATGGCTTTAATTCCAGAACCAGAAACCGATTGGTAGGTTGAAACTAAAACACGTTTCATTTTATATTTTTTATGCAATGGTGCTAATGCCATAACCAATTGAATGGTAGAGCAGTTAGGGTTTGCAATAATTTTATCGTTTTTTGTTAATTCTGAAGCGTTAATTTCTGGAACAATTAACTTTTTGGTTTCGTCCATTCGCCAAGCCGAAGAATTGTCTACAACCGTAGTGCCAACAGCAGCAAATTTTGGCGCCCATTCTAAAGACGTTTCGCCACCAGCAGAAAATAAAGCGATATCTGGTTTTAAGTTTACAGCATCTTGTAAACTTACAATGGTGTAATTTTTTCCGTTATAAGAAATGGTTTTTCCAACCGATCTTTCTGAGGCTACTGGAATTAATTCTGTAACAGGGAAATTACGTTCGCTTAACACATTTAACATAACTTCTCCAACCATTCCTGTTGCTCCAACTACCGCTATTTTCATATTTACTAAAATTAATTAAAACAAAATTAGGCAATAATCTAACATAACAATTAAAAAAGCTTTTTTTAGTTGCTTAAAATGTAAAGTAAAAATATAGCTGGAATAAAGTAAACAGCTATGGTTTTTGCACCTTCGTAATCTTTAGCTAAACGTTGTCCAAAAAGTAACATAAGTAATGTTACACAAGATAGAATTGTACCTGTTAAGGCAAAAGTTATACTTTCTGTAAAAGCTAATTCGTAACAACCAATTAATGTGCAAATTCCTGCAATAACTTCGGTTATTAAAATAATTGCAACACTTAATGGCACCATTTTACCTAAAAAAGTGTCTTTAAAATGACCTTTTAGCCAGGATACATTTCCGTTCCAGTCTAACATTTTATCTAATCCAGATTGTAAAAAAGTGATTGATAAGAATACTAATAAAATAATTTCTGTAATATTTGCTAATATTTGGTCCATTGGTTAGTCTTTTTTTGCGTGTAATAAACGCGTTAGTTTTATTGATAAATCTGTTAAAATAATTTTTGAATTTCCGTTACGTTCAATATGATAAATAGCATCTTGCAACGCTTCCGAAATATCTAAAATGTTATTATTATGTACAAAAGGAGCAAATTTAGAAATGTCGAATCCTTTAGTTTGTGTTTCAAAATAAACTAAGCTATCTGCGCCGTAATTTAAAAGCATAGCTTGTCTAAAAAACTCGATGCAAAACTGTAAAAACAATTTTTGAGTTTCTCTTCCGGTTTTGGCAATTTCCTCGCTCCAAGCAATTAAATCGTGAATGGCAGCTTTGTTTCCTTTGGCTTTAAAGGCAGAACGAATCCATGTAATAAACCAAGTTTCGAATTGCAAATCTTCGGAATCCTGATAAACTAAATCGCAAGCTTTATTATAATTTCCGTCGGATTGATGCGCTATTTTTATAGCTTCATTTTCAGGTAAATTATATTGTTTTATAAGTCCAACTTTAATATCGTCTTGTGCTAATGGTGGAAAATGTAAAACTTGACAACGTGATTTAATGGTGCTAATAATTTGTTCTTCATCTTGGGTAATTAAAAGAAATACAGTTTTATTTGGCGGTTCTTCAATTAACTTTAAAAGTTTGTTTGAAGCTTCGGTATTCATCTTTTCAGCCATCCAAATTAGCATTACTTTATAGCCACCTTCGTAAGATTTTAGGGCTAATGCTTTATTAATATCTGCAGCTTCGTCTACACCAATTCTTCCTTGTTTATTATCTACGCCTAAACGTTTGTACCAATCAAATAAGTTACCGTAAGGTTGTTCTTTTAATAATTGGCGCCATTCTGGTAAAAAATGAGAAGAAACTGGATGACTTTTAATTTTATCGTTAGTGGTAACCGGAAAGGCAAAGTGTAAATCTGGATGCGAAAAGTTATTAAATTTCAAATTACAAGCTTCGTTTCCGTTACTGTTTTCTGCATCTGTATTAGCACATAAGATGTATTGTGCATAAGCAATTGCCATAGGTAATGTTCCAGAACCTTCTGGTCCAACAAACAATTGAGCGTGAGGAATACGACCGTTTTCTACACTTTTAGATAAGTGAGATTTTATGTGTGATAAGCCTAAGATTTCCGAAAATAGCATAATACAAATATAAGAAGTTCGTAAAAAGGACTCGCCTTTTGTACTATTTAAAATAAATAAAATAATGTTGATTGCAAATTCTTATATTTGAGCTTTAAATTAAACTTTAAATTTAACCCAAATGAGAACTCTAAACGATTTCAATTTTAAAAATAAGAAAGCGTTAATTCGTGTAGATTTTAATGTGCCTTTAAACGATGAATTTAAAGTAACAGATGCTACAAGAATAGAAGCTGCTAAGCCAACAATTATTAAAATTTTAGAAGATGGCGGAAGTTGTGTTTTAATGTCTCATTTAGGAAGACCAAAAGGTGTACAAGACGAGTTTTCTTTAAAACATATTGCTAATAAAGTTGAAGATATTATTGGTGTAGAAACTAAGTTTGTATCTAATTGTATTGGTGCAGAAGCAGAAGCAGCTGTTGCTAATTTAGAACCAGGAAAACTCTTGATTCTTGAAAATTTAAGGTTTCACACAGAAGAAACTTCTGGAGATAGAAACTTTGCAGAGCAATTATCTAAATTAGGAGATATTTATGTTAATGATGCTTTTGGAACCGCACATAGAGCACACGCATCTACAACAGTTGTTGCAGACTTTTTTCCAGAAAACAAATGTTTTGGATTGTTGTTAGAGCAAGAAATTAAAAGTATAGAAAAAGTAATGACTACTGGAGAAAAACCAGTTTTGGCCGTTTTAGGTGGTGCAAAAGTATCTTCTAAAATTACCATTATTGAAAATATTTTAGATAAAATAGATCATTTAATTATTGGTGGAGGAATGACCTTTACTTTTATTAAAGCGCTAGGCGGAAATATTGGAAATTCGCTTTGCGAAGACGATAAAATGGAGTTAGCTTTAGATATTTTAAAACAAGCCGAAGCTAAAAATGTTAAAGTACATATTCCTACAGATGCAATAATAGCAGATGCTTTTAGTAACGATGCAAATACAAAGATTTGCGATATTAGTAGTATTCCAGATGGCTGGATGGGATTAGATGCTGGACCAGAAACTATTAAAAATTTTAATAATGTTGTTTTAAATAGTAAAACTATTTTATGGAATGGTCCTTTAGGTGTTTTTGAATTAGATAAGTTTGCAAATGGAACTATAGAATTAGGAAACTCTATTGCAGAAGCTACTAAATCTGGAACGTTTTCACTTGTTGGTGGAGGAGATTCTGTTGCGGCAGTAAAGCAGTTTGGTTTCGAAAATAAAGTAAGTTATGTAAGTACTGGCGGAGGCGCAATGCTAGAAAGTTTAGAAGGAAAAACATTACCTGGAATTGCTGCTATTTTAAAATAGTAAAGTAATTTTTACATATCATTTAAGCCAAACTATTTTTGGGAATAGTTTGGCTTTTTTATGCCTAAACCATTATAAACCGATAAAAAAGTACGATTTTAGCTTTAAATTTCATTGTATTCTATAAGTCCTATTATGAAAACCCTACTTCTATATTTTAGTTTATTTATTACTTTTATTACGTCTGCACAAGATTCTTTAGCGGTTAAAAATGAAGCTCAAGAACAAAAGCAAGTTATTAAAACCGATAGTATAATTGATGGCGTAACCTATAATACTTTAGAAATTACTCCAGAAATACCAAACGATAGTATTCAACGTCTTTTAGATCACGAATTAGCGGCTAAATTTGATGCAGAATGGCGCGACGAGTTATATAGCACCACACTTTTTGATACTATTTACAGAGATGTAACCGATTTAAAATACGAAGCTGTTTACTATCCAGAATTACCTACAGATACTTTAAAAGCACGACTAAAACGTTTAAATGCAAGAACACCTTTTAACGTGGAATACAATCCGCAATTAGAAAGTGTTATTAAAAACTGGTTAAAAAACAGACATCAATCTATGGAGCGTTTAATGGGTTTAAGTGCCTATTACTTTCCATTATTTGAGCAGGAATTCGATAATTTAGATATTCCTTTAGAGATGAAATATTTAGCCATAGTAGAATCTGCTTTAAAACCAAGAGCGCGATCTCGTGTTGGTGCAACAGGTTTATGGCAATTTATGTTTGCAACTGGTAAACAATATGGTTTAGATGTAAGTAGTTATGTAGACGAGCGTTCTGATCCTGTAAAATCTACTAAAACCGCAGCAACATATTTAGGTGTTTTGTACCGCATTTTTGGCGATTGGGATTTGGCTTTAGCAGCTTATAATTCTGGACCAGGAAACGTAAATAAAGCTATTAGACGTTCTGGAGGCTATAAAAATTATTGGAATATTAGACCAAATTTACCGCGTGAAACTGCTGGTTATGTACCTGCTTTTTTAGCTACCATGTATATTTTTGAATATGCCGAAGAGCACGGTTTTGTAAAGCATAAACCACAATATTATTACAGAGAAACAGATACAGTTAGAGTAAAAGAAACCATTACGTTTGATCAAGTTTCAGAATATACTGGTGTAAATGTAGAAGAGTTACAGTATTTAAATCCATCTTATAAATTAGATATTATTCCATTTATAAAAGGGAAAAACTATACGTTAAGATTACCAAGAGAAGCTATTGGACCGTTTGTGGCCAACGAGGAAGATTTGTACGCTTTAGCTAAAGCAGACAATGCTAAAAGAGAAAAACCATTACCGCAATTACTTAAAGCCGAAAGCAAAACACGCTATCGTGTAAAACAAGGCGATTATTTAGGTAAGATTGCAAGAAAATATGGCGTTCGTGTTAGTCAGCTTAAAAAGTGGAATGGACTTAGAAATAACAATTTAAAAATTGGTCAGCGTTTAACGGTTTATCCTCGAAATCCATCTGGAACAGTAAGTTCTTCACCTAAAAAAAGCACATCAAAAACCACAAATAAAACAGCAGTTCCTGGATCAGGAAAAACCTATAAAGTTAAAAGTGGCGATTCACTTTGGAGTATTTCAAGAAAGTTTTCTAATGTTTCTGTTCAGAATTTGAAAGATTGGAACAATATTAGCAGTACAAAATTAAAATTAGGACAACTTTTAAAAGTGTCTTCATAAAACCAATTATTATGCAACGTATTTTAAGCCTTTTATTAATAGTAATTACACTTTGGTCTTGTAACAATAAAGATTCTAAAAATAAACGCTATTTATCGGATTCTAATGGAAATTTAAACCATTTATCTGTTGTAACAGATAACGAAAGTTGGAATGGTGCTGTTGGAGAAACCATTAGATCTGTTTTTGCTGCGCCTGTAGATGGATTACCGCAAAAGGAACCTTTATTTAATATTAATCAGATTCCTACAGCTGTGTTTTCAGATTTTGCAACTAAAAATCGTATCATCTTAAAAATAGAAAAAGGAGACGCTCCTAAAGTTATTATTAAACGAAACGTTTATGCTAAACCACAAAAAGTCGTGGTTATTCAAGGTAAAAACCCGCAACAAATTAGTCGTGTGTTAACCGAGAAGAAAGACAAAATTATAAAAGCTTTAAAAGCCGAAGAAATTAAAGAACGTCAGCGATTAATTGCAAAATCTTTAAATAATGATGCACCTTTACAAGACAGTTTAGGTATTAGTATTAAGTTTCCATCGTTTTACAGAATTGCAAAAGCTACAAACGATTTCTTTTGGTTAAGACGAGATATTACTACAGGAACTTTAAACGTTATGGTTTACCAAATTCCTTTGGATAGAATTAAAAACGATTCTACAGTTGTACAACAAATAATTGCAGTAAGAGATAGCATTGGAAAACAGCATATACCAGGACCAACAGATGGTACTTTTATGAAAACAGAAGAAGCGTATTCGCCATTTTTTTTTACGACTACTCTGGATAATAAGCCAACGCTTGAAATGCGTGGAACTTGGGATGTAGAAGATGCTTGGATGGCTGGACCATTTGCCACTTTTTTAATTAAAGATATTAAAAATAACCGTTACATAGTTGCCGAAGGTTTTGCTTTTGCACCATCTGTAAACAAACGCGATTATATGTTTGAGTTAGAAGCTATTGTTAAGAGCATTAGAGTTTTAAAGTAAGCATTTTTCTAGTTAAACTTTGTTTTTACTGTTTTATAAAGCTAAAATAGTAATACAATATTTAATACATAAGCCTGAATTTATTAGTAATGTCTAATTAAAATTTAGGCTTTTTTAATTATTTCAATTTTCCAATAACTTTCCCAAAAGCAATGTTTATTTTTACCTAATGAAAACATTTTTAGAAGAAGTTATAGCAGAACTTGGCTCGGTTAAAAACCAGATTATTGTATTACCAAGTAAAAGAGCTGGATTATTTTTTAAAAAAGCTTTGGCTAATCAGTTAGCAGAAGGCATTTTATCGCCTAAAATTATAAGTATCGAAGAATTTATAGAAGACGTTAGCGGATTAGTTACGGTTTCTAACACAGAAATTCTTTTCGATTTTTATGATGTTTATCTAAAACACACACCACAAAAAGAAGTAGAATCTTTCGAGACCTTTTCTAAATGGGCACAAGTTATACTTCAAGATTTTAACGAGATAGATCGTTATAAGGTTGACCAAGCATCCATTTTTAACTATTTAAAATCCATTAAAGAGTTAGAACATTGGTCTTTATTAGAACCGCAAACAGAACTAATAAAAAATTATTTAAAGTTCTGGAATTATCTTGAAACGTATTATAACGAGCTAACTACATTATTACTTCAGCAAAATAAAGCTTATCAAGGTTTAGCGTACAGAAAAGCTGCCGATACTATTGATGCTTATTTATCTAAAACCGAAGAATCTTTAGTTTTTATAGGATTTAATGCTTTAAATACCTGCGAAGAGCAAATTTTTAAAGCCGCTAAATTAGAAGGAAAAGGAAAAGTATTTTGGGATATTGATGCACATTTTTACACCAAAAAGCATCATGCAGCAGGACAATTTATTAGAACACATAAAAAAAATGGACTTATAACAGAAACTGAGCAAGACCGTTTTAAGTCTAATTTTACTCAAGCTAAAGAGATAGCTGTAATAGGAACACAAAAAAGTGTTGCTCAAGCTAAAGTAATTGGCAAGTTATTAGCAGAAATAGATCCAACAAAACTAGAAAAAACAGCATTAGTTTTAAGTGATGAGAACTTGTTGTTACCTGTTTTAAACTCGTTACCAGATAATATTAAGAATACCAATATTACAATGGGTTTACCCTTACAATTATCGCCTATAAACTATGTGTTTGAGAAGTTGTTTGAGATTCATAAATCAGAGTCAGATCTTATTTATTTTAAAGATGTTTTAGTTCTATTTCAAAATGAATTTATTTCGCCATTATTTAAATCGGGGACTTTAGATAAAGAGATTATAAAATTAAAGAAAACTAATAAATCTAGATATAGTTTAAAAGACTTAGAAGCAGTCTTTACGCAAGAAACTGTGCTTTTACAATTGTTGTTTAAGAAGTCTAAAGATCAGTTATTGTCTAATGTTTTAGGATTAATACAGTTAATTAAAATACATTTACAAGCACAAGAAAATCAAAATCTAAATTTAGAATATTTATTTAAGTTTTCTAAAGTTTTTACGCAATTACAGCAATTAAACACCAAGCATAAGCACATAAAAAGTGTAAATACGCTATATCAATTATATAAAGAATTATTAGCTACAGAAACACTAGATTTACAAGGCGAACCATTGCAAGGTTTACAGATTTTAGGAATGTTAGAGTCTAGAGTTTTAGATTACGAAACCGTAATTATATCGTCTGTTAACGAAGGTATTTTACCAGCCGGAAAATCCAATAATTCTTTTATTCCTTACGATTTAAAATTAGAGTACGGATTACCAACTTATAAAGATAAAGATGCTATTTATACGTATCATTTTTATCATTTATTGCAACGTGCTAAAAACGTGTCAATAATCTATAATACTGAGATGGATGCGCTTTTAGGAGGCGAAAAAAGTCGATTTATAAATCAATTAGAAGTAGAAGGTGTTCATAAATTAAATCAAACCATAATATCGTCGCATATACCAACACGACAAGAAAGTCTTCAAGAAATTACAAAAACAGATTCTGTACTATTATTAATAAAACAATTGGCGCAACGTGGTTTTTCGCCATCATCTTTAACCAATTACGTTAGAAATCCTATAGATTTTTATAACGATAAAATATTAGGCGTAAAAGATTCTGATGCTATTGAAGAAACCGTAGAAGCAAATACTTTAGGAACCATTGTTCACGAAGTTTTAGAGCTCTTTTATTTACCATTTATAGGAGAGCTTTTAAACGAAGAAAAGTTAAAAGCTTTAAAGCCTAAAATTGATGCTGAGGTTAAAAAATGTTTTAAGAAATTTTTTAAAGAAGGCGATATTTCTCAAGGTAAAAACCTTATTATTTTTGAAGTAGCCAAACGTTATGTGTCTAACTTTATAGATTATGAAATAGCCGAGGTTAAAAGCGGAAATAGCATAAAAATTATAGCTTTAGAAGCTAAAGAAGAAATTACGTTTAGATATCCAGAATTAGACTTTCCTGTTGTAATAAAAGGAACCGTAGATAGAATAGACGAGTGCAATGGAGCAACTCGAATTATAGATTATAAAACCGGTAAAGTAACACAAGATAAAGTTAGAGTTATTGCTTGGGAAGACTTAACTACAGATTTTGATAATTCTAGTAAACCTTTTCAAATTTTAACGTATGCCTACATGCTTAAAAAGGCAAATAAGGTAGCATTACCAATTACAGCCGGAATAATTTCGTTTAAGAACTTAAAAGAAGGTTTTTTACCTTTTAAGAAACAAATATCAAGAGGAAAATACAGTTCAGAAATTGATGCAGATATTTTAGAAAACTATAAATCAGAACTTAAAAATCTCATTCTAGAAATTTGCAATCCAGACGTGCCATTTTTAGAAAAAGAATTACCAGAATCAAACTTTTAAATGGCTATAACTTTAAAAAGCATAAATAAATTAGCTGTTCCAGCAATAATTGCAGGCGTATCAGAACCACTTTTAAGTCTAACAGATGCAGCAGTAGTTGGAAATATAGATTTAAACGCTACAGAATCTTTGGCGGCAGTTGGTATTGTATCTACATTTATGTCTATGTTAATTTGGATTTTAGGGCAAACAAGAAGCGCAATTTCATCTTTATTATCTCAAGCCTTAGGTGCAAATAAATTAGAGCAATTAAAAGATTTACCAGCGCAAGCTATTTTTATAATTACAAGTTTAAGTATACTAATAATTGCCATAACTTATCCGCTAACCACACAGATTTTTCAGCTTTATAATGCCGAAAATATTATTTTAGATTATTCGGTAGATTATTATAAAATTCGCGTATTTGGATTTCCTTTTACCTTATTTGTAATAGCTGTTTTTGGCATATTTAGAGGTTTGCAAAACACATATTATCCAATGTTAATTGCTGTTTTGGGCGCAGTATTAAACATAATTTTAGACTTGGTTTTTGTAAATGGGTTTTTGGACATAATTCCAGCAATGCATATAAAAGGTGCAGCTTATGCAAGTGTAATTGCGCAATTAATTATGGCATTAACCAGTGCGTATTTAGTATTAACAAAAACAGATATTTCGTTAAAAGTAACTGTTCCTTTTAATCCAAAAATTAAGGATTTCACTTTTATGATTTTAAACCTGTTTGTAAGAACATTAGCCTTAAATGCAGCTTTGTATTTTGCCACACGTTTTGCCACCAGTTATGGTAAAAATTATATTGCAGCTTATACCATTGCTATTAATTTGTGGTTTTTAGGTGCTTTTTTAATAGATGGCTACGCAAGTGCAGGAAATATAATGTCGGGTAAATTATTTGGACAAAACAACTATAAAGATTTAATACTTTTAAGTAAAAAGCTTGCTAAATATGGCATTGTTTTTGGCTTTTTTATAGCCGCAGTAGGATTTGCAAGTTATAATTATATAGGCTTAATTTTTACCAAAGAACCAGAGGTTTTAGAGGCTTTTAAGTCTGTTTTTTGGATAATTTTACTAATGCAACCCATTGCAGCTGCCGCATTTATTTTCGATGGAATGTTTAAAGGTTTAGGAAAAATGAAATACCTTAGAAATGTCCTGTTACTATCTACATTACTGGTTTTTTTACCAACTTTATTTATATTCGATTACTTTAACTTTAAGCTTCACGCTATTTTTATTGCATTTACTTTGTGGATGATAGCACGAGGTTTACCATTAATTATTAAATTTAGACTCGATTTTAAACATTAACCAAACAATAAAACCATTATGGGAGATTATTTATTTGCAGTATTAGCAGTAGTTTTAGTTATTATTTACGCATACAACCGATTTAAAAGACGCTAATTAGCGCGTTTTTAGCCAACCTGTAATACTTAATCTTTCTGTTTTTACAGGTTTAACTTCATGCTCAATAATCTGACTTTCAAAAATAACAACACGACCAGGAAACGGATAAACAACACGTTCGGTTTCAACATTATTTTCGTTTAAGTACAACACTAATTCGCCACCATTTTCTGGTTGCCAATCTTCATCATTTAAATAGCAAACAAAAGAGAGTTTTCGGCGGTCATCATTTTGAAAACTATCTAAATGTCTCTTGTAAAACGCATCTTTTGGATATAAAGCGTAATGAAATTCCTTGTGTAAAATCCCTAAAAAACACGTTCTATTTAAATAATTTATTAAGTTATTAATTTTAGAAAAAAAAGTAGTTTCGTGTGTATTTGCGCTAGCTTCATTCATCCAAAAAATATAATCACCTCTAATTTTTTTGGCAACAACTTCGTTTAATTTGTTTCCAATAGCTGCTTTTTTAAAAGCATCATCATCCAAACGACTTCTTAACGTGTTTCTTAAAACAGAAACTTCTTCCAAAGTAAAAAAGTGTTCTACAATGCTATATTTTTGAGTAGCAATATCGTAAATAATGCGCTCGTATAAGGGATTTTCAACAAAATCCAATTGATCAAAAAGTTCAGTCATTATAGGTCTTAAAAAAATAAAGTAGGCTAATGTAGTTTAAAAATAGATTGCTTAAACAAAATATTTACCTTTGTAAAATAATAAAGCACAATATGAGTAAGATTCGCATTACCAAAAAATTCTCTTTTGAAACCGGTCACGCACTTTACGGTTACGATGGTAAGTGTAAAAACGTACACGGACACAGTTATAAACTTAATGTTACCGTAATTGGAACGCCAATAAACGACAAAAACAATGTAAAATTTGGGATGGTTATAGATTTTACCGACCTAAAAAAAATTGTAAAAGAAGAAATTGTAGACGTTTTTGATCACGCCACAGTATTTAATAAAAACACGCCACATGTAGAGTTGGCAAAAGAATTAAAAGATCGTGGACATTGTGTGCTTTTGGTAGATTACCAACCAACAAGCGAAATGATGGTTATAGATTTTGCCGAAAAAATTAAGCAACGTCTGCCAGAAAACATCCAATTACACTCGCTTAAATTACAAGAAACCGAAAGTAGTTTTGCACAATGGTTTGCCTCAGATAATTAGGTTATTTTGGGCGTTACCTAAAGGTCGTGCTATTCGCTAAATCTTTTTTTGCCATTTGCTAAAGCAAAAAAAGGATACCGCTACTATCACTAACGCAAGGTTTAAAGTAAATCTAATTTTATAATACAATAAGATTTTTTTACCATAAGCTTAGTTTAAACGTTTAGACTAGTTTTAGAGTTTTAAATTATTTTATAGCACACATTAACAACTTTAAAATTATTTTTTACACCAAATTATTCTATCGTAAAATTCACTCAAAGTCGCGTATAAGAATAAACCAAAGAATACTTATATTTACAAAATGCAAATACCAAAAGGCAAAAAAGTATATTTCTCTAGCGATAACCATTTAGGTGCGCCAACTTTTGAGGCGTCTTTACCACGCGAAAAAAAGTTTGTAGCCTGGTTAGATGAGGTAAAAAAAGATGCCGCAGCAATTTTTTTATTAGGCGATTTGTTCGACTTTTGGTTCGAGTACAAAACAGTTGTGCCAAAAGGTTTTACACGTACTTTGGGTAAGTTAGCAGAGATTTCGGATGCTGGAATTCCTATTTATTTCTTTGTAGGAAATCACGATTTATGGATGCGAGATTATTTTAAAACAGAACTTAATATCGAGGTTTTTTACAAGCCACAAAACTTCACATTTAATAATAAAACGTTTTTAATTGGTCACGGCGATGGATTAGGTCCTGGAGATAAAGGTTACAAACGAATGAAAAAAGTATTTACCAATCCATTTAGTAAATGGCTTTTTGGTTGGTTACATCCAGATATTGGCGTAAAATTAGCGCAATATATGTCTGTTAAAAACAAACTTATTTCTGGAGACGACGATGCTAAATTCTTGGGCGAAGATCAAGAATGGTTAGTTCAATATTGTAAACGTAAAGAAAGCCAAGAACACAGAGATTATTATGTTTTTGGACATAGACATTTACCTTTAGATATAAACGTTTCAGAACGTTCTAAATATATTAATTTAGGCGATTGGATACAGTATTATACTTATGGTGAGTTTGATGGCGAAACTTTGGAATTAAAAACCTATAAATAGTTAAGCTATTTATTTAATAAAATTAAAAAAGTCATATGTTTTTTAATATATGACTTTTTTAGTTTTTGTATAATTTATTTTAAGCTTTTACAAAATCTCCAACTAATTGTTCTGCTTCAATTAGTGCTTTTTCAAGATTATCGTTTTCTATAATAACATCAAAAAGTGGGGCAGTTGCTAATTCTGCACTTGCTTTTGCAACACGCATTTTAATTTTGTCTTCGCTTTCTGTTTTACGCTTTTTTAATCTAATTTTAAGTTCGTCTATACTTGGCGGTTTTACAAAAATAGCTATAGTTTCTTCTGGAAACTTCTTTTTAATACGTAATCCACCAGAAACATCAATATCAAAAATCACGTTTTTTCCTAAAGCCCAAAGACGTTCTACTTCTGTTTTTAAAGTCCCATAAAAATTGTTATGATAAACTTCTTCCCATTCTAAAAAACGGTCGTCTTTTATGTTTTGTTTAAAATCGTCTGCAGATAAGAAATAGTAATCTTTGGCGTGTTCTTCTTCGCCACGTTTATCTCTTGAAGTTGCAGATATTGAAAACGCTAAGTTTAAAGCTTCTTGTTGTAATAAATGTCTTACAATAGTTGTTTTTCCTGATCCAGAAGGCGCAGAAAACACAATAAGTTTGCCTTGATTTGGGTTGTTTTGTGACACGTTATTTTTGTTTTTAATTATTAAAGTGCATTCAATAATTGTTCCTTAATTTTCTCAAGTTCATCTTTCATCTGTACAACCAATTGTTGCATAGGTGCAAAATTACTTTTAGAACCAATAGTATTTATTTCTCTACCAATTTCTTGTGCTATAAAGCCTAATTTTTTACCGTTAGAATCTTCAGAATTAATAGTAGTTATAAAGTAGTCTAAGTGATTTGTTAAGCGCACTTTTTCTTCAGTAATATCGTATTTTTCAATATAATAAACCAATTCTTGTTCAAAACGGTTTTCGTCGTACTTTTCTTTTAATTCAGAAACACCTTTGTGTAAGCGTTCTCTAACCGCTTCAACTCGTTCTGGATCTATTTTAATAACATCTTCAAGTAAATTACCAATAGTTGTAATTCTGTCTTTAAAATCTTGTTCTAAAACTTTTCCTTCATCTAATCTATAACTAGAAATAGCGTTTAAAGCTTTATCAATTTCAGAGCTAATTTGCGTCCATTCGTCTTCGTTAATTTCTTCACGAACTGTATTTAGTGCATCTGGTAAACGAATGGCCATTTTAAGTAATTCGGCATCGTCTGCATCTGCAACAGCTTTTAATTGCTGCATATATTGTTTAACAACAGGTTGATTTATTTGCGTAGAAGTATCGTCTGCAGTAGTTTCTACATAAATAGAAAAATCTACCTTTCCGCGAGTTAAAGTTTTAGCAATTCTTTTTCTAATATCTAATTCTTTAGCCTTATAAATAGAAGGAATTCTAACGCTTAAGTCTATACTTTTACTGTTTAAAGACTTTAACTCTATAGATATTTTTTTGGTTGGTAATTGTAAAACAGATTTACCATAACCTGTCATTGAATATATCATAACTTTAGTATAAGTCTGCAAAGGTAAGCAAATCCACTAGTATTATAAATGTTTGTGAAAATTATACCATTTCTTCTATGGAATTGTAAATTAGCCTAACTTTATTTAAAACAAAAACAAGATGTACACAAAAGCTTTCGAATTACGTTGGAGCGATATAGACGCAAACAGACATTTAGCAAATTCTGCTTATTTAAACTTTATGAGTCATACTAGAACGGCTTTTTTACAAGATCACGGTTTTTCTTTATTGGCATTAAATAAAGCTCATTTAGGACCTGTAGTTTTTTACGAACATATTTATTATTTTAAAGAAGCTTTTTTAGGTGAAACTGTTAACGTGTCTCTTGAGGTTTCTGGATTAAGTGAAGATGGCACACTTTTTAAATTTGACCATAATTTTTACAATGCCAAAGGAAAACATTTAGCACATTGCGAAATTTTAGGTGCTTGGATAGATTTAAATACCAGACAACTTACAGGTTTACCAGAAGATTTATTAGCTATGGCCAATAAATTTCCAAAAGCCAAAAACTATAAAATATTAACTAAAGAAGATACCAGAGCTTTTGGGAAAACACCTAAAAACTTAGAGTTATAAACTGTCTTTTGTTGCTGCTTTTTTCTTTTTAGTGACTAAGTAAACCCCTAAAAATATTAGTGTTGCACCTACTATTTTAGCAGTATCTAAAACATCCATTCCCATACTTAAAGCAAAAATAGCAGCAATTACAGGTTGTAAATAGATAAACGCAGTTACAGTAGATGCTTTTAAGTGTCTTAATCCCATTGGGTTTAATAAATACGTTCCAAAAGTTGCACCTACAATTACAAAAACTACAGCAAAGAAATCGTAAGACGTAAATTGATAAAGTTCTACTTGTGTTAACTCTTTGTATCCAAAAGGTAAAACAAGTATTAAGCCGAATAAAAACAGCCATTTAATAAACGAAAATGGGTGATATTTTGCGGTCAGCTTTTTAACTATTATGATGTAAACAGAATAAGATGCAGCATTTATAAACACTAATAAATTGCCTAAAGGCACATTACTACCAACAGCAGTTCCACTAGAACTATATAAACTTAAAATTAAGGCACCAGAAAAACCAATAATAATTCCAAATACTTTTATAGCAGTAAGTTTTTCTGATAAAAATATAGCCGATAATAACAACACAATAATTGGTGCAGTTATCATTATAACTGATGCGTTTATTGGTGTTGTATATTCTAATCCTTTAAAAAAAGTTAGCATATTTAATGCAATTCCAAAAATGGAAGCAAAAAAGAAGGTTTTAAAATCTTTACGATCTATTTTTTCGTTTTTAGTAAATAAGCTTAAAAGCCAAAATAAAGCAGTTGCTCCAATAATACGTATTAATATAAAACCAAAAGGCTTAATTAAACCTTCGGCAATAATACCTTTTGCAAAGGTAAAGGTTAAACCGTAAAGGAGTTGAACCATAAAAACGGCTATAAAAGCAAATGTTCTATTACTCATTTAAAAAGGCTTTAGCGGCTTCAATATTTTTTTTAGAATTTCCAACAAAAATAGTGTTATCCATAACTAAAACTGGTCGGCTTAAAAAGGTGTAATGTTCTAAAATTAGTGCCTTAAAATCATTTTCTGTTAAGGTCTTGTTTTTTAAATCGCGTTCCTTGTATAAAGTGGCGCGTTTGCTAAACAAAGCTTCGTAAGAACCTGCAAGATTTTTTAAAACTTCTAATTGTGCTTCAGTAATAGCATTTGTTTTTATATTTTGAAGAGTTACTGTTTCTGGCAGATTCAATTCATCTAAAATACGTTTGCACGTAGAACACGATTTTAAGTAGAAAAAGGTTTGCATTTTTATTTGATTTTAATGTTGCAAAGAAACGCTTTTTTCAATTAATCTAAAGCCAAAATTATAGCTTTATGCCATACTTTAAAGTACTTAAAGTTATAAATAGATTAGTATAAGAATCTTTGTATACATA
This sequence comes from uncultured Flavobacteriaceae bacterium, assembly GCA_938073895.1. Lineage (GTDB taxonomy): Bacteria > Bacteroidota > Bacteroidia > Flavobacteriales > Flavobacteriaceae > Aurantibacter. The sequence goes on from CALJFB010000013.1 coordinate 25,559, forward strand.
AAAAGTTGTATATTTTATTTTTTTTTAACAAAATAAAATCTTATATTTAAAATTAACGTAATTTTTTTTAGCTTAGGATTAAACACGGAAACACTTTAGTTATTATTCATTAATTGTTTAAACGGTATTACCTCATATACAAGTCTAACTCCTACAAATTAAAATTAAAGTTTTTTTCTGATTCTACGCATTTTTAAGTAATTACTAACGTAACAGATGGAATTCCAATTTCACAAGAATGGATTAACGAATGGCATTTTGATTAATTTAATATGAAACAGTTACATATAACATCCTTAGTTTTATTTTTAACACTTATGTCATGTAATCCTATTAAATCTAAATTA
>CALJFB010000014.1 GCA_938073895.1 uncultured Flavobacteriaceae bacterium
TCTGAAACTGCAGCTTGGTATTTATGCGGATTCCCAGCTTTTTTAATTTTCTTATACGTTTTTTGAGGATTGCTAAACGATTGCGAAAAGTATTCCCAAAAGCCTAACATTTTCATTTTTATTGGTGTTGGTCCTTGTAAATAAGCGTCGTAATCTTTGTAAATAGTATCGTGAAACGCTTTAAAGGTTTTCCATCTATCTTTTGGATATATTGTAGTATTGGCTTTAATCATTTGTGGTAAAAATGGATCGGCTATTAAACCACGACCAATCATAAAATGATCTATACTTGGAAAACGTTCTTGTCGGTTTTTAAAAGCTTCTACGCTTGTAATATCGCCATTGTAATAAAGTTTGTGTTTAGTGGTTTCTATACATTTTTGAAACCCATCTAAATCTACGCCACCTTTATAAAGTTGCTTTCCTAATCTAGCATGAATAGCTACACTTTTAAGTGGATATTGGTCTAAAACTTTAAAAGATTCTATAATTTCTAATGGACTTTCGTAGCCCAAACGCATTTTCATTGAAACTGTAATATCTGTTTCGTTATGTACTTGTTTTAAAATAGCGTTTATTTTTTCTGGCTGGCAAATTAATCCTGATCCCATTCCAGATTTTGTAACCATTGGATACGGACAACCTAAATTCCAGTTTAACTCTTTATAACCTAAGGATTGTACATATTTTACAACAAATAAAAATTCTTCGGCACTGTTAGTCATTACTTGCGGAGTAACAGTAAGTGTTGTGTTATTTTCTGGTTGTAAATCGTTTTGGTAAGCTGTTTTTATTTTTAGTTTACCATTTAATCTAATATACGGCGCATAAAAAGTGTCTATTCCACCAAAATAATGATGAAATGCATTTCTGAATCTGTAATCTGTAAAACCTTGTAATGGCGATGAAAGTAGCGTAGTGCTCATAATTTAAACTTAGCACAAATATAAGTCAATTATTTATTGCGCTTAGATCTAGTTTTAATGTAGTTTGATTTAGCGGAGTTAGAATTAAGTATAGAGAAAAATAGCGTTTTTTTATAATTAAGCAAGTATTTAGTCTATTTCTATGGTTTTAACTTAGAGTAAGAAAAAAGCCTTTAAAAATTAATTTAGAGGCTTTTTTTTATGTTTTATTTTAGGTCTTCTTTTTCTTTTTTGTAAATAATGGCTTCGTTTTCAAATTTTTGTAAATTTATTTTTGGCGAACCATAAACTGATATTTCTGAGGTTCCAGAAGCATTAAGCTTTAACGTATCTTGTACTTCAACTTCTACTTTACAGCGGTTATTTGTTATAATGTTTGCATTTTTTGTAGTTAGTTTTTTGCCTGTAAATTGACAAGAATTATCTGCATTTAATTCAAAATTTATAGTGTTTCCTTCAATTTTAGCTTTAGAACGTTGTACCATATCTACTTCTAGGTTTTCTCCTTTTAATAAAGCTTTAACATTGCTATTATCGTTTAATTCTAAAGTCATGTGATCCGAAGTTACATTTAGTTCTGCTTTAGCATTATCGTTATGGCTTAATTTAAACTTGTTAGATTTAATGGTTAAAAATGCTTTAGAATCTTCTGTTGTTACTAAAGTTAAATCTCGAAATTTTAAGATGACATCTGAACTTATTTCTGCTTTTTTATTAAGTTCTATAGTGTTTAAACTGTCTGAATATAAGACTGTAATTTCCAATTTTTTAGAGGACGATATTCTTTTTGTGGTTTTAAAAGAAAGTGTGCCATCAAAACTTAATATTTCAATAATATCATGCAAATTATCGTCTGCAGTTATTTCTACAGAGTATTCGTCGCTACGTATTAAACGTACATCAAATTCTTCGCCAATAACTAAACGGTTAAAAGGTTTTACAGTATTAGAAAGTGTGACAACTTCTCTGCTTCCTTTAATTTTTTCTTTTTCTTGTGCGTTAGAAACTGTGTTTAAGCTAATTATTATAATTAACGATAAAATAATGTTTTTCATCTTTTTAATTTGTTTTATAATTTTAAAGATAGTGTCTATTTTTATACTTTAATAGTGGCTATCTATTTAATTTGGTAAATATAAACAAAAACCATCCCAAACTTAAAACGTTTGCGATGGTTTAGGAAAATTTATCTAATAAAAGTAGGCTAAATAGTGTTTTAAAATAATATACTTAGAATTAGGTTTACTATAATTTCGGTTAAAGCTATCATAATTAATTGTTGTCTTTAATTTCTATTTTTCCGTTTCCAATGTTAATTTTTAAATGTTCCGAATTGGTTTTAATACCAGAACTATCAATAACTAATTCAATGTTATCGTTTTTGGTTTTTAATCCTTCAGAATTTATTATTAACGTACTTTTTTCGCCATTAATGTTAACATCTATTTCAAAATCGTCATCTTTAAAATTGTTAGGATTATTTTCGGGTTCACAATCTGAACAAATTAATTTAGACTTTGTCATTGTTAAAAAGTGTTCATCCATTTTATGATTTAATCGGTTGTATTCATAGGTGTTTTCGTCTAAATAGATAGTTGTTCCTATTGGTACGTATAAGGTTATTTCTGTTTTTTGATCTTTTGGTGATGCGTTATTTGTTATTAGAAAATAATTATTTAATAAAAGTTCGTTTCCATTTGTGTTGTAATTGTAGATTATGTTTTCAGCTCTTGTTTTTGCTGTGTTATAGTTAAAACCTCTTGCAGATTTTACGACTTTAATTTTTGCTACAGAATCTCTGGTTGATTTTACAGAAAATCTAATGTTTTGAGAAAACATTTCACGTTCATCAAATTCGTTAATAATGCTTTTAATTCCGCTACCACTTCTATAACGTTCTGTATAATTTTCGTTATAAACCATTGCAATATTTAGCGTATCTTTTTTTGTAATATTATATAATGTTTCCGACGATGTAATGGTTGCTTTTTCTTGAAAACTCATTCCTTGGCTAACTCCAAAATAAATTAATGCTATTAAAGATAAAAACCAAAGTCCAAGGAGTCCAAATTTTGCTGGTTTACCAATAGATTTAAGATTGTTTACAGCAATTTTTAATCCTAAGTAGAATATAAAAAAGGCCATTATTCCTACAAATAAAAATACTATTAAACTAATTAGCCATATTGGTGCGCCAGAATTATTAGATAAATCTAAGAAGTCTATTCCTGGCATATTTATGCCTTCGGCAATTCCTACAGTTAAAACAGTAATTGCTGTGCCAACAAACAAAGATATACCTGTTAACATTAAAATTACACCTATAAGTTTTGCTATTACTTTAACAAAAAACATAACAATATCGCTAATACCATCAAAAAAAGAGGTTGTTGTTGCTTTTAAATTAGAATTGTCTTTTACGTTTTTAACGGATGAGCTTACTGCATCTGTTACATTACCTAATCCTTCTTTTAATTTCTCGCCGTGTTTTTGGAAATCTACGTTTTTTAGGTTTTCTGAAACACCATCAAATCCATCTTTAATTTTTTTTTCGATATTAGATATATTAATTGGATCACCTGTCATTTGTAATTTGTCCGTTGTAGTTTTAGCCTCAGGGACAAAAATCCAAAGTAAAATGTAAATTAATAGTCCAGTTCCAAAACCAAAAATTAGAAAAATCCAAACTAATCTTACCCAAATAACATTAATTCCTAAATAATGGCCTAATCCAGAAGATACGCCACTTACATAAGAGTTTTCTGTGTCTCTAAATAGTTTTTTAATGCTAGAAGAACGTTTTTGAGTTGGTTGAGGTTCGTCTTCAAAAATAGCATCGTCTACTAAATAATCTTCGGGTTGCCCCATAATAGTAATAACATCTTCTACTTCTTTAGAACCAATAACTTGATTGCTTGTTTTTACACGTTCTGTAAATAACTCAGCAATTCTAGCTTCAATATCGCTAATAATTTCAGATTTGCCTTGAGAATCTGTAAACGAACGCTTAATAGCATTTAAATAGCGTTGTAGTTTTAGGTATGCTTCTTCATCTATATGAAAAAATAACCCGGCTAAATTTATATTTACTGTTTTATTCATCTGTGCTTGTTTTAGTGCTTGTAACCATATTTACGGCATGTTGTAATTCGTTCCAAGTAGTGGTTAATTCCTTTAAAAAAAGTTGTCCTGTTTCTGTTAGTCCATAATATTTACGTGGTGGACCAGACGTAGATTCTTCCCATCTATAATTTAGTAAACCAGCGTTTTTTAATCGGGTTAATAAGGGATAAATAGTTCCTTCTACTACCAGTAATTTGGCGTCTTTAAGTGTGTTTAGTATTTCAGCAACATAAGCATCGTTATCTTTTAAAACAGATAAAATGCAGTATTCCAAAACACCTTTGCGCATTTGTGCTTTTGTGTTTTCTATTTTCATAGGTGTGTTGTGTTTATATTTTAAAATTGAATAGTTTTAACTTACTTAATAAAATTTATAGTAAGTGGATACTGGTATGCTATGCCATCTCTAGCTTTTAAGCTTGCTAGTAGAATTAAAATCATTTCTAGAATAAAGCCTAAAACTGCCAATCCGCCTAAAGCGCCACCAATATAAAGTAGAGGAGAAGGTTTAGTTACATTTATTGTTATGTTATTAAATGTGTTAAAATTTAAAAAATCAAAATGGCTAAATAATCCAAATACAAAAAAAGGTATAGTTATTAGACCAATAATTAGTGCATAAACTAAAATGCTTATTTGGAAATTAATAGCTTGTTTTCCATGATGATCTATGTAATCTGATTTTTCTTTATTTAAACTCCACAAAATAATTGGTGCAATAAAATTTCCAAACGGAAAAATAAAACGTGTAAACGTAGATAAATGAATAAATGTGGCTATATTTTTTTGGTGTGATGTAATCATTGTTTTATCGAGTATATAATAGTATCCTATGCAAAGATAAGTTTAAAAAAAGGTATTATGTAATGCAAAGTACTAAAATTTAACATTTTGTTAACATTTTTTAAGTCGTTTATTTTGATTAAATTAGCTGAAAATCAATTTTAAATGAAGCTAACACCTAGTAAACTCAATAGTTTTACGGCTATAAAATTACCATCTGCATTTTTATGTGGCGTACGTACAAAAGTTTTAAATAATGCGCAATGTATAACAACTGTAAAGCACAAATGGATCAATCAGAATCCTTTTAAATCTATGTTTTGGGCAGTTCAAGGTATGGCAGCAGAGTTTTCTACTGGAGCATTAATGATTGCTAAAATTCAAGAAAGTGGTAAGAAAGTGTCTATGTTAGTAACTTCTAACAATGCTACGTTTACTAAAAAGGCTACAGGACGTATTACATTTACATGTGCCGATGGATTGAAAGCTTCCGAAACTTTAGAAAAAGCAATTTCTACAGGTGAAGGACAAACCTTTTGGATGCAATCTGTAGGAGTTAATCAAGATGGCGTAATTGTATCTACATTTAATTTTGAATGGTCTATTAAAGTGAAAAGCTAAATTTAAATATTTATTAACACGTAAGTTTAAGTGTTTTTTTTTATTAGATATTACTTAATAAGATTTAAACTGGCTAAAGAATTTAGACTTTATTCAATTTAGGTTAAAACTTGTAAGTTTTAAGTTTGGAGTGTTTTTTTGTAACAAACATTAAATTCTAACTACATATAAAGCGTAATTAAATCAAAATATATGAATGCACACGACATAGATTACAAGATTTTTGGAGAAGAAATGCAATATATAGAAGTAGAACTTGATCCACAAGAAGCTGTTATAGCAGAATCTGGAAGTTTTATGATGATGGACAATGGCATTAAAATGGAAACCCTTTTTGGCGATGGTTCTCAGAAAGATTCTAGTTTCTTAGGAAAAATTCTTGGTGCAGGTAAACGTATCCTTACCGGAGAAAGTTTGTTTATGACTGCTTTTTACAATAATCTAGTAGGTAAACGTAAAGTTTCTTTTGCAGCACCATATCCAGGGAAAATTGTGCCCATAGATTTAACGCAATGTAATGGTAAGTTTATTTGCCAAAAGGATGCGTTTTTATGCGCAGCAAAAGGTGTTAGTGTTGGTATAGAATTTAGTAAAAAAATAGGACGTGGACTTTTTGGAGGCGAAGGTTTTATAATGCAAAAACTAGAAGGCGACGGAATGGCTTTTGTTCACGCAGGTGGAACTTTAGCTAGAAAAGAACTTAAATCTGGCGAAGTTTTACGTGTAGATACAGGCTGTATTGTAGGTTTTACACAAACCGTAAATTACGATGTAGAATTTGTTGGTGGAATTAAAAACACTGTTTTTGGTGGCGAAGGTTTATTTTTTGCAACCTTAGAAGGTCCAGGAATTGTTTATGTTCAATCTTTGCCATTTAGTAGGTTAGCAGGTCGTGTTTTAGCAAGTCTACCAAAAGGAGGAAATAGTAAAGGTGAAGGAAGTATTTTAGGTAGTTTAGGTAATATTTTAGATGGTGATAATAAGTTTTAGTGTATAACTTTGTTAATAATTTATTAAAGAGACAATCTAATAGGTGTTATATTACTTATCTTTATGTAGAATTAAAAAATAATGTGCTTATTCCCAATATTACTTAACTAAATCTATTAATTATGTCAAGAGCAATGTTTGAGTATACCAAAACAGTACTCAATAAAGTAAGTTTTGATACCAATCTATTTTGTAAAGAAGTAGAGAAAGCATTAAAAAGATTACTTCCTTACGAAATAGAAGAGCTTAAAATATTTATTCAATCTCTAGCAACTAAAAATCCAGAACTAGGCCAATGCTTAATTCAAATAAAATAGTGAAAAGCAGCCTATAATTAGGTTGCTTTTTTGTTGTTAATTATCTTTGTAAAACCATAACAACTTATTTATAGTAAAATTGAGAAAAGCTGCAGTTATAATCCTTTTTATTGCCTTTGCATTTAGACCTGTATACCATATGGGCTATTTAGCGTATTTTCAGTTAAATATAGATTATATTATAGAAACTTATTGTGTTAATAAAGAAGTTCCAGAACTTAAATGTAATGGAAAATGCCATTTAGCAAAACAACTACAAGTAGATTTACCAAGTTCAGACCTGTCAACAGCAACATTGGCAGTTGTAGAATCTTTCTTTCCGGTATTTTATAATACATTAGACACTGTAAAATTTAAAGCAAATTACTTCAATTTAAAAAATAAAATTTCTTTACACGTTGTAAATCATTACAAGTTAGTGTGCTTTTACAGAGATTTAAAACCTCCAATAGTCTAATTTAATGTCTTAAAATAGTAGTAAACTATACTGCTAAACTTTTATTAAAATTAAATTATTCAAAAAAATGAAACAACTAAAATATACTTTAGTGCTATTGTTATGCGCTATAATTTCATCTTGTTCATCAGACAATGATGCAACAACAGAAAATCTTACAGGACAAAAAGGATCTATAGCTTTAAAATTTGATAATGGCGTTGGAGATCAAAACTTTGCCTTTAATACAACGTATCAAAAATCTAATAACGAATCTTTTCAACTTACAACAGACTTAAAATACATTATAAGTAATGTAAGGTTTAAAGATCAAAACGGAAATGAATTTGCAGTGCCAGAAGGTAATAATATGTTTATTATTGATCAGGATGATGCTAATAATGCAGGCGAGATTTTTCTAAATTTAGATAATATTAATGCAGCAAATTATACAGAAATTACTTTTGGAATTGGTGTAGATCAAGATAAATATACACAAGGAGCTACTGGACAAGGCAATTTCTTAACTTTAGCACAAGATAAAGGCATGTTTTGGTCTTGGGCTTCTGGTTACAAATTTGTAAGATTAGATGGTATTTATACAGATGCAACTACTACAAATGGTGCTTTAGCGGTGCATATGGGAAGCGTTGGTACATCTTTAGATAATTATAAAGAAGTTACTTTAACCTTACCAAATACAGTTTTAGTTAGAACAAATAAATCACCAGAAATTCATATTAAAGCAGATATTTTAAAGATTTTTGATGGTGAAACTTCTGTAAATTTTGCCGATGGTTATAATCAAGTTCATACAGATGCAACTGAAACACCAATTATAGCAGTAAATATGCAAAATATGTTTACTGTACATCATGTGCATAACGACTAAATAAATATAAAGTCATTAAATAATTTTTGGTGGCTTTTTTAAATTTTTTTTAAATGAAATACTTAAAACTAAAAAGTATAGTTTTTGGGTTGCTTATTTTTAATAGTTGTGCTAAAAGTGATCAATTTGAAGCTAACTACGAGCCAATTCCGTTGCAAGTAGAAAAGCCATCAAATTTTCCAGATATAGAATATACTATTGAAAACAATCCAGTAACAGATGCAGGTTTTGAACTTGGTAAAAAATTATTTTACGAAGGAAAATTATCTGCAAACAATGCCATAGCTTGTGCTTTTTGCCACGAGCAAGCATTTGCATTTACACATCATGGACATACATTAAGTCATGGCGTAAATGATGGTATAGGTTTTAGAAACGCACAACCAATGCAAAATTTAGCTTATCAACGCGAATTTATGTGGGATGGCGCATCTACACATTTAGATTTACAACCTATAATTCCTATAAGTAGTGAGTTAGAAATGGGCGAAACCTTATCTAATATTGTTGCAAAATTAGCTGCAATGCCTCAATACCAAAAAGATTTTAAGCGTGCTTTTAATGGCCAAGGTGTAACATCCGAAAACATGCTAAAAGCCTTATCACAGTTTATGGTAATGATGGTTTCTGCAAACTCTAAATACGATAAATTTGTTAGAAACGAAGATAATGTTGTGCTTACACAAATTGAGCAAGACGGTTTAAATAGCTTTACAACAAACTGTGCTAGCTGCCATGCAACAGATTTATTTACAGATCAAACTTATAGAAATACGGGTTTACCTGTAAATCCGCAATTAAACGATAAAGGTCGCTATAACTTAGGCCAAAATCCTGCCGATTTATACAAATTTAAGGTGCCAAGTTTAAGAAATGTAGAAAAATCTTACCCATACATGCACGATGGCAGATTTACAACCTTAGAAGCTGTTTTAGATTTCTACGATTCCAACATTCAGGGCAATAGTGGCACTGTAGATAATGCATTATTACGTGCAGATGGATCCTACGGAATTAACTTAACAACTTACCAAAAAGAAAGTATAATAGCATTCTTAAAAACATTAACTGATTACGAATTTTTAGAAGATGAAAGATTTGCAGAATTTTAAATATACGCTATTAGGCTTTATAAGTCTGATGGCAACTTCCGTTTTTGGAATGCATAAAATAGAACCTTGTGGTCACACTCATAATAAATTTTCGCCTTTAGAAATAAAATGCGATTTATGTGGTTGCACCACAACAAGTGGAAGTTTTGGGTTTGGTACATTAAGTAATGCTAATTTTGTTGGTTTACGTTATATAAATCAAACTTTTGAGTCTAAAAACGGAATTTATAGTAATTCTCCTGTAAGTAAAGAAACTATAAATACGTACCAATTATGGGCTCAAATTCCTGTAAAAAAGGTGTTTATGTTAAGTGTAAATTTACCTTATCAGGATTTAAATAGAGAATTTCAAGGTAAAAGTCAGCAATTAAATGGTCTTGGAGATGCAAGTATTGTTGGTTGGTATAAGCATGTGTTTTATAAAAAGAAAACAGAAAACAAAGATAAAACTATAGATTATAATACAACTAAAGTGGCCACAGGACATTCTTTGCAATTTGGTTTAGGAGCCAAGTTACCAACAGGAACGTTTGAGCAAGAATTATCTAACAATGTTAATCCTGGTTTTCAAGTTGGAACCGGAAGTTTAGATGCTATGCTTTCTTTGGGTTATAATTACGGAAGCAATAAGTTTGGAATAAATACTTTGGCAACATATTATTTTAAAGGCGAAAACAAAAACAATTACCAATTTGGAAATCAGTTAAGTTTGTCTACCAAAGCATTTACTGTTTTTAAAACCAGTAAAATGAATATTATGCCATTTTTAGGATTTTCTCACGATACTTTTAAAGAAATTACCCAGTATAACGAAACTCTTAAAGATACCAATGGAACTTTAACAACAGGAACAATAGGTTCGGAATTTGTTGTAAAACAATTTATTTTTGGTGCTAATTATGCCTTACCTTTAAGCCAAGATTTGTTTGGCGGTAATGTAACCTCTAAAAGCCGTTTTTCGGTATATGTAAATTTAGCTTTATAAAGTTGCTCTTTATTAAGTTAAATTTGTTTTAGTATAACACACAAAAGGCAATCCATTAGGATTGCCTTTTGTGTGTTTATAATACTGAGGTTAATTGCTTTTAGATGACATTATTACTGTTTTAATTTTAATAAGTTGGCTAATTTAAAAAATATGTATTAACATATATAGAATACAATAAAATAAAAGCTACTTTATATATACATTTTAGGTAGTTAATGGTTTGTTATTTGCTCAATGCTTTCAATATTCGTTCTTCGTTTATCACAATATCTCGAAATAAAACGTGCGGAAATTCTACGTATTTAGATTTCTTAAAAGCCTCCGAAATATTCGATAGTGTAGAAGCTGTAATAAGTGATAAATTCATTTCTGTGTCCATCTCGCAATCCGTAACAAAATCGTCACTAAATTCTGGTGCGACAAGTAAAATTTTTACAATTCGTAAATCATTTTTGAGAGCTAAGTTTTGATACGATTTTAATTGCCTTGAAACTGAACTAAATTTGTTATAACCTCTTTCCTTACTTGTTTTACATTCTACAATTATAATTTCATTATTATCTAAATTTAAAAGAATATCCATCATATCCTTTTTGGTGTTGAGGTTGTTTTTAAACGAATCGTCAACATTAAATCCTAATCCTTTAAAAATTACTTTAGTTAAATCTTCAAATTTTAGACCTAATTCACTTTCTTTAACTGTAATTCCGTTTTCTTTTAGCAGGTTTAGATTTCTGTAAGCAACATTTTCATAATTCTCTAAATATAAATTCTCAACATCTTTATAATGTTCAAGTATATTTAAAATATCGTCTCCTCGCTGTTTAATTCCGTTGTCTTTTATGAATTTTGTTAAATCTGATTTTACAATTAAATCTAGAATATCTCTAGGTTTGATGTTGTAATCAAGTAAGAAGTCTGCTTTTAAAGTAAACTCGTCTTGTAATTCAAATTGATCTTTTATTTGTTTGTTTAGTTTTGGAAGTGATTGATTCAATTCAGCAAGTAATTTGTCAAAACCATCTAAAGAAATACCAACTTTTTCATCACGCTCAATATTTTCAAAATGATTAATTAAGCTACTAATTTTATCATCTAAAGTACTGCCTTTTAAGTTTGAAATATTTAATCCTTTTTCACAAAGTTCGTTTAAAGTCTTTTTTCTTTCTGTTAAAGTACTTTCTTGTTTGTAAATGTCATTTAAAAGTAAGCTTGTAAATGAAACTCCTTCTTTTATAATTTCTTCTATTTTTTGCGAATAGGATAACTTTCTATCAATATTGTGTTCTCTACCAATTTGGTTTATAATTGGCTCTCGTAGAATTTTTAAAGTTCTACGATAGAATTTTTCTGCGACTTCTTTTTCTCTTACTTTACGTAACATTCTTACCATTTCGTCTGCAACGTAAATTGTATTTTCTTTATTTGAAAAGAAAATAACTCCAATATTTTTAAGTCCTTTTATAACTTCTTGGATATCAATTTTTTTAATTGGTAATATTGAATAATTAATTAGTTTTACTTCTTCTTGGGAAAGTCCTAGTTGTTTTGAAAGTGTAAGTATTATTGATAATTCATCTGAAGTTATTTTAGCATCTCTGTTATTTACAATATCGTTGTGATAAGCAGTATGCAAGCAGGCTTTATAAATTTTGTAATCTCTTTTTCGATTTGGACTCAATTCTGATTTGTCATTTTCAAAATCTGCGTTTAGTGTTTTAATTCTATTTTTTAAATGTTTGATTTCGTCTTCATATAATCTCGAAAACCAATCTTGTTTCATTATACAATTTCCATCACGAATTATAATATCAATTAAAATATCTAATTGCGAAGTTATTTCTTGAAACTCACACTTTATATGCTCTTGAAATTCATTTGCAGTTAAAGCAAATATTTTAGAAATATTTTGATTATCAACGGATTTTAAACCTTTGTCTGTAGAGCTTAAAATCTTATCGATTTGTTTTGCGTTTTTAGGGCTTTTCGATATTATATTGTCAATAATTTTAATAAATGAGTTCTTTTCTATTGAACCAAGTTTATCTAAAATTTTCTCTAATTTCATATTGTTTACTATTTAGTACTAATTTTTATCTAGTTTATGGATAACTTTTTAATGATATGAATATATTTCAATGTTTTATACATTCATACACACGAAGTTAGCAAAAAAAATAACAAAGACAAGTTCTAAACTATTACGAGTTAATCTTTAATAAGAATTAAAGGTTTTTAGGAAGTTTTTGGATTAGTGTTATTTATACAACAAAATAATGCTAAAAAAGAGATTAGCCTTTTATGCTTGTTAAACTAGTATTTAAAATTAATTAGGTATTACTTCTTTCAATTTAAGCTTTAATAGTACCATAATATTTTTTTCTTAACCAAAAGGAAACTCGTACTAATAAAATTAACGCAGGAACTTCTACTAAAGGTCCAATTACACCAGTAAAAGCTTGGCCAGAATTAAGTCCAAAAACAGCAATTGCTACTGCAATAGCTAATTCAAAATTATTTCCTGCAGCTGTAAATGCTACAGAAGCTGTTTTATCGTATGCTGCGCCAGTTGCTTTTGTAAAAAAGAAACCAATAATAAACATTAAGGTAAAATAAATAAGTAGTGGCACCGCAATAATTACAACGTCCATTGGAATTTCTACAATTAATTCGCCTTTTAAAGAAAACATAATTACAATAGTAAATAAAAGCGAAACTAGAGTTATTGGAGAAATTGCTGGAATAAATTTATTTGTATACCAGTTTTCCCCTTTAAGTTTTACCAATATTAAGCGACTTAAAATTCCTATAACAAATGGAATTCCTAAATAAATAGCAACACTTTCTGATATTGTGGTAACAGAAATATCTACAATAGCACCTGTAAAACCAAAATATGGTGGCAACACAGTTATAAAAAGCCAGGCATAAAAACTATATGCAAAAACTTGAAAAACACTGTTTAAAGCTACTAAGCCTGCGCCATATTCGCTGCTGCCTTCGGCTAAATCGTTCCAAACTAAAACCATTGCAATACAACGTGCTAAGCCAATTAAAATTAGTCCAACCATATATTCTAGATAATCTCTTAAAAACGTAATTGCTAAAACAAACATTAAAACTGGACCAATAATCCAATTTAGAATTAGAGATATAGAAAGTATTTTTGTGTTTCTAAATACTTTAGGTAATAACGCGTAATTAACTTTTGCTAATGGTGGATACATCATTAAAATTAATCCTATTGCAATTGGAATATTTGTTGTGCCGCTATTAAACGAATTTATTATACTTGGAAAAGTTGGAATAAAATAACCCAATCCAATACCAAAAGCCATTGCTACAAATATCCATAATGTTAGATTTTTGTCTAGAAAACTTAATTTTTTTGCGTTCATTTTTATGAGTTTATTTGAGAGAATATGTAAAATAATTCTGTTGCAATTTGCAAACTTCTTTGGTTGTATTTTTCTACTTGTTGTGGTGTATTATCAAAAGCTTTTGGATCTTCAAAAGTTATTGGAATACGTTTTTCTGCACCAGAAATAAACGGACAATTGCCATCTGCTTGAGAGCAAGTTAGTATAGCTGCAAATTCCGATTTTGGATTAAATGCATCTTCTAAGTTTTTAGAAAATCCAATTATTGGATGTTCGTTATTAGAATATTTAATACTGTAAATGGGATTGTTATTTTCTGAAATAATACTTATTTTAAATCCAGAATTTTGCAACGTTCTTGCAACCATTGGAAAAAGTGCTGTTGCTTCTGTTCCGCCCGAATAACAAAATACGTTTTTAACACTAAAATAATTAGCTATGGTTTGTGCCCAAATTTGACATAAATGGCTTCTTCTAGAATTATGTGTACAAATAAAATTAAGTCTAATATCTTGTTTTTTTGACACTTTTAATTGAATAAAATCAACTAATGGTTGTAAAACTATTTTACGTTTATTAGAAATTACTTGAGTATCTAACGACTTAATTATTTTTTCTATTTCTGGAAATATATTATGAGTAATTGGTGTCATTTTAGAATACATAAAGTGTTTAACAGCAGTTTCCTCCTGGAGTGCAAGCGTTTTCTTGATTTAAGTTAGACCGTTTAACCTTAGGCTTTTCTGTAGGAACTACGCATTGGTTTTTTGCTAAGCAATCTGTTTGCTTATTTGTTAATAAGAAGTTTTTTCCATTAAATTCTAGATTATATTTCCCAATAGTTTCGCCTTGATATTCGACTTCTATTTCTGAATCTTCTATGTTTAAAAATTTTTCAGAAAGCGCTATAACTTGCAATAATTTTTCTGGATGCAATCTATGGTCGTAATCGTTAGCGGTCCAAAGTTGAAAGTTTATAACATTTTCTGTTCTTTCTGTTCCGCCACAATCAATAAAATGTTTTGTTATTTTTCCTATTTCTGTAACATGAAAGTGGTTTGGTACTAATTCTCCGTTTGGTAATTTAAAACGTATAGTTTCTATGTTTTGTAAGGCTGATTTTACTTCCGATAATTTCATATCTCTATTTTTTTAGGTGTTTATATTTAGATTACTCTTAGCAGCAATCTCCTTTTTGAGTTAAATCTTGATTAAGAAATTGATTTATTACAGTTTTCATTTTAATCCAGTTTTTTTTGTCTATACAGTAGCAAACGCTTGTGCCTTCTACATTTCCTTTTATTAATCCTAAATGTTTTAATTCTTTTAAATGTTGAGATATGGTGGGTTGAGCTAAACCAATTTCGTTAACTAAATCTCCGCAAACACAAGAATTAATTTTAAATAAATATTGTAAAATAGAAACCCTAGCTGGATGACCAAATACTTTGGCATAAAGTGAAATCTTGTTTTGTTGGTCTGTAAATAATTCGCTTTTAACTAAACCCATAGTGTTTAATATTTGTTTATTGCAATATTACGATTAATATTTTAATGCTTTAGTATTTTTAGTGTCCTATTTTTTAAATTTAAGAGTAATGGTTGTTGTTGTAATATAAAAAAAGCTCAATATCTTGGAAGAATTGAGCTTTATTGTTTTAAAGGTAATTTATTTAACGTTGTACTTTTTATTTACTAATAGGACTAATAATTTGCACATTTTGAAATGCAATTGCACCTCTAACAACACCAGCAATGGTATCTCTTAAGGCTTCAATAATTTGCATTTTAAGTTCGGATTTATGGTAAATAATACTAACTTCTCTTGCTGGAGATGGTGCGTTAAAATAATGTAATTTATCTTTTTGAGCTTCGCTAAGTTCTAAAGTATGTAAATAGGGCAGAAGTGTCATTCCTAAACCTTCGTTAGACAATCTTATTAAAGTTTCTATGCTGCCACTTTCTAGCTGAAATGTTTCATCTTGCTTATTTTTAAAGACTTTACACAAATTAATAACGCCATCTCTAAAACAATGTCCATCTTCTAAAAGTAGCATGTCGTTTAAATCTAAATCGGTAACATCTAATTTTGTTTTATGCTTTAATCTATGGTTTTCTGGAATATAAGCTACAAAAGGTTCGTAGTATAATGGTCTTTCTTTTATGGTATCGGATTCTAAAGGAGTTGCGGCTATGGCAGCATCTAAATGTCCGTCGTTTAAGCGCGAAATAATTTCTTCGGTAGTTAACTCTTCAATTTTAAGTTTAACTTTTGGATACTTGTTTATAAAGTTTTTTAGAAACATAGGTAACAACGTTGGCATTACTGTAGGGATAATTCCTAATTTAAATTCGCCACCAATAAATCCTTTTTGTTGGTCTACAATATCTTGGATTCTATTAGATTCGTTTACAATATTTCTAGCTTGAGCCACAATACGTTTACCAACTTCTGTTAATTCTATTGGTTTTTTACTCCTATCAAAAATTAAAACGTCTAACTGATCTTCTAATTTTTGAATTTGCATACTTAATGTTGGTTGCGTAACAAATCTATGTTCTGCAGCTTTTGTAAAGTTTTGGTGTTCTGCAACTGCTAAAACGTATTCTAATTGAGTAATTGTCATATTGATAGTTTAAGACTATAAAAATATAAAAACTATCAATTAAATTTATATTAAATTGAAGTTATTTTAAACTAAATTTGATTAATCATAAAAATCAATAGATATGCAACTAAACAAAATAGGTTTAAACCCAGAAAAAACACAAGATATTTCTAATCAGTTAAACGAATTATTGTCTAATTTTCAAATTTATTATCAGAATTTAAGAGGAATTCATTGGAATATAAAAGGAAAGAACTTTTTTGACTTGCATGTTAAATTTGAAGAATTATACACAGACGCAAATATGAAGGTTGATTTAATTGCCGAACGTATTTTAACCCTTTCTAATACGCCTTTGCATACGTTTCAGGATTACATATCTCATGCTAAAGTTCCAGTTGGAAAAAACGTAAGTAACGATGTTGATGCGGTAAAATTAATTGTAACGTCTCTAAGCGAATTATTAAAATTAGAACGTACTATTTTAGCAGAAGCAGACCATGCTAACGATGAAGGAACAAATTCTATGATGAGCGATTTTATTGCCGAACAAGAAAAAACAGTTTGGATGATGAATGCTTGGTTAGGATAGGTTTTAGCTACAAATTTTAAATACGGTAACACAAACTTAATTTTGTTATACTTTTAACTAGATATAAATTGGTGTCGAGACGTTTTTTGCTAAGTGTTTAGACACCATTTTTTTTTATAATAATTTCTATAAGTATTTCGCTTTATTATTTATTTAAGATCTAGTTCTATTTATAAAGACTTGGTAAACTAATTTTAAATTTAACAGCAATAAGCCTAGCTAGTATTACTACCAATCCAGCAATAACAAAAACAAAGTTGTTTTCTAGAGGTAATAGTTTTAATAAAAAATAAGCAACTCCACCAAGAATACAAGCAGTTGCGTAAACTTCTTTTCTAAAAATAACAGGGATTTCGTTGCATAAAATATCTCTAATTACACCACCAAAACAAGCACTTATTGTGCCTAGTGCAATGCAAATTATTGGATGTAAACCTGCATTAATTCCTTTTTCTACACCAACTATAGTATATAATCCAATTCCTATAGTATCAAATAAAAACAAGGATTTGCGTAAATAATCTATTTTAGATTTAAATATAATGGTAAAAAAAGTAGTGGTTAGAATAACATAGCCATAAGTCATGTCTAGCATCCAATTAACAGGCGTTTCTCCAATTAAAATATCTCTTAAAGTTCCGCCGCCAATAGCAGTAACAAAAGCAATTATTAGAACGCCAAAAGCATCCATGCGTTTATTTAGTGCTATTAAAACTCCAGAAATAGCAAAAGAAATTGTTCCTAAAATATCTATAATATAAAACATTACATGTTCTGTGTATAATAGTTATAATCCTTTAAAATAATAGAAATAAATTCTACATCGTTAGATTTTATTTGCTCTTTAACTTCAACTACATCCACAATTTTTTGTCTTAATTTAATTAACGTAGCATAATCTTTAGAGGTTCTTGCTTTTGTAAAAGTCTCTTTAATAATTCTGGCATCATTATCAGAAAGTTTAATAACATTTGGATATGTTGGCAGATAGGTTTCTTCTAAATTTTCTAAAATAGTATGAGAAATAGTTACTTTGTTTTTAATGGAAATTACACTTGTTCCTGCTGTAATATCTCCTAATCTTTGATTTTTAGAAGATGCCACAATACTTATAATTCCAACTACGCCACTTAAAGTATAAAAATCTATAATAAAGAAAAACCAACGTGTAATAAAATCGGGTAGAGACGCTTGGTAACCATCAATTTTTACAACTTGAGTTTTCATAATTCGTTTTCCAATGGTTTGTCCATTTAAAAGGCTTTCTAATGTAACTGTATAAAATATGTATGGTGCGTAAAAAAGTGCCATAATGGACATTTTAGACCAAGGATCCCAATCTTTAATAACGTTATCTATGTCAAAAACTTTAAATAATAATAATGAAATAGCAATTATATAAGCAATTTTAATAATAAAGTCTATTAAAAAACCTAAAATACGCTCGCCTATAGAAGCGGCTTCAAAATTAATATTAACATTTTGTGTGGTATTTATGGCTATTTGCGTCATTTAGATCATCAAAATAAATTCTATTCAAATATATTTAAAAAAGTTAAAAAAATGATTAGTTTTGAAACTATATGAGAGAAGTTGCTTTTATTAAACAAAACAAAGAGAAATGGCTAGACTTTGAAAAAGCTATCTTTGGGAAAGAACTTAAAAATCCAGACCAATTAGCGTCTCTTTATACACATTTGGTTAACGATTTATCTTACGCACAAACCTATTATCCTAAAAGTAAAACCATTTTATATTTAAATAATTTGGCGGCTAAGGCTTTTCAGAAAATTTATAAAACCAAGCGGCAAGACAAAAATAGATTAGTTTATTTCTTTAAAACCGAAATTCCTTTAATTATGTATCAGTACAAACGTTATGTACTTTATGCGTTTTTAATATTTGGGGTTTTTGTTGGAATTGGTGCATTATCTTCTGCTTTCGATGATTCTTTTATTAGATTAATTCTTGGAGACGATTATGTAAATAAAACTTTAGAAAACATAAAAAATGGAGATCCTGTAGCTATCTATAAATCTGGCAGTAATTGGGGCAGTTTTATTGGCATTACCTTAAATAATTTACGCGTATGCGTGGTAAGTGTTGTTTATGGTGTTTTTGGCGGTTTTGGAACAGGTTATGTTTTAATGGAAAATGGTATTATGCTTGGCGCATTTCAATATATGTTTCAAAAAGAAGGTGTTTTATGGGAAAGTGTTCGTGGAATTTGGATTCATGGCGCAATGGAAATTTTTGCAATTGTAATTAGTGGATCTGCAGGATTTATTATTGGTGCAAGTATTTTATTTCCAAAAACCTATTCTAGAATTACATCGTTTAAAACCGGTTTAAAAACTGGTGTAAAAGTTTTATTAAGTGTATTTCCATTTATAATTGCAGCAGGCTTTTTAGAAGGTTACATTACACGTTATTCTAATATAATGTCTAATTGGCTATCTGTTGGAATAATAGTAGTAACTTTAAGTGTTATTAGTTATTATTATATTATTTACCCACATATTGTAAACAAAAAACAACATAAACAACAAAAACTACAACAAAATGCAATTATATAAATCTCGAGATTTTTCAGAATTTTTTGCCGATACGTTTACCTTTTTAAAAGAAAACGGAAAGCACTTTTTTAAGCATTATTTAATTATAAATGGTGCCTTTTTAATCGTTCTAGCAGCATTAACGTATGTGTTTAGTGTTTATTTTTTACAAGATGTTTTTAACTCTGCTTATGGGTTCGAATCTAATAACCAATTCGAAGCCATAATTAAATCCAATCCCATTTTATTTGTCTTGCTAATACTCGTATTTGTTTTTGTTTGCTTTGTTTTTGGAGCTATTTCTTATGCTTATGTACCTGTATATTTTAAATTATACGAAAAAACAAACAGTTCTAATTTTGGAACTTCAGAAATTGTAAATTTTTATAAAGCTAATATGAGCAAAATATTAGTATTTATAATTCTTGGCTTTATTTTAGCAATTCCGTTAGCTATAGGTTTTAGTATTGTTGGTGTTATTTTAGCCATTACAATTATTGGAATTTTACTTTTACCATTATTAATTGGACTATTTTCTGGCTTGTATAACGCTACTTTATTAGAATATTTTGATAACAAACGTGGCTTTTTTGATAGTTTTGGATATGCTTGGACTATTATTACATCAAAATTTTGGCATGCAGTTGGTTGTATGGGAATTTTTTATTTTATGGCGTATATTATTCAAGGATCTTTAAGTGTTTTACAATCTATACTTAATTTAGGATCTGCTTTAACCATTCCAAGTGTAGACAATTTAGATGTTGGAGATACAGGTTCTAGTATTGGTGTAATAATTATAACTATAGTGTTTTTTATACTTTATTTTGTAGTAAGTTTTGTAATAAATGCGGTGCTTCAAATTAATCAAAGTATTGTTTATTATGGTGTTAAAGAAGATAACGACAACGTAAACCTTAAAAGCGATATTGATTTAATTGGTTCTAGTGACGCGTAATTTTTTCTACATATTTACTGTAATTTTTATTAGTTTTTTTTCTAATGAATTATTTGCGACTCAAAATCAAAATCCGTTAAAAGATTTAGATTCTTTAGTTACCGATTATTCCGATATTAATCCGCGTCAATTTGAAGATTTAGCTAAAAAATATAACGGCTCAGATTTTATCTACCAACGCACCAAATCAGACTTAAGTTGGTGGTCGCGTTTTAAAATGTGGTTGTCGGAGATCTTTAAAAATTTATTCGATTTAACAGCAGACGGACAAGCTTCTAATTTTACAAATTACATATTAAATATAGCAGGCGTATTAGTTACATTATTGGTAATATTCTTCATTTTTAAAGCTATAATTAATAAAGAAGGCCAATGGGTTTTTGGGAAATCGTCAGACAAAAGCATAATTCCAAACGTATCAATAGAACAAAATATTCACGAAACAGACTTTGAAGCCTTAATTTCTTCATCAGAAAAAAACAATAATTATAGGTTAGTAATTCGTTATTACTACTTGTGGTTACTAAAAGAATTAGCACAAAAAGAACTTATTGATTACGATGTAGAAAAAACAAACAGCGATTACCAATACGAGATTAAAGACCAAGCTATTTCTAAAAAGTTTGCCTACGCATCTTACCTTTATAATTACATTTGGTATGGCGAATTTGATATAGATAAAACCGAATTCTTAAAATCTAAAACAGCTTTTATTAACTTTTTAAACAATTTAAAATGAGTAAAGGTTTAAAATTTTATATTGGGCTTTTGGTACTGCTATTTGGTTTTATTTTTTTAATAGAAACTACAACAGAAAAACCTTTAAATTGGGCAAAAACGTATAACGAAAACCATAAATTTCCATACGGAACATTTGTAATTTATAACCAATTAGAAGCGCTTTTTCCAGATTCTAAAATCGAAACTTTTAATCAAACCGTTTACGAGTTTCTTAACGGAAAGTACAATTTAGACAAAGAAGATTATAATACTAACGGAACAGTTATTCAAATTGAAGAATTTGCACAGTTAGATCAAACTTCTGCCGGCAAGTTGTTGGATTATGTATCTCTTGGAAATACCGCTTTTTTAGCCACAACTACTATTCCTAAAATTATAAAAGATTCCTTAAAATTAGATACAAAAACAAGCTACAGTTTTAAAGGTAAAGCTACTTTTAAATTGGCTAATCCTAAATTTAAGCAAGATTCAATTCATCTTAAAAAAGGCGCTAATAATATCTATTTTAATAAGTTAAACGCAAATACTACAACAGTTTTAGGAACACAAACCTTTAACGATTCTACTTATGTAAATTTTGCTAAAGTAAATTATGGTTCTGGTAGTTTTATAGTTCATTTACAACCTGTAGCATTTACAAATTATACTATTTTAAAAGACAAAAATAAGGCTTATGTAGAAGCTGCTTTAGCTTATGTTCCAGATTATAACATTTATTATAAGTCTAAAAATAAGGCAGGAAAAAACTTAGGGAACTCTAAGCTTCGTTTTATATTAAGTAAAAAAGCATTACGCTATGCGTGGTATTTAGGCTTAATAAGTTTGCTGTTATTTATAATTTTTAATGCCAAACGAAAACAACGCATTGTAAAGGTAATTGTGCCACATAAAAACACAACAGTTGCGTTTATAAAAACCATTGGAAACCTTTATTACGAAACCAAAGACCACAATAATTTAATTACAAAAAAAATCACTTACTTTTTAGAATTTGTAAGACGAACTTATTTTGTAGACACTCAAATTTTAGACGATAAGTTTATTAAGAACTTAAGTTTAAAGGCGAATAAAAAACCAGACGATTTAAAAATATTAGTCAATAAAATTGCTAATTTACGTGCAAAACAAAACTGTACAGAACAAGATTTATTAGACTTAAATACATTAATTGAAGACTTTTACAATTCATAATTATGGAAGATAATACAACAGACAACCAAGCTTTTGAAAATACGTTAAATCCAGAAAATACGTCTGCAGATTTAAGTTTTACAAATCGTATAGATTTAACAGAATTACAAGCTGGAATTGCACAAATTAGAACAGAAATTGGTAAAGTAATTGTTGGTCAAAAAGGTATGATAGATATGCTAATTGCCTCTATTTTAGCAAACGGACATTCTTTAATTGAAGGTGTTCCTGGAGTTGCAAAAACGGTTTCGGCTAAATTATTAGCAAAGTCTTTAGCTGTAGATTTTAGTAGAATTCAATTTACGCCAGATTTAATGCCAAGCGATATTTTAGGAACGTCTATTTACGACATGAAAACATCGGAATTTGAGTTTAAAAAAGGACCTATTTTCTCTAATATGATTTTAATCGATGAGATAAATAGAGCGCCAGCAAAAACACAAGCCGCACTTTTTGAGGTAATGGAAGAACGCCAAATTACAATTGATGGACATCAATATAAAATGGATTTACCTTTTATAGTTTTAGCCACACAAAACCCAATAGAACAAGAAGGAACGTACCGATTACCAGAAGCACAATTAGACCGTTTTCTATTTAAAATTGATGTAGATTATCCAACTGCCGAAGAAGAAGTTGAGATTTTAATGCGAGAGCAATCTTTAAAAAACAGCAGCAAAACAGATCAAATTACAGCAACTTTAAGTAAAGCACAAGTAGAAGCTTTTCAGAAATTAGTCACTCAAATACAAATAGAGCCAAATCTTATAAAATACATTGCAGATATTATTATAAACACAAGAAGTAACCCATTTTTATATTTAGGAGCATCGCCAAGAGCAAGTATTGCAATTTTAAAAGCTAGTAAAGCGTTTGCAGCCATGAATGGTAGAGATTTTGTAACACCAGAAGATATTAAGCAAGCTGCAATTCCTGTTTTACAACATAGAGTTATAGTTACGCCAGAACGCGAAATGGAAGGCGTAACAACCAAACAAATTGTAAAGCAAATTATTGAAACGGTTGAGATTCCAAGGTAATTTGGATTTTAGATTTTTGAATTAAGAAGTGTAGATTTTGTGTTGTGGTGCAGAATAATAATTTCTTTAATTTACTAATTAAACTAACTAACTAACTAACTAACTAACTAACGTCTAACCTCTATTGACTAAAGACTATTAAAAAAAATGAAAAAAATAAAATCCTTTTATATACAAAATCGCTTTTTCTACGCTTGTTTAGGCTTGGTTATTATGTATGTGTTTAGTTTTTTGTTTCCTATATTTCTTAATATTATCTCTATACTTTTATTAATTTGTGTAGCCTTATTGGTCTTAGATACTTTGGTGTTGTTTTTTACTAAAAAAGGACTTGAAGCAAATAGAAATTTACCTGAAAAATTTTCTAATGGCGATATAAATGATGTTCGTATTTCTATTCAGAATTATTACACGTTGCCAATTTATGCCACTATTATAGACGAAATTCCTGAGCAATTTCAAGTCAGAAATTTTGAGATTAATAAAAAAATAGGCGCCTCAAAAACTTTAGATTTAAAATACGAATTAAGACCAACAGAACGTGGCGAATAT
Source organism: uncultured Flavobacteriaceae bacterium (assembly GCA_938073895.1). Lineage (GTDB taxonomy): Bacteria > Bacteroidota > Bacteroidia > Flavobacteriales > Flavobacteriaceae > Aurantibacter. The sequence goes on from CALJFB010000014.1 coordinate 23,807, forward strand.
ACGTTTGGTAAACTTAATATTTATGCTAAAACTATTTTTGGCTTGGTAGCAAGACGTTACGTATTTTCTAACGATGCTATGATTCCTACTTATCCAAGTTTTATGCAATTACGTAAATACGATTTGTTGGCTATAAGTAATAATTTACATCAATATGGTGTAAAAAAAGTGCGTAAACTTGGTCATACAATGGAGTTTGAGCAAATTAAAGATTACGTTTTAGGAGACGATTTAAGAACCATAAACTGGAAAGCTACAGCAAAACGTAATCAGTTAATGGTAAATCAGTTTCAGGACGAAAAATCGCAACCAGTCTATTCTATTATAGATAAAGGTCGCACCATGAAAATGCCTTTTAATGGGTTGACTTTAGTAGATTATGCCATAAATGCCGCTTTAGTAATTAGTAATGTGGCTTTAAAAAAGCAAGATAAAGCAGGAGTTTTTACCTTTTCAAAAAAAGTAGAAAATAGAGTAGTGGCACAACGCAGAACATCGCAAATGAATTTAATTTTAGAAGGTCTTTACAATGTAGATACCAACTTTAAAGAAAGTGATTTTGGACGATTATATGCCGATGTAAAAAGGCACATTACACAAAGAAGTTTATTGTTACTTTATACCAATTTTGAAACTTTAGACAGTTTACACAGACAATTACCTTACTTAAAAGGTTTGTCTAAAAATCACTTATTAGTTGTTGTGTTTTTTAAAAATACTGAGTTAAACGATATTATTAGCAATAAAGCAGAAACCATACAAGAAGCTTACGATAAGGTAATTGCAGAAAAATTTGCTTTCGAAAAACGTCTTATTGTAAACGAATTAAAAAAGTATGGAATTTATAGTATTCTAACCACACCAGAGAATTTAACCATAGACACTATTAATAAGTATTTAGAAATTAAAGCTAGAGGATTGTTGTAATTTTTTAGTCTTTAAACTCTTATTTTTAGTAGTTATGCTTGTTTGTTTTTTGATTTATTAATCTTGGCAATGTGTATAATTATTTGGACAGAATATATTTACACTGCAAAGTAAAAAACAACCTTAAAATTGGTACGTGTAAAAACACGTATTTCAATACTACTAAGACCATTTTTTACTTAAATAACAACCTAAAAAACGTCTACTTTTTCTATATAAATATTATGTAAAGGCCAATCTGCTTTATCAGTTGCCACAGCATTAATTTTATCTACCACATCTAAACCTTTAGTTACTTTTCCAAAAATAGTATAATTACCATCTAAATGATAACTATCTTTTTGTGTAATAAAAAACTCGTATGGCGATGCTAATTTATGAGGATTTTCTATATCCGAACTTGGCATAGAAATAACGCCTCTATGGTGTTTAAAACCACGTTTTGTATCTGTAGGCAATAAGTAATGCCCAATTTTTCGGCGTTTTCTAGCTACATCAACATTATCCGTATTTCCACCTTGAATTATAAAGTTTTTAACAACTCTATGGAACTGTGTATTGTTAAAGGCTTCGCGCTTGGTTAAGTAAATAAAATTGGCGCGATGAAATTTTGTTTCGTTAAATAATTTTATCTCAATAATACCTTTTGTAGTTGTAATTCTAACGTTTTGCTCTTTGTTGTCTTTCTCATATTCCAAGAAAAAGTCCATAGCATTAGTTTCATCTAAGTACGGAAACTCTATTTTTGTAGTAATAATTGAATCGCTTTTTATATCTTTAATATTAATAGTTGTATTTTCCTGTTTAAGAACTTTTGCTTTAGAAGCATCATTTTTACAAGAACATAGTACTAAAAATATAACCAAACCAGAAAATAAGCGCATATATGAATTTTGATGAATTTGTATCATTAGTTTCAAAAGTAAAAAATATTACGCTACCAGCAGAACAATCTCATCTTAAAATGGTGCCGCCATATAGAGAAGATTTAATCAAGCAACAAGCAGGTAATATTCTTAACGCACGCAAAGCTGCTGTTATGGCTCTGTTTTATCCAAACTCTAGCAATCAAACCTATTTAGTACTTATTTTAAGAAAAACGTATAAAGGTGTTCATTCTGCTCAAATTGGTTTTCCAGGTGGCAAAGTAGAACCCGAAGATAAGGACTTAGAATACACAGCTTTAAGAGAAACTTTTGAAGAAGTTGGTGTGCCAATAGCAGATATAACTGCTTTAAAAGCTTTAACTAAAGTATATATTCCACCAAGTAATTTTTATGTGTCTCCTTTTTTAGGAATTAGTACAAAAACACCTGTGTTTATTAAACAAGATGAAGAAGTTGAAGCTATTTTAGAAGTGAAACTTCAAGACTTTTTAGACGATAATAATCTGAAAACTAAACAAGTACAGTTGCAAGATAAATCGGAATTTAATGTGCCTGCATTAGAATTAAATAATCATTTAGTTTGGGGCGCAACCGCAATGATGCTTAGTGAGGTAAAAGACTTGCTAAAATCCGTGCTTTAAGTTTCTAATTTTTATACATTAGCAAGCTCAAAAGCAACTAAAACTATGGGATTACTTACAAAAAATCCTTTCGGACATAATTTATTTCTTAAAAAATGGCTAATTCGTATTCTTGGTGTTTTATCGCACAGACGATTTAGAGGTTTTAACGAGTTACAAATTGAAGGATCAGAAATTATAAAAAAATTGCCAGATACTAACGTTTTGTTTATATCTAACCACCAAACTTATTTTGCAGATGTGGTTGCTATGTTTCATGTTTTTAACGCTAGTTTAAAAGGTAGAGACGATTCTATTAAGAATGTGGGCTATTTATGGAACCCAAAGCTAAACATGTATTATGTGGCGGCAAAGGAAACGATGCGTTCTGGAATTTTACCTAAAATTATGGCTTATGTTGGATCTATATCTATAGAACGCACATGGCGTAACCAAGGAAAAGATGTTAATAGACAGGTTAAAATGAGTGATATTTCTGCTATTAGTAAAGCTTTAGACGATGGTTGGGTTATTACATTTCCACAAGGAACAACAACACCATTTAAGCCAATTAGAAAAGGAACAGCGCATATTATTAAGCGTTACAAGCCAATTGTAGTACCAGTTGTTATTGACGGTTTTAGACGTAGTTTCGATAAAAAAGGTTTACGTATAAAAAAGAAAAATATTTTACAGTCTTTTGAAATAAAAGAACCACTTAAAATAGATTACGATAACGAAAGTATTGCAGATATTGTTGAGAAAATTGAGTTTGCTATAGAGCAGCATCCATCTTTTTTAAAGGTATTAACACCAAAACAACTTAAAGAGCAAGAAGAGTTAAATGAATTGCGCGGTGGAGCTGTTTAGTTTTTAGTCTGCAGACATTAGCAAAAAAAAAGCCTCAATTAAAACTAGTTTTAATTGAGGCTTTTTTTTTGTGCTTTTAAAAGTTGTTTTTAGACGTTTGTCTAATATTAAGATGATATGAATACGTTTAATTATTCAACAATTTTTCCTATTTAAGTTTTAATTATTGTGTTAATCTAAGAATATAATCGGTTAATTTTTTAAAGCTAAATATTTAAATCTATTAAGCAATCTATATTTCCAGTTTCTTTAATTCTTTATAATTATGATTTAATTGCTTAAGTAAAATACCATAAAGTAACTTGTAAAATAGCCAGAAAACTCCAATTATAACAGCTATTATTGCAAAAACCACAAGAATAGATATTAATAATTGTGTATTGTTAAAACCTTCTATAGAACTGGCTAATTGTGGGTTATTATTTATGGAGAAACTTAAAGAAAACGGAATAGTAAGAAGTATTGCTGTTAAGTTATAAACAACATAATACTTTACAATTTTTCTGGTTCTTAAAATGTTTTTCATTAAAACCTTAGTAGAATCTGTTGTAGCTATATTTTTATAAGATTTATATAACAAATAAATAAATAGAAATACAACTCCAAAAGTAAAAATACTAATACCAATATAAATAGATTCGCTACCAAAAGAGGTTCTAATTTTTGCTTCGTATTCTGGAGATAAAAATGGTACAAAATTTAGTAGTATCCAAAATGCAAGTTCTGCAATACTTATATAAAAAAGTGTTTTCACAATAGAAGACGACTTTTTATGGAGCATATTTGTTAAGTCTTTAGTTGAAAAGGCTTTATGCTTATTTTTGGTTTGTTGCCAGTGACCTTTTAATAATTCTAATTCATCCATAGCTTACGGATTTAAAATGGTTCTTAACCTTGTTTTTACTCTATTCATTTTAACTCGTGCATTAACTTCGGTAATTCCCAATGTTTCACTTATTTCGGTATAATTTTTTTCTTCCAGATATAGAAACACTAATGCTTTGTCTATATCGTTTAATTGGTGTACAGCTTGGTAAAGTAATTTTAATTGTTGCTCTTGTGTATCGTCGTATTCTTCGGCAGAGATTTTAAATTCTACAGCATCAAATTCTTGAGTTATTATTTGTCTTTTAGATTTTCTGTATAAAGTTATGGCTGTATTTAAGCCAATTCTATACATCCAAGTACTAAATTTAGCATCGCCACGAAATTTTGGAAACGCTTTCCAAAGTTGTATGGTTATTTCTTGAAACAAATCATTATGCGCATCGTAATTATTGGTATAAAGCCTACAGACTTTATGTACAATATTCTGATGCTTTTCTAGAAGCGCAATAAATTCTACTTTATTAGTACTATCCAATGGTTATTTGTTTGGTTCTTAAATTCGTCTTATAAGTAGTGTAAACTTACATTTTGTTACAGTTAAACTTACTTTTTTTTAAAAAAAATACAATTCAGCCAAAAAAAACAACAGTTCGGTTTTTTATAATTTAAATAAAGAGAGATCTGTTGCATATTTGTACTGTAATTAAAAATCAATTAAAACATTATATTATGACACGATTAGCCTTTTTATTAGTTTACTTTATTGTAACAACATTAACAGCACAAACTTTTAACCAAGCTATTGCAACAGGAAAATTAGCTTTAACTAGTAACCAAACCCAAAAAGCACTAGTTGTGTTTAAAGATCTAGCAACAGCACATACAGATAATTGGTTGCCAAATTATTACGCTGCACAAACTTTAATAACCGAAGCTTTAATAAATAGTCAAAATCAAGATTTGGTGAAACAGAAATTGGTAAAAGCACAAACGTATTTAGATAAAGCGCATAGCTTAACGTCTAAAAACCCCGAAGTTATTATTATGCAAGCCAAACTTTATTTAGTTTATGTAGTAAGTAATAGTGCAGTTTATGGCAGACAATATTCTGGTTTAATATCTAGATTGTATAAAGATGCTTATGCTATAAACCCAAATAATCCAAGAGTTGTTTTAGGGAAAGCCAAATGGGAAATAGGAGCTGCAAAATATTTTGGCAACGAAACTAGTACTTTTTGTGCCGATTTAGAAAAAGCCGTAAAACTTTTTGATACCTTTAAGCAAGAAACTAACCAGCATCCAAGTTGGGGAAAACAAGACGCTATTTTAGCTGTTAAAAACTGTAAATAAGACTTATATATATTATGAAAAAAGCTGCTATATCATTCTTAATAGGAACTATTGTCTTTTTAATTGGTGCTGTGTTTTTTGAAGAATATACCTTTAATAATGTAAACCATTTAATGTTACATTTCTTTATGTACCAGCTTTATGCCTTTTTATTAGGCTATTCTAATATGGCTTATTTTGGGTATTTAGAGCATAGAACTTGGCAAAAAAAAGATAGACTAAAACGTATTATAATAGGAATTGTAGGTTCTACAATAATTACCTTTATAGGACTTTTTATTTTGCGTGCATTTACAAG
>CALJFB010000015.1 GCA_938073895.1 uncultured Flavobacteriaceae bacterium
CAACGTAGGAATAAACACACTGTTGTGTTTATTTCTTATTTGTTTATTACAAATCTAATGGATTTTTTATAGAATTAAAACTAGAAACGGCAACATGTGTATAAATCTCTGTTGTTTTTGAGGAACTATGACCTAAAAGTATTTGAATATGTCGTAAATCTGTCCCCGATTCGAGTAAGTGAGTTGCGAAAGTGTGTCTTAACGTATGCGGAGTTACCTTTTTTGTGATATTTGCTTTTTTTGCTGAATTCTTCACAATCATTCCAACACTATTACCTGTGTATTGTTTTCCTTTCTCGCCTTCAAATAAGTAGTTTTTTGGTTTATATTGGATATAATAGCACCTTAAATCAAGTAATATCGTGCTTGATAGTAACGTATATCTGTCTTTATTTCTCTTAGAATCCTTTATATGTATAAGCATACGATCTGAGTCGATATCATTAATCTTTAAATTTAAAAGTTCACATCTACGCAAACCAGCAGAGTAGAGCAGACTAACAATACATTTGTGTTTTATATTATTAGTTGAGCTTATAAGGCGTTTTATTTCTTCCTTTGAAAGGACTACAGGTAATTTAGTCTCTTTAATAGGTCTTTCTATTTTGTAAAGTCTATTAGGCATATTATGAACAACTTCATAATAGAATTTGATACTATTTATAATTTGATTTAAATATGAGTTTGAAAGGTTTTCATCTATTAAGTGAGATAAATATGACCTGATATCTCTTTCATCTAGTGAATCTATATCCTTTTTTTTATGAAAATTTAAATATTTCTCAAAGCAATTTACATAGGTTTTAATAGTATTATTAGCGTATTTCTTTAATTTAAGTTTTTCAATATATAGTTCTGGACATCTAATATAATCATTAGTTAGAGTTCTTTTTTCTTCCCAAGTAGAATCTTTAATCTCATTAAGATTTTTTGAATTCGTGTTTTTAAAAAAGTATTTGCAGTCAATCCACGCAACACCTTTAAATAATGTAAATATAGCATTAGTATTTCCTAAATTATTTGAAATGTATTGCATATTATGTTCTTTGCACCACGATATACCTTTTAATTCCTTGATTAAAGCATTAATAACTTTGTTGTAATTATACTGTAATCCAATGCATTTTTGGCCATTTATTAATAGGTGATGTAATGTAATATGTGAATTAGTGTTCATTTATAAATAGGGCTTATGCTCTAATTTACAATGTATTAATAAGAAATCCGTGTATTAAACGTATATTATACGTTTAATACACGTTTAATGTCGAATAAAAAATATTGTAAGAATTGTAAAAAAGAAGTATTAGGTCGTTCTGATAAGAAATTTTGTGATGATTATTGTAAAAGCCAGTTTCATTATAAAAAACTGACAGATGAAGAGTTGCCTTTTTATAAAAAGGTTGATAATCAATTAAAATTAAACCGAAAAATACTTAAGAGCTTTAATCGCTCCGGAAAATCTATTATTAGGGCTAAAACTTTGATCAAAGAAGGTTTTAATCATAACTTTTTTACTCATTATTGGAAAAATCAAAAAGGTGATGTATATTTTTTTAATTATGAATATGGATTTTTGAAGAAAAAAGAGAATGGAATAGATAAATATATTTTAATAACGCATCAAAATTATATGAGTAGATAATTTGTGTTTACCTTTATTTTTTGACTTAAATAAACAACACTTTTGTCGTAATATTATAGAATGAAAACTCTCCATTTTTACTCAATGGCATATTTTGTTTTGGTTGTTTTGGTTGTTCTGGTAGAGTAGGAGTTACATCAATCTTATTATTTAAATTATGATGAAGTGCGCTATTATCTTCATAAGGAAATAGCCTTGGCTTAATAATTTAAGAAGCGTTTTTTCCATATTGAGTTAACACTTCTAATCGATCTTCTTTTGTTTTATAGGTGTTAGCATCGCCATAAAAAGGAGTTACTCTTTTTAGTTTCCCTGTTTCAGGGTTTCGAAATGAAAAATAGACATACCAACGCTTGGACAAATCACCCTTGGCGTTATAGATTTTTGGAGATGAAAAATTCTTCTTAATAGTCAAATCGTATGCAGTTTCGTATTCACTTTCGTATGCAAATGTAACAATCTGTTTAAAATTAAGCATAAAAAAAACGGTTTAGTAAGGCTAAACCGTTTAATTGTACTGATTTTTACTTGTAGCGAGAATGGGGCACGATCCCATGACCTCCGAGTTATGAATCCGACGCTCTAACCAGCTGAGCTACCTCGCCATTATTTTGAGATTGCAAATATAATAAGTTTATAGAATATTGCAAGCTTTTTTAAGTTAAATAAAATAAAAAAATAAGCTTTAATTTAATTAATAATTATATATTGAGCCTTTATAAAGAATATAGCATGGACGATAAAATTAAATACGAGATAGAATTCCCAATTCACGCTTCACCTTCATTACTATATCAGTATTTGGCAACACCTTCAGGTTTGTCTGAGTGGTTTGCAGACAATGTGAATTCTAGAGGCGAGTTATTTGAGTTTATTTGGGATGGTGCAGAGGAGAAGGCAAAAATGCTTACCAAAAAAAATGGAGAACGTATTAAATTTAAATGGTTAGAAGATGAAGATGAATCTTACTATTTTGAATTGCGTATTCAAGTAGACGAGATTACTAAAGATGTTTCTATTATGATTATAGACTTTGCCGAAGAAGATGAAGTCGAGGAATCTAAAATGCTTTGGGCTAATCAAATTTCTAGTTTAAAACAAGTGATAGGTTCTGTTTAAAAAACAATCTATTTAAAGTATATTTGTCCTAAAGAAATTTAGGACTTTTTTTATGATTAATATTAACGCTACATTACAGGAGAATACCAATACAATATCACTTAATAATAGAGGATTTAATTACGGCGATGCTGTTTTTGAAACTATTAAAGTAAGTAATACTAAAATTCTTTTTTGGGAAGATCATTATTTCCGCTTAATGGCTAGTATGCGTATTATGCGTATGGAAATTCCAATGAATTTTACAATGGAATATCTTGAATCTCAAATTTTAAAAACTATTACTGCAAACAATGCAGATAATAAAACAGTTCGAGTTAAATTTCTAGTTAGTAGAAGCGAAGGTGGTTTGTATTATCCTACTACAAACTCTGTAGATTTTCATATTTCGATAAAAGTATTGGATCAAGAATTTTATGCTTTAAATGAAGAAACTTATGTAGTTGATTTATATAAAGATTTCTATGTTGCGCCTACTTTATTATCAACTTTAAAAACTAATAATAAAGCACTAAATGTTTTAGCAAGTATTTATGCTAAAGAAAACGATTTTGATAATTCTTTATTATTAAATACTAATAAGAGTATTGTAGAGGCTTTAAATGGAAACTTGTTTTTGGTAAAAGGCACTACAATAAAAACACCACCATTAGAAGATGGTTGTTTAAATGGAGTTATGCGCAAACAGTTAATAGAGTTAATTAAGTTAATGCCAGATTACACATTAGAGGAATCTTCTATTTCGCCTTTTGAATTACAAAAAGCAGACGAATTATTTATTACCAACGTAATTACAGGAATTCAGCCAATAACAAATTACAGAAAAAAGTCTTTTAAATCTGAAGTAGCTAAATTGGTATTACAGAAAATTAATGTAAAAATACGCTTAGGTTAATTATAACTAGGATTTTCTGGAGCATTACTCCAAATAGAATAATCTCCACCAAGTTCTACCATTTTGTTTTTCCAAAAGAATTTATCTTCTTTTTCAATTATATCTTGTTTATAGATATTTTTAGAAACAATCCAAGCATTGGTTTTTAATTCTTCTTCTAATTGATTGTAATCCCAGCCAGAATATCCTAAAAAGAATTTAATGTCCTTAGGCTGTATTTGTCTGTTTTTTATAAGTTTTACAACAGTTTCAAAATGTCCACCCCAAAAAATCCCATTAGAAATCTCAATACTATTTGGTATTAGTTTAGGTGATTTATGAATAAAATATAAGTTATCTTGCTCTACTGGTCCACCATTGTAAACCTTAAAAGATATTTCAATTTCGGGAATTAAATCGCTTATAGTAAATTGTAGTGGTTTATTTAAAATAAATCCAATTGAGCCTTCTTTACTGTGGTTTGTTAATAAAATTACAGATCTGTTAAAGGACATATCTCCTATTATTGTAGGTTCTGCAAATAATAAGTTTCCCTTTGTAGGTTTTACTTCAATCATAAGATTAATAATTAATTCCATATTAAATATAGCTTTTTTTATTTAATCAAACAATTTTATATAACTATACATACAAAAAAATCCCTTAAACCAATGTTTAAGGGATTTTTATAAGTTTATTTAACGTAATGCTTAGTTTACAGCACCAGATAAATCAGAACCAGCTTTGAATTTTACTACATTCTTAGCTTTAATTTTGATAGTTTCTCCTGTTTGAGGATTTCTTCCATCTCTTGCAGCTCTTTTTGTAACTGACCAAGATCCAAAACCTACTAAAGAAACTCTGTTTCCTTTTTGTAAAGCTCCTTCAATTTCTATTAACGCACATTCTAAAGCTTTTTTTGAAGCTGCTTTAGTAATTCCTGCGTGTTCTGCCATTGCGTCGATTAAATCTGTTTTGTTCATAGTTTTTACTTTAAATTGTTAATATAAGTTGGTAATAAAATTATTTCCTTTACAAATTTAAAAGGAATATCGTCTCACGCAAGTAATGACATGGGAAATCCATTGTATTGTTAATAACTTATTAAAATTGTTAATAAAGTTGCTTGTTTTTTATGTTTTTTAATAAATGTAATGGCAGTAAGGTTTTACAAGAGTTTTGAGTTTTCCTCAAATTTATATCCGTTTAGTAAAGATTTTACATCCATTTTACGTTTGCCTTGTACTTTAATTTCAAGTAAATTTAGATAACCTTTTGGTACCGCTACTTTTAGTTCTTTTTTAGAGATTAGTAAATCACCAAAAGTATAATTATGGTCTTCAATAATTTTTTCGGTTTTATGAATTTTAATTTCTAATTCTTCAGCTCCATTTTTTAATAGGCACCAAGCTGCTGGATATGGATCTAATCCTCTAATATGGTTATATATCGTATTTATATCTTTTGTAAAATCTATTTTGCAATTTTCTCTATTTAACTTGTATGCCGTTTTTATACCTTTAAAATCTACTTGTGGTTTTGTAGTTACAGCAGCTTTTTCAATTTCAGAAACGGTTTTAATTACTAGATCACTTCCAAGATGCATTAACTTGTCGTGTAAGCTTCCTGCGTTTTCATTGGATTCAATTGCAACGGTTTCTTGGAAAATCATTTCACCTGTATCAATTCTATCATCTATAAAAAAAGTAGATACGCCTGTTTCTGTTTCACCATTAATAATTGCCCAGTTTATTGGAGCAGCACCACGATATTGTGGTAACAAAGATGCATGTAAATTAAAGGTACCATATTCTGGCATTTGCCACACAACTTTTGGAAGCATTCTAAAGGCTACAATAATTTGAAGATTTGCATTTAAAGCTTTTAATTTGGCATTAAAGTCTTCGCTTTTTAGGTTTGTAGGTTGTAATATGTTTAATTCTTGCTCTAAAGCAAATTGTTTTACCGAAGATTGGTTTAATTTTCTTCCACGTCCAGCAGGTTTGTCTGGTGCAGTAATTACACCAACTACATTATATTTTGCTTTTAATAAAGATTTTAAAATGGTAACTGCAAAATCTGGAGTTCCCATAAATACTATTCTTAAATCTTTCATTTTTTATATTGTTTTAATTTTGTAGTTATTATTAGGTGTAATTTCTATTTTAGAATGTTCTAATAAATACGCTATTGCTTCTTTAATTTGTTGTTCGGGAATTTTAAGCGCTTGAAATAATGCTCTAGAATTGGCCTCGGTAGTTTTTAAATACTGTAATATTTGGCCAGCAATGTCTTGTTTTTTATATGATTTGTTTAAGTTTTTTTTTATACAAACCGAACAAATACCACATTTTTCTGTTAGTTTTTCGCCAAAATAAGTAGTTAGTTGTATGGTTTTACAAACCTGATCATTTTTAATATATTCTAAAACCGATGCTACTTGTGTTTCCTTTAGCTCATTTTGTTGTCTAATAATTTTAGCAACTCTATTTATTGCTAAATCGTCTTCTCTTAATTGTAAGAATGAGATGGAAGCGTCTGTTTTATTATGTTTAAAGCTTATAATGTCGTCTTTTTCTAATTGTTCTAAAACTGATATAATTTTAGATTGAGAAATACTTGTTTTTTTTGAAACTAATGCTAGATTTATTTTTGTTTCGTGCTCAAAAATTCCGCCATAAGTTCTTAAAATGGATTTTGTAACTAAAGCAAGATCTTGATGTGTTTCTAAATATCTAAATAATTGTCCGCTACTTATTTTAAACTGAACAAATATTGTGGTGTTAAATTGTTTTGATAAACTAATTATGCCAACACGATCTAAAGTTTGTAAACTATTATATGTTAGAGTATAGTTGAATTTATAGTGCTTGCAAAAATCTGTAAAGTCAAAATCGAAGCTAGTTTCTATAAATTCGCCATAAGCAATTTGAAAATAGTTGCTCAGTTTTTTATATACTGTTTTAATGTAATCTATACTTGGTAAAACACTTAAAAACTGATGCTTTAAAACTTGCTCATCATTAGTGTTGCAAAGAATTACAGCAAAAGCTTTTTCTCCGTTTCTTCCAGCTCTTCCTGCTTCTTGAAAATAACTTTCTATATTTTCTGGTAAATTTAAATGTACAACTGTTTTTACATTGCCTTTATCAATTCCCATTCCAAAAGCACTAGTAGCAACCATAACTTGTGCTTGGTTAGCCATCCAAGAGTCATAATTAGTTTCTTTTTCTTTGTTTGTAAGTCCGCCATTATAAAATGTAGCCGATATATTTTTACTTTTTAAATATTGAGAAACTTCTATTGTGCTTCGTCTGTTTCTAACATACACTATGGAACTTGCTGTGTTTTTTCTTAAAATGGTTTCTAATCTGTAAAGTTTATCTTCTTCATTAAAAACCATATAAGCCAAATTATCTCGCTTAAAAGATGTTTTAAAAGTATTTGATGAGATAAAATCTAATTCCTTTTTAATATCTTCTTCAACTAATGGTGTTGCAGATGCTGTAAGCGCAATAATATTTACAGTTGGTTGTAATGTTCTAAGTAATGTTATGTTTTTGTAAGCTGGTCTAAAATCGTTTCCCCATTGGCTAATACAATGCGCTTCGTCTACTGCAATTAAATTTACAGGCATTTGCTTTATACGTTCTTGTACAATATCTTGTTGCAAACGCTCTGGAGATAAATAAAGGAATTTATATTTACCGTAAATACAATTATCTAATTTGGTACTTAATTCATCTTGAGAAATACCACTGGTTAAAGCCATAGCTTTTATACCTTTATCTGTTAAAGCTGTAACTTGATCTTTCATTAAAGCAACTAAAGGAGAAATTACAATACAAATACCATCTTTTGCTAATGCAGGAACTTGGAAACATAAAGATTTTCCGCCACCAGTTGGCATTAAAGCTAGCGTATCTTCTCCAGAAATTACACTATCAATAATTTCTTCTTGAAGTGGTCTAAATTTGGTATAATTAAAATACTTTTCTAGTATGTTTAAAGGATGTTCCATTAAATGGCTTTAATCTCATTTAAAATATAATTTGTACGTTCTTTTATGCTACCAAAAGGTACATCTAATAGTTTATAGTTGTAATTTTTATAAGTTTTAAGTAAAGCTTCATGAATTTCTTTTGCTTGCTCAAAAGTTTCGTAGCGCTCGTTATCTTGAACATAAATATCTTGCCAAGGTGCTAAAACAAAAACGTAATTGTAAGTGTTTTCTTTACAAGATGTATTAAACGTTTCTGGATATTCTTGATTAACAAAATCCATATAAGCTACTGTATCTGGAATTCCACGATCTAAAAACACAAAATCTGCTTTGCTGTTTGCTGCATCTTTAAATTGTAATTCTCGTCCTTTAAGAAGTAGCTCACTAAATAATAACGGTTTTTCAAGAAATAAATGGTTTATACCATCTTTTCTAGCATCCAAGATTACTTGTCTCGAAATCTCTTCAAAACAGGTAAAACCTTCGGCTTTTAAATTATTTATTATCGAGGATTTTCCTGTGCTTGGTCCGCCAGTAATTACTATTTTTTTTGTTTTCAAATTAAATAAAGTATTAAAAAGTAAAAATCGGAATTAAATTCATTAAAAAAAAATGTTAGTAAAGCTTATATTTGTATACTTTCAAAAACACTTATGAATCCAAATCAAGACCCAAAAGCATTTTATGCTAAATTAAAAGAGCAATTATTAGACACATCTACCTGGCCATCAGAATATTTGTACAAATTTATTGTATTAACAGATGCGACTAAAATTAAGCAAATAGAAGATGTTTTCGATAATTTAGGAGCTGTAATTAACACTAAAGCATCTTCTAACGGAAAATACACAAGCGTTTCTATAGATGTGCAAATGAAAAATCCTGATGCAGTTATTGGAAAGTACCAAGAAATAGCAGAAAAAGTTGAAGGCGTTATTAGTCTTTAACCTATTTTTTTTGTAAGTTGCACAAGCATTAAAACTTCAGTGCATTAGTACTAAAATCTACACTTTTTTATTTTGATAGACGACATAGAATACAACACAGAGCGCGAGCATTTAATTATACCTGAATATGGAAGACATATGCAGAAAATGATTAATCACGCCAAATCTCAAGAAACCAAAGAAGAACGTAATAAAATAGCAAAAGCTATAATTGCCGTTATGGGAAATATGCAACCGCATTTGCGCGATGTTCCAGATTTTCAACATAAACTTTGGGATCAATTATTTATAATGTCTAAGTTTGAGTTAGATGTAGATTCGCCTTTCGATATGCCATCGGAAGAAGAATTGCGTGAGCCACCAAAACCTTTAGAATATCCTCAAAATTTTCCTAAATATCGTTTCTACGGAAATAATATTAAGACCATGATTGATGTAGCTAACACTTGGGAAGATGGCGACATGAAAGAAGCTTTAGTTTTTACTATTGCCAATCATATGAAAAAATGTTTCTTAAATTGGAATAAAGATACGGTTGAAGATACTGTTATTTTTCAACATTTATTCGAGCTTTCAGAAGGTAAAATAAATATAAAAGATACAACAGAAAGCTTAACAGATGCAGGTAGATTAATGAAATCTAATAAGAAATACACATCTAAATCAAGCTTAAATACACCTGTAAATAAGAAAAATTACCACAAAAAAAGTAACAATACCAACAACAACAATAACCGCAATAAAAAACGCTATTAATAGATATGGGGACATTTATTATTGAAGGTGGACACCAATTAAAAGGTGAAATCCAGCCACAAGGAGCAAAAAATGAAGCATTACAAATTTTATGTGCTGTATTATTAACTCCAGAAAAAGTGACAATTAATAATATTCCAGATATTATTGATATCAATAAACTTATAACTTTATTAGGGAATTTAGGCGTTAAAGTAGAACGTTTAAATAACTCATCTTACAGATTTCAAGCAGACGAAATTAATTTAGATTACATGCAATCTGCCGACTTTAAAAAAGAAGGAAGCGGATTACGTGGTTCTATTATGATGGTTGGACCATTATTAGCGCGTTTTGGAAAAGGCTATATCCCAAAACCTGGAGGCGATAAAATTGGAAGAAGACGTTTAGATACACATTTTGAAGGTTTTATTAAATTAGGAGCTAAATTTAGATATAACAGAGAAGATTATTTCTATGGTGTAGAAGCAAACGAGCTAGTTGGAACAGATATGCTTTTAGATGAAGCTTCTGTAACAGGTACAGCAAATATAGTAATGGCTGCTGTTTTAGCAAAAGGAACCACAACTATCTATAATGCAGCTTGCGAACCTTACTTACAACAATTATGTAAGATGTTAAACCGTATGGGTGCAAAAATTGGTGGTGTTGGTTCTAACCTTTTAACTATTCAAGGTGTTGATTCTCTTTTAGGTACAGAACACACAATGCTTCCAGATATGATTGAAATTGGAAGTTGGATTGGTTTAGCAGCTATGACTAAAAGTGAATTAACGATTAAAAACGTAAGTTGGGACGATTTAGGTCAGATCCCAGATGTGTTTAGAAAGTTAGGAATTACTTTAGAACGTAAAGGCGACGATATTTTTATTCCACAACATAAAGATGGATACGAAATTCAGAATTATATAGATGGTTCTATTCTTACCATTGCCGATGCGCCTTGGCCTGGATTTACACCAGACTTATTAAGTATTATTTTAGTAGTTGCAACGCAAGCAAGAGGCGAAGTTTTAGTACATCAAAAAATGTTTGAAAGTCGTTTATTCTTTGTAGATAAGGTAATAGATATGGGTGCAAAAATTATTCTTTGCGATCCGCACAGAGCAACAATTATTGGTCACGATTTTAAATCGCAATTAAAGGCAACTACAATGGTTTCTCCAGATATTAGAGCTGGAATTTCACTGTTAATTGCTGCTTTAAGTGCAAAAGGAACTTCTAAAATTCATAATATTGAACAAATAGATAGAGGTTACCAATATATTGTAGAACGTTTACAAAAGATTGGTGCTAAAATTTCTAGAGTAGAGTAGTAGTGCCATACTTTTTTTAATTTATTGTATTATAAGTGTTAATTATACACAGTCCAATAAAATAGTGGATATAATAAAGGTTTTAGATCTAGATTAATTTTGTTTAATCTTTTAAAATTTTAAAAAAAACACTGTTTATAACTAAATTTTTTCTAATAAACTTATACCAAAATAAAATTGATTTAACTTAATTATTTTGGTATTAGTTTTTTGTAACATTTTACAAGTCATTTTAATATAAACTCTTTAATATCTATAAATATTAAGGCTAACAAAAAGCCTTATATACTAACTTACGGCAGCTTTATAAACCAGTAAACAGCGTTCTCTGGCTTCTTTATGATCTACAATAGGTTTAGGATAAGTAAATTCTTGATAGTCTGGAACCCATTTTCTAATGTATTTGTGCGCTTTATCAAACTTATCTATTTGTGTGGTTGGATTAAAAATTCTAAAATAAGGCGATGCGTCTACACCAGATCCAGCAACCCATTGCCAATTCCCAACATTACTAGACATGTCGTAATCATGAAGTTTTTCGGCAAAATACGCTTCGCCTAAACGCCAATCTATAAGTAAATGTTTACACAAAAAACTACCCACAAGCATTCTAACACGATTATGCATAAAACCTGTGGCATTTAATTGTCTCATTCCTGCGTCTACTAGTGGATATCCTGTTTTTCCTTCGCACCAGGCTTTAAATTCAGTTTCGTTATTACGCCATTCAATTCTATCGTATTTTGGTTTAAAAGCATTTTTATATGTATGTGGAAAATGCCATAAAATTTGCATAAAAAATTCACGCCAAATTAATTCTTGCCAAAAGATTTCGTTGTTTTCTGCAATAGCTTTTTTTACCATTTTACGAATACTAACGGTTCCAAATCGTAAATGTGGTCCTAATTTAGATGTACTATCTAAAGCAGGGAAATTTCTTGTGTCTTCGTAAGTCTGAATTAATTTTGGATTTACAGTAAAAGCTTCAATGGGTTGATTTGATTTTTCAAAACCCATTTGGTTTAATGTTATGTTTGGTGCGTTTTTTAGATTAACTAAATTATTAAAAAGTGGTTCTGTTTTAAATTCATCTAACATTGTACCTTTAAAACGTGCTTTCCATTGTTTCATGTATGGCGTGTAAACCATGTAAGGTTTGCCATCTTTTTTAGTAATATCGTCTCGCTCGTTTATTACTTGATCTTTAAATGTTTTAAAATTAATGTTTTTTTGCTCTAATAATTTAGCTATTTCTTTATCGCGATCTAAAGCATATGGCTCGTAATCGTGATTGGTATAAACCGTATCTATTGTGTAAGTCTCTAATAGTTGTTTGTATATAGTTTCTGGTTTTCCGTAATAAAAAGCGATTGTACCAAGATTTTGGTTTTCTAATTTTTTTCTTAGATTTTGAAGCGTTTCGAATATAAAGGTAACTCTGGCATCGTTTTTTGGGAGTTTAGTCAGAATTTCTGAATCAAATATAAAAATAGGTAAGACTTTTTTATTAGAAGATAAGGCTTTAAATAATGCAACATTATCGTCTAATCTTAAATCGCGTCTAAACCAAAATATATGAATTGCTTCTGTCATAAAAATTTTATTTTTTCTTTCTACAAACGCAGAAATCTTTTTATTACTTCGTTTTAATACTATTTATAAAAATCACATTTTATTTAATGTTCTAATTTATACAACTTCAAATAATAATAATAGTAAAGTATTAAAGGTATTTTCCAAAAATTGTTTCCAACTGTTTTGTTCTATATTTAAATATACTTTCTAGTTTTGGTTTAACTAATATAGGATGCACTAATTGGCCTAATAGTCCAAATGGCACTTTATAATCTATAATATCTTCCATTTCTACGCCACCATCAATTTCTTTAATAAAATGCTTGTGATGCCAAAATGCATAAGGTCCATAAAGTTGTAAATCTATAAAGTACTTTTTATCTTGGAATTGAGTGATTTCGCTTACCCATTTAGTTTTAAATCCAGGTAATGGTGTTACACTATATTGTATAACTTGTCCAGCATACATTTGTTTTTCTGCACCAGATATAATTTTCATATTCATTTCTGGTGGTGTTAATTTAGATAAATTTGCTGGGTTGCATAAAAAAGCCCATGCTTGATCTAAAGTTATGGGCAATTTTTGTTTTTTTTGAAATCGGTATATTTTCATTTTAATTATATATTACAATATAAGCATTTAAAGATGTGGCTAATACAGACCAAATCATATAGGGTAAAAGTAAGTAACTGTATTTGGGCTCTATTTTTTTACTAACAATATATAGGTAATAAACCACCGCAGTTAAGAGCAAAATGTTTATTAATCCTAACACAATAAAATGGTTATTAAAAAATATAAAATTCCACATAATATTAAAAATTACTTGTAATGTAAATGTAATTTTTATTTTTACTGAAGGCTTTTTACTAAATAATTTAGCTAATAAAACCGATAAGCAAATCATTATGCTAGTCCAAGCAATTCCAAAGAGCCAACCTGGTGGCGACCAAGGTGCTTTATTTAGATTTGTGTACCATTCTGTTTGTGGCCCATTATCCATTAGTAAACTTCCTAAGGCTAAACTTCCAAAGTTTATTATTAAGAAAATAATGAATAACTTTAGACTTTTCATTTTAAATGCTTTAAAATTTTAGAACTTTTAGGAGATGTAGTAGAATAGTAAAAATCTATTAATTGCCCATCTGGATTGACTAAATATTTTTGAAAATTCCATTTAACTGAAGAATTTTTTACACCATTTTTAGCTGAATTTGTTAACCATTTATAAAGTAAATGTTGGTTTGTACCTTTAACATCTACTTTTTCAGAAATTGTAAAATCTACACCATAATTTACGGCACAAAATTCTGAAATTTCTGATGCATTTCCAGGTTCTTGTTTTCCAAATTGATTACAAGGAACTCCAATAACTTCTAATTTGTCTTTATGCTTAGTATATAATTCCTGTAACTCTTTATATTGTGGTGTAAATCCACATTTTGAAGCGACGTTTACAAAAAGAATGTACTTTCCTTTGTATTTAGATAAGTCTAAATTTTTACCTTGTAAGGTATTAATCTTAATATCGTAAATAGAGGTCGGTTTAGACGTGTTTGTGGAAACTTTAGACCCTAAAGTTGCTAAAAATGCTTTAAAAGGATTCATATAATTATATTTTAAAACTTACAATTCCACAGTCCATTTGGAATATTTGACCTGATATAGATGCGGCTTTGTCCGAAATTAGAAAAGCAGCCATATCAGCAACTTCTTCTGGAGCTAAGTATTTTTTTAATGGATGGCGTTCTTTCATGGCTTCTTCCATTTTTTCGTTACGTAACAACTTTGCAGCTAATTCTGTATCTGTAACTGTTGGAGCTATTGCATTAACTCTTATGGTTGGTGCAAATTCTGCTCCAAGAGATTTTGTTAAGCCTTCTACAGCACTTTTAGAAGCAGCAACACTTGCGTGAAAAGGCATTCCTAATTTTGCGGCAACAGTACTAAACAATACAATAGATGGCTTAGTTCCGTTTTTTAATATGCTTAAATAGTGCTGTATTACTTTAACAGCTCCAATTACATTTATATTAAAATCGTTTTGGAAATCTTCTATTTTTAAACGTTTAAGTGGCTTTAGATTTATACTACCTGGGCAATATATAATACTATCTAAATGGTCTATATCGGGTAAATTGTCTTGTAAAACATCTATTCCGAAATGGCTAACGTTTGGATGTTTAAAGTCTGGTTCTGTACGACTTAAGTTAATTATTTGGTGTGTATTGGCTAAGTTTTTAAGAATGGAATTCCCAATACCTTTACTACCGCCGACGATAAGTATGGTTTTCATAACACTAATTTTTAGTTAAAGTATATTTGGCTTTATAGCCTAAAATGTAGAATAATCTTTTAAGATTTATCTGGTCGTCCTCTCAAACGTTTTTCAATTTTCTGTTTAATAACAGTTAAACGTTTCATTAAGTCCATTAATTCTGGGTCTTTAGATTCTTTATAAAGATCATTAATCCCTAAAATTAATTCTTTAGCTTCTCTAGACGATAAAATTCTATCGCTAGTTGTTTTAAAAGTATGTCTTCTACCTTCAAACTCTTCTGCGTGTTCTAGTAACGTTATTTTTTTTTTAGCCATTAATTAAGATAGTTTTGTAATTCTACAATTTTAGCAGCATTGTTAAACGCGCCACCATAATACGTTGTAACTGTCGAAGACGTATCGTCTTTTACACCTCTAGAAGATACACATAAGTGCTTTGCATCTATAATTACTGCAACGTCTTCTGTTTGTAAAATTGCTTTTAAATCTTCGGCAATTTGGTTTGTTAAACGTTCCTGTACCTGTGGACGTTTAGCGTAATACTGTACAATTCTATTTAATTTTGATATTCCAATAACCTTTCCAGAGGAAATATATGCTACGTGAGCTCTACCAATAATTGGTACAAAATGATGTTCGCAATTAGAATAAAACGTAATGTTTTTTTCTACAAGCATCTGATTGTAATTGTATTTATTGTCAAATAAAGCAATTTTTGGCTTATTTTTAGGGTTTAATCCAGAAAATATTTCATCAATGTACATTTTAGCCACTCTTTTTGGCGTACCTTTTAATGAATCGTCTGTTAAATCTAATCCAATTACATTCATTATATCCTCAAACAATAGAGCAATTTTTTCTTTTTTTTCTTCATCTGAAACTTTAAAAGCATCTGCTCTTAAAGGTGTCTGCAAACCTGTGTAAAGATGATCGTCTCCAATTTCTTCTGTATTAAAGTCCTTAAGACTATTGTCGTTTACCAATGTTTGTTTGTTTTTCATGTAACTCTTTTTAATTGCTGTCCAATAACTTAATAAAGGCAAAGCAGATTTTATAAATACCTAACGTTTAGATATTTTGTTGTGTGTAATTTGTCTTTGTCTGGTACATTTAAATCTACCATCTTCAAATTCACGTTTTTTACTATGTTTAGTAGCTCTTCCTTGTACTCTTTTGCGCCACATTCTAAAACTGCTAGGTTTCATTTCTTTGCGCATTAGTTCAATAACTTCTTGTTCTTTAATTCCAAATTGAAATGTAATAGCATCAAAAGGTGTTCTGTCTTCCCAAGCCATTTCTATAATTCTATCTGTTTGTTCTATGCTAAAAATTTTATTCAAGATTTGTAAAATTATATTGTTTGTCGTATTCTACTTTTATGTGTGTTAATTTATCAAAAAACGCTTTATTTTCTTTAAATGTTTTGTTGTTTTTAAAGTTTACAAATCGTCCGTTTGCGTGAATACTTGTTCCATCTGTTTTGTAAATAACTAATTGGTATAAAGGTATTACCCAGGCAAAGTTTTTTTGTCCTTTTGTAATATGAACTATTATTCCATTAGGTCTTAGCTCTATATTACCATAATTTACATCAGCTATTTTATTAATTACAGACGCTAAATTAGGGCTAACTTTATCTATTACCATTCTTTTGGAGCCAATTCCTTTTAATTTAATAGATTGAAAAAAAGTGTAAGCTTTTCCTACTTTATTATCTATTAAATTATTGTTCTCTTTATTAAAATGTGTTGTATTTAAAAGCACTCCTATTTTTTTTGTTTATCAAATATACATTATGTTTAAACATTAATAAATAGTGTTAAACAAAATTTAACACTTAATTATACTATTTAATTAAATGCAATTATTAAACTTTAGTAGTTATAAGGCTTTAGCTTGAAGTTCTATTACTAAATGTATGTCTAGATAAAATTCTGTAGGCTTCTTTTTTTACTAGCGGTTTGTCTTTGTAAGACCAAAGAGAATCGCTAGCAAATTTGCGCGATTTTTTTTCGTTTATTATTGGAAATGGATAATCTTTACCTAATTCGAAACCAGATAATTGTTGATCAAAGTAACTCATTTTTGAAGGTTCGTGTATGCTTGCTGCATCTAGATTTGCTAACTCTGGAACCCATTTTTTTATAAATATGCCTTCTGGATCGTGTTCTACACTATTTTTAATTGGATTATATATGCGTAACATATTTATGCCAGTTTCTCCAGCTTGCATTTGTATTTGCGGATAATGTATGCCTGGTTCAAAATCTAAAAATAGAGATGCTAAATGGTTGCTTAAATCCTGCCAAGGTTGCCAAAGATTATGCGTAAAGAAAGAAACGACTAAAGCACGCATTCTAAAATTTAAATAACCAGTTTGATTTAAACAACGCATACATGCATCTACCAAAGGAAAACCTGTTTGTCCGTTTTTCCAGGCGTTTTGAAACTCTAAGTTAATTGGTTTATCTAAATCATGATAGCCTATATTTACACTTTTAAACTCCATTTTATGTTCCATTTCGAACTTTTGAATAAAATGAGCTTGCCAACGTAATCTAGATATAAACCCATTTAAAGGTCTTTTATATATTGTAGTTTCTTTTAAAGTATACGCTGCATTAATAACTTCTTTAATAGATAAATTTCCCCATGCTATGTAGGGCGAAATTCTACCACAGCTTTTTCTTGCTAATTCTGGCTTACTTATATGGCTGCTGTATTTTTTAAAGCGTCCATTAAAAAAACTATTTAGATATTTTAATCCAGTAGTTCTTCCGCCTTTTTGAAAATTTGTAGAAATTTCTGTTTCTAAAGCTATTGTTTCAAAATATATCTCTAGGTTTTTAATAATAATAAGATCTAAAAGTTGATTTGATTTTGGTTGAAATTTAAACTCAGGTGTGTTCATAAAAATTTCCCAATCTTTTACCCAATTAGTTCTATTTTTTAAACCTCTTTTTATAGCGTTATTTAGGTTTTCGGACCATAAAATGGAATTTGTTTTACAGTAAGTCTTTAATTTTAAATCTCTTTTAAATGTTGAATTTATTCCTGTTTCTTGATGCGAAAATATATGTGTAATAGTGTAAAACCGTTGTAACGTTTCTAGGGTTGAAATTATATTGTTTTTAATAACTAAAACCTTTGTAGAATAGGGCAGAAGTTGTTTGTTTATGTCTTCTAAAGATTGTTTTACAAAATCCCAATGTCTTTTACTATAATGCAAATCGTCTAAAAGAAAGTCTTCAAAAAGATATATAAATAGAGTTTTTGTACCAGATTTTAAAGCATTAAAAATGGCTTCGTTATCGTGTAAGCGTAAATCGCGTTTAAACCAGACTATATGTAAGTTTTCTTTATTAATTTTTTTGTTTTTATTTGTTTCTGAAATGTTTTCTATATGTCTTTATTATACGCTATTGTTTCAAATTAAACAATTTAAAAAAACGTTTTACTTTACTATAATATGTAGCTTTTATAGCTCATTATTTAAATTTATCTAGGTTGCTTAAAACGAAACATTATACTAAAATAATGAATAAAGAAACACTAATAATTATCTGGATGTTCTATAATGTCTTTAGCTTTTAGCTTTATTTTATGTAAATCTTCTGGATTCATTTTATTAAGCAAACTATACATCATTTTCATTCTAAAATTATCTTGTAAATAAGCTCTTTTATCATCTAAGAAGTTCCAATATAAACTGTTAAATGGACAAGCATTATCTGTTACTTTTTCCTTTACATTGTAACTGCAATTACTACAGTAATTTCCCATTTTATTTATATAGCTACCGCTAGAAACATATGGTTTAGTTGCTATTTTTCCTCCATCTGCAAATTGACTCATACCACGCGTGTTTGGTAATTGTACCCATTCTACAGCATCTACATAAATGCCCAAATACCAAGCGTCTACTTGGTCTGGATCAATTTGTGTAAGTAGTGCATAATTTCCGGTAACCATTAAACGTTGTATATGGTGTGCGTAACTATTATCTAAAGAGTTATTTATAGCTTTGCTAAGGCAATTCATTTTGGTTTTACCTGTCCAGAAAAAATCTGGTAATTTATTAGTGTTTTCTAAGTAGTTTAACGTTTTATATTCTGGCATTAAATGCCAATACATACCACGCATATACTCGCGCCAACCAATTATTTGTCTTATAAATCCTTCTACTTGAGAGATGTTTATGTTATCTCCATGTTTGCGCCAATAATTTAAAACTGTTGTAACAATATCTTTAGGTGAAATTGCTTTTATATTCATGGCAAAAGACAATCTAGAATGGAACAAATAAGCTTGTTCTGTATGCATTGCATCTTGATAGTCGCCAAAATGAATTAATAAATGCTCGCAAAAGTATTTTAATTGTTCTAAGGCTTGAGTTCTATTTATGGGGTAACTAAAATTATGGTCTTTTAAATTACCAATTGTTTTTATGTTCTCTTTTTTTATTAATTCTAAAATGTCCGAAATTGGATTGTTAAAATTTTTAAAAGGTGGAATAGCATCTTTTTCGTTCCATTTATTACGATTGCTTTTATCAAAATTCCATTTTCCACCTTCTGGTTGTTTTCCTACAATTAGAATATCGTGTTTTTTTCTCATGTCACGATAGAAATTCTCCATAAGAAATTGTTTTTTTCCTTTAAAGAATTCGCTTAAATCACTTCTTTTTGTATAAAAATGTTCTGTACAATAAACTTCTGTTTTAATAGATATACTTTTAGTAAACAAGTTAAGTTGTTTATCTAATCTAAACTCGTCTGGTAATTGGTATTCAAATTTTTCTATTTGATTTTCATTAAATAGAAATTTAAGATTTTCTGTTAAATCTTGTGTGTTGTTTTTGTGGTCTAAATTAAAATAAATAATATTATGACCTTCAGATTCTAGCCATTTAGAGAAATTACGCATGGCACTAAAAAAACCAACTATTTTTTGAATATGATGAGTTACATAGTTTGTTTCTTGTTTCATTTCAAAAATACAATAGGTTATATTTTTGTCTTTAGTTTTGTACCAAGAATGCTTAGTGTTTAGTTGGTCTCCTAATATTAATCTTAATGTTTTCAAATGCGTTTATACGTTTAGTTGTTCTCTTATTTATTATGGATATTTCCAGTAATGGAAAGCTATGTTGGTCTATATTTTATTAATGTAACAGATTTTTATTTAATTTTAAAAAAGTGTTTCTTGTAACCATAATTTTTGGTATTTCCCATTGCTATCATAGCGATCTGCCTGTAGTTTTACATTAAACGTTCTGTTTCTTGGATCGTTACCAACACCAGAAACATACATCCAATTTCCGTAATTACTATGTACATCGTAATCTATAAGTAAACTTTCAAAATAGCTTGCGCCAATACGCCAATCTAATTCTAGATTTTTAGCAAAATAGCTTGCTACATTTTGTCTGCCACGATTACTCATAAAACCTGTATGTTTTAATTCTAACATATTAGCATTTACAAACGGTTCTTTGGTTTGCCCATTAATCCACTTATTTATTTCTAATTGGTTTATTTTCCAATCGTAATTTTTTTGTAAAATGCCACCAATTTTAAATAGCTTATTATTGTGTTTAAGCGATATATATTTGAAATAATCGCGCCAAATTAATTCGAAAATTAACCAATAAGTCGATTCGTTTTTAAAATGAATTTTCTCAAATTCTTTAATTTTCCAATAAATAGTTTTAGCCGAAATGCTTCCATTAGCTAACCAACACGAGAATTTTGAACTGTAATCTGTACCAATTAATCCGTTTCTTGTTTTTTTGTAAAAGCCAAGTTTCTTAGTTTCAAAAAAATAATTTTCTAAACGTTTTAAAGCTTCATTTTCTCCACCTTTAAAGGGAAATGCAGTTTTTGTAGAAGGTGTAATTTCTTCTAAACCTAAATAGTTAAGTGTTGGTGTTTTGGTTGTATTATTTACTAAATTAGTTTTGGGTAAAACAACTTCTAATTTAGTTATAGTTCTAATTCTTGATTCTTTTTCGCATTTTTTTCTGAATTCTGTAAATACGCGTGGAATGTCTTGAAATTGGTAAGGAATATCTTCTGGATGAAATAGGAACTGATCATATGTTTCAATAAAATCAATATTTTGAGGTAAAACAGATTTAGCTTCTAATATACTATTTGCTTCTTCTTGTGTCCATTCGGACTGATAAAACACAGCATTAAAGTTATGCGTTTTGTATAAACTATTTATTGCTTGTGCGGTATTCTTATTGTAAATAAATAAAGAGATATTTAGGGTTTCTAAGTTAGCTTTAAGTTCTTGGACCGTTTCTATTAGAAATTGTGCTCTATATTTATCTGTTTTCTTAAATCCGTATTTATTTGTACTAAATTGTTTAGGATCGAATACATATATGGCAATTACATTATTGCTAGACGCTATAGCATTTAAAAGCGATTTGTTATCGTTTACACGTAAATCGTTTTTAAACCATACTAAGCTTGTTTTATTTTGTTTCTTCTGCATTTTTCGCTACAATATTTTACGTTTTCCCAGTTTTTCTCCCATTTTTTTCGCCAAGTAAAAGGAAGTTTACATGTTTGGCAGATTTTTGTTGGAAGATGTTGTTTTTTCAAATTAAGTTTCTTTTGTTATAGGTAAAATTAAATTTTATATAATCTTTATTTTTTACTATTGTATAAATTATGATAAACGAATTAACGTGCTTTTAAATTATAACTTAAGGTCTCAAATTTAATTTTAAAACTATTTTGCGTTGGCTATTTTTTTTATCATTCCATTAAATATAAAACCATGAAAAGGTACAACACTATACCAATATAATCTACCAGCTAATCCTTTTGGTCTAAACGTTGCACGTTGATAAACTTTGCCTTTTACAACTTTAAATTCAAGCCAAGCTTCTCCTGGTAATTTCATTTCTGCAAAAAGAATTAATCTTTTTTGTTCTTTATCTGCTACTAAAACACGCCAAAAATCTAAGGCGTCTCCTGTTTTTAATTCAGTTTTATTTGTTCGTCCTCTACGTAAGCCAATACCACCAAATAATTTGTCTATATAGCCTCTAAACTTCCATAATATTGTGCCATAATACCAGCCGTTTTCTCCTCCAATTGCCCATATTTTTTCTAAGGTTTTTTCTTCATCTAAAACCTTTAACTCTTTAATATCTTTAAAACAGCCATATTTTGGAACCTTTAAATATTTTGTAGATGCTTGTTTGTTGTTTGTACCGTTTATAAACGCGTCTTTCCAACTAGATGTTATACTGTTAGTTTCAATCTTTACAAAAGCAAGTTCTATGGCGCTTTTATAATTCATGGGTTCTACGTCTAAAATGGTATTAATTTTACTTTTTATACCAATAATTTCTATGCCCATGCTATTAACTAAAGATGCAGCTAATTTGTAAGATGTAGAGGTTACAAAATATAGCCAGTAACTAGATAGTTTTGGTGTCATAACAGGAACTGTTAAGATATAGCGTTTTAGTTTGCGGACTTCAGAGAATTTTAAAAGCATTTGCTTATACGTCAAAATTTCTGGGCCAAAAATATCGTGAGACGTGTTAAATAATTCTTTTTTATTTAAGGCTTTGGTTAAAAAAGCTAAAACATCTCTTACGCTTATAGGTTGCGTTTTTGTGTCTAGCCATTTTGGGGCAACCATTACAGGAAGTTTTTCTACTAAATCTCTAATAATTTCGAAACTTGCGCTTCCAGATCCTACTATTATTCCAGCTTTAAATACTGTTAATCCATAAATTTTAGACTGCAATGTATGTTCTACATTTTTTCGAGATAATAAGTGTTTAGATAATTTTGTATCGTTTGTAATGCCGCTTAAATAAATAACTTGTTTTGTTTGCGTCGTTTCAATATACTTTTTAAAATTAACAGCGCAATCTTCTTCCATTTTGTGAAATTGATCAATGGAATTTGACATAGAATGTATTAAATAATAAGCTATATCTATATCTTTAGGAATATTTTTTAATGTATCTGGTTTTAAAAAATCGGCTTCTACAACTTGAATTTTATCTTCTTCGGCGTATTTTTTTTGAGTTCTTAGTTTTCCTCTAACAGTACAAACAATGGTATGACCTTGCTCTAAAAGAATTGGAATTATTCTTTTACCAATGTAGCCTGTTGCGCCTGTTATTAGAATTTTCATAGTTACAATTCTGTGTTGCCATTTATTATTTATTAGATAATAATTGGTAACCTTTAATGCTCAATGTTAATTGATTTTGGTCTTTGGTAATCTAAACGTTTTTCTATTTTAGGAAGTGCGTAAGTATCCAGACCAATTATAGTTGCAACATCTGCTTTACTAAGATTTATTAATCCGTCTTTTTCTATAATATCTTTATTAACGTGTATGTGCTGAATTTCGCCAATTACTAGAATAGTTCCATTTTCTTTAATTGGATATTCTGTAACGTATTTCATTTCTAGTTGTACCGGAGCATCTTTTACAAATGGCGCTATGCAATTTTCTTTTACTTCTGATTTTAGGCCAGTCATATCAAATTCTGAAGTGTTTTCATTATAAGCAGCAGATGTATGATGCGCGTCTTCTATAATAGATTTATGAATGTGGTTTATGGTATAGATGCCTGTTTCTTTAATATTATTATAGGTATGTCTAATTACAGTTGTTGGTCTGCAAAAAAAGCCTAGTAATGGTGGATTGCTTCCAATATGTGTAACAGAACTAAATACGGCTACATTTTGCTGACCAGTTTTAGAACTTGTTCCAATTAGATTAGCACTTTTAAAACCAGACGAACTATTAATTAAATTTATTTTATAAAAACGTTCTAATGTTTCAAAATCTGCCTTAGAAAAAGTCATATTAAAGGTTTTTGTAATTGTTAATTTTAATGTTTTGAGCTTTTAAATCAAACATTAAATTATAAAGTCCAAAAAAGGTTCTATTAATATATATAAAGTGTTTAGAACCTCTATTTCCATTCATTTTTCTAAGTTCTGTACTTTTGCTGTAACGTTGACCAAGTTCTGTAATGGCATCAAAGAATTTTGGATCTGAAAAATCAAAAGTATCGCCATGAAATGGTTGAGTAAATAAACTTAACATTTCGTGAAATAAATCTGTAAAAAACACAGTTTCTTCAGGAGTATCTTCTTCTTTTAATATTTCTAACTGATACATTTTATTGTTAAAGAAGTCTAGGTTTTCTATGTTTTCTTTAACAGCTAGTTCAAAATATGGGATATAAAAATCTTCTGGAATAATTTTCATACACCCAAAATCTAAAGCAATTAGATTTGCATCTTTAGAAACTAAGAAGTTTCCTGGATGTGGATCTGCGTGTACTTTTTTAAGAATATGCATTTGATACATGTAAAAATCCCAAAGTGCTTGACCAATTTTATTAGAGTTTTCTTGGCTTGTATTATGTGCTGTAAATTCAGATAAATGTTCGCCTGTCATCCAATCCATAGTAATAATACGTTCAGAAGATAAATCTTCGTAATATCTTGGGAATTGTAAATTTGGAATGTGCTGGCAAGCATCTACTATTTCTTTAGATTGCTTAACTTCTAGAATATAATTAGTTTCTTCTACTAATTTGTCTTCAACTTCTTTAAAATATTTTCCAGAATCTTTTCCTTTAATATTAAACATTTTAATAGCAATTGGTTTTACCATTGCTAAATCGCTAGAAATACTTTCGGCAACACCAGGATACTGAATTTTAACAGCAAGTCTTTTTCCATCTTTTTCTGCTAAATGCACTTGTCCAATACTAGCAGCATTTACAGAATTTAGATTAAATGTGTCGTAAATTTGACTTGGTAATTTACCAAAATATTTTTTAAATGTTTTTTCTACAAGTGGCGCAGATAATGGCGGTACAGAAAATTGTGCTAAAGAAAATTTTTCTACATAAGCTTTAGGCAATATGCTTTTTTCCATACTTAGCATTTGTGCAACTTTTAAGGCGCTACCTTTAAGTTGTTTTAAGCCGTCGTAAATATCTTCTGCATTGTTTTCGTTTAAACGTTGTTTAGCTTCATCTGCAGTTTTGGTAATCTTATCACCATAATATTTTAGGTAGTTAACACCAACTTTAGCTCCTGTGGATACCAGTTTTGATGCTCTTGATATTTTTCCAGTAGGTATGCTGTCTATAGTTTTCATAGGACTTTTATTAAGGTAATAAATTAAAATAATGGGATAATTTGTTTAGCTATTTCAAAGACACTTAAAACAAACCAAACTTATTGAGATAGCTTTAATTATCCCATTTTTATTTTTTCTTTGAAAATAAATTTACCAAAATCTATTAAGCTTTTTAATGGTGCTACATCTAAAACATCAAAACTTGTGTTAACCGCTTTTTCTATGAAAATGTCTGTTTTTTCAAAAGAAGTAGACGTATCGTCTAACCAAAATTTTAGTGTAATTAATAATTGTAACCAAGCTGTTTCTGTTAAACCTCTATTTTGAATTTTTTCTAATGTATCTTGCTTAACATCTATTAACTCTATACCTAACTCTTTAATGTAATGAGAAAAACTAGATTTTAAGCTACCTAAAGATTGTAAAGACTTTAAACTATTTTTATGTTGGTCTAATGCATAAACCACATAACTTCTGTTAGCAGTAAGGTTTTCAAAAAACGTAAAATAAAAACTTAATAATTTATCTCTAGGCTCGAAATTAGAATAGTCTTCACTGCTATGTAATGCAGTTATTGTATTATCGTAAAAGGCTTTAAAAACATTTTTTTCTAAAGCATTAAATGATGCAAAATGTTCGTAGAATTTAGATTCTTCAAAATTGTTGTGTTTTGCAAAAGCATAAACTGTTTTAGGTTGTTGGTTATGCTCTAAAACATAATCCATGTAAAACCCATATAAATCTTGTGATGTAATATTTTTTTTCTTAGCCATTAGTTCTCTAATTTGATGGTATAAAGGTACAAAATGTTTAATTATTTTTTAATCTGATTAAACAAAAATTAACAAATCATTATGCATTTGCTAAATAGACAACTTTAAATAGTATTGATTTTTACTAATTTACATCTCAAAATAGTCTTTAAATTTAAGAATATGCCATGTTTATGGTATTGATATTAACTGAAATTTGTTAAAAAAAGAGTAGGATTTATTAAGTTAGAAATATCATAATAGCTCTAATAATCTTTTATTTAAAACCTATATAAACCATTTTATAGTTTTGTTAACATTTAAGGTTTTTATTATGATTAAATTTATACTTCAAAATTAAATTTGATAATATATACTATGAAAAAACTAGTCCTTTTAGCTGTAATAGCTTTATCATCTTGTGTTACTGTAAGAGCACAAATTGAAACACCACAACCAAGTCCTTCTCAAAAAATGGAGCAAAAAGTTGGTTTAACAGACGTTACTTTAGAATATTCTAGACCTTCTATGAGAGGAAGAACTATTTTTGGAGATTTAGTGCCTTTCGACAAAATGTGGCGTACTGGTGCAAATAAAAATACAATAGTAACTTTTTCTTCTGATGTTAAAATTGGTGGAAAAGATGTAAAAGCTGGTTCTTATGCTATTTATACTTTACCAGGAAAAACATCTTGGGATGTTATTTTTTATGCCGATACAAATAATTGGGGAACACCAGCAGAATGGAACGATACAAAAATAGCTGCTAGAGTTACTGTAGATGCGTTACCAATTCCAATGGATATTGAAACATTTACAATAACTTTTGATGATTTAACCAATAATTCTGCTGTTATAGGAATTATGTGGGAGAAAACTTATGCTGGAATAAAGTTTGAAGTTGGAACAGATAAAACGGTTTCTGCTGCCATTACTAAAATAATGGCTGGACCAAGTGCAGAGGATTTTTACGCATCTGCTCGTTACTACTTAGAAGCTGGAAAAGATATTAAAAAAGCTAATACTTGGATGGATAAAGCTGTAGATATGACTAAAGATAACCCAAAATTTTGGTGGTTACGTCAGCAATCTTTAATTAAAGCTAAGGCTGGAGATACTAAAGGTGCTATTAAAGCTGCAAAAGCTTCTTTGGCTGGTGCAACTAAAGCTGAAAATGCAGATTACGTTAAAATGAACTTAGATTCTTTAAAAGAATGGGGCATAAAAATGTAATCCATTTTAAACTAGATAAAAAAAGCCTTAAACTTAATTGTTTAAGGCTTTTTTTAGTTTAAATCATAATACTTCATAATCAAATAAATGTTTTCAATAGAGTAGAAGTCGTTATCAATTTTATCTGTTAATGTAATGTTGTCAATAAATAAATCTATTAACTGCTGCTTGTAATTTGAGTTAGAAATTAAGTATAGTTTATTAGATTTTTCGATAATATAATAGGTTTTTGGGTCTACTTTTTCTACATCGCTTCTAATGGTTTTGTATTTGTATAAGCTTGCTTTTCCTTTATATATGCGTTTTAAGTATATATCTTTACTTATAGATAATATGGGTTTTGAAATCTGTTTTAAATGGTAAACTGCATTATCTTTTCTATATGAAATGCTTTCCTTTTTACAAATTTTTACCTTTTTGTTAGAAGTTTGTTTTATATATTTTGCACCTATAAAAGGATCTTTAATTGTGCCGTAAACTGTATCTAAACTTGAAGTTACAATGTAATCTTGCTCTTTTTCTGGTGTTGAAATAAATTGCTTGTATTCTAAAATTAATGCGTGCTTTTCTGCTTTATAATCTTCAGGTTTTTGTTTATAAATGATATCATTCTTTCTAATGGCTTTAGCTTTAGAAATAGAATAAATATAGGCAGAATCTTTAGTTGTTTTATATAGTTTATTGCCTTTAATAATGCCAAAAACAGTATCGTTAGTAGTTGTTATTAAATAATCTAAGACGTTGTTTTGTGCTTGTGTTTGAGCTGAGATTAGCAATAATATAATGTATAAAAACGTTTTCATAAGGTTTAATTTATTTAGAGATTAAACTTTTCTTTTTAATTTTTTTTAAGATTTTTTTCAACCCTTTTATTAATATTTGATCTTGAGATGTAGCAAAGGATAAATCTCTATTACTATTTTCAACAGTTACATCTCCGGTAATTTCATAATGATTACTAATTTCTAAGGTATTAAGATCATAGATTTCTAATGTTAGTTTTGCAACATTAGATTTTTTAGAATTGATATCGCCAATCTGAACAACGTTCATATCATTTCTCCCTTTTTCTGTTACAATATTAATTACAAAATCTAAACCCGTTTCTTGTTTTATCTTTTGGAGTTTTAGTTTATCTGGGTTTACAGGTATAAATGGTAAAAAGATATCTTTATTGTTTTTTGATAGAACTAATTGACGACCTAGATATTCTTCAAAAAAAATAAAAGCTTTTTCTTCTAATTTATCTTTAATTAAGTAAGATGTTTCTATTTCGTTTAAGGCCCATTTTCCGTCTCTAAAATCTACACCATAGTTGTTAGATTCAAATGAGTATTTATATTTTGCACCATGACAATTAAACAATAAAAGAACTACAATAAGTAGTGTCGAGATTTTAAATAGAGTTTTCATAAATTAAATAGCCAAACGCAATTAATAATGAACTTAATATAACTAAAATACCTTTGCTTTTAGGTGTTGCATCTTTTAGGCTTATAATTAAAGCAATAATAATAGCTAAAATACAACCCACAAAATTAAGCCATAAAAATGGTAGTTTTATGTACTCGAATTCGTTTAAACCAAACAGCATAATAATTATAATTTGAGTGATTAATGCCGAAATAAAGACTGCATTTGCTTTAACGTGTTTAAAGAAAAAAGCTAATAAGAAAATCCCTAAAACATTACCATAAAATATGGATCCAATAATATTTACTAACTGAATTAAATTTTCTGCCAAGTTAGCAATACAGGCAATACCTATGGCTAATATGCCCCAAAGTAAGGTAAAGACTCTGGAAACTTTTAGCATTTGTTTATCGTTGTTTTTATTAGATTCGTTTTGGTATAAATCTATAGTTGTTGTACTTGCTAAAGCATTCAGTTCGCTTGCAGTACTGGACATTGCAGCACTTAAAATTACGGCTAATAATAAACCAATTAAACCTCTTGGTAAATTGTTAAGAATAAAATGAATAAACACATAATCCTTGTCGTTAGTTTCAACTTTTAAATCTTTAGAATCTCCTGCTTTTTCTATTAATAGCTTAGCAGCTTCACGATTTTTATCGACTTGATGTGTTATGTTTAATATCTTAGCTGCAGAAGCATCTTTATAATCTGTAATTAATTTTTGTTTTAACTCAAATAAATTAGCATGCTCTTTTTCAAGCTTTTTGTAGTCTTGTGCATATTCCGAATTTAAAACCACTTCTGTTGCAGTAGGATTAAAGTTTAGTGGCGATGCATTAAACTGATAAAACACAAATACCATTACACCAATAAACAAAATAAAAAACTGCATTGGTACTTTTAATAAGCCATTAAAAACCAAACCTAATTGCATTTCTTTAACAGATTTACCCGATAAATAGCGTTGTACTTGACTTTGGTCTGTTCCAAAATAACTTAACATTAAAAATGTTCCACCAATAAGTCCACTCCAAATGGTGTATCTATTATCTAAATCGAAAGAGAAATCTAAAACCTCCATTTTACCACTTGCTCCAGCAATATCTACTGCTTTTTTAAAGGTTATATCTGCTGGTAATTGGTGCATTATTAAGATAAAAGCAATAACCATTCCTGTAAAAATTACAATCATTTGGTGCTTTTGAGTTACGTTTACGGCTTTTGTACCTCCAGAAACTGTGTAAATAATTACTAATATTCCAATTATAATATTTAGTAGTATTAAATTCCATCCTAAAACAACGGATAATATAATTGCAGGTGCAAAAATGGTAATTCCAGCAGCTAATCCACGTTGAATTAAAAATAGAACTGCTGTTAAGGTTCTGGTTTTTTTATCGAATCTATTTTCAAGAAATTCGTAAGCTGTATAGACTTTTAATTTATGATATAATGGAATAAAAACCATACAAATAATAACCATAGCTAAAGGTAATCCAAAATAGAATTGCACAAAACCCATTCCATCGTTAAAAGCTTGTCCTGGAGTAGATAAAAAGGTAATAGCACTAGCTTGTGTTGCCATAACAGATAACCCAATTGTCCACCATTTACTGTTGTTTCCGCCTTTTAAAAAATCTTCTACATTTTTGCTTCCGCGTGTTTGGTAAGTTCCATAACCCACAATAGTAACCAAAGTTCCAATTAAAACAATCCAATCTATTGTTTGCATATTAAAACGCTTTAGTAATTAAGTAAAAAACCACCATGTAAATTGCATTTGCAACTAATATTAAGGTGTATAATTTGTTCCATTTATAGTTTTCCATTTTTTAGTCTTTACTTGGTAGTGGTTAGTTTTTTACAATGATGAGTTTACAATTATCAAATTTTAAAATTGGCTCATATTTAAATTAACTCATCATTAAATTAATTAGATTTCCCTATACTTAACATATTTGCAAATAGACGATAAGCTCCAGAAACTCCTGCTGGAAATTCTCTAAAAAAGCTTAAACCTGTGTATAAGTAATAGCCTTTCCCGTATTTAGCAACTAATAAACTTCCTGTTTTAGCTGTTTCGCCTTTATCGTGCATAGATAAAATTGGCGTGAATTCTTTTGCCCATTCGTTCGGGAAATATAAACCACGTTCTTGAGTCCAGCCTTTAAAATCGTTTTGAGTAATTTTATTTGGGTAATTTAGTAGACTATGATTTGGACTTAAAAATGTTACGTCTGCAGTTTCGTCTGTAACGCGATCTCTTGATAATTTTAAGCTATAAGGCGCTAATTTTTCTACTTTTAATCTATGACTTGTATTGTATTGCACAATCATATTTCCACCATTTTTTACAAAGTTAAAAAGAAGTTCTTGTTTAAATTTTATGGTTTCTAAAGTGTTGTAAGCTCTAATTCCAACAACTAGAGCATCAAATTTAGATAGGTTTTCTTTAGATATTTCCTCTACTTTTAAAATAGTGACTTTGTAACCTATTTGCTCTAAACTTTGTGGTACAATATCTCCAGCGCCTTCAATATAAGCTACATTTATACCAGCTTTTTTAATGTTTAGTTTAACCACTTTACTTTCCGATGGTAATAAAACGGTTTGGTATGGAATATGGTCGTATTCTATTTCTATTAATTCTTTAGAATAGGTCTTGTTGTCAACATTTAACACAGGTTTTATAGAACCTTCGCTTTCTTTATTTAAAGGTTTTAAGCTGAAAACTACAGTTTGTTCTTGACCTTTATTTTTTATTGAAATAGAATGAAATTCAGGCAAAACCGACCAAGAATTTGGAATATCTAAAGTTAAGTTTCCTTTTAAGTTATTTTTTCCTGCTTTTACAGTTACTTTAATGTTTTTAGCGTTATTAGAATTAAAAATAAACACTTTCTCGTCTAACTTAACCGATGCTTCTGGGATAATCTCAAAAGGTTTGTAAACTTCGCCTTTTACAGGATCGTTTGTTTTATAAACCAACGGTTTTGTAAAACTAATTGTTGTATTATTTATAATTAAATTAAAGGTGTAATTGTAAACTCTTGGTGTTTCTGGTAAACCAATTAATACTTTATCTGCCACATTATACATTCCTAAAGTACCTTTTTTATTTAACCAATAAGGCGTTGTAGATGTTGTGTTTTTTGGAATATTTAATTGTTCTTCAACGTTAAATGATTTGTTTTCTGTTAAAACCATATTTTTTTCTACTGATGTATTTTCCGGTAGATTAATGCTTTTTAAAGTGATTAGGTTTGAACTCCTATTTATAGCTTCAATTTTTACATTAACTAGTGAATTTGGTGTTCCATAATTAGTATCTGCAACAGCTTCTAAATACAAACCAGAGCAGGCATAAATAATAGCTTTAATTTCTTTAGTTTTTTGAGTTTTCCAATGTTTATTTTCTAAATTCAGAATTAATTGATATGCTTTTACCAATTCTAAAACTGAAGCAGAAGGCATATCATAATTAAAATTACGTTCTACTTTTGATAAAATGTCTTGAATAGCTTTTCCGCCTTTAACTCTTGTCCAAGTGGTGTTTATGCCATCAAAAATATTGGATTTATCTTTTGGTAAATCGCCTTTTATTAATTCTATATATTCGGTTTGGTTTCCACGAGTTCCAGTGTTTCCAAAGC
Source organism: uncultured Flavobacteriaceae bacterium (assembly GCA_938073895.1). Lineage (GTDB taxonomy): Bacteria > Bacteroidota > Bacteroidia > Flavobacteriales > Flavobacteriaceae > Aurantibacter. The sequence goes on from CALJFB010000015.1 coordinate 31,720, forward strand.
CTTGAGATTTATGCTGACTTCTACTAAGCGAAGCAATTTCGGTATTACTTAAACCTAATTTTGGGAAATACGTTCCAACATTAAAGTTTAATAATTTTGATTTATCTGCTGCTTCAAATTTTTCTTTAGATCCGTAAAACCACCAAGATGTGTTAAAAAATTCGCGTTTTGCTTGCCAAGTTCCATATTTTGCAACTTGTTCTGGATATGCATTTTTTGTGTTGGCCAAATTAAAAGCTTCAAAACTTAAAAGTGCAGAAGTAGTATGATGTCCGTGCGTTGTTCCAGGACTTCTATGGTCAAATCTGTTAATAATAATATCTGGTTTAAACTGTCTAATAGCTAAAACGACATCGCTTAATACTTCTTTTTTATTCCAAATAGCTAAAGTTTCGTCTGGATGTTTAGAGTAACCAAAATCGTTAGCACGTGTAAAACGTTGTTCTCCGCCATCTACTTGTCTTGCTGTTAATAATTCTTGAGTTCTAATTACGCCTAGTAATTCTCTAATTTCTGGGCCAATTAAATTTTGTCCGCCATCGCCACGCGTTAAAGATAAATAAGCAGTTCTGGCTTTTATTTTATTAGATAAATAGGAAATAAGCCTTGTGTTTTCGTCGTCTGGATGCGCTGCAATGTATAAAACCGATCCTAAAAAGTTTAGTTTTTTAATGGATTCGTGAATTTCTGCTGCGTTTGGTTTTGTAGGTTGTTGCGCTGTTAGTTGTAAAGAAAATCCTATTAAAAATAGGAGCAAAGCGTGTATTTTTGTCATTATAAATGATTAAAATTTTGATAAAAAATGATAAGTATCAAATATAACCATTCACTTTTTTTTATATAGTGTTTTGCAATATAGTTTTAGATTTTTTTTAGCATTTTTTCAATTTTACTTCTCTGATTACCAAACCATTTTTTTACAATTTTTCCTTTTTTATCTATTAAATAGAAATATGGATAACCATCAATTTTATAAGCAGAAATTATATTCGATTTATCCTTTGATTCCCAAATAGAAGTGCATTTAAAATCTATATTCTTTTTTTGAGCAATTGCATTCCATTTTTCTATATTGTTATCAAAGTGGAAAGAAATTACTTTTAATTTATTAGAATATTTTTCTTGGACCTCATTCATTATACTATAAGTTTTCCAGCAAGGTCCACAATTAGTTGCAGTAAAATTTAGTAAATTGTATTTGCCTCTATAGTTGTAAAGATTAATTTTATTTCCATTTTGGTCAGTTCCTACAATATTATACGCGTTATCTCCAACAGAGACTTTTTTTATTTTTTGAGCATTAATTGTAATTGATGTAAAAATCATTACTATTATAGAAAGTGTAAGTTTCACCTTGTTTTTCATAATGTTGTACAATGGTTTAGAAGATAATTAGTGGCGTATTATAACAACCAATTCAGTTTTAGTTTTCGCTTTCTACCAGTTTATACTCGTTTTTAGGTGTTTTGGTTTTTATTCATATTGATATTGATATGGTTCTTTATAGTAAGTCATTATCTGACAGCTAACTCGATATCTCCTAAATAATTGAGGATTTGGTACAATTACAATTACAATATAAAGATAATTTTTTATGTACTTATCCAAAGCGTTGTTTATTGTTTTAAATATGATTAAAAACTAGAGCCACTTCTTTCTTTTAAAATAATACAACATTCCAGCCAACATAACAATCATAACAAACCAAACGGTTTGGTATCCGTACTTGTAATGAAGTTCTGGCATATGGTCAAAATTCATACCATAGATTCCTGCAATAAAGGTTAGCGGAATAAAAATGGTAGCAATAATGGTAAGAACTTTCATTACTTCGTTCATTTTATTACTAATGGTTGTCATGTACATATCCATTAAACCCCAAATCATTTCTCGGTAAATATCTATGGTTTCTGTAACTTGTATTACGTGATCGTAAACATCGCTAAAATACCTTTGTGTAACAGATTCTATAAGTTTACTTTCGGTTTTTTCTATGCGATTTATTATTTCTCTTAGCGGAAAAATGGCACGTCTAATTTTTAGAATTTCTCTTTTTAAAGTTTGAATTTGATTGGTAATTTGGGATTGATGTAATCCATCAAACAAATCGTCTTCTAATTCTTCAATCTTATTGCCCATGGTTTCAATAATAGCGTAGTAGTGGTCAACAATTGAATCTATTAAAGCATACAATAAGTAATCTGCTCCTTGGGTTCTTATTCTACCTTTTCCTTGGCGTAAACGTTCTCTTAATCCATTAAATACATCGCCTTCTGCTTCTTGAAACGTAAGTACGTAATCTTCGCCTAAGATAAAACTAACTTGCTCGGATACTAGAGTTTCGTTAGTGTCGTAATACATCATTTTTACCACTAAAAAGGTATAGTTTTCATACTCGTCTATTTTAGGTCGTTGTGATGTGTTTACAATATCTTCTAAAACTAATGGGTGAAATTTAAAATGCACGCCTAACTTTTCTATAGCTTCTATATGGTTTAAGCCATTAATATTTAGCCAAGTTGTGGAGTTGGAGTTTTTAAATTTTATAGCATCATTTATAGATTTAAGTTCTTTTTCTTGGCAGTAACTAGAGTTATAGTCAAAGGTTTCTATAAATAGGTTGGCATTTTTTTTAGTACCAGTATAAACTAAGGCGCCAGGAATTTGTCCTAATTGTTTTTTATAGTTTTCGGTTCTTTTTTTTAAACGTCTTTTTGCCATAATTAAAAAGTTTCTTCAAAATCGTCTATTGCATCTTTCTTGACTAAAGTTACAGCTTTTTGCAGAATTAAGTTGTTGGGATAGGTTACTAAATCGCCATTGTCTAATCTTAAATGTAATTGAAAAGCTCTAATATCTTCAATTATAGCTTCTATGGGATAATCTTTATCGTGAATTTTAATTTTATCGCCTACCTTATATGGAAACGAAAAAAACATAATAATTCCTGAAGTTATGTTGCTTAAAATTGACCAAATGGCAAATAAACCAATTCCTATTACTGCAAATACAGACGAAAATATAACCGATATATCTTTAATATCTACACCTAAAACAAAGGCTTCTACTAACAAAAAAAGTAGAAATAAGGTAACAGACGTATATCTTGAAATTAGACGAATTCTGGCATCGTTAATTTCGCTTTTATGGCCAATTTTTCTAATAGATAGTTTAAGTATAAATCTAACTATTATAAATATACCTAATATAATTAAGGTATTGTAAACTCTTGGTTCTAAACCTTCCGAAAAATTAAACATAATTATTTTGTGTTTTTATAAGCTTAAATCTAGGTGTTCTAAAGTTTGGTAAACCAAATGTGTTGGTAATCCCATAACATTAAAATAAGAACCTTCTATATGTGTTACCGCTATTTGTCCAATCCAATCTTGAATTCCATAAGAACCTGCTTTATCTAATGGTGCGTAATTTTTAATATAATACCAAATCTCGTTATCGGTTAAAGCTTTAAATGTCACTTTTGTTGTGGCATTTACCGTTTTTTGAGCCATTTGATTTTTAAAATTTACAGATGTAATTACTTCGTGCGTGGCATTGCTTAGAGATTTTAGCATTGTAAACGCTTCGTTGTTATTTCTTGGTTTTCCTAAAGCTGTGTTGTTGTGCCAAACTATAGTGTCGCTGGTAATTAGCAAATCGTTTGGCTTTAATTCCTCCTTAAAAGGTAAGGCTTTAAGTCGTGCTAAATAATCTGTTATTTGAGAATGTACTAAGGTGTTATCAAAGACTTCGTCTATTTCTTTTAAACGAACTTCAAAAGGAATATTTAAATCTCTAAAAAACTGTTGTCTTCTTGGAGATCCAGATGCTAAAATAACGTTGTAATTTTTAAGGATTTCTTTAAGCATTTAAAATGTATTTAAATAAAAACATAGAGCAAACTCCAGTAAATAGTGTGATTTTTAGAACTAAACTTATTCTTGCAAATTCCTTTTTTTGTGTTGCCGATATTAATTGAACCGCACAATAGAGTAGTGGTGCAATAACTAAAAATACAAAATATGCTAAAACATAGGTGTATTTATATAAGTATGCATAATTGTAAAAAATAACGCTTATAATAGTAATAGCAACTAATGCGAAACACACCAAAGCAGTTCTTTTTATACCAAATGCAATAGCTAAAGTATTTACACCTTGCTTATAATCGCCATCTACATCTTCGCAATCTTTTACTATTTCTCTAGTTAAGTTAATTAAAAAAGCAAAAATGGCATAGTCTAAAAGTAAAGACATCATTTGTTTTTGAAAATCTCTATTTGCCAAATTAATTGCAGGCGTTAAATCAAAAACACCAACAATTAAAATGCTTAAACCTACAATAAGCGATATAAGTACATTTCCTGCAAGAGGTATTTTTTTAATGTTAGTGGCATAAGCATAAAGTAGCCCAGCAACCAGAATAAAAACAGCCAGAAAACTGTTTTTATCTATACTATTACTAACATATAAACCAAAACAAACGCCAATTATGGTTAATACCATATATAGGTTGTTTGCAGTGTTTAAACTTACTTTTTTTGTTACAATAAGTTTATCTGGTTTATTGATTCCATCTGCAATAACATTGTTAATATCTTTAATAACGTATCCTGCAGCAGCAATTAAAACAGTTGCTAAAACCAAACAGGTAAATTGAAAATTATTAAGTGTTGTAAAAACACCAAATGTTGGAAACAACACAAACTTTATTACAATTTGAGTGAAGGCAATAATGCTTAAATTTTTATATCTGATTAAATTTAGATAATGCATTAATTTATTGTTTTTTTCTTGAATTATAAGTTTATGTAAAGCTAAAAAAAGCCTGATTTATTGGGGTTTTTAATAAATGAAACGTGAAACTAAAAATCCCATTTATTCTGAACTTTTAAAACTTGCTCTATAATTTCTCTAACACAACCTTTACCGCCATTTTTATGAGAAATATATTTGGATATTTGCTTAACTTCGGGAACAGCATCTTGCGGACAACAAGCTAAACCAACTAATTTCATAACTTCAATATCCATAACATCATCTCCAACGTAAAGTATTTCTTCAGGTTTTAAATGGTGTTTTTTAGTAAAAGCTTTGAAAACTTCTAATTTATTTTGTGCATTTAAAAAAACATCTCCAACTCCTAAAGTTTCTAAACGTTGTTTAACACCTTGATTAGTTCCAGCAGATATTATTGCCATTTTATAGCCTTGTTTTATAGCATATTTTAACCCAAAACCATCTTTAACATTCATGGTTCTTAATAAGTCGCCATTTTCAGATATCTGAATATCGCCATTTGTTAAAACACCATCTACATCAAAAATAAAGGTTGTAATTTGGTGTAAGTATTCTTTGTAACTTTTAGTGTTGTCCATGAGTTTGTTTTATTGATTTTGTTAATAGTTCGTAAACGTCTTTTTGCATATCATTATCTAGCATTTTTAATTGCTTTTTAATGGTTTTTTTATCGCCTCGTTTTGCTGGTCCTGTTTGCGCTTTGTAAGGCGAAACAGTATTGATTTTACGAGCAGTTTCTTTAATTAGCGGTTTTAAAATATCAAAATCTGCTGCCTCACTTTCGCAAATTTCGTGCGCTAATCTATATATTTGATTTGTAAAGTTATTAGCAAAAACAGCTGCTAAATGCAAAGCTTTACGCTGATTGGTGTTTACTTTATGAACTTTACAGCCTAAAGCTTCTCCAATTGTTTTTAATGTATTAAAATCTTCTTTTCTTAAAGCTTCAATACAAATTGGAACTTCAGAAAAGTTTAATTCTACAGCTTTAGAGAAACTTTGTAACGGATAAAAAACGCCTCTTTTATGGTGTTTCATATCAATATCATATAAGCGTACACTTCCAGAAGTATGAACAACTAATCTGTTATCAAAAGGTAATTGTTTAGAAACATCTTCAATAGCGTCATCACTAATTGCAATAATATAAACGTCGCTTTCTTTTAGTTCTTGCAAGTTGTCTGTTATGCTAACTTCTGTATTATACTTAGAAATTTGCGTTAAATCTCTGCTAAACCATTGGTTAACAGCAACTTTTTCGCATTTTTTTAATGCGTTGTATAAATGTGTGGCAACGTTTCCGGCGCCAATAAGTGTAATTGTAATCATGCCGCTAAAATAGCTAAGTTATGGCACATAAAAAAAAGGAAAAGTTGTATCTTTGGTAGAGATGAAAGATTCAATTAAAAACAGAGAAGACATTGCGTTGTTAGTAGATGTTTTTTACCAAAAAATTAGAAAAGACAAGGTTTTAGGACCTATTTTTAATGGAATGATTAAAGATTGGGATTCGCACTTAAATCATTTAACTACATTTTGGGAAAGTTCCTTGTTTATAACTAAAAAGTTAGAGCAGCGCTATTCTGGAAACCCTATAGATGCACATATTAAAGTAGATCATTTTGCTAAGAATACTATAGACGAGCATCATTTTGGAATATGGTTAAATTATTGGTCGCAAACTGTCGACGATTTGTTTGTTGGCGAAATTGCAGATATGGCTAAACGTAGAGCTAGAAAAATGGCTACTTTTATTCATATAAGTATGTTTAAAGCCCGAGAAAATTAGTTGCTTAAATTTAACATAATATTACCTTATTTTTAGCAAAATAAAACCGACATAAACCTTTATCTTTGCATTCAAAATTTAAGCCTTTAAGTTATGCAAAATAAGCTCGCTAAAATTCTATTTTCTACTCGATTAATGTCTATCCTATTTGTTGTTTTTGCAGTTGCTATGGCAGCAGGAACAATTTTAGATAGAAATATGGATACATCTCCAACGCCATACACTAGAAATGTTATTTATAACGCATGGTGGTTTGAAGCAATAATGGTGTTTTTTGTGATCAACTTTTGTGGAAACATTGTAAGATTTAGACTATTTAGAAAAGAAAAATGGGCAACCTTAACGTTGCATTTAGCTTTTATTTTAATTTTAATAGGTGCTTTTATTACGCGTTACCACAGTTTTGAAGGTATGATGCCAATTAGAGAAGGCGAAACTGAAAACACATTCTTATCTCAAAAAACCTACATAACAGGTTTTGTAAATGGCGATTATAAAATTAATGGCGTAGCACAACGTTTACCAGTAAATAAAGAAGTAGATTTTTCTGGCAGAATGGAAAATAGCTTTTCTTACAATGCAGTTTATGGCGATCAACCGTTTAGTATAGAATTAGAAAAATTTGTAGTTGGTGCAGAGAAAGATATTATTGAGTCCGAAACTGGCGAATCTTATTTAAAAATGGTTGAAGCTGGTAACGGTACACCACATAATCATTACTTAAAAGATGGCGAAAAAGCCCAAAATATACATAACACTTTAATAGCTTTAAATAATTACCAAGCTGGCGCTATAAATATTACCTCTAAAAATGGGCAATTATTTATAGAATCTCCTTTTGAAGGTGAATATCTTCAAATGGCAACTATGAATAAAGGAAAACTTTATAAAGATAGTATTCAGCCTTTAATGTTACGTTCGCGTTATGTAATTGGAGAAATGCAAATGGTATTTCCTAAACCTGTTACTAAAGGTGAATTTGATATTGTACAGAAATCTAAAATGCTTAAAAACGATGAAGATGGCGCAGTATTAAAAATTACAACTAATAACGAAACCAAACGTCTACTATTGCTTGGTGGTTTAGGTATGAACAACCAGTTTGAACGTGTAGAAGTTGGCGGATTAGAATTTGATTTCCGTTATGGTTCTAAAGTTCTGGATTTACCTTTTAGTATAAAACTTAACGATTTTGTTGCCGAGCGTTATCCTGGTTCTGAAACAGCTTATGCCTCTTTTATGAGTAAAGTTACGGTTATAGACGAAGCGCAAGGCAATTTTGATTATAAAGTGTTTATGAATAATATTTTAGATCATCGAGGTTATCGTTTTTTTCAAGCCAAGTTTGATGAGAATGAAACAAGAACCATTCTTTCTGTAAATCACGATTTTTATGGCACTTGGGTAACTTATATTGGTTACACCTTATTATATTTTGGTATGTTAGCTATTTTATTTGACAAAAAAACACGTTTTGCAGATTTAAAACGTTACTTAGAAAAAGTAAAAGAGAAAAAATCAACTTTACTTTCTGCATTATTAATTGCCTTTACTATTGGTTTAAGCGCGCAAGAGCAACATACTAATCACGATGGCCATAATCATGCTGCAGATCAAGCACAAGTTGTAGAAAAGGTAGAGCAAGACGTACAGCATTCTGAAAACGATGGACATGATCATACTAAAAGAGAATCAAGAAAAGCACCATCTAAAACGCAAATAGATTCTGTATTATTAGCAAATGTTGCCCCTAAAGCTATTGCAGATCATTTTGGAAAATTAGTAATTCAAGATGTTGGTGGTCGAATGATGCCTATAGATACTTACGCTTCAGAATTGTTACGTAAAGTTTCAAAAAGTGATACTTATGCTGGTTTAACTGCCAATCAAGTCTTTTTAAGTATTCAGGAAAGTCCAATGTTATGGTATAATGTCCCTGTTATTCATTTAAATTACCAAAAGGCAGATTCATTACGAGGTATTTTAGGCGTTCCAAAAACTCAAAAGTATGTAACGTTATTAGATTTCTTTTCAGACGATTTTAGATACAAGTTAGATCCATATTTAGAAGATGCCACTTCAGCACAAATTAAAAGTGGAATTCAGAAAGAATTTGTAGAAGCTAACGAACGTGTTAGTTTATTATCTGCTGCTATAGAAGGTAGAGCTCTAAAAATCTACCCAATCCCAAACGATGATAATAATAAATGGATTTCGGCTTTCGAATATAAAAACGAAGGTTATAAAGAAAAAGTAAACGATACTATTTACGGTAATTACATTCAATCAAGTTTTGATTACTATCTCTATAATTTAAATAACGACAAGCAGACAAAAGATTACACTAAATCTCAGAAATTATTATCAGAATTTACAAAACTTCAAAATAAATTAGGCGCAGATGTAATGATTTCTGAGTCTAAAGTTAATGCAGAAGTAAGTTACAATAAGTTTGATGTTTTTAAGAAATTATTTAGCTGGTATATGTATGCTGGTGTGTTATTATTTATATTATTAATTGTTCAAATTTTTAAAGATAAAAGTAAAGCTTTAGGTCTTGTAGTAAACATCTTAAAAATTATACTTTTTATTCTATTTGTAATACATACTTTAGGCCTAATTGCACGTTGGTATATTTCTGGTCATGCACCATGGAGTGATGCTTATGAGTCTATGATTTATGTAGCTTGGGCAACAATGTTTTTTACACTAACCATTGGAGTTACCAAAAAGAAATCAACAGTTATAGGATTAACTTTTTTAGAAAAATTAAAGTCATTATTTAATGTTAGAACATCAGATCTAACTCTAGCAGCAGGAACTTTTGTAACAGCTATGATTTTAATGATTGCACATTGGAATTGGATGGATCCAGCTATTGCAAACTTACAACCTGTTTTAAATAGTTATTGGTTAATGATTCACGTTGCTGTAATTGTAGCAAGTTATGGCCCATTTACATTAGGTGCTATTTTAGCAATTGTATCTTTATTATTAATGATTTTAACTACAGATAAAACTAAAGTTAAAATGGATTTAAACATAAAAGAGCTTACAACTATAACAGAAATGGCTTTAACGGTTGGTTTAGTTATGTTAACTATTGGAAACTTTTTAGGTGGACAATGGGCTAACGAAAGTTGGGGACGTTATTGGGGTTGGGATCCAAAAGAAACTTGGGCTTTAATTAGTATAATGGTGTACGCATTTGTAATCCATATGCGTTTAGTGCCAGGATTAAGAGGTCGCTGGTTTTTTAACCTAATGTCTATTATTGCTTTTGGAAGTATTTTAATGACATATTTTGGTGTAAATTTTTACCTAGCAGGACTACATAGTTATGCCAGTGGAGATCAAATATTAAGCTTTAAACTTATTGCTACAACACTAGGTTTTGTAGCTGTTTTAGGTTTCTTTTCGTATAGAAAATATTCAAAATATTACAAGAAGTAAATTATTAAATTTGTATTTTGTTTAAGATTAATATACTTTTATAACGTAAAAATTACTAATAATGAGTTTTATAAAGAAAATAGGTGTTACCAATTTATTAATGCTAATGTTATGTTTTGCAATTATTATATTTGCAGAATATCAGTTTTTATCTGGAAATAAACTTGAAGCTATATTTATGGGTTTATGGTGTCCTACATTATTAGGTGTTTTAATTTATTTTAGATTAGTTAATAATGGAAAGTAATAATCAAATTTTTTGGTTTTCTATTGTCGTATTTGTGTGCGTTATATTTTGGGCTTTTACAATGATTAAGGCTTACAATAATTCAGATAAATAATTAGACTTACTAACTTAAAAATCAGCTTAGCTTAAACAAATAGCATTGTTATTAGATAATTATGAAGCTTTTAAAAGCATTCATATTTAAAGGTAATATGGTAGATATCTCTATAAGTGTTATTTTTTGAGTTTCATTTAATAAAGTAATAGATGTTTTATTAACAAAGTATTCTTGCCACCATTATCTATAATTATTGACGGTTTAAATTATTAAGATAAACGTTGAATTTTAAGAGAAGCAACATTAAACAAAAATAAATCTGTAAAAATTCAAGAAGTTGCAGTTTATTTCGGGAAATTGCTTAACGTGTTTAGCCTTTTATATAATTACAATAACGGTTTTTGTTATAGTAAAAGGTATAAATAGATTGAAATATAAATTAGTAAAACCCAAAAGATATAGAGTTGCTAACTAATCTTAACGATTTAATGGAAAATCAAAATATATTATTGGCTAAATTAAACCAGGAAAATGGGTAAAACAGGACGCGAAAAAAACACCAAAAACAAAGCGAAACACTCCAAATTAATGGACAAGAAATTAAATAAGAAAAAGCAAGAAGAAGCTTTGCGTAAAGCAAGATTAAAAGAAATTATCCAGAAAGCAAATCAGAGTAAAGCCTAAAATAATACAACCTAATTAGTTCAAAATGAAATTAGTATTAGTAAAATCTAATTTTTTAACTAACTTCAAAAAATAATTAACACTAAATTTAAAACGATTGAATTCTAATAATCCGCATATAAATAATTACGATTTAAAAAAGTTAGCAAAAAAAACACCTGAATTAAAGGATTTTATGTTTGTTAACGACTACGGAACTGAGACTATAGATTTTTCTAAAGCCGAAGCTGTTAAAACACTTAATAAAGCATTATTAAGATCTCATTATGCAGTAAAACATTGGGATTTTCCAGATGCACATTTGTGTCCACCAATTCCTAGTCGTGTAGATTATTTATTCGAGCTAAATGATGTACTTACAGCTTCAAATTTAGGCCAAAATGCCAAAATACTTGATATTGGTACAGGTGCAACTTGTATTTATCCATTACTAGGACAAGCACAATTTGGTTGGAGTTTTATTGCATCAGATGCAGATAAGAAAGCCATAGAAGTGGCTAAAAAAATTGTAGATAAGAACGATTTATCAGAAAAGATTAAAATTCGTTTTCAAGCAAATCCACAGCACATATTACAGCATATTTTAAAAGACGATGAAAAAATTACAGCTTCGGTTTGTAATCCACCTTTTTATACAACCGAAGAAGAAGCAATAAAGGCAACTCAGAAAAAATGGCGTGGTTTAAAGAAAGAAGAAAACCAACGTAATTTCTCTGGTAAAGCTAACGAATTATGGTACAAAGGTGGCGAAAAAGCTTTTATTCAGAATTATATTTACGACAGTCATTTAGTTAAAACACAATGTGCTTGGTTTACAACTTTAGTTTCTAATAAAGACTTGTTAAGACCTTTAAAAGTAGTTCTTAAAAATTACGACCCACAGCAAGTAAAAGTAATTAAAATGACACTTGGAAAAAAGGTAAGTCATATGCTTTTATGGACCTATTTATCTGAAGATGAATTAAAAACTTTTGAAACCAATTAAGTCATGAAATTAGATATTTTAGCATTTGGAGCTCATCCAGACGATGTAGAGTTAGGTTGCGGCGCAACAATAGCCAAAGAAGTAGCTAATGGTAAAAAAGTTGGTATTATAGATCTAACTAAAGGCGAATTAGGAACTCGCGGTACAGAGTTTACGCGCAAAGAAGAAGCTACAAATGCAGCTAAAATATTAGGTGTTAAAGTTAGAGAAAATTTAGGCTTTGCTGATGGTTTTTTTATTAACGATAAAGCACATCAGTTAGAAATTATAAAAATGATACGAAAGTATCAACCAGAAATAGTATTATGTAATGCTATAGACGATAGACATATAGATCACGCAAAAGGTAGCCAATTAGTAAGTGATGCTTCTTTTTTAAGTGGACTTGTAAAAATTGAAACCAAAGTAGAAGGTAAGCTACAAGATAAATGGCGACCAAAAACTGTTTACCATTATATACAATGGAAATCTATTGAGCCAGATTTTGTTATAGATGTTACTGGATATATGGCGCAAAAAAAAGAAAGTGTATTAGCTTATAAAACACAATTTTTTGATCCTAATAGCAAAGAGCCAGAAACTCCAATTACAAGCAAGAATTTTAGTGATAGCATAGATTATAGAGCAAGAGATCTAGGCCGATTAATAAACTGTGAATATGCAGAAGGCTTTACATCAGAACGTTATGTAGCTACTGAAACTTTATTTAATTTAAAGTAAAAAAATTATTAAAAAATGCTTGCAATATTTAATAAAAGAACTAAATTTGCACTCGCACTTATAAAGTGTTTAAATGGTGATTGTAGCTCAGTTGGTTAGAGCATCGGTTTGTGGTACCGAGGGTCGCGGGTTCGAATCCCGTCTTTCACCCAAAAGCAAAAAGCTTCTCTGAAAAGAGAAGCTTTTTTTGTGGCATTAAATTAATTTTATATTTAAAGTATATTACATTCTCATAAATATAAAAAGCTTAAAAATAAATTTTAAGCTTTTTATAATAGTGTTTAAATTTATTTAAATAAATTTAAACACTTAATAGACTCGGTTTATTACTAGTTTATTATCCTTTGCACTCAGAATAATCTACTGTAAATTTGTAATCTTTGGTAGACAACTTATCTATATTTGGATTATTTTTATGGTCAGGTTTGTAAGCTGCTCCAGTTGCTAAATCAACACCAATACCAATAAAACCAAAAGAGAAAGCACTTAAAATAAAGTTACCTGTTCTAAATTTTTTATTAAATTCTTGAGTTTTAGGTTGACATTTGTCTTGTTTCACTTCAATTTTTAATGGTTCATTTCTTTTAAATGAAGTTGTAACTTCTCCAGTTCCAATCTTTTCGCCATTGGCATAAATTTCAGCATTTGGATGATCTTTTACTGTAATGTTGGCATTATACTTACTTCCTCCAAACATAACGCCACAACTTGACAATAATAGTGAAGAAGACATAGTAATTGCTGTAATTAATAAAGTGCTTTTTTTCATAAAATAGATTGTTTTAATTTAGGATAACTAATTTTTGGTAATATTAAGTATATTTAATCATGTTAAAAATAAGAAAAAATAGTGTTTATTAATATATATATCATCTTAATTTTATGCGACTTCGTTTTTTCCAGAACACTTAGTGCTAAACGTATTTTAAAATAGTCCATTTGCTCGTTATAATAGTCAAAATAAGGCTTTAGAGCAGTTGGGTTGTCTAATTCTATTTTTGCTTTATGAATAGCTTCTACATCAGATTTTGTTATAAAGTTGTAGATGTTTATTGGTTTTCCTTCTAAAAAGAGTTTAGCTATGTGAGAATAAATAGTAGGTGTTTTTAATTTTCGTTGAATAGAGATTTCTTCAATACTTAAACCTTTTTTATATAAATCATAGGTTACTAAATGTGTGTCTGATTTTTTTACAGTTTTCTTTTTAGAGCCAATAAAATCTAATATTTCGGCAATAAACTCTTCGCCATAAACTTCTAATTTGCGTTGTCCAACTCCCGAAATAGTTAAAAAGTCGTCTTCACTCATTGGTCTGACTTGTTCCATTTCTTTTAAAGTAGCATCGCTAAATATTAAGTATGCTGGAATATTTTCTTCCAAAGAAATTTTATACCTAAGCTTGCGTAAACGTTCAAATAAACTATTAGTTTTAGTACTTTTTGGTGCCGTTGTTTTTGTTTTATTTTTTGCTAATTCCTTGTATGCAACAGGTTGTGTTAAAGAAATTTTAGTGCCATTAAATAAAATACTATTTGCAAATTCTGTTAATTGTAGAGCATTATTTTTATGAAATGCAATTTCGCATGCACCTTGATTGGCTAATTGAATTATAAAATGTTGCCAATGATTCCAAGAAATATCTTTTCCAATACCAAAAGTTCTAATTTTATTTAATCCTTTTTCTAATACATTAGCATTTTGTGCACCTCGCAAAACATCTATAATTGTTCCTGTTGCTTCGGTTTCTTTAACTCTATAAATAGCTGATAGAATTTTCTGAGCAATTAATGTTCCATCAAAAAACTGTGGTGGATTTTTACAAACGTCGCAATTACCACAGTTATCTTGGAGTAATTCTCCAAAATAACTTAATAGAATTTTTCTACGGCAGGTAGTAGCTTCGCTAAATTGTTTCATTCGGTCTAATTTTGCAATCTGCACGTCTTCGTTACTGGCACCAGATGCAAATTTTCTAAGTTGAATTACATCTGCATAACTATGAAACAATACGGCTTTTGCTTTTAATCCATCTCTACCTGCACGTCCAATTTCTTGATAATAACCTTCTATATTTTTTGGCATATTATGATGAATAACCCAACGTACGTTAGATTTATCTATTCCCATACCAAAAGCTACAGTTGCACAAACTATTTGAGTTTTATCGTAAATAAAATCTTCTTGAACTCTGGAACGATCTTCAAAACTCATTCCTGCATGATAAGCGTCGGAATTTATTCCATTTTGATTTAGTTTTTTTGCTATTTGCTCTGTGTTTTTACGACTTAAACAGTATACAATTCCAGATTGTCCTGGATGCTGATTTATAAATCTAACAATTTGGTTAGCTCTTCCATCTGCAGGTCTAATTTCTAATTCAATATTTGCTCTATCAAAAGACGAAATAAATTGTTTAGCATTTGGAACTTTTAGCTGGTTTAAAATATCTTGTCTTGTAGCTTTATCTGCAGTTGCTGTTAGGGCAATAACTGGTGTATTTGGTAATATTTTCTTTAAAAAACTAAGTTCTTGGTAACTTGGTCTAAAATCGTGTCCCCAACTGGATATACAATGTGCTTCGTCTATAGCAACACAACTTATATAAGTTTCATTTATAATATTTTGCAATCCTGCTAAACTTTCTGGAGCTACATATAAAAGCTTTAAATCTTTTTTTAAAACACGTTCTATAATAGATTGTTGTATGTCTGACGATTGACTACTATTATAATAACTAGCTTTTATTCCATTGGCATTTAATCCATCGACTTGATCTTTCATTAAGGCAATTAATGGCGAAATAACTAAGGTTAATCCTTCAAAAATTAATGCAGGTAATTGAAAACAAATCGATTTTCCGCCACCAGTTGGCATAATAACCAAGGTGTCTTTTTTATCTAATAAGTTGGTGATTATATCTTCTTGTTGGCCACGAAAACTATCGTATCCAAAATGTGTTTTTAAGTGTTTTAGAAGTATATCTAAGGTAACTTTGGGCATATTAATTTAAGACTTTAAAGGCAAATAGTAGAAGTAGTACAGATATAACTGAAACAAAAAAGGTAAGGTTAAAAATAGATTTATCTGCTACCTTTTTTTTAACTAAATCTACAATTAGCCAAATAGGAATTGCTACTATTAATAGTATAACAGGAATAGTTAGTAATTCTCCAATAATTTGATGCCATTGCGCTTTAACTTGATTAACATACATAAAAAGTGTTAATAGTATAAATAGAAAAGCAAAAAAAGCTAAACCTAATCTTATAAATTCTAATTTAAGTTTTGTCATTATATAGTATAATTGGCGTTAATAAAATCTAATATAAAATAGGATAGGAGTTTACCAACTTGTTTTTGATTTTTTTTTGTGCAAGAAGCTTCGCAAATATGAAAATAACTTAGGTTATTAAATTTAGAAAAATGATTAATAAACTGTCTAGTTTGCGTAACCGAAAATCCGCTTGGTGTTTGTGCACTACTATTTACATTAATTATGGCATCGCAATCTAGTTCTAATCCAAAATTAGATTTTGTACAATGTTTTTCGGCTTGATATAATGCTTTTTCAAAAGATATTTCGTTTCTAACTTCTAAAGCTTCAAAGGTATTAAAATCTAAAGTTTCGTCTTCATTTAAAATATTTAAAACATCATTTTGTATGTAGTTTTCGTGTAATCCAAACATAAAATAATTGTTTAAAAATCCTTCGTGTTTAGCATAACTAAAGCCATTTCCGCTATGTCTGCCTTCAATAGGTCTAAAATCTGTATGCGCATCAAAATTTATGGCATTTATAGGATAATTTAACGCTAAAGCTGTTCCTTTTAAATTGCCATAGGCATTGTTGTGTCCGCCACCAATAATAATTGGTGTTTTTCCGGCTTTAACAATTTCGTAAATCAAAGTGGTTACATCTTTATCTATAATTTCTACTAAGCGTCTAGCTTTTTTTAAATCTGTTGGATTATCTAAGTTTAAATTTTTTAATTGCTCTTGAAGTTCTGGATAAGCTAATTGTCCCAAAATTAATACGTTTTCTGGCTTAGAATACGAGTTACTTTGCGTATTTAATAACACTTTTAGCGTGGCATTAAATGTTTTATAAGCTTTAGAAAAACCAAGATTTGCTTGAATTCCTATAGTTTCAGATATACCAATTAACACATACTTAACATCTGTTTTTAAAATTTCAGCGTTATAAGACGTATTATTGGGAGCACATTTTACAAGTTCTCCAAATTTAGTTTCTTTATTTCTTGTAGAAATAAGCTTTTTTCGATCTGTTTCAGTAAATAAAACAAGGTTTTTCATGGCATTATAAATAAAGAAATAAAATTACACTTTTAAATTAACTATTCAACAAAAAACACTTAAGTTTAACCTATAAAAATCAATATTATGTTAGAGAACAAAAGTAACAATAGATTAAAAGTCTTATTAGGAATATTATTAGCTTTATTAATAATAGTAGGCTATTTTTCTTTCGATTTATATACTACAAACAAAGAAAATGTAATTGAATTAACCGCAGAAAAAGAAGCCGTTTTAAGCGATTTAAATCTGATGCAAACACGATTAGCAGCGGCAACAAGCGAAAACAATATTACTAACAATAATCTAGCGTTAGCTCGCGAACGTGTAAAAGGATTAATAGATTCTTTACAAATGAGTACAACTAACGTAAAGAATTTAAGAAGTTACGTTTCTAAATACAAGGCATTACAAAAACAAATGACGTCTATATTAAAAGAAAACGACTTGTTGAAAACCAAAAATAAGCTACTTGCTACATCTTTAGACAGTACAAATGTACAATTAAAAGAACGTAAATTATTAGGCGATTCTTTAATAACACAAAATAATGCTTTAGTAAATGTAGTAGAATCTGCAAGTGTTTTAAACACAGCCAAACTAAAAGCCGAAGGTGTAATTGTTAGGAATTCCGGAAAAATAAAAGTAACAGATAAAGCTAGACGAAGCGATAAATTACGTGTTTGTTTTACCGTAACTAAAAATAGCTTGGTAAAATCTGGAGATAAAGCTTTTTTTGTTCAAGTTATGGATCCTAGTAATAATATTTTAGGTGAAAATGAAAAAGTAGCTTTTGGTAAGCAAATACTAAACTACTCTTTAATTAGTACATTTAATTACGCTTCAAAAGATTTGGATATTTGTGAATATATTATAAAAAGTGAAAAAGAAGATTTTAAAGCAGGAAATTATAAGGTAAATATTTTTGATAAAAACAGATTGGTATCTTCTTCTATGTTTGTACTAGATTAGTAAATGTGTTATAATTTTAAAGCTCGAATTAAGGCTATTTTACTAGCTTTTATTCGAGCTTTTTTTATATGTTAGATTTAGTGTTGTAATATTTACTTAGAAATTTTACACTATTAGTTACTATTTATTTAAGACTAAAATAAGCATTAAACAACTTCTCCATTTATAATAACGTGTTCTATGCAGTTTTCTCCAAAGGCATAAGGTAAATAGTTGTAGTTTTCTATAGGCGTTGTTATTATTAGGTTTGCCTTTTTACCTTTTGTAATACTTCCGTATTTGTTAGAAATTTCCATTGCGTAAGCACCATTTAATGTCGCGGCATTTATAGCTTCTTCTGGCGTTAATTTCATTTTAATACAAGCAGTACTTACTACAAAATTCATATTTCCACTTGGTGTAGATCCAGGATTAAAATCTGTTGCAAGTGCTACTGGTAAACCAGCATTTAAAAGTTGTCTTGCTGGTGTATATGGAATACTTAAAAAGTACGAGCAAGAAGGTAAAGCTACTGGCATTGTATTGCTGTTTTGAAGTGCTTCTATATCATTTGTAGTTAGTTCTTCTAAATGATCTACGCTAACCGCATTATGCGCTACAGCTAATTTTACGCCACCAAAACTATTAAATTGATTAACGTGTATTTTAGATTTTAAACCATACTGCATTCCAGCTTCCATAATTCGTTTTGTATCGTCTAAATCGAAGTAGCCTTTTTCGCAAAAGACATCTATATAATCTGCTAAGTCTTCGGCTTTAATTTGAGGTAACATATCGTTAATAATATGATCTAAATAGCCCGATTTATTGTTTTTAAATTCTGTTGGTACTGCGTGAGCACCAAGAAAAGTTGCTTTAATCTTAATGTTTTGCTCCTTTTTTAATCGTTTTATAACACGCAGCATTTTAAGTTCTGCTTCTAAAGTTAAACCATAACCAGATTTAATTTCTAAAGCGCCAGTTCCTAATTTTATAAGTTGTTTTACTCGTTGAAGTGATTGTTGGTATAAATCGTTTTCGGTTGTATTTTGAAGTGTTTTAGCCGAGTTTAAAATTCCGCCACCACGATTTGCAATATCTTCGTAACTTAAACCATTAATTCTGTCTGCAAATTCCTGAACTCTATTTCCTGCATAAACAACATGTGTGTGAGAATCGCACCAAGTTGGCATAACTATTTTTCCAGTAGCATCTATTATAGTTTCTGCTTTGGTAGAGAAACAATCTTCCATTTTACCAAAATCTACAATAGTATCGTTTTTAATTAAAAGATAAGCGTTCTCAATTAGTGGTAAGGTTTTCATTTCCTGACCAGAAACCTTTAAAACGTTGGCTTCTCTAATTTGAATTAATTGTTTTATGTTGATGATTAGTGTGGTCATAAATTAAATTTTAAAATCGGTTAAAGCAATGCCAATTGTAATATAAATAGTAAATAAAATACCAAATATTGAAACAATCCAATTGTACTTTTTAATGGCTAAATGAGTTAAAAAGTAGAGTAGTAGTGTTATTACACAAAAAAATAAAGGCAACCAAACTACAATTATAGCTGCCATTCCTGCGCCAGAATAATCTAAATTAAAGGCAATTACTTGTGTTAACAAGCCTACAATTATAATTGTGATGTAGTTATATGTTTTGTTATTTAAATGGCGCATCATAAGTGTAAAAGTAAAGAAATTTTATGTTTTTGGATCTATGAATTGAAAGACAAATTATGAATGGTTTTCTAAAC
Organism: uncultured Flavobacteriaceae bacterium; assembly: GCA_938073895.1. Taxonomy (GTDB): domain Bacteria; phylum Bacteroidota; class Bacteroidia; order Flavobacteriales; family Flavobacteriaceae; genus Aurantibacter. Next base: position 51,459 of record CALJFB010000015.1, read on the forward strand.
AAATCATTTAAAAAAAAGTAAAAAAAACGCCACATAAAATATGCAGCGTTTATTGTTATATAATGTGTTTTTTAGTCTAAACTTCCAACCATATTTTCTGGTTTTACCCATTCGTCGTATTCTTGTGCAGTTACATAACCTAAATTAACAGCTTCAACTTTTAATGTTGTTCCGTTGGCATGTGCTGTATTTGCAATTTCGGCAGCTTTATAATAACCAATCTTAGTGTTTAATGCAGTTACAAGCATTAAAGAATTGTTTAGTAATTCTTTAATTATAGCGTGATTTGGTTCTATACCAGCAACACAATTCTCGTCGAAACTTACACAAGCGTCTCCAATTAATTGCGCAGATTGTAAAATGTTAGCTGCCATCATTGGTTTAAAAACGTTAAGTTCGTAATGACCTTGCATTCCACCAACTCCAATGGCAACATCGTTACCCATAACTTGCGCGCAAACCATTGTAATAGCTTCGCATTGCGTTGGGTTTACTTTTCCTGGCATAATAGAACTTCCTGGTTCGTTTGCTGGAATTGTAATTTCTCCAATACCAGAACGTGGACCAGAAGCCATCATTCTAATATCGTTTGCAATTTTATTTAAAGAAACCGCTAATTGTTTTAATGCGCCGTGAGATTCTACAATAGCATCGTGTGCCGCTAAAGCTTCAAATTTATTTGGAGCTGTAATAAATGGTAATTTTGTAAATTTAGCAATGTATTTAGCAACTAAAACATCGTAACCTTTTGGTGTGTTAAGTCCAGTTCCTACGGCAGTTCCACCTAAAGCTAATTCGCTTAAGTGCTCTAAAGTATTTTCTAAAGCTTTTAATCCGTGATCTAATTGAGATACATATCCAGAGAATTCTTGGCCTAAAGTTAAAGGTGTTGCATCCATTAAATGTGTTCTACCAATTTTAACAACATCTTTAAAAGCAACTGCTTTATTGTTTAATGTGTTTCTTAATTTTAAAACGCCAGGAATAGTTGTCTCTACAATTTTTTTGTAGGCTGCAATATGCATTCCTGTAGGAAAAGTATCGTTAGACGATTGAGATTTGTTCACATCATCGTTAGGTGCAATAATTTTTTCGCCTTCTCCAATAACGCGTCCTGCTAACTGTTGTGCTCTGTTTGCAACAACTTCGTTAACATTCATATTAGATTGTGTTCCAGAACCTGTTTGCCAGATTACTAATGGAAATTGATCGTCGTGCTTTCCTTCTAAAATCTCTTCGCAGGCAGCAGCAATTAAATCGCGTTTATCTTCTGTTAAAACACCTAATTCGCAGTTTGTAAATGCAGCAGCTTTTTTTAAGTAAGCAAAGCCATAAACCACTTCTAAAGGCATTGATGCAACTGCACCAATTTTAAAATTGTTTCTAGAACGCTCAGTTTGTGCACCCCAAAGTTTATCTGCAGGGACTTTTACATCGCCCATTGTATCTTTTTCTATTCTAAATGCCATAATAGTCTGTTTTTTTAATGCCACGAATTTAAGGAATTTAACACATTTTTTAGTGAGATTTTTAAAATGATTTTATCATTTAGTGCAATATTCTTTTTAAACTATTTTAGAATTTTATAATCATTAGTTTTAGGTTTTAAAATTTTATTTATTATGTTAAAATTGTATTAAATAATTACATTCTTAACATTTATAGTTATTATTGTTGGGAATAAATATAAAAACTATTCTTTATCACTGAAGAAGAAGAAGAAATTGGAAGAATAGTTATCTTATATATATTGTACTAGTATACTTCTGTAGTTATTTAAGGATATCTACTAGAGTTTTTTTTTGAAATTAAATGAATAAGAATAAATAGTTTAAAGTAATTATTAGTCAGTTTTTGCTTTAGACTTTAAATTAATCCATTTATTTGGGTTGGTTTTTGTTTTACTGTTAAAAATTGGCTACTAATGATATTAATTTTACCACTAATTTAAATCAACTAATATGAAAAATTTACTTTTACTTGTTATGCTATTAAGTTTTAGCTTTCTAAATGCCCAAAATAATTTTGAAGAAGGTTATTATATTGATAATTCTGGAAATAAAATTAATTGTTTAATTAAAAATTTAGATTGGAAGAATAGTCCAGAATCAATAGTTGTTAAGAATAATAATGGTGAAGAGAAATTAATCAATATTTTAGATTTTAAATAATTTAGTGTAGAAGGAATTAAATACATTAAGTCTAAAGTGCTTATAGACAGATCTTTTGAATTATCTAACAAATTATCTGATCATTTTGAACCAGATTTTATTGAAGAAACTGTTTTTCTAAAGTGCTTATCTTTAGGTAAAGCAAACTTATATTTATACAGAGATACAAACTTATTTAAGTTATTTACAGATGATACATCTGGAACTAAGGAGCAATTAATGTTTAAATCGTATACCATTAGTGGAACTGTTAGACAAAATAATACGTATAAATCTCAAATTCTATTTTTAAACGATTGTGAAAATATTTCTAGTTTAGATCTCCAAAAACTTAATTATTCAGAGAAAGAGTTAACAAAATTATTTAATGCGTATAATACCTGTTATAATGAGAATTTTTCAAATGAATTGAAAGTTGTAAGAAAAGGAACTTTTAATTTATACCCTAGAATTGGAGCTAGTTTTTTTTAATGGAAAATTAGAGGCAAGTAATAACTTAGTTGCTACATCTAGCACTAAATATGACAGTAAAATATCTTACAGATTAGGTTTAGAACTTGAATATATATTACCTTTTAATAATAATAAATGGGCTGTTTCTGTAGAGCCCATTTACACCACTTATTCATCAGACGATACGTCAGATAATTTAATAAAATTTGACGTTGTTTACAAAGGATTATCATCTGCATTTGGAATAAAGCATTATATGTTTCTACCTAATGAAAAATATAAATTATTTCTTAACGCTGGAATGAATATTCCCTTATTAACTAGTTCAGATTCTAAGGTTGGTAGAGTAGAGTCTAAATCTTCAACTAACCTTTATTTTGGTGGAGGATTAAATATTAATAAAAAAATAAGTGTAGAAGCTAGATTCGATGCAAATAAAAAAATAACTCAAGTTAATGGTATTGCAGCAGGTATTAATTCATTGAGTTTAATTTTTGCATATAATATTTTATAGATAGTTGTTGCATTAAAAAATGGTTTGCTTTATATTTGCAACAATAACAATTATTAAGATACACAAGGTTATGTTCGAATTTGATCAATATTTAGGATTTTTAGCATTTTTAACCATTTTAACTATAGGTTTTTGGTTACTAATTTTTTTAGCAACTTTTGTTGTACCATATTGGATTGGTGGTTCTTTAATAGAACGTCTTAAAGAAATTAATGAAGAACGTAAGGCTAAGAATAATGCTTAGTAGCATTTTATAGATACAAAAAAAGGAGCAATTTTAATTGCTCCTTTTTTTGTGCCTTACTTTAATATATTACAGTAGTATTAGTTATGGATAAGATTTGTTAATACTTTGTTTTTATTAATGTTTTCTTTTGTACGCTTGTGGTTGTCTTCAAATGTTTTTAGATCTGTTCCTTTGCATATACCATAAGAATAATGATATTTTATTAGCTCGTAATCTAATTCTGTTAGCTCAAAATTTGGCTTACTACAACCAGAAAAGAAGTTTTTACAATCTAAGTTATTATTGGTATAATTAAACTGTCCAAGAGAAATTATAAATTGATTTTTTAATTTATTCAATTTTAGATTACTATTAAATTCAATATCATTTTTAAGTCTCATAGACATTCTGTAAATCTGATTTTTATTATTCCAATACACATAATAATCTGTGGACTTGTATTTGGACATTCTAGGTTCGTATTGGAAATCAGAATCTGTATAAATAATATAATTTGAGTCTTTTGGATCTTTAACTTGGTAGATATTTAAAGAGTCTATTTTTTCACTAACCTTATTGGTAAAATCAAAAAAGGCCTTTCTAGTTTTTTTATCGAAAGATTTTGAAATATAAATCTTAATATCATCTTTCCAATAATGCATGAACGATTTCTGCTTTGTAGAATCTGTAACGTTATTAAACGCAACCGATTTATAAATTTCTAAAAAATTATCGTCTTTATAATCATATGGTACTTTAGTTCCTGTTGGAGCCACATAAAATTCATCTAAAACCAAAGTATCATTTTTATGAAACCTAAAATTTAAGGAATCTTTTTTAGTTAAAGCTCTTTTGTACTTTTGCTTAAATCTTTTTAATGAAATAAATACTTCGCCTTGTTGAGCATTACCGTAAAATAGGCCAAAAACTAAAGTAAATAAGATTAATTTATAAGTTTTCATATTACAATTTTAAAAGTGATTTATAACTAGTTAAATTTACTTTATATGGGTAAATGTAGTTGTAATGATTTTTTAAGAGAAGAATATCGTAATCTGTTAAATGTTTTGCATTAATTGTTTTCTTGTTTAATAAAGATTCTTTTTCGGCATAATTACTTCTGTAAAAGTCAGTTAAAGATAAGTAGAAAATAATTTTTAATTTACTTAATAAATATCTATTTTTTAATTCTGAATTACTAATTTTTATAACTCCACTTGTGCATTTAAAATTATAATTACAATTTAAATCATAAGTTATTCCAGAATAAATTTCTGTTTCAATCTCTTCTTTGGTTAACGTTTTGTAATCTTTATCTGTGTAAGCAGAAACATGTTCTTTATAAACTTTTAAGTAATAATTAGAGTTTTCAATATTTTTGGTTGTTGAAACGTTTAGGTTATTTATAGAATTAAACTTCTTAAAATAGTCTGTTAAGCTCTGTTTTATATCTTTAGGTAGTTGCTCATCAAAATAGACTCTAATTGGAACATTCCATTGTCTTATAAATTTAATGTTTTTATTTCCAAAGGCATGGTATTTATATCTACTATTTAGTTTTTTATCTTTTAAAAAAGGAACAAAATTAACGTCTAAGCTATCTTTAGTAATAACCAAGCTATCACTAATTAATTTTTGACGCTTTGGATAAATTATATCTTTAGAAATTGCATTCTTTACTATTTTGGTATGTTCTCTAAACGGAATATTTTCTTGCGATATTCCGTTTAAAGATATTAAAAATAGTGCTGTAAAAACTAAATTCTTCATATTTAAACTTGTAAAACACCCATGTTAAATTTTTTCTCAATAGGTGCGTGGTTAGCAGCTTCTATTCCCATAGAAATCCAAGTTCTTGTATCTAGCGGGTCTATAACGCCATCTGTCCAAATTCGAGATGCTGCGTAGTATGGCGATACTTGATTATCGTATCTAGCTTTAATTTTATTAAATAATTCTTCTTCTTTTTCTGGAGTAATTTCTTCACCTTTCTTTTTAAGAGAAGCTTTTTCTATTTGTAATAATACTTTAGCGGCACTTTTACCACTCATAACTGCTAATTCTGCACTTGGCCAAGCTACAATTAATCTTGGATCGTAAGCTTTACCGCACATAGCATAATTTCCAGCACCATAACTGTTTCCTAATATAATAGTAAATTTTGGAACTACAGAGTTAGCTAAGGCATTTACCATTTTAGCGCCATCTTTTATAATTCCAGAATGCTCAGATTTACTACCAACCATAAATCCAGTAACATCTTGTAAAAATACTAATGGAATTTTTTTCTGATTACAATTTGCCATAAAACGTGTTGCTTTATCTGCGCTATCATTATAAATAACACCACCAAATTGCATTTCGGCACTTTTAGTTTTTGCAGCTTTGGTTTTAACTAATTTTCTCTGATTAGCAATAATACCAACAGCCCAACCATCTATTCTAGCATAAGCTGTAATAATGGTTTTTCCGTAGCCTTCTTTATACTCGTCAAATTTAGAACCATCAACTAAGCGCTTAATAATATCTCGCATTTCGTATTGATCTGCTCTAGATTTTGGTAAGATACCGTAAATATCTTCAGGATTTTCTTTTGGTTCTTCAGCTTCAGCTCTATTAAAACCAGCTTTATCAAAATCGCCAATTTTATCAAAAATGCGTTGTATTTTCTGTAAACAATCTTTATCGTCTAAAGCTTTATGATCTATAACACCAGAAACTTCGCAATGTGTAGTTGCTCCACCTAAAGTCTCGTTATCAATAACTTCTCCAATTGCAGCTTTTACAAGGTAACTTCCTGCAAGAAAAATACTTCCAGTTTTATCTACAATTAAAGCTTCGTCGCTCATAATTGGTAAATAAGCGCCACCAGCAACACAACTTCCCATAACAGCAGCAATTTGGGTAATTCCCATACTACTCATAACCGCATTATTTCTAAATATACGACCAAAATGTTCTTTATCTGGAAAAATCTCGTCTTGCATTGGTAAATATACACCTGCAGAATCTACTAAATATATAATTGGTAATCTATTTTCTATAGCAATTTCCTGAGCACGTAAATTCTTTTTTCCTGTAATTGGAAACCAAGCACCAGCTTTTACAGTAGCATCGTTAGCTACAACAATACATTGTTTGCCTTTTACATAACCCATTTTTACAACAACGCCACCAGATGGACAACCACCATGATCTTCGTACATGCCATCTCCAGCAAAAGCACCTATTTCTATACTTGGTTTCTTTGTGTCTAATAAAAAATCTATACGCTCACGAGCAGTCATTTTTCCTTGACTATGTAATTTATCTATGCGTTTTTGTCCGCCACCAAGCTTTACTTGTGCAAAACGTTTTTTTAAGTCAGATACTAAAAGTTTATTGTGGTCTTCGTTTTTGTTGAAGTTTATGTCCATAATTGTGCTATGTAATTTTTTAACGAATTTACAAAATTGCTTCATCTAAAGAAAACGTTAGAGTTATTTATTTGTTAATTCAACGTTAAACTAATTGTTATGGAATTAATCTCCTTGGAAACTAATTATGTATTAACTAAATTTGTAGTGTTAAAAAGTTAAAAATAAAAATTAATAGAAAATTATAAAACATGAAAAAAATTAAAACTATCCATTACGTTACAAAGGGATTATTTACAGCTTTAATGCTTTTTTCTATAAGCATGTATCTGTTTAATAACGATGCAATAAGATCTGCTTTTTTAGCCTTTGGTTATCCTGCTTATTTAGTTTATCCGTTAGCAACAGCAAAGTTTTTGGGGTTAATAGCAATATGGCAAACTAAAGTTAAAACCATTAATGAATGGGCTTATGCAGGTTTTGCTTTTAATATAATTTTAGCATTTTTCGCCCATTTTATGATTAGCGATGGCGAGTATTTATTTGCTTTAATTGGAGCTCTTTTATTAATAGTAAATTACATGACATACAATAAACTAAATCACTAAATATTTTTTAAGATGAAAAAAATTATAGCATTTGCAGGAAGTAATAGTTACACATCAATAAACAAGCAATTAGTAACTTTTGCTGGTGGTTTATTAGAAAATTCTGCAGTAGAAATTTTGGATTTAAACAATTTTGAAGTGCCAACTTATAGCGTAAATCTTGAACAAGCTTCTGGAATAGAAGCTAACGCACAAAAATTTTATAGTAAGCTGGAAGAAGCCGATGGATTTATAATTTCGTTAGCAGAACACAATGGCGCATATACATCTGCTTTTAAAAGCTTATTTGATTGGGTTAGTAGAGTTAATGTTAAAATGTTTCAAAACAAACCTGTTTTATTAATGAGTACTGCGCCAGGACCACGAGGCGGACAATCGGTTTTTGATATGGCAGCAAATCGTTTTCCAAGACACAACGCTGCTATTGTATCAACTTTTGTGTTGCCAACTTTTGGAGACCATTTTAAAGACGGTAAAATTGTTAATCCAGAGTTTTTAAGTAAGCTTACACATGCAGTAAAAACTTTAGAAACATCGGTTTTAAATTAATTAGTAATTATGGGAGATTTTGCAAAAGATATTAATTCTAAGTTTGAAAACGAGCAGCAAAAAGCACTGCTTAATATTATGTACACATCAAGTTATATTGCAAGTTTTCAAAACGATTTTTTTAAACCTTACGGTTTATCGCCACAACAATATAACATTCTAAGAATTTTAAGAGGCGCAAAAGAGCCTTTAAAAGTTCAAGTAATAAAAAGTAGAATGATTGATAGATCGCCAAATGTAACTAGATTAACAGATAAGTTAATAGATAAAGGTTTAATAGAGCGTTTAAATTGTGAAACAGATAGGCGAGTGGTTCATATTCAAATTACAAAAAAAGGATTGGAACTTTTAGCCAAAATTCCTACAAATAAAAGTAAATTAACAAAGTCTAATTTATCTATAGAAGAAGCAGAAACTTTAAATCAATTATTAGATAAATTAAGAGTATAAATAACATAATTATGAATGTAGTAGTACATAGATCAGAAGATAGAGGACAAGCCAATCATGGCTGGTTACAAGCAAGACATTCGTTTAGTTTTGCAAATTATTTTGATAGAACAAAAATGCAATTTGGAGCATTAAGAGTTTTTAACGACGATATTATTGCCCCAAGCATGGGTTTTGGAACGCATCCACACGATAATATGGAAATTATTACCATTCCATTATCTGGTGTTTTAAAACACAAAGATTCTATGGGAAATACGGAATGGCAACATGTAAAATCTGGCGAAGTCCAATTAATGAGTGCAGGAACAGGTTTACAACATTCGGAAATTAATGGTTCCATTACAGATGAGTTAAGGTTATTTCAAATTTGGATAATGCCTAACCAAAAAAATGTAAAGCCACGATACGATCAAGCCTTTTTTAAAGCTGAAGACAGACAAGGAAAGCTTCAAACTTTGGTAACAGGTTTTTCAAATGAAGAAAAAGGCTTAAAAATTCATCAAGACGCTAAAATATCTCGTATAGATTTAAGTAAAGACCAATCGTATACTTATTCCTTAATGAGTCAAAACAATGGCGTTTACACTATGGTAATTTCAGGTGAAATTGTTGTAGCAGATAATAGTTTAGGATTAAGAGATGCAATTGGCGTTAATAATGTTAATAATTTTAGTGTTAGCTCTAAAACTAAATCAGAATTATTATTTATTGAAGTGCCAATGTTTTAGGTTTAAAAAGGCACATTTTATATGATGTAAATTATAAATAAATCTATTTTTGAGTTTAATCAAGTAATTCCTCGGAAAAAGCAGCTTTTTAGCTGCTTTTTTTGTTAAAAAAACCGATATTTGTTTTCTATTTTGAAAAGAGAAGATTATGGCAATGAATAAAAATACAGTTTTAGCTTGGGCTACAACAATAATGATAATAGTAGGTTTAGCATTAATAGCTTTAGGCGCATTTAGATACGATGATGTTGCAGGTTACGGCTTTGGTGCAGTTGGCATTGGCTTTTTTGCTATTGCTTGGGTATTTAATGCACTAAAAGGACGCGTTTAAACAAAGCAAAAAACAACATGCTTTTTAGTATAACATGTAAAGCTTTAAACCTACAAAAATTAAGTCTTTAGACTATAAACTAACAACTAAAATAAAAATAAAAATGGCTGACGATAAAAAAATTATATTTTCAATGACTGGCGTTACAAAAACGTTTAAGTCGGCAAATACACCAGTATTAAAAAATATTTATTTAAGTTTCTACTACGGAGCAAAAATTGGAATTTTAGGTCTTAATGGATCGGGTAAATCAACCTTATTAAAAATTATTGCTGGAATTGATAAGAATTTTCAAGGAGATTTAACATCAGATAAAGAATTTACTACAGGTTACTTAGAACAAGAACCACAATTAGATCCCGAAAAAACAGTTTTAGAAGTAGTTAAAGAAGGCGCAGCAGCAACAGTTGCAATTCTTGAAGAATATAACAAAATTAACGACCAGTTTGGATTAGAAGAAGTTTATTCTGATGCTGATAAAATGGATAAGTTAATGGCAAGACAAGCCGTTTTACAAGACGAAATTGATGCTGCTGGCGCTTGGGAATTAGATACCAAGTTAGAAATTGCTATGGATGCGTTACGCACACCAGATGGCGATAAGAAAATTGGCGTACTTTCTGGAGGAGAAAAACGTCGTGTAGCATTATGTCGTTTATTATTACAAGAACCAGATGTGTTATTGTTAGATGAACCTACCAACCACTTAGATGCAGAATCTGTACATTGGTTAGAAATGCACTTAGCACAATATAAAGGAACTGTAATTGCAGTAACTCACGATAGATATTTCTTAGATAATATTGCCGGTTGGATTTTAGAATTAGATAGAGGTGCAGGAATTCCTTGGGAAGGAAACTACTCGTCTTGGTTAGATCAAAAATCTACGCGTATGGCTCAAGAATCTAAAACAGCATCTAAACGTCAGAAGACTTTAGAGCGCGAATTAGAATGGGTTAAGCAAGGTGCAAAAGGAAGACAGACAAAGCAGAAAGCACGTTTAAAGAATTACGATAAATTAATGAGTCAAGATCAACAAAAACTTGACGAGAAATTAGAAATCTACATTCCTAACGGACCACGTTTAGGAACCAATGTAATTGAAGCGTCTGGCGTAAGTAAAGCGTTCGACGATAAATTACTTTACGAAGATTTAAACTTTAATTTACCACAAGCAGGAATAGTAGGTGTAGTAGGACCAAATGGTGCTGGTAAAACCACTATTTTTAGAATGATAATGGGCGAAGAAAAACCTGACAAAGGTGAATTCAAAGTCGGAGAAACTGCTAAAATTGCTTACGTAGATCAAGCGCATAGTAATATAGATATGGACAAAACCATTTGGCAAAACTTTAGCGACGAGCAAGAGTTAATCCTTATGGGCGGAAAAGAAGTTAACTCAAGAGCGTATTTAAGTCGTTTTAACTTCTCAGGAAGCGAGCAAAACAAAAAAGTAAGTCAGCTTTCTGGTGGAGAACGTAACCGTTTACACTTAGCAATGACACTTAAAGAAGAAGGTAACGTGTTGCTTTTAGATGAACCTACTAACGATTTAGATGTAAATACATTACGTGCTTTAGAAGAAGGTTTAGAAAACTTTGCAGGTTGTGCAGTAGTTATTTCTCACGACAGATGGTTTTTAGATCGTATTTGTACACACATTTTAGCTTTTGAAGGAAACTCTGAAGTGTATTTCTTTGAAGGTGGCTATTCTGAATACGAAGAAAATAAAAAGAAACGTCTTGGTGGAGATTTAATGCCAAAACGTATTAAGTATAAGAAGTTGGTTCGTTAATCTTTTAATAGACAAGAACTAGTCTTTAGTCAACAATACATAGTTGGCAGTAAAATTAAAAAGCTCCAAATTACAATTGTAATTTGGAGCTTTTTGTTTGTAATTATAATATATAAAACAAGAAATATTAATAAATAACTATTTAGCTTTATACCAATCTAACTGCACAACCTCAATATCATCTGTTGTTGCATTAACTATGCGTTTAAATTGTCCAACGTTACTAAAGCCTTCTTTATTTCTGTAATGGTAAGGATATACTTTTTTAGGCTTAAAATCTAAAACAGCACTTGCAGCGCTATTTATAGTCATAGTCCAAGGTAAATTCATACAAATAAAGGCAATATCTATATTTTTAAGTTTTCGCATTTCAGGAATATCTTCCGTATCACCAGAAATATAAACACGTTGTTCGCCAAAAGTTAGCACATAACCATTTCCTCTTCCTTTAGCGTGAAAATGTAAAGCTTCTTCACGTAAGTTATACATAGGAACCGTTTCTATACCAACATTTTTAAGTGTTTTTGAGTTTCCGTTATGTAACACAATAGTTTTACGTTGTAAATTTTCTGGTAGTTTGTTTTTTACTGCTAAAGGTGCAATAATGGCGGCTTTACTTAAATCTAAACTATCTAAAGTAGGAAGATCTAAATGGTCAAAATGAATATCTGTAATAAATACTAAATCGGCAGGCTTTTGATTTTTAAACGCTTCTTTTCCACCAAAAGGATCTACGTAAATTACTTTGTTTTCGTATTCTAAAACCATTGTAGCATGCTCAATAGGAGTAATTTTTAATTCAGAAGATGTTTTTACAATTTCGGTAGTTACTTCGGTTTTAGTTGTTGTTTTTTCATCTTTCTTACAGCTCGATAAAACTAAAGTTAGGATTAAAACAAATGCAATAGTATAATTGGTTTTCATAATTTGAATTGATTTTAGTGTAAAAATATATTTTTAAAATTAATTAATAATACATAATTCACTTTTATGACTTCTATTTAGTACGATTAGTAAATTATAAAAATAGCTGAATTGAAACTTCTATTATTAAGCAGTTAACTGATGTTAGTTTTTTAATGTAAAATGGCCTTTCTTCTCAAATTCTTTGCCTTGATACTTAATTTTGGCTAGATACCAATAATCGTTGGATGGCATTAAATTACCGTTGTAAAATCCATCCCATCCACGAGACCTGTAATCTAAAGTTTTTAATATTTTCCCATATCTATCGTAAATATAAACTATTGTGCCAGTTAAATTTCCTACACCAGAAATATGCCAAGTATCTTTAAAACCATCGCCATTTGGTGTAAAGAACAAAGGAATATCAAAAACTATAACTTCTTTAGAAACCGAGTTACAACCTTTTTGATCTATTACGGTAATTATATGTTGGCCTAAAGTAACATTATTAAAAAAGTTTGATAGTTGTGGCGCACCATTATCTAATTGGAATAAGTAATCTCCAATTCCAGATACATTTACTGTTATACTATTTGGAGTGTTAAAGTCTATTGTTTCCGTAAATTCGATTGTTGCAGCCTCAGATTCTATAACTTCAAAGCTAGTTGTAAAGGTACAATTGTTAGCAGTTGTAATTGTTACGCCATAAGTTCCAATGGTAGTTATATTAATTTCTGCAGTTGTTTGTCCAGAAGTCCATTGGTAGGTATCTGTGTTTATTCCAGTATCTGCAGATACAACTAATGGTAAATCGTCTAAACATAGAGGTACGGTATTTAACTCTATAAAAGGTTTTCTGTGTACAATAGTTAAAAAGCTTATTGTGTTGAAACAACCTGTTGTGTTGTTTTGAATTCTAATAAAGTAATCTTCGTTATTTGAAGATGATAAGGTTAAATCTGTTATTGGATTTGTAGCGGTATTTGCATCTGCTTGTGTGTTATAGTAGGAAACTGTAAAATCATTAGGATTTTGAGTTCCTAAAACTATAGCTGTTTGTGTAGATAAATCGAAATTCTGAATAAAATCGTAATTGTCATCACAAATTTCTAGATTTTGAATTGGATTTGCTATAGGTGTACTATTTATTAAAATATTAAACGGTTCTACATTAAAGCAATTGCTTGTATTAAAATTAGCTCTAACCCAAAGCGTTAATGCGTTAGTTGTGTAATTATAAGGATTAGTTAAAATATTTGTTTGAGTTTCAGCATCTAATTGTGATGCATAATACTCTAAGTTTATATTTGTTTGTGTTCCTATTAAATTTGTAGCAAATAAATTTAAGTCAACTTCGTTATTTACATTATCGCATACCTCAAATGTTCCAGTTGTTATAGTTGGTGGCACATCTACAGTTAGTTCTAATTCTACGGTATCAAAACACATAGATGTAGTGTTTAGTATTTCTATAACTATAGTTTGTGGATTAGAAATGTTTGTATAATCTGGAAAGGATTGAACTATATTTGGATCTGTAGAAAAAATTAGATTGGTTGTATTATTATAATCATCTTGCGACGGATAATAATTTATAATAATATCTTCTCTTTCTCTATCTGTAATTCCACTTAAAACCTGATTTAGAGTTCCATAAAGATCAAAATTCATAAAACCATCTAGGTTATTAGTATTTGTGTCGCATAGTACTATTACTGTTGGATTTGTACCTTCAGGCACAGGGACTACTTGTAAATTGAAACCTGCTACACCTTTACAGATTGTTCCGTTATCCACATTATAATATATAGTTTGCGGATTTACTGTATTTTGAAAATCTGTAATATTTGGTATTTGGTTTGTTTGATTATTGGCATCATCTTCTAATAGATAATAAGTTATGTTTAGTACTTGAGATGAACCTTGAGCTATTTGAGATGTAACTTGTGTTAAATCAAAAGTTGCAATTCCATCGTTACTATCATCGTCGCATCCACTAAATGAAGTAATATTAGTGTTGTAGTCTGGTAATTCTCCAACATTAATTTGAAAATTTGTTATTGTAGAACAAGAAGAATCATTTATGTATTCTATAAGTACATAAATAGTGTCTGATAGGTTGGTGTTTTGATGTGCTACTGTTTTGTCTATTGGTAAGGATAAAACTCCACTTGTAGCATCGTACATTTGGTAATAAGAAGTTGTTACTGGGCTAGAAAGCGTTGATGCTAAAATTATGGGATCTATTTCTTGCTCAAAAAAGAAATCTCCAGTAGTAGTACCTATTGGTAAACATACTAAATAGGGATCTATTATTACATCTGGTTTAGAATTTACAATAACATTAAATTGTTGTACTGCAAAACAACCAGTAATATTATTTTCTACTCTGGCAAAAATTGTTGTTGTAGTTGTATTATAATTTGTAGGTGTTGGTATTGCATCTGTAGCATTTTCTGCGTCGTTAAAACTTTGGTGAAAGGTATAATTTAAACCTCCACTATTATTTATTTCTGGAATTGTAGCTGTTAAGTCTATTAAAGCTGAGTTAGTTCCGTCTGTAGTACATTCAAATAAATTTGTTGGTGTATTAATAGAAGGTGCAGGTATAAAATTAATTTCTAATTCGCCAATTACATTACAACCATTTATATTTGTTGCTCTAAAGAATACAGTATGTGGTGGAGTTGAATTATTTACTAAATGATTTAATGGTAAAACAGGTTGATTAGCTTCTGCATGTAATTGTGTTGCAAAATAAGTGAAATTTGCAAAAGTTCCTGAAGGTATAATAGTAGTTAGTAAATAATCATCAAAATAAGAATAGTCTGCTATGGTTGCAGAAGTAGTATCGTCATCAGAGTCGCAGTAATCTTGCATTACTAATGGTTCTAAACTTATGCCTGGATTTATATTTAGTGTTATTGAATTGTTATAAACACAGTCTGGATCGGTTTTATTTAAAGTTACAAAGATTCTTATGCCATCTGTTGTGTTATCTATTAAAAAAGGAATTGTTTGGTTTATTTCAGGCTCTGATGTATTAATTAATGGATCGTTTAGGTAAAAAGCGACTGTTGCGTCTGTAGTAGTCACTAATTCATTTAAAATGTTTTCTCCTATACCAGGTAAATCAAACTCTACAATACCATCAAAATCGTTATCACATTCAAAAAAATCTAGAGTATTTTCAGGAGTTATACTAAAATCTGTTCCTGTGTAAAGTAATTCTGTGTGTAATTCTATTTGATGAGTACTAGAACAGCCAGAAACATCATCTACAACTCTAATAAATACTAATTGCTCGTTAGCAATTGTGTTGGTATAATTTGTTGGATCTGGAATTGGATTATCTCCAGTAATAGAATCTGTTAAATTTTCGTGATAGGTTATAGTTACACCAGTTAATACTGTAATTATATCTGCTTCTACACTTGTTATATCAAAACTGGCAAAATCATTTAATGTACAAGCATCAATCTGTTGTATTTCTGTATTTAAAGATGGATTTGTGCTTGTTGTTATATCTACATTTGCAGTAGAGTTTGAACATCCGGTACTTGTAGTAACTCTAATATATACAGTTTCTGGACTAGACGTTGGCGTATATGGAATTGTTAAAGGATTTGCACCAGTATTTGCATCTAATTGAGAATTATGATACGTAACTGTGTAGTCTATGTTTCCTCCAGTAATATCGTTATTTAGAGTGTTTAAATCCGCGCCTCCATCATTTGTACATGTAAAAAAAGAATCTATTGGATCTGTAATTATAGGATACGGATTAACTATTAAATTAAATGATGTAATATAAACACATCCCAAACTATTTACAGCTCGTACATGGATAACTTCTGGAGATATTGTATTAATAAATGAGGTTGTATTTGTTATTGCGTTATTTCCAGATTGAGCTTCAGCATTGTTAAAATGATAAGTTATTGTGTATGTTTCAGGTAGAGGTAATTCTGCTAATAATTCAGTATTTACTTGTGCAAAATCAAAATCTGCTATTCCATCATTTGAAATATCATCGCAAATTTCTAAATCTAATAAATCTGGACCGTTTTCAAAATTATTTAGCGATACGTCTACTGTGTCTGAAAAAGTACAAGTTCCACCATTTAAAGGAATAGAAATTTCTACGGTATAAGAGCCAGAGTTTAAAACATTAATAATAGGGTTGTTACTAAAAGCAGGCAGGTTTGTTCCATTAAAACTCCACTCGTAAGTTGGACTGTTGGCTAAAACTGTGGCGTCTAAAGTTACGCTTGAATCGCATGTAGAAATATCATTTCCAAGGTCTACAGCATTATTAAAACTATTAGCTTCAATAAAAACTGCAGAATCAAAATCTGTAAATCTAGAATCTGCAATAATTAGCTTTATGGTGTAAGAGACATCTGCTGTAATTGCAGTTGAAGCTGACAATACAGTTGTGCGTGCATTATAGTTTGTACTAGAATCTAAGCCAAAAAAGTAGCTGCTGTTAGATGCAGGACAACCATTTGTTCCTGTAATTTCATTGTGTACAGTAGTTGTATTTACTGGTGTTGTTGTGCCTGGAATTAAGGCTATGTTTGTAAATGGAGCAGTAGAACCAGTTTCTTTTATTAAAAAAACAAAACTATCAGAGACTGAACAAGGATTGTTTTCAAAGTATTCTTCAGACGCAAATATGTAATTAAATTGTACAGTATTAGTTCCAGAGATAAAATCAAATTCTACAGATGTTGCATTTAATGTATTATTTATTCCTAAAGCGGTTTCTAAATCTGGGTCTGTTCCCCAAGTATTATCGCCAGCACTTATAATTGCTGTATTTGTTGTGTTTCCTGCTTGACTGTTTTCGCCTGTTGTTAATAAAATACCACTTTCAAATGGAAAATTAGAACCATTTCTATTAAATAATCCAAAACTATTTAAATTGTTTACAGAACCATTTACACTAGAAGAGACATTACTTATTTCTACACAACCACTTGCTAGGTTATTTTCCATTAAATCTTGTAAACTTAATGAAGTATCTGTAGTTATTTGTTGCGCAAAAATAGCTGTATTAACCAATAAAAAGATTAAAACTATTACTTGTTTTGAAGTATTTGAAGTTAAATTTTTCAATTTAATTTATTGTTAGTTTGTTATTTAGCAAAAATAATTGAATTGACTTTATAAACAACCTATATTGCTTTATTTTAATGGACATCTATAAAATACGAAAATAAAAGTCTAAAAGCGTTATTTATTTATTTATTTATTCAAATAAATATATCCAATTATTGGTTTTAAGTTAGCTTCGTTAAGTTTTACAACATAAAAATAGGTTCCGGTTGGTAGTAGTTTATTTTTATTTGTTCCGTTATTTGAGGTGCCATTCCATCTTAAATTATTATTTCCAATAAAAACTAATGTACCATATCTGTTATATATTAATAGTTCATGTTTAAGATATATGTTATTAACGCCAGGAATATTTAGAATATCGTTTAGGCCATCGTTATTTGGAGAAATTCCTAGATTACCTGGTGTTTCTGGGACACAATTAATACTGTTTAGGGTAATGGTAAGTATATCAAAACAAGAGGTTTTAAAAGCTTTAACATAAATGGTTGACGTAATTAATGGGTTTAATTGGTAATTGGTGTAATCTAATATTTGATTGGTATTTGTATTTAAATCAGAAAGGTTTTCAAAATAAGAGAAGTTCAAGTAATTTTGATAAACTTCTTGTGTTATAGCATCTTCCAAATTATAAATTGCAACATTTAAACCTAAATTACAAGATTCTAAATTTTCTAATTGTAACGTTTCAGATATTGGAAATAAATCTATTTGAGTTGTTGCGCTGTTATTAATTTCACTTATTTCATTTACAGTGCCAACACCAGATCCAGAATCGTCTATTATTATTGTTAATTCAAAATCTAAATCTAACGTAGTTGGTATATTTATTTCTGTTGTATAATTAATAGTTTCTCCTATATCCAAAATTTGGTTGGTTTGATATTGGGCTAATAATATATTGTCTCCATAGAATGCTATTGGTGTATTTATAGGTAAAACGTCTGTACAATTAAAATTATTTATATTAAAATTAACTAGAATAGTGCTAGAATTACAAGTCTTATTGTAGTTGTTAATAGTTACTGTTCCATCTGGTAATTGGCTATTAAGTACTGTAATTATGTTGTTTAAAATAATTAAGTCAGCTCTTAGTTGACCATTTACAACAGCTCCTGTTGTGAGTTTTATGGATGCTTGTGTATCTCCAATATTAATGTTGTTTTCAATGTTGTAAACATCTAAATCTCCATTATAAAATGTACTACTATTTATAAATGTATTAGTTCCATTAAATGCGTTGGTGGCGTTGTTTAAAGGTGGATTAGACAAAATATTATTGTTTATAGAAAGGCTTTCACCATAATTTAGTGCATTATCGCCTTCCCAAGCAAGAAAACCAATTTTTGCGCCTTCATTATCTAGTACATTTAAGTTATCAATAATAATTTCTTTTTCCTGTACGTTTCTATTTATAATATCTAATCCTACAAATAAACTAACTTGATTAAGTGGTAGGTTTATGTTTTCATAAATAATATAAATACTCCAACCTGCAAAATTTGTTCTATTATTACAATATCCGGGATTGTTTGCTAGTGTATTACTTATATCTAGATTAGATAGAGTATATGTTGTATTACCTTGGTTTATTACAAAGTCTGTAATATCTTTTGTACACGAAAAATAAGGTAACTCTCCATATGTTAAATCGTTAAAAGAGACATTATGTGTAGTTTCAGCTGTGAAATTTTGGTTATTTAGAGTTACAGTTTGATCACCTTGTCCAGAACCAGCCCAAAATAAATAAGCTGCAGAAATTGTGTTTTCTTGATTTAAATTTAATGTAGCACTAGATGCTGCTAATGTGTTACAAAAGTCATCAACTAAATTGTTTTCAAAAGGATTTAATGTATTACCAATTGCTGTGTAATCGTATCTACCATTAAATTGCTCAAATATTTCAATTTGTTGAGCGCTTAGACTAGTACTAAATAAAAGTAGAAAAATTAATTTTAATTTCATGATTAGGTCACAATCTTAGTGGAATATAACCTATTATCTTTTTAATGTGAAATTATTTCGATAAATACGTCCATCTTCAAGTTTAACTGAAAACCAGTAATCGTTTGTAGGCATAGGTTTTCCATTATAAGTTCCGTCCCATCCTAAACCAGTAGGATCTATTTGTGCTAAAAGTTTTCCATATCTATCGAAAATATGAATTGTAGATTTAGATTGAAAAATCTCGTTTACACCATAAACTTGCCAATATTCGTTGGTGTTGTCTCCATTTGGAGTAAAAAATTGCGGAAAAGCTACAACCGAAATATCTTGGGTTACAATACCACAATTTCCTTTAATATCTTTAACTAGCAGCTTATAAATTCCGGCAGGTATATTGTAAAATATGCCTGTGTCTTGATAACCAATAATTTCTCCATCTTGATTTTGTAAGGCATATTGATACGTTCCTTCTCCAGTTGCAAATACCTCTACTAGATTTTGAAACAAGTTTCCATCACTAATATAAATTGGTTGCAGTATGGTTGCAATATTAGAGGCTTCTACATTAATTGTTCTTGTCTTTTGGCAACCTGTAATAGTATTTGTTACAGTTACGTTATAAACTCCTGCCGCATCAATATTTATATTTTCTGTAGTTTGCCCACTAGACCAACTAAAGGTGTAATCTGACGGATTTCCAATTAAACCCGTATTTAGTTGCTGTGTAATTGGAAAATTATTTAGGCAATAGTATTGTGTTTCGTCTAAACCTATTTGTGGTCTTTGATTTATTGTTAATTGAACTTGACTTATTCCAAAGCAGTCGTTATTACTTTCTGCTCTAGCGTATAGTGTTTGACTGTATGGCGTAGTATTGTTATATGGTGTAGAAATTTCATTAGTTTCTAATACAGCATCATTTAATGTTTCGTAATAACTAATTGTTACACTAGCTGGTAATCCTGCTAATATTACATTAGAAAAACTATTTAAATCAAATGTATTAATGCCATCTTCAGAACCAATCTCATCACATTCTGTAGGTGGATTGTAATCTATTATTTGAGAATTACTTATTTCTAAGATTAATTCAGATTGCTTTGTACAATTTGTAGTTGGTTCTGTAACTACAACATAAATAGTTTCGTTTTGTGATGTGTTTATGTAATTAGAACCGTCTATTGGATTTGTTTGTAAGTTTGCATCTACTTGATTAGCGTAGAATGCAATAGTACTTGTAGTACTATTGTTAGTTATGTTATTATAAGCTTGGTTTAAATTAAATTGTGTTAATCCATCAGAAACACCATCTTCATCACATTGTTTAATGGTTACATCTAATGCGGTTGGCACTGGGTTTATAATTATATTAAAGGTTTCAGTTGTAAAACAATTAGAATTTAATTGGTTTTCTATTCTAACAACTAATTGTTGGCTAAATGGTATGGTGTTATAATAATTATTTGGTAATGCTGCTGTATCATTATCTGCATCATTTTGATTTAAATGATATGTAATATTAAATTCTGTTGCAACTTGTGTTCCTAATATTGCTGCGTTAAAGTCTAATAAATTAACTGTTGTTTGTCCATTAGCATCATCAGAATCTGTGTCATCGTCACAAGCTTCAAAATCTGATATAGTATTAATCTCAGGAGAATCATACACACCAATATCAAAATTCACAAAATCAAAACAATTAGAATTACCTCTATTTTGAACTCTTGCATAAATAGTTTCTGGTACTACTGTGTTGGTGTAAAGACCAATAATTTCGTTTTGGTTGGTGTTTAAATCTACTAAGTTTTTGTAGTATTTAACCTCAAAAATGGTATTGTCTTGTCCATTTAATATTTCTGAATCTTTAGTTGTTAAATCAAAATCAAATAAATCATCATCATTATCATCACAAATAAAATAATCTGTTGGAGTAGTAGCTGTTGGAATATCAAAATAAGTTACAATAGCTTGGCCATCCAAAGAACTACAATCTCCAGTATTTAAATCTATATAAACATCGTAAATTCCATTTTCTGTAACAATTAAATCAAAATCCGTATCTGTAAGTGTAACACCATCTTTGGTCCATGTATAAATTGCGCCTGGTATATTATCTGCTATTAAGGTATAATTATCTCCAGTACATAATGGTAGGTCTACTGTGTTTGTTGCATCTGTTGGTATAATATCAATTTTTTCACTAAAAAAAGATGAAATAAAAGGTGGCAAACCTTGTCTAGAGTTAGAGGTTAATTGTATGGCAGATTGTTGGTAATTACAGCCTAAGCCTAAAGTATTTGGACTATTAATAACGCTTAAACTTGGTAAACCTCTAAGATATGTTGCACTCATGGAACGATAAATTTTACCGTCTGGTCCTAATTGTAAACTACTTCTATATGCTGTAGTTTGGTTTATAACAATTTGCGAAGCTGGAATATCTGCAGCATTTAAATCAAATTGGACTAAAGTGGATACATGATTTGCTGGATTGTTATTATCGTTTTGGTTACTTGTATTAAAATAATCGTTTGATGCAGCAGCATAAAGAAGTTGGTTATTTGGAGAGAATTCTACACCATAAGGTTTATTACTACCTGTATTAATTGGTAATTCAAGAGCATTAGATACAATACCAGTAGCCAAATCAAAATCGTATACATAAAGACCGCTACCAATGTTAGCACTTGCTAATTTACTTCCATCTGGAGAAAATTTCATATTTCCTCTTAATTCGGATATGTTTGATTGAGCTTGAGTAGAACTAACTGGCGTAACATTAACTCCAGCAGAGCTAACTTCAAAGGCGTGAAAGGTTTTCATTTGTGAAGCACTATTTCCTGCTGCATTAGAAAAGCCAACAACCCAAATATTTCCAGAATCGCAATCTTTTAATACTGCTGAAACTTTTTCTGCACAAGATGATAATAAATTTATATTCTTATTAGCAGTTACAGCTCCTAATCCACCATCTAAAGTCATATCTACTTCAGAGAAATTTAAACCTAAAGTTCCTTGACTAGATCCTACTGTAAAAATGTAATATATGTTAGAATCTTCCGGTTTAGGTACTATAATTGCTGATTGCGAGCTTGATTGGTCTCCTTTTAATCCAGAACCATTTTGCATTATATCATGATCGGCATTATACACAAATGTTCCATCTGTGTACATTTGTAAAACACCATTATCGTTAGAAATAGTAGTACAACCTTCTATGGTAGACATTTCTCCATCCGATAAAGCAGAAACTGAATTGTCTGTATTAAACTTTATTCCAGCTTTTTCGCCAAAATACCAATTAGCTGCTTGTCTTTGTGCCGATAGGCTTATTGTAAATAGTGTGAAAACTATTATAAAAATTCCATTTTTTTTCATAGCAATATCAAAGATATTATAAAAATTGAATGGAACTTTAATTTTTATGTTAAAAATTAGAGTGATTTCTTATAGATCTCTTATTTTTAATAGGAAGTAAGAACCATAAATAAAAATTGCTGTCCACGCCAAAACTATTACAATTTCGTACCAATGTACAGCATAATCAAAATTAAATTTTTCGCCAACTTGGTTAGCTATTGCTTTTACAGCTCCAAGTCTAGAAATAGGTTCGTCTATTAAATTCCATAAGGCTTTAAATGGTAAGAATTGATAGATTGCATCTGCATCGGCTCTACTATCTAGATAGTTAACAACAAATATAAAACTAAAGAATTCTATAAAAAAGTATAATAATAGTGCTCCTACAGCAAAGGCAGATCTTTTTATTAGTATCCCAAAAAATAATCCCATTGAGAAAAAACCAAGTAGTTTAATAAAAAAAGCTAGCAAATATTCCAGTTCAGAAAATACATAATAAACTTCTGTTATACTAGAAAAACTTAATCCTAAGATTAGTGTAATTATAAAAATAAAAATAGTAGAAATTAATGCTAAAACAAAAACCGTTAAAAATTTAGAGAGTATAAATTCTTTCTTACTTAAACCATCTATTAAATTTTGTTTAATTGTTTTGTTGCTATATTCGTTAGCCACCATAGATACAATAACTAACAATAGAAAAAACTTTAAGAAAGCTGTAAAAAAGGTGTTAGAATGCCATATATATGGAAAATTAAAAATGCCTTGCTCTGCTAAATCAAAATGAATAGGTCCAATATCAAACTTTACATAGGCTAATAATGCTATGCATGTTAATAGGCCAAAATAGGTTGTAATTAAAATTTTACTAGCTCTACTGTTCCACAATTTTATAAATTCTATTTCTAATAAACGTTTCATATTAGCTATTTTTGTTGGTTAATTGTAAAAACTGTTCTTCTAAGCTTTCTTTTCTTTTTACTAAATGTGTTAACACAATATTGTGCTCAAAAAGACGCTTATTTAATTGTGCAGAAGACATATCTACATTTAAATGTGCTGTTAATATACTATTAGAAATTACTATTTTTTCAATCTCAGAAAACTCAGATAATTGTTGGTTTAGCAATTCTAAATCATCACTTTTAAGTTCAAAGAAACCAAACGTAGAAATCATTTCGTCTACGCGTCCTGTGTAAAGATTTTCTCCTTTTCTAAGAACAACAACATGAGAACATACTTTCTCTACTTCATCTAACAAATGCGATGCTAATAAAATAGTTGTTCCTTGACTTGCAATTTTTTGAATAATTTCTCTAATTTGATGAATTCCTTGAGGATCTAATCCATTTGTAGGCTCATCCAAAATTAAAATTTCAGGATCGTTAAGTAATGCAGATGCTATGGCTAAACGTTGTTTCATTCCTAAAGAAAACGTGCTAAATTTACTGTGTTGCCTATCTATAAGTCCAACTAATTCTAGTTTTTCTTCTATTTTAGACGCGTTAACAGCTTTAATTTTACAAACTAATTTTAGATTTTTGTAAGCCGTCATGTAAGGATAGAAATTTGGACGTTCTATAATGGCTCCAACTTTTTTAAGCGCATTATGTGTGTTTAAATTACCTTCAAACCACTTAAAATCTCCACTTGTTTTATTTATCACATTTAAAACAATTCCTAATGTAGTAGATTTCCCGCTACCATTTGGTCCTAAAATTCCATAAACATGACCTTTTTTTATGGTAAAAGACAAATTGTTTACAGCAGTTAAACTTCCGTATTTTTTAGTTAGATTTTTAATTTCTAGAATCGTTTCCAAAATAGTTAATGTGTTGATTATTTTATATAAACGATTAGTAGATGATTTTGTTACGTTGCAATTAACTTTTATTTATTAGTTGTAAAACATTTTATACTATATATTTGAGTTAAATTATAAAATTATGAAAATTATGAACTCAATTTTTAAAACTATAATTGCCCTTGTTTTGCTAATTACCTTAAGTTGTAGCGAAAAAGATAACGCAACAATATTAAACCAACAAACCACCAAGACGTATAATTTAGCATCAAAAAATGCCGATAATATTTCTGGAACAGCAAAATTTATTAAAAACTCTAATGGCTCTGTAACTTTAGAATTAGATTTAAATAATACAATAGATGCGGCTTTACATCCAGCACATATACATTTTAATACTGCCGCAGAAAGTGGTTTAATTGCGCTAAATTTAAATTCTGTAAATGGATCTACAGGTAAAAGTAGTACTACATTTATTGAGTTAGATAATGGAAGTCCAATTAATTACCAAGATATATTAAATTTTGACGGTTATATAAATGTGCATTTAAGTGCAACAGATTTAGGAACTATAATTTCTCAGGCAGATATTGGTCAAAATGCATTATCAGGAGAAAGTGTTTCTTATAATTTAGATGAAAAAAATAGCTCTGGAATTAGTGGAGTAGCTCAGTTTTTAGAACGTCTTAATGGTGAAGCTTTAGCTGTTTTAGAGTTAAGTGGTACAGTATTAAATGGTAATTATCCAGCATATATTTATAAAAATGATGTAGCAACTACTGGACCAATTGTTTTTACTTATAATAATGTAAATGGAAGTACAGGAATGAGTTCTACAAATTTATCTGAGTTTGATGATACGTTTGAATTTTTATATGAAGATGTTTTAAATTATAGCGGTCATGTAAATGTGCATTTAAGTGCAACAGATTTAACAATTGTAGCACAGGCTAACATAGGTTCTAACGCAAATATAGCATTGCCAGTTATTTATAATGTAACAAATTCTGGTGCAGGATCTTATGTATTTACCGGAAATGATTTAACAGCAGAATCTAATCCAGATTTTACTTTTGTTAGAGGAAACACATATGTTTTTAATATTAATACGCCAGGTCATCCTTTTTATTTAAAAACAATTCAAGGAAATACAGCTACAAATGCTTATTCTAATGGTGTAACAAATAACGGAACAGATAATGGAACATTAACATTTACAGTGCCATTAGATGCTCCAGATACGTTATACTATAATTGCGAGTTTCATGCAGTAATGACTGGTACTATTACAATTACAGATTAATTCAAAGTAGTACTACTTCAATTAAAATAGTTTAAAAAAAAAGACCAATCTTAAGATTGGTCTTTTTTTAATTTTAGCCTAATTTTTTTATTTTTTCTGTCCAACTAATTCTGCTATTTTACAAATAACCTCAGTAGCTTTAATCATACTTTCTACAGGAACATACTCGTAGCGTCCATGAAAATTATGTCCACCAGCAAAAATGTTAGGGCAAGGTAAGCCCATATAGCTTAATTGAGATCCATCTGTTCCACCACGAATTGGTTTAATTAATGGTGTAATACCTAATTGTTTCATAGCTTCTTCAGCAATATCAACAATATGCATTACGGGTTCTACTTTCTCTTTCATGTTAAAGTACTGATCTTTAATTTCAATAGAAATAGTGCCTTCTCCGTATTGCGAATTTAACTCGTTAGTTAATTTATGCATAACTTCTTTACGAGCCTCAAAATGATTTTTATCGTGATCTCTTATAATATATTCTAAAACAGTTTCTTCAACTTCTCCAGTTATGTTATGTAAATGAAAAAAGCCTTCATAGTTAGAGGTATGTTCTGGAACTTCTAACTCTGGTAAAGAATTCATGTACTCACTAGCAATACGCATAGAGTTAATTAATTTTCCTTTGGCATAACCAGGATGTACAATTTTCCCTTTTACTTTAACAACAGCACCTGCTGCATTAAAATTCTCGTATTCTAACTCTCCAATTTGACTTCCATCCATTGTGTAAGCCCATTCTGCTCCAAATTTAGCAACATCAAATTTATGAGCGCCACGACCAATTTCTTCATCTGGTGTAAAACCTACACGAATTTTTCCATGCTTAATTTGAGGGTTTTTAACTAAGTATTCCATAGCCGAAACTATTTCTGTAATTCCAGCTTTATCATCTGCACCTAAAAGCGTTGTTCCATCTGTAGTAATAATGGTTTGTCCTTTGTATTGTAGTAAATCTTCAAAATAATCTGGAGATAATACAATATTTTCTTTTTCATTTAAAAGAATATCTTTTCCATCATATTCCTTAATAATTTGAGGCTTTACATTAGCTCCTGTAAAATCTGGTGTTGTATCAAAATGAGAAATAAAACCAATGGTTGGAACTTGGTAATCTAAATTACTTGGTAATGTTGCCATTATATAAGCATGCTTATCTATGGTAACATCTTCTAATCCAATAGCTTTTAATTCGTCTACTAAAGCATTAGCTAAATCCCATTGTTTTGCAGTACTTGGAGTGGTATTGCTTGCAGCATCAGATTCTGTATCTACAGTTACGTAACTTACAAAGCGTTTAATTATGTCTTCTTTTGAAATCATTTGAATAAATTTTAATCAGTTTTCAAAGTTACAATTTTAAAGGTTTTTATCATTTTAATTGCTCATTTTTTTAATCTGTAGTATTTTTGCATAAATCTACAAGATGTATAAATCTATAATAAGGCCTATTCTGTTCTCTTTCGATCCTGAGAAAATTCATTATTTCACCTTTTCATTAATTCGATTTTTTAGTAAAATACCAGGAATGACTTCAGTTTTTAGAAGTTTATATGTGGTTAATGATAAAAAATTAGAGCGAAACTTATTTGGATTAACGTTTAAAAATCCAGTTGGATTAGCAGCAGGTTTCGATAAAAATGCTGTTCTATATAACGAATTAGCAAACTTTGGATTTGGTTTTATTGAAATTGGAACTGTTACGCCTTTAGCACAAGAAGGAAATCCTAAAAAAAGATTATTCAGGCTAAAATCCGACAAAGGTATTATTAACCGAATGGGTTTTAATAACGAAGGATTAGAAGCTGCCATTTCTAAATTAAAAGGTAATAAAGAACAGTTAATTATTGGAGGAAATATTGGTAAAAACACGCAAACAAGCCCAGAAGATTATACTGCAGATTATTTAACGTGTTTTAATGCGTTGCATCCTTATGTAGATTATTTTGTGCTTAATGTAAGTTGTCCAAATGTTGGAAGTCATGCTAAATTAACCGATAAAGATTATTTAGAAGAATTAATTTCTACAGTTCAAAAGGCAAATACTACTTTTGAGAAGCAAAAACCAATTTTACTTAAAATTGCGCCAGATTTAAACGAAATACAATTAGACGAAATTATTGAATTGGTTGCAAAAACCAAATTAGATGGTGTAATTGCAAGTAACACATCTGTAGATAGAGCAAATCTAAAAGCAACAACAGCGCAATTAGAAGCTATTGGAAATGGTGGTGTTAGTGGTCAACCCATAAAAGAAAAGAGTACAAAAACTATTAAATATTTAGCAACAAAAAGCAATAAAGCATTCCCAATTATTGGAGTAGGAGGCATTCATTCTGAAAAAGATGCTTTAGAAAAAATTCATGCTGGTGCAGACTTAGTCCAGATTTATACAGGTTTTATTTATGAAGGGCCAAGTTTAGTAAAGCGAATTAATAAGGCTTTACTTAACTAATGGATTGTTCTTAAATTTGAAGCATAACTTTTTATTTTATGGCTATTAATCTATTAGTTTCATTTGTAATTGCAACTTCTGCATTAGCAATAGCTCCTGGACCAGACAATATTTACGTAGTATTGCAAAGTATTACTCACGGAAAAAAGTATGGTTTAGCGACTGTTTGTGGTTTAATTTCGGGATGTTTAGTACATACAACTATTGTAGCATTTGGAGTTTCGGTTTTAATTAAAGAAAATACTTGGTTGTTTTTAGGTATTAAAATACTTGGGGCAATTTACTTATTGTATTTAGCGTATAACGTGTTTAAAAGTTCATCTAATTTATCAATTGAAGGAAATGGCGTTCCTAGAAAAACAATGTTTCAATTATTTAAGCAAGGATTTATAATGAATGTTTTAAATCCAAAAGTATCCTTATTCTTTTTATCATTTTTTCCTGCATTTTTATTTAGTTCAACTATAAGTACAGTTGTACAGTTTTATATTTTAGGAGGTTTATTTATGCTAACATCTTTTATTATATTTTCTGGCTTAGCTTTATTATCTGGAAGCATATCAATGTATTTAAAACAACATAATTCGGTAGGAGTAATTTTAAAATGGCTTCAAATAGTTGTTTTTATAGCTATTGCTACTTATTTAGTTTTTAGTGAATAAGTTTTAAAAGAAAACGTTTTCGTAAGTATCTCAAATTACTATATTTGATGTAATGAAATCAACAATTAAAATTATAGAATGTCCAAGAGATGCAATGCAAGGTATAAAGCAATTTATTCCAACAGAGCAAAAGGTGCAGTATATTCAATCTTTATTACGTGTTGGTTTTGATACTATAGATTTTGGTAGTTT
The DNA here is from genome assembly GCA_938073895.1 of uncultured Flavobacteriaceae bacterium. GTDB lineage: Bacteria > Bacteroidota > Bacteroidia > Flavobacteriales > Flavobacteriaceae > Aurantibacter. Next base: position 80,396 of record CALJFB010000015.1, read on the forward strand.
TGTATCTCCAAAAGCTATTCCTCAAATGGTAGATACATCTCAGGTTTTAGCACAATTAGACTTATCTAATACTAAAAGTAAGCTATTAGCTATTATAGCAAATACACGTGGCGCAGAAGCAGCTTGTAAGCATCCCGAAATTAAGTATTTAGGATTTCCTTTTTCTATTTCGGAAAATTTCCAAATGCGAAATACACATAAAACAATTGCACAATCTATTGTAACCTTGCAAGAGATTTTAAATTTAGCTGCTACTCACGGAAAAGAAGTTGTTGTTTATATATCTATGGGTTTTGGTAATCCTTACGGCGATCCTTGGAATGTAGATATAGTAGGCGAGTGGACAGAACGTTTAAGTAAAATGGGCGTAAAAATATTATCTTTAAGCGATACAGTTGGAACATCTAATCCAGAAAGTATTACTTATTTGTTTTCTAATTTAATTCCTCAATATTCTCAAATAGAGTTTGGTGCACATTTACATACCACACCAACTACATGGTTCGAAAAAGTAGATGCGGCCTATAATGCTGGTTGTTTACGTTTTGATGGTGCTATTCAAGGCTTTGGTGGTTGTCCTATGGCAACAGACGATTTAACCGGGAATATGCCTACCGAAAAGTTATTATCTTATTTTACTTCAAAAAATCTCAACAACCTTAATCCTATGCCTTTTGAAAGTTCTTACAACGAAGCTTCAAAGATTTTTAATCACTTTCATTAACTAATAGTTCTTTTTTTGTTAAAATTTTATATTTAAAGTATTGATTTTTAGCTGAATAAATATTTTTACATTTTCTTATTTGTATTTAATCTAAATAAAATTTGCGTAAACTGTTTTTAGAACTTATTTTTGTACTCAGAAAACAAACCTATTTATAATAAGTCTAAATAAAAATAAATTACCAAAATGAAAAAATTAGTATTAAGTTTATGCGCAGCAACAGCACTATTTTCGTGTTCTAACGATGATAACGATGGTTTAATAATTAATACAGGTAACCAAGTTACAGCTCCAGATACTTATGTATTTGAAAGAAATGGAAATTCTTCTGTAAGCTTTAGTGGCCAAACAGATAGAATTAAAATGTCTGAAGAAATTCTTTCAGCTTTTACAAACACTGCAAAAACTGAATTAGAAATTAAAGCTATGTTTGATCATCAAACTGGAAATTCAGATTTTACTGATACAGCTTTAAATTCATCTTCTAAAAATGTAAGAAGTAAAGTTGCAGCATCAAGAGATTTCTTTTCTGCAAATACGACAGCTTCTGCAGCTATAAAAGCAGATTTTGAAGGGTTTATTTCTGATCAAGTAAATAATGTATTTCCAAATTGGGCAAATACAGCTTCAATGGGTAATGCAGGTCAATTACAACAAGCTGGTGGCGGATCTATTCGTTATATAAATGCAAAAGGATTAGAATATAATCAAGCATTTGCTAAGAGTTTATTAGGTGCTTTAATGACAGATCAAATTTTAAATAATTATTTGAGTGATGCTGTTTTAGACGAAGCACAAAATATAGCAAATAATAACAATGGTGTTTTAGATGGAACATCTAACTACACTACAATGGAGCACAAATGGGACGAAGCTTTTGGATACTTATACGGTAAAGAGCCAAATCCAGCAATGCCAACTTTAGAGCACGATAAATTTTTAAACGAGTATTTAGCTAAAGCAGATCAAGATACAGATTTTAATGGCATTGCAATGACAGTTTTTAATGCCTTTAAATTAGGTCGTGCAGCAATTGTTGCTAAAAACTATACAGTTAGAGATCAACAAGTTGAAATTATTAGAGAAAAATTATCTGAAGTTATTGCTATTAGAGCAGTTTATTATTTACAACAAGGTAAAGCTAAATTAACAACAGATAAAGCGTCTGCATTTCACGCATTATCTGAAGCTTATGGATTTATTTATAGCTTACAATTCACAAGAAAACCTGGATCTACAGAAGCATATTTCACAAAAACTGAAGTGGAAGCCTTAAATGCAACATTAATGTCTGGAAATGGATTTTGGGATATTACTGGAGCAGAATTAGATACTATATCTAATACTATATCAGACGAGTTTACTTTTACTACAGCACAAGCTGGAAATTAATTTGTTATTAGTCCTTAAATAGTAGCAGTTTTATAAAAACTAAATTGCTACTATTTATTATATTTGTAGTATTAAATACAGAAAAATTTAAAAGATATATTTTATGTTAAAAAAGATAATTTTTGGGTTTAGTTTATTTGCTTTAGTATTTTCTTGTTCATCATCAGACGAGTCAACAATATCAAGTAGTAGCGACGGTTTTGATAGAAGTACAATGTTAACAAATTGGGCTGATAATATTATTATTCCTGCATACCAAGATTTAGACGCAAAGTTAGTCACTTTAAAAGCAGATAAAGACACGTTTATAGCAACACCAAATCAGACCAATTTAGAGACATTAAGAACAAGTTGGCTAAATGCATATAAAGTTTGGCAATATGTAGAAATGTTTGATATTGGTAAAGCTGAAGAAATTAGTTATAAATTTCAAATGAATGTTTATCCTGTAACTGTTGCAGATATAAAAGCTAATATTGATAATCAAAATTACGATTTAAGTCATCCTAATAATAATGATGCAGTTGGTTTTCCAGCACTAGACTACTTATTATATGGTGTAGACGTAACAGATGCAGATATTTTAGTAAAATATACCGATGTAAATTACCAAAACTATTTATCGGATGTTATTGATCAAATGGTATTATTAACAGATACAGTTTTATCAGATTGGACTTCAAATTATAGAGCTACATTTGTATCAAGCATAAGAAATACAGCTACAAGTTCTGTAAATAAATTAGTTAACGATTTTATTTATTATTACGAAAAAGGTTTAAGAGCAAATAAAATTGGAATTCCTGCAGGCGTTTTTTCGTCTACATCTTTAAGCACCAAGGTAGAAGGCTTTTATTCTAAACAATACTCTAAAGTATTAGCAGAACAAGGCTTAAAAGCGGTTAAAGATTTCTTTAACGGGAAAAATTATAACAGCACTTTAGTAAACTCAAGTTTCTACTATTATTTAAATTATTTAGATAGAGCAAGTTTAGTATCTAATATTAGAGCTAAGTTAGATAACGGATTAACTAAAATTGGAACTTTAAATGCCAATTTTTCTTCTCAAGTTGAAACGGATAATGTTAAAATGACAGAAACGTTCGATATGTTACAATTAGCTGTAGTTTCTTTTAAAGTAGACATGATTCAAGCCATGAATATTAGTGTAGATTTTACTGATGCAGATGGCGATTAATTAAAACAATAACTTATTCAAAATACTCTAATTATTTTTATCTAATTAGAGTATTTTTTTTACAATGATACAGCAACTTAGAACATATTTAAATACACCAACTAATGCAGCGCCATTAGTAGTTTTTAGACTGCTTTTTGGTTTAATGATGTGTTTTAGTATTATTAGATTTTGGTACCATGATTGGATAGATTTATTATACATTCAGCCAAAATTTCACTTCTCATTCTATGGTTTAGAATTTATAAAACCATTAGGTAATTACACTTATGTTTTATATGCAATATGCTTTTTAGCGGCCTTTTTTGTTGCTATTGGATTTAAATACAGAATAGCCATTATAACTTTCTTTTTAAGTTTTACTTATATAGAATTAATGGATAAAACCACGTACTTAAATCATTATTACTTTATTAGTGTCTTAAGTTTTTTAATGATTTTTCTACCGGCAAATTCATCATTTTCTGTGGATAGTTATCGTTTAAAAAAAGCATATAAAACTATTCCAAATTGGACTATAGATAGTATTAAATTATTATTAGGAATAGTCTATTTCTATGCTGGAATTGCTAAGCTAAATTCCGATTGGTTATTTAAAGCCACGCCATTAAAAATATGGCTACCAAGTAAGTACGATTTACCTTTAATTGGAGAAACTTTAATGCAGCAAGAATGGTTTCATTATGCAATGAGTTGGTCCGGAATGTTGTACGATGTAACTATTCCATTTTTATTATTATACAAGCGTACACGTTGGTTTGCGTTCTTTTTTGTTGTGGTATTTCATGTGTTTACACGCATTTTATTTCCAATAGGAATGTTTCCTTTTATAATGATTGTGTCTACATTAATATTTTTTGAAGCCAATTTTCATTTAAAAGTAATTGCATTAATAAAACGACTATTAAATCAAATGTTTAAATTGAATCATAGCATTGTTTTAGCAGAAAACTATTCATTTACCAATAAAAAACTAACAGTTGGCGTAGTAGCTGTATTTATGCTTGTTCAATTGGTATTACCATTTAGATATTTAGCTTATCCAAACGAGCTGTTTTGGACAGAAGAAGGCTATCGTTTTTCTTGGCGCGTTATGCTAATGGAAAAAATGGGGATTTCGACGTTTAAAATTGTGAATAGTAAAACTGGGTCGTATTTTTACGTCGATAATAAAGATTTCTTAACGCCATTACAAGAAAAACAAATGAGTTTTCAGCCCGATTTTATATTGGAATATGCGCATTATTTAGGAGATCATTTTACAAAGCAAGGTCATAAAAACGTAGAAGTTTACGTGCAAAGTTATGTTGCGTTAAATGGAAGACCAAGCCAGCCGTACATTGACAGTAAAATAGATTTGTATAAAGAAAAAGAATCATTTAAACATAAAACGTGGATTTTACCATTTAACGATGACATTAAAGGACTTTAAAATAGTATTTGTATTTTTTGCATTCACTTTAATTAGTTTTGCACAACAAACCATTTCTGGGAAAGTTATTTTTACTCAAGATAAATCTGCTTTAGAAAACGTTAAAATTTACGATAAATCTTCTGGTGTTTTAGCTGAAACAAATGCCGATGGATTCTATAGTTTTTCAACAGAAAAAGAAAATATTACGTTAATCTTTTTTTCATTTGAATATCAAGTTGAAGAAATTACAATTAACACAAAAACAACTAGAGAAGTAAACGTATCGCTTTTAGATTTATCCGAAACGCTTTCCGAAGTTCAAATTACAGCAAGAAAAGAACGTGTTTTTGAGATAAAACGTTTAAAAGATGTAGAAGAAACTGCTATTTATGCAGGTAAAAAAACCGAAGTTGTTTTAGTAGCACAATCTATGGGAAACCTAGCATCTAACAATGCAAGACAGATTTTTGCGCAAGTTGCAGGTTTAAATATTTATCAGAATGACGATGCTGGTTTACAACTAAATATTGGTGGTAGAGGTTTAGATCCAAACAGAACTGCCAATTTTAATACGAGACAAAATGGTTACGATATTAGTGCAGATGTTTTAGGTTATCCAGAAAGTTATTATACACCAGCAAGCGAAGGTTTAGAGGAAATTCAAGTTATTCGTGGTGCAGCATCTTTACAATACGGAACGCAGTTTGGAGGACTAATTAACTTAAAAACTAAAAAACCTAATCCTAACAAACCTTTTGAATTAATTACGCGTAATACCGCTGGAAGTTTTGGATTATATACCAACTTTACAAGTGTAAGTGGTACAAAAGACAAGCTGAGTTATTATAGCTATTTTAACTACAAAAGAGGCGATGGATTTAGACCAAATTCTGAGTTTGAATCTAAAAATGTATTTGCTCATATTGGCTATCAAATATCAGATAAATCGAAATTAGAAGCAGAAGTAACTTATATGCGTTATTTGGCACAACAAGCTGGCGGATTAACAGACAATATGTTTAATACTAATCCATTGCAAAGTAACAGAGCACGTAATTGGTTTAAAGTAGATTGGTTGCTTTATAATTTAAAATTTGCCCATAAATTTTCTGAGAAAACAAATTTTACATTTAACTTTTTTGGCTTAAAAGCATCACGACATGCACTTGGATATAGAACAAATAGAGTAAATCAAATAGATCCAGAAGGCGAACGCGATTTAATTAAAGGCGAATTTAATAATTTTGGTTTTGAATCTCGATTACTAAGTAAATACAAAGTTTTAGATAAAGATGCTACATTTTTAATTGGAACCAAATTCTATAAAGCAAATAACAATCAAGAACAAGGACCAGGAACAGACGGATTTAGTCCAAATTTTGATTTTGCTACGTCAGATTATCCAAATTATGGGAATCAATCAAAATTCGATTTACCAAACATAAACGTATCTGTTTTTGGAGAAAATATTTTGTATTTAAACGATAAATTCTCGGTTACTCCAGGTTTTAGATTCGAGTATATTAAAACGCAAAGCGATGGGTTTTACAAAAACATAAATACAGATGCTGCAGGTAATGTTATATTTGAAGAAACAATTACTAATAATGAAAATTTTGAACGTTCTTTTGTACTTCTAGGCTTAGGGTTAAGTTATAAACCAAGTACAAATTTTGAAGCTTATGGAAATATTTCTCAAAATTATAGATCTGTAACTTTTAGCGATATAAATATTTCAAATCCAGCGTTTGAGATTAATCCAAATATTACAGACGAAGATGGTTTTACTGCCGATCTAGGTATTAGAGGAAACATTAAAAACTATGTATCTTATGATGCTAATGTGTTTAGTTTATTTTACAATAACCGAATTGGATTTTCGCAGAAAGTTAGAAATGGCGGACGTATTATAAGCGAAAGAGGAAATATTGGAGATGCATTAATTGTTGGTTTAGAATCTTTAATAGATGTAAATTTAAAGAAAATTGTAGGTTTAAATAACGATTATAAATTCAACTTTTTTGTAAACACATCTATTATTCAATCCGAATATATAGCGTCAGAAGTTAATGGAGTAGAAGGCAATAAAGTAGAATTTGTACCAGAAATTAACTTTAAAACCGGATTAAAATTTGGATATAAAAACCTAATGTTAAATACACAATATTCATATTTAGGAAATCAATTTACAGATGCAACAAACTCTGTAGCTGCAGATTTAAGTGGTGTAATTGGAGAAATTCCAGAATACGATATTTTAGATTTATCGTTGTCTTATAGTTACAAACGCTTTAAATTAGAAACAGGAATAAATAATGTATTAGATAATAGTTATTTTACAAGAAGAGCCACAGGTTATCCAGGACCAGGAATTATTCCATCTGCACCAAGAAATTATTACGTAACAATTCAAATTAAATTATAATTATTAAAAAACTTTCAAAAAATGAAAATAGTAAAAAAGATACTAATTGTATTATTAATAGCATTAGTCTTAATTCAGTTTTACAGACCAGAAAAAAATAATGCAGAATATAGAGATGTCGCAAGTTTTGAAAAAGAAACTCAGGTTACACCTCAAATTAAGGCCATTTTAGAAACTAATTGCTACGATTGCCACAGTAATAAAACTGTTTATCCTTGGTATGCAGAAGTTGCACCAGTATCTTATTTTTTAAGTGATCATATTGAAGAAGGAAATGAGCATTTAAATTTATCTAATTGGGATAGCTATAGTTTAAAGAAAAAAGATCACAAATTAGATGAGTTAATTGAAGAAGTTGAAGAAGGAGAAATGCCTTTAACATCTTATACAATAACACACGGAAGTTTATCTAACCAAGATAAAGAAACTATTATTACTTGGGCAAAACAAGTTAGAGCTCGTTATAATATTAAGTAATTCTATTAAGATTATTTAACTAAAAAAGGCTATTTCTTTAATTAGAAATAGCCTTTTTTATATCATGTTTATTAGTAATTAATCACCATCATTATCTGTACTTGTAATAGTAATAGATTTTTAACATCTACTGCAAATAATATTCTAAGGTCATTAAGCTTTATATGCAATTGTTGTACTTCTGTAGTTTTAGTTTACAGCTTAGTGTAAAGGCATAAGATTTGTGTTTTGAGACTTCTTTAAATAAAAGTCTACCATTTTTTGTTATTTTTCCTGTATATATAGATTTTGTAATTCGTTAAAATATAAGTTAAACCAAGCATACTAAAAGTGGTAGTTTTTTTAATACATATAATAGTCCACTAATTTGCATTTATAGCCTATATATTATTTAAGCCTTGTATCTAATTTCTAACCTATTGATTATTAACTAAATCTTATGAAAATTTAAAAGATTTTAGTGATTTAAAAAATAATAAAAAATTGTACATTTGTATGCAATTATAAAGTAATTGCAAAATGACTGCACACGAAAACAAAATTGTAGGAGAAGGACTAACATACGACGACGTATTATTAGTACCAGCCTTTTCTGAAGTTCTTCCAAGAGAAGTATCTATTCAAACAAAATTTACCCGTAACATTACTATAAACGTTCCAATAGTTTCAGCAGCTATGGATACAGTTACAGAAAGCGATATGGCTATAGCTATAGCTCGCGAAGGTGGAATTGGAGTTTTACATAAAAATATGACTGTAGAGCAACAAGCTTTACAAGTTAGAAAAGTAAAACGTGCAGAAAGCGGAATGATTATAGATCCGGTAACTTTACCTTTAACAGCTACTGTTTTAGATGCTAAAGATGCCATGAAAGAACATAGAATTGGAGGAATTCCTATTGTTGACCAAAATGGTCTTTTAAAAGGAATTGTTACGAATCGCGATTTACGCTTCGAGCATAAAAATGATCGTGCTATTGTAGAAGTTATGACTAAAGATAATTTAGTTACAGCAGCAGTAGGAACTTCTTTAAAAGACGCAGAAGCAATTCTTCAAGAAAATAAAATCGAAAAATTACTAATTGTAAACGATGCCTACAAACTTGAAGGTTTAATTACATTTAGAGATATTACAAAGCTAACTTTAAAGCCATCGGCAAATAAAGACAATTTTGGTCGTTTACGTGTTGCAGCAGCTTTAGGTGTTACTGCAGATGCTGTAGAAAGAGCGGAAGCTTTAGTTAAATCTGGCGTAGATGCTGTAATTATAGATACTGCTCATGGACATACTAAAGGTGTGGTTTCTGTATTAAAAGCTGTAAAAGCTAAATTTCCAGATTTGGATGTTATTGTTGGAAATATAGCTACTGGTGAAGCTGCTAAATATTTAGTAGAAGCTGGAGCAGATGCCGTAAAAGTTGGAATTGGTCCAGGTTCTATTTGTACAACAAGAGTTGTTGCTGGCGTTGGTTTTCCACAATTTTCTGCAGTTTTAGAAGTTGCTGCAGCAATAAAAGGCTCTGGAGTTCCAGTAATTGCAGATGGAGGAATTCGTTATACAGGAGATATTCCTAAAGCTATTGCAGCAGGAGCAGATTGTGTAATGTTAGGTTCTTTATTAGCAGGAACTAAAGAATCTCCAGGTGAAACTATTATTTTTGAAGGACGAAAATTTAAATCTTATCGTGGTATGGGTTCTGTTGAAGCTATGAAACAAGGAAGTAAAGATCGTTATTTCCAAGATGTAGAAGACGATATTAAAAAGTTAGTGCCAGAAGGAATTGTTGGTCGTGTAGCTTATAAAGGTGAATTAGAAGAAAGCATTCATCAATTTGTAGGCGGTTTAAGAGCAGGAATGGGTTATTGTGGTGCCAAAGATGTTGAAACTTTAAAAGAAACAGGACGTTTTGTTAAAATTACTGCAAGTGGAATTAACGAATCACATCCACACGATGTTACTATTACCAAAGAAGCACCTAACTATTCTAGATAATTTCTAGTCTATATTTATATATAAAACGTCTAACATTTTGTTAGACGTTTTTTTGTTTAATATGTATTTTACAAAACAAAAAAGTCATCTTAGTGTATAAGATGACTTTTTAAATGTTGAATTATTATAAATTAATAACTTACATAATCTATAATTTCTAAACCATAACCAATCATTCCTACACGTTTAGTTTGTTGAGAATTAGAGATTAAATTTAATTTATGAATATTTAAATCGTGTAATATTTGAGCACCAATACCAAAGTCTTTACTATCCATTTTTATTTCTGGAGCTTTAACAACTTCGTTAGGTTTTTGCGCTTCTTTTAATTCTGAAATTCTTGACAATAAGTTAATATTCTGAGATTCTTGATTAATAAACAAAATAGCACCTTTTCCTTCGTTATTAATAACACTAAACATTTGGTCTAATTTTTTATCGGCATTATTGGTAAGTGTTCCTAAAATATCGTTGTTAATTAAGTTAGAATTAACGCGCGTTAAAATTGTTTCGTCTTTAGTCCATTCGCCTTTTGTTAAAGCAATATGAACTTGATTGTTTGTAGTTTGTTGGTAAGCTCTAAGTCTAAATTGACCAAAACGCGTTTCAATATTAAAATCTTCTTTTTTAGTAATTAACGAATCGTGATCCATTCTATATGCTACTAAATCTTCAATAGAAACAATTTTTAAGTCAAAACGTTTAGCCACTTCCATAAGTTGTGGTAAGCGTGCCATGGTTCCATCTTCGTTCATTATTTCAACAATAACACCAGCTGGTTGTAATCCTGCTAAACGTGCAAAATCTATGGCAGCTTCTGTATGTCCGGTTCTTCGTAAAACGCCGCCTTCTTTTGCAATTAATGGAAAAATATGGCCAGGTCTTGCTAAGTCAAATGGTTTGGTATCTTTATCTATTATAGCTTGAATTGTTAAAGCTCTATCTCCAGCAGAAATTCCAGTTGTAACTCCTTTTCCTTTTAAATCTATAGAAACTGTAAAAGCAGTTTCCATATGATCTGTGTTATTAGAAACCATAGCATGAAGATCTAGTTCTTTACAGCGTTTTTCTGTAAGTGGCGTACAAATTAATCCACGTCCATGAGTTGCCATAAAGTTTATCATTTCTGGTGTTACCATTTCGGCAGCAGCAAGAAAATCGCCTTCATTTTCTCTATCTTCATCATCAACAACAATTATAACTTTACCAGCTTTAATGTCGCTAATTGCTTCTTGAATAGTGTTTAATTTTAAGTCTTTGTTTTGAGTTATAGTGCTCATAATATTTTTTTGTATGTTGAAATACTAGCTATTATATTGATTTTTTATTTAATTGATGTAAAAATGGATATAGTATTATTCCAAGAATTTTTTGTCCGTTTGATGGATAAGCCCTATTAAATAATGCTCTGTATTGTTTTATAAACTGTTCTGTTTTTAGCATAAATACAATATAAATAATGGCGCAAATACCACTAATTTGAATACTTGTTGTTGCTAAAGGTAATTGCTTATTATTTTTTAATATAAAATAAGCTATAAATAATACAACTGTAATACAGTAAGTTGTGTAAGCAATTTTAGATGTTGTTAAAAAATTTGCTTTATGTTCCGAAAGTTTCTTTTTTTCAATAGCATTTAAATCTTTTAGGGCTATTCTAGTTTTTGTAGTATCTAATTTTGTATCTATATTATTTAGAACGTTTGGTTTAACATAATTATTTTGATTAGAGTAGAGTAGTGGATATACTATAAAACCAAGAATCTTTAGCTTTAAATTAGACGTTTCTACTTTATAAATAGATTTAATTTTAGAAAAAACAATTTCACTTTTTATAAAATATATTATGTAGATTATTACAAATACACCTGTAAATTGTAAGGCAATTTTAGGAATTAAAGGATAATTTTTAATTATAGAAAGTATATATCCAAAAGACGATAGAATTAATAAACTCCAAATTATTACAGTAATTTTAGAGACTATTTTAAACTCTGTTTTAGTGTTAACTAAAAGTTCTTTGTTAGCTATACTTAAGTTGCTATATATGGTACTTAATTTTGAATTTATTTCTTGTTTTGATTTTATATTAAACCACTTCTTAAACTTAGCTGTAATGTGATCAAACTCAAATATACCACGATCTGCTTTAGCTCTTACACTTAAAAAAATACTTAAAGGAAACATAATTAATGTTGAAAACCATGCGGCTAATACAGGATTCATATTACCAGCTTTAGAACTGTTTTCTGCAAACAAACCTATAAAATGGTAGGTTAAAAATAGAACAATAGCTATAACCATTGGTAAACCAAGTCCACCTTTTTTAATTAAAGCACCTAGTGGCGCACCAACAAAAAATAAAATAATACAAGCTATTGCTAATGCAAATTTTTTGTGAAGTGTAATAGCATGTTTATTTAAGTAAGAATTTTCTTCTTTTAAAATTACTTTTCTAGAACTTAACATTTGCTTTGTGCTTGCTAAAGTATTTATAGCATAATCCAAAAGTTGTGTTTGTTTTTTTGGTTCGTATAAATCTAGTATTTCTCCTGTATATACCTTATTTTTTTTAGTATCTAGAGTTAGATTTAAGTTTTCGATGTTAGTTCTTTTGTATAATGAGTTAGAGAATTCGTTATAGTTGTTTTCTCTTTTTAACTTTAGAGAATCAATAGTATAATTTAGATCTATAATATCTAGCATACTATATTTTGTAGTAACATCTTTAGCATTTAAATCTACTTTATAAGCTTGAGATAAATCTATGTTTTTAACGTACTTTTTAAAATGTGTTTTTACTAAAGGTTTGTAATGGTCTTTTCTGTTTTTTGATGGCGTATCATCATAATAATAGCCATCTAACAGAATTAATTTTAATATGTTTGAGTCTTTAGAGCTTAATAATTCTCCATCTTTTGCAATAGTTGTAATATGATTTTGAAGTAGTTTACCAGATTTTTGATGTATTACAATATCTTTTAAAAATTCGCCATTTTCTCCAGATTTCTCAGAAACTTTAATGGTGAAATCTTCGCCAATTTTATTAAATTGTCCTTCTGCAATAAGCATTGCAGGCTGTTTTTTTGCTATATTTTTTCTTAGGTTATGCGTTTCTAGTTCTGCCCAAGGAATAATATTATTACTAAATACAAAGGTTACCAGAGATAGTAAAAAAATAAAGATACTTAAACTTGCCATTGCGCGTTGCAAGGAAATCCCAGTAGATTTCATGGCAGCAAACTCGTAGTTTTCGGAAAATGTACCAAAAACCATTATAGAAGATAGGAGTATTGTAAGTGGTAATATAAGAGGTATTAGTGTTGGTAAAATATAAAACAGAAGTCTTATAATTGTTAGTATATCTAAATCTTTACCTGCTAACTCTTTAATATACAGCCAAATTGCTTGTAATACAAAAATCAGCATGAGTATAACAAACACGCTGATAAAAGTTTTTAAAAAGGTTTTTAATATGTACCTATCTAGTATTTTCACTAATTATTAGTCCAAATTGTTAATATAATAATCACTATACTTTGAAGCATCAAAGGTAAATAAGGTTTTCGACAATGTTTCGTTTGTTTTAAAAGAATTAACAGTCAATGTTGTTTTAGTTCCATTTCCGCCTACTTCTATTAAATTATAAATGTGTTTTGTAGAGTTATCTATACCTAAAAGAATATATTTTATTTCAGAATTACTATCTATTGGTATTAGCTTTACGTATTGAATTTTTCGGCCTTTAACATTTTGAATAATATCCATTTTGTAAGTGTAACCATTCTCGTAAAAGGATAACATTTTACTTGGTGTAATTGTAGCTTCTTCGTTTGTTTCTTTAGATATACTTACTTCTTCATCTTCTGGAGAAATACTGTATAATTTTTTTCCATCAAAAATTCGAGTTATGCCAAGAATATTTAATCTGTATTTATCTCCAGACATTACAACATCTCCACGAGTTTCTTGATGAATGTTTTCGTTAGTATTATTTAAAACATATTTAAAATCTATACTAATATTAGAGTAAGATTGTACTTTTTTTGAAACCTCATTAAGTAATGTTTTTGCTTTAGCATCATCTTGAGCAAAGCTTAAATTTGATATTAAAATACTACAAATAAGAATGATTTTTTTCATAATTTAATGGGTTTAATCTATTTTTTTTCGTTTTCTAACAATTGATCAAGAGCAATAAAATCTGGGATTAAAACTTGTCTAGCTTTACTACCTTCAAAACCACCAACAATACCTGCAGCTTCTAACTGGTCTATAATTCGTCCTGCTCTGTTATAACCTAATTTAAGTTTACGTTGCAGTAAAGACGCAGATCCTTGCTGAGCTGTTACAATAATTTCGGCAGCATCTCTAAAGAGTTTATCTCTATCTGCTATGTCTACATCAAGATTTATGCCACCTTCTTCGCCAACAAATTCTGGAAGCTGATAAGCTTCAGGATAAGCTTTTTGTGCGCCAATATAATTTACAATTTTTTCTACTTCTGGTGTATCTACAAATGCGCATTGTACACGGATCATATCGTTTCCTTGTGTATAAAGCATATCTCCACGACCAATAAGTTGATCTGCTCCACCAGCATCTAAAATAGTTCTTGAGTCTATTTTACTAGAAACTCTAAAAGCTATACGTGCTGGGAAATTGGCTTTAATAATTCCTGTAATTACATTTACAGATGGACGTTGCGTTGCAATAATTAAATGAATTCCAATGGCACGTGCTAATTGTGCTAGACGTGCAACTGGTGTTTCTACTTCTTTACCAGCAGTCATAATTAAATCGGCAAATTCGTCTACTACCAAAACAATATAAGGTAAATAGGCGTGTCCATCGTTTGGGTTTAATTTACGATCTTTAAATTTCTTATTATATTCTACAATGTTACGACATAAGGCGTTTTTAAGCATTTCGTAACGGTTATCCATTTCAATACATAGAGAATTTAATGTATGAATAACTTTGGTATTGTCTGTAATAATTGCATCTCCATCATCTGGAAGTTTTGCTAAGTAATGTCTTTCAATTTTATTAAATAATGTTAATTCTACTTTTTTAGGATCTACTAAAACAAATTTAACTTCGGCGGGATGTTTTTTGTAAAGTAAAGAGGTTAATACGGCATTTAATCCAACAGATTTTCCTTGTCCTGTTGCTCCAGCCATTAGTAGGTGTGGCATTTTAGCTAAATCTACTACTAGTGTTTCGTTACTAATAGTTTTTCCAATAGCTATTGGTAGGTGCATTTCTGTTTTTTGGAATTTCTGTGATGCAATAACAGATCTCATGGAAACTATAGTGGCATTTTTATTTGGAACTTCTATACCAATAGTTCCTTTTCCTGGAATAGGTGCTATAATTCTAATTCCAAGTGCAGATAAAGACAATGCAATATCGTCTTCTAAGTTTTTAATTTTAGATATTCTTACGCCAGCTTCTGGAACAATCTCGTATAAAGTAACCGTTGGCCCAATGGTTGCTTTAATACTTGCAATACCAATTTTGTAGTTATTTAATGTGTCTACAATTCTGTTTTTATTGTCTTCTAATTCTTCTTTATTAATGGTAACGCCTTCATTATCGTACTTTTTAAGTAAGTCTAGTGGCGGAAATTGATAATTACCTAATTCTAATGTTGGATCAAATTCTCCAAAATCTTCTACTAATTTACCGGCAAGATTGTCTGTTTCAGATTTTTCTTCGCCAATTTTTTCTACTTGAATTTCTACGGTTTCATTTTCAAGCTCAATGTCTTCTTCGGCTTTAGGGATTTCAATTTCAAAATCGTTTGTAGATTCTACTTTACTCGTTTCACTAGGTTTAACACTTGGCTCTAATTCGTGTATAGTTTCTGAAATTGTTTCTTTAGTCGTAATGTCTTCAATATCTAAAATTGTTTCAACTCTAATTGGTTTTGCTATAGTTTCTTGAGTTGATGGGTTTAGAGTTGCTTCAGTATTTTTAATACTTTGTTTAATGGCTTCAGCTTCGTCTGATAATGTATTATCTATTGGAACAAAGTCTTTTTTAGCATCATTAAATTCGTCTTTAATATCTTTTTTTGCACTTTTAAATAACGCAGCAATACTTTGCGGAGTTACTTTAAACCTAATTGCTAAATAGGATATAAGAAGAAAAATTAATAATAGTACAGTTCCTATTTTACCAATATATATTTGAAGATATGTATTTATTTCAAATCCAATTATTCCACTAAGAATATCGTTTTTAGTTGTAAAAAAACCAAAAAGTACAGATAGCCACGTCATTATTAATAAACCCCAAAACCATTGTTGTTGTATGCGTTTTCTAGGCGCATTAATAAATATATAAACACTAGATAAAAGCATAAGACCAGATAATAAAAAGGCCGATATTCCAAATCCATTAGATATAAACACGCTACTTAGCCAAGCACCAGATTTACTCATCCAATTTTTAGTTTCTACGGTTTTATCTGTAAATTCTGAAATAGCACTTTGATCTGCTTGTCCTGTAAATAAAAAGGATAGAAAAGACACAAAAAGAATGAGTCCAAAACAAGCTAATAGCGCACCTAGTATTAAGCGTTGTTGACTATTAAGCTCTAAATTTGGTAACTTTAACGAAGGTAATTTTGGTTTAGACTTTGGTGTTTTTTCTTTTTTAGCTGCTTTTGCCATTTAAAATAGGATTTTAACAAAAATACAAATTCATTAGTTTTATCCTATAAATGACAACTATTAATTGCGCTGCTTTAATAGAACTTATTAACAACGTTTTAAGCCATAAATTTTGGAATATATATAAGGCAACTTACTGTAATTGCAGCAAAAGATGCAATAAAAACAGCACCAGCAGCAATATCTTTAATGATTCCAATTTTAGGATGATGATCTGGATGAATAAAATCAGCAATTTTTTCGACTGCAGTGTTAAGACCTTCAATACTCATAACCAAGCTAACAGCAAAAGTTTGAAGCATCCATTCAATAGAAGATATTTCAAAATAAATACCTAAAGCAATCATTATTAAAGCAAGACTAAATTGCACTTTAATACTTGCTTCGGTTTTTAGTAAATGTATCATACCTTTAAAGGCAAATCCAACACTTTTTATTCTATTAACCAAGAAACTTTCTTCTGTTTTGTCCATAATAGATTTTGTTTACATTTTATTTTAGTAAATTAGCTTAACTTTTTACAAATATAAACTACTTTAATGATATTTTTTGGAAGATTACAAGAATACAAAATATTTTTATATAGACTCTTTTTGGTGTTCTTTTTTTATCAATTAGCACGTATTTTATTTTATCTTTACAATACAGATTTAATTGCTATAGATTCTGTAACTGATTTTTTTAATATATGTTACAGAGGTTTTGCTTTTGATACTACAGCAATTCTTTACATTAATTCTTTATTTATACTTTTAAGTGTATTTCCATTAGTTTTAAACACTACTAAAACCTATCAAAAAGTATTGTTTTATGTCTATTTTATAACTAATTTAATTGCTTATGCTCTAAATTTTGTTGACTTTATTTATTATAAATTTACACAAACAAGAACAACAACTGCTGGTTTAGAATCTCTAGAAAATGAGTCTAATAAAATGGGATTACTTTTTGTTTTTCTAAAAGATTATTGGCATGTTTTTGTTTTATTTAGTGTGGTAAGTTTTATTTGGATTAAGCTTTATAAAGTAGCAGGTTTTAAAGAATATAAAAAAGCAAATCCTAGTTTAGGTTATTTTTTAACCTCTATTGTTGCAATTTTAATAACTGCAGGACTTAGTATTGGAGGAATAAGAGGCGATTTTAAACACAGTACAAGACCAATTACTTTAGTAGATGCAAGTAGACATGTAAGCGTATTATCTCATGCAGATATGGTTTTAAATACACCATTTGCATTAATTAGAACTATTAATAAAAACTATTTTAAAAAGCAAAATAGTATTCCAGAAGCTGTAGTTTTAGATGTTTTAAAACCTATAAAACAGTATAATAGAGAAGTAGAAGGTAAGCCAAACGTAATAATTTTAATTGTTGAAAGCCTAAGTAGAGAATATATAGGTGCATTTAATAAAAAAATGGGCATTAAAAATCACGAAAGTTTTACTCCTTTTTTAGATTCTCTTTCTGCTAAAAGTTTAATTTTTCCAAATACGTTTGCTAACGGAAGAAAATCTATACATGGTATGTCGTCTGTTTTAGCAGGAATACCTTCGTTTAAAGTAGCTTATACATCATCTCCTTTTGCAAATCAAGATACTCAATCTATAGTTTCGGTTTTAAATGATATGGATTACGATACATCTTTTTTTCATGGCGCTCCAAATGGATCTATGGGGTTTTTAGGTTTTGGTAATATTTTAGGGTTTGACCACTATTACGGTAAAACAGAATATAATAATGATGATGATTTTGATGGACTTTGGGGAATTTGGGACAAACCCTATTTAAAACATGTAAATACTGTTTTAGCAGAAAAAAAGGAACCATTTATGGCTACAATTTTTACATTAACATCTCATTCTCCATATGTTGTTCCAAAAGAAGCCAAAGGGAAATTTCCAAAAGGTTACAGACCAATACATCAATGCGTAGGTTACACTGATAATGCATTAAAAGACTTTTTTAATAATGCTAAAAATCAAGATTGGTATAAAAACTCTATTTTTGTAATAACCGGAGATCACGGAAATCAAATTTATTATAAAGATTACATGAAAGCTGTTAATAGGTCTGTTGTACCAATTATTGTATTTAAACCTAATAGTAATTTAGTTGGAGAAGATTATAGTTTAGCACAACAAATAGACATATATCCTACATTAACAGACTTGGTAGGTTACAAAAAACCAATAAGAAGTTGGGGTAGAAGTTTAATGAATGATTCTATTGTAGAACCTTTTGCAGTAACCCATAATGGATTAAATATGCAGTTACAGCAAGGACAATATATTTATGCTATGGATAGCCAAAAAGAAATAGGTTTTTATAATATTAAAGATAAAGGCTTAGAGTATCCATTAACAAATGTATCCGATTCAATAAAAAACGTATTACGTATTAAAGCAAAAAGTTTTGTTCAAGATTATATGAATAGAATTATTGATAAAAAATTAAAAGCAGAGAAAAATGACTAAGAAAGATATTTTTAAACGTATTGGTTTGGTAGTTTTAGCTATTATTTTAGCAATGGTATCTCAACATTTATACAACACTAAAGTAAATTATAATTTTGGTGTAGTTACCGAAGGTAAAGTTTATAAGTCTGGTACTATTCCTCCCGATAAAATAGAAGACTATGTTAAAGATAATAACATAAAAACAATAATAGATTTTAGGCATGGAGGCATAGGAAATGATTTAAATCCCGCAACAATTAAGGAAATAGATTCCGAAAGACAAGCAGTTAATGCTATTAATGGCGTAAATTACTATAACATTCCATCTGTTCAAATACCAACAAAAGCTAATTTAGACAGCGTTTATAAGATTTTAGACGATACAACTAAATATCCTGTTTTAATGCATTGTTATCACGGAACAGGTCGCGCAATGATTTATTCTGCAATTTATAAAATTGAATACGAAGCTGCTACAAATGAAGAAGCAAGAAGAATAACAAGACCTTTTTATTCTTTACCATTTAGTTCTTTTTCCAAAAATAAACCTAAAGGCAAGTTCATAGAAAATTACAAAAAAAGAGGAACTAATTAGTTCCTCTTTTTTTTATAATATATTTTCTATCAGTATTTAGAAAGTACTAACTAGGTTTTATATTAAATATGTCTATTAATAATCTCTGTCATTTTTAAAGCTCTTAACTTAACTTCTTCTTCTGTCCATCCAATTTTAATTAAACAAGAAATATTACGACCTATAAAATGATCAGATTGAGAGAAGTCTTGCTTTGAAATATTAGATAAGCCTTGTTTTACAGATTCGGGTAAAGGATATAAACTTTTAGCTTCTTTTAAATGTTCCCATTTTCTAACATAGTGCCAGCTATTATCGTAATAATGAAAACAAACATCTATGCCTTCAGATTTAAAATCTGCCGAAACTTTTCTAGCAATTTCTAATGTTGGTAAAAAGAAGTTTAAAAAAGCATAGCTTTCCACGCCACCATTAGGTACTGTTCTAAATTCTATTGCATTTATAGAATTTAATTCTTGTCTAAGTATGGTATAATGTTTTTCTTGTAAGTCCAAAAATTCATCTAATCGCTTAAATTGGGCTAAACCTATAGCTGCATTTAGTTCAGATATTCTAAAATTATAACCTAAATATGGATGTGTTTCTGCACCACGATCATTTCCAACGTGATCATGACCATGATCTTGATATAAATCTGCTTTAACAGCATAATCGTCGTTATTAGTAATAACAGTTCCACCTTCACCACAAGTTACAGTCTTAACATAATCGAAAGAAAAACAACCTGCATCTCCAATTGTTCCTAATGCTTTACCATTATACGTTCCTCCAATTGCTTGACAAGCATCTTCAATTAATTTTAGATTATGAGTTTTACAAATAGATTTAAGCGCATCTAAATTTGCCATACTTCCGCACATGTGTACAGGCATAATAGCTTTAGTTTTTGGTGTAATTGCTTTTTCTACAGCTTTGGGACAAAGTGTTAAGGTGTTATCAATGTCAACTAAAACAGGTGTTGCACCTAACATTAATATTGCTTCAAAACTTGCTACAAAGGTAAATGTTGGCATAATAACTTCGTCTCCAACGCCAACGCCAGATAGCGCCATAGCTACAGAGACCGCAGCTGTTCCGCTAGATACTAATTGCGCATGTTTTACTTTAAATCTATTTTGAATTTCGTTTTCTAAGTCTTTTGCTTTAAAAATATTATTACGCATCCCATCAAAACCATAACGCATTAATACGCCTGTTTCTAATACATCGTTAACTTCTTTGCGTTCTAAATCACTAAATTTTTCAAATCCTGGCATTTGTTTTAATTTAAATCTATAATTACATCTCCTAAAGTCTTTCTTACTTTTTTAAGATCAGCCATAAAATCATCGTTAGCTCTATATCCAATAGGCATTACAAGAACCGATTTTAGATTTTGTTTTTCTAATTGAAATTTTTCATCATAATCTTTGGCCGAAAATCCTTCCATTGGACAAGCGTCTATACCTAAAGTAGCACAAACCGTTAGTAAATTACCTAAAGCTATGTAGGCTTGCTTAGTAGCCCATAATTCAATATCCTCTTGACTCTTGTTTTCGAAATCTGATATTAAATAATCTCTAAACCCTTTTAAAACATTATCGGGCGTATTTCTAATAGTTTTTATGTTATTAAAATATGACATAATAAAATCAGTATCTATTTTGGTGTCTATACATAAAACCAAAATATGTGATGCTTGAGCCACTTGCTGTTGATTCATAGTTATTGAAACTAAATCAGCTTGAAGTGCTTTATTTTTAATTAAAGCTAATTTTATTGGCTGTAACCCATAAGATGTTGGTGTTAAATTAAAGGCTTCTTTTATGGTTTTAATATCTAAATCAGATACTAACTTATTGGAATCAAACTTTTTAGTAGCATATCTAAATTTTAACGCTTCAATAATGGACATATTTTTTATTTTTTTTACAAAAATAACGATAGAAATACATTAAACACACTATTTTTAATACTTTATATTTCATACGAAAAAAAATAAAAAAAAAGTATGCTTTTTGTTTGAATAGATTAAAAAAGGTTTATATATTTGCACTCGCATTACGGTAATAATCGTAAATAGCACTCAGGAGAAGTGGCAGAGTGGTCGAATGCGGCAGTCTTGAAAACTGTTGAGGGTCACACCTCCGGGGGTTCGAATCCCTCATTCTCCGCAAAAGCTAAACCTTAACTATTGTTTATCAGTATGTTAAGGTTTTTTGTTTTTGTACTTAACCCATATCTAGCCTATTATTTTCAATATTATATATTTAATATTAAGTCTGTAAAATGTTTTATTTACAGTGATAGTAAGATATTTTTACATATTCACTTGCATTTACAAATAAAAAAGTTCACAACTTTGTGAATTAAATATAATATATACCAAAATTGAACAAACTATTAAATGTATTTTATTACTTTTGATGTTCAACCAATTTAATTGAAATGAAAAATTTGCTCTGGGGGTTATTTGCTTTTGCAGTTATAGCCCATGCACAAGATACTGTTACAGATATTGATGGAAACACGTACGATTACTTAACCTATGGCACACAACAATGGACCGTTGAAAATGCTGCAATGGAAACCTATCGTGATGGAACCCCTATTCCACAGATTACGGATGCCACACAATGGACTAACCTTACTACAGGGGCTTGGTGTTATTATGACAATGATCCAACCAAAGGAAAACTTTACAATTGGTATGCAGTAGCAGGAATTCATAATGCAGCCTCTTTGTCTGATCCATCGCTTAGAAAAGAACTTGCACCAGAAGGCTGGCATGTCCCTACGGATGCTGAATGGACCACTTTAGAAGAACATCTCATAGCCAATGGTTATAATTATGATGGGACTACCACAGGAAATAAAATAGCCAAATCAATGGCATCCACATCAGATTGGTTAAACTCAACTAATACCGGTGCTCCAGGGAATAATCAATCATTAAATAATAGTAGCAATTTTAATGTTTTACCCCATGGTTACAGAAATTTAAATGGTGTTTTTTATGAAGAAAGTTATGATGGGATAGTATGGAGTTCGACAGTTGATGATCCAACACATTCATGGAACAGAATAATTTACTCAGATCAAAATAGTGTTATAAGAAATAATGGTTATTCAAAAAGTGGAAGTTCAGTTCGTTTTGTTCAAAACAGTAACGCCTGCTCAGAAGTTTCAATTAATGCCTCAGCTACAGAAGTCTGTGCAGGGGACAGTGTGGATTTAACGGTGAGTTCAGGGCTTACAGCTGGCACAACAGCGTGTACATCAGCAGACCTTCCAGCAAATTTACAAACTGGACTAGTGGGCTATTGGCCATTCTGCGGTAATGCCAATGATGAAAGTGGTAATGGGAATAATGGAACTGTGAATGGTGCAACCCTCAGTACAGACCGATTTGGAAATCCCAATAGTGCTTATAGTTTTGATGGAGTTAACGATTACATTTCTTTGAATGATTCTTTTTTTAATGGTAGTAGTTCTGTTACAGAGTTAACTCATTCGTTATGGTTTAACGTTTCTAATTATCCCACTAATGGATCCTACTCTTTCTCTACCAAAGAGGGTTACTGGAGAACGATAAGTTTTAGGCTAACATCAAATAATCAAATTAGATTTGCAGGTTCACAACCCTCTCCACAGCAATATTTTAATATTAATTCTCCACAAAATATAGTTCCCATGAATTCATGGAACAACATCACTGTAACTTATCAAAATTCTACTTTGAAATTATATTTAAATGGTTCTTTAGTGGCAACAGAAACCATTGCTTTATCCTCCTTAAATTATTCCTATTTGGCAGCAGGAAACTCTACCTCTACAAATTTAATTGGAGCAAGCCACCCTGTATCACCAGGCTTAAAAGATTTTGTAGATGGTAAAATTGATGATTTTGCATTATGGAATAGAGCGCTCTCTGAAACAGAAGTTCAACAACTAGCCAATTCTTCAACTTACACTTGGTCCAC
>CALJFB010000016.1 GCA_938073895.1 uncultured Flavobacteriaceae bacterium
AAGATATAAGACGCTATTTGTAAATCATTTAAGCTAATATTTATCTCAGTACTATTTAGTGAGTTATTAAAATTTATCACTTGTACTTTACGACCTGTTAAATCGTAGATAGTTACAGATTTTATAGCCAGACCACTTGACTTAACAATAGTTATAAATTCTTTTGCAGGATTTGGATATAGCTTTAGCTCAGGTAACACTACAGCTCTTGTACTTAAAGTAGCTGTAATAGAGAAACTACACGTTGTACTGTTGCCGTTATCGTCTGTTACTGTGATAACTACATTTGTATCACCTTCTGTAACCTCTGTACCACTTAAAGGAGTCTGAGTTACCGTAAAACTTGAACTACAATTGTCTGTAATTAATAAACCATTTGTATAGTCTTCTATTACATAAATATCTAATTCATTTGCAACTACTGCAATGTCCTCCGGACAATTAGTTACTACAGGACCCATAACGTCTACTACATTTACTATTGCAGTAGCTGTATTAGTATTTCCTTCGTTATCTGTTATTGTTAGAGCTACTGTATTGTCTCCTAAATCAGCACACGTAAAATCTGTAATATCTAACACCATAGTGTCTATACCACAATTATCTGAACTGCCATTGTTAATATCTGACACATCAATACTAGCTACTCCATTAGCATCTAATTCCACAGTAATATCTTGTGTTACTATAGTTGCTGCTGAAGTATCTTCTACCGTAACTATTGCTGAAGCTGTTTGAGAATTCCCTGAAATATCGGTTACGGTTAATACCACAATATTAAGCCCTATATCATCACAGGTAAAATCGGAAATATTTAATACCATAGTGTCAATTCCACAGTTGTCTGCACTACCATTATCTATGGCTGATGCTAAAACAGTAGCCATACCACTTGCATCTAAGGTTACAGTAAGGTCTTGTACAACGGCTGTAGGTAAAATATTATCTTCAATAGTTACTGTTGCTGTTTCAGTTTCAGAATTCCCTTCGTTATCTGTTACTATTAACGTCACTGTATTGTCACCTAAATCAGCACATGTAAAATCTGTAATATCTAATACCATAGTATCTATACCACAATTATCCGAACTGCCATCATCAATATCTAACACTTCAATACTAGCTGTACCATTAGCATCTACACCACAGTAATATCTTGCGTTACTACAGTTGGTACTAAACTATCTACAACAGTAACTGTTGCCATAGCTGTATCTGTATTTCCTTCGTTATCTGTTACTGTTAAAATAACTGTATTATCTCCTAAATCAGCACACGTAAAATCTGTAATATCTAATACCATTGTATCGATATCACAATTATCTGAACTGCCATTATTAATGTCTGCTGCTGTAATTGTAGCCGCACCATTAGCATCCAATTGTACTGTAATGTCTTGTGTTACGGATGTTGGGCTGGTTGTATCCTCAAAAGTTACATCAAAACTACTTGTAGTCTCTGAACCAGCTTAGTCTGTAGCACTTACAATAATTGAGACTGTACATGTTGCATCCGTTTCTGATGTGATGGTAAATGTAAAATCATCACCAGAATTTGTTTTAACAATATTGGCATTGGTAACTATTGCTTGGTTAGATGCTGTTGCTACTACCGTTAAGTTAGCAGCAGTAGTTTCTGCGTCAGCAATAGCAGTTGTAATAATTACATCTGCATTTGGACAAGCCTGTTGGTCTAATACAGCTTCGATAGTTGGGGCATTGTTTGGCAAAATAAATGCAACTGGTGAATTATACACTTTTAAATTACTAAAACATGCTGCGAGTGTAAAGGCAAATCCAGGGTTTTCACTAAGATAAATTTTCCTATTTAAATTTGAGGCAGCACCGTTTAAAGGATAAGGTATAGTAGCAACTATCTCTATAGTATTATTTACCATTAACTTGGTAGAACCTTTAATATACTGAACCTTAATCTCATAATCTATATTTTCTGAAAACGTATTTACAGATGCAACAGAATAGGTACTATTGTTGTACATTATATAAAGATAACCTGCATCATCAATATTTACACCGAAATCTCTGTAAGCACCATCAAATGTTAAAATTGGGTGTTTAGAAGGATTACCTGGACTATTTTGATTGGTCGGTAGGTTCGTAATATTTACAGTTACATCAAACTGAAAAGAACCTCTATTTATTAAATCCAAATTTGGCGTTGTTATATCATTATTTCTGATATCATCAGTACAAGTGCTTACAGTATTTGTAGTTGCGCTAGCGCCAATTGAGACATTTACGAAGTTCCCAGTAGCGTAGCTCAATGAACTTTGCCCCAAACCATAATCTGCTATAAGAGTTTGACTGTAAGAGAAAGTTGATACTAATAAAACAAAAAACTTACAGGACTTTAAGTCCAATAGGTTGGTTGGTAATTTAGTTAGCATAAAAAAAGTTTAAAGTATTAGTTATTTTTGTTTTTATTTAGCTCAAAATCAAACACTTTGTAAGTGTTACCACTTCAATTTATAATGATTTTAAATTTTTGCAAATTCGACAAGAAAAGAAAAAATAAACAAGCTTATTACCACATATTAATTACCTTGTTAGAATATCGTTTTACAAAAAAAATATTCTTAACACTTAAATAACAATAACCGTTATCATTCCTTAAAATTCTTGTAGTAATAATTAACTGTTTATACTAAAAAAGGCTAAATCTAATGACTTAGCCTTTTGGTTTTTATTACTATTCTAATATATCCATTGGATCAGAAAATTGATACTTAAAATCTAATAGCGTTTTACCTTTTTTATTACATACTTTTTTAAAGTTTAAATTAGAATCCTTTAAAAATGTTGGCGGCTCCAACCCTATTTTGGTAGCTGCTTTTGTATAATAATCTTCTCTTGTTGGATGCTTATCTGCACAACCATTAATTATTTCTCCCCAACAATTTTTATTAACAACTTCAAAAATCAACCTAATACAATCTGTTTGATGGATAACATTTACAAGTCCATTTCTGTTGGACAGTTCTTTTTTACCTGCTAAGAATTTTCCTGGCAAACGCTCCGGACCAACCAAACCAGAAAATCTTATAATAGTTAATCTTTGTTTTAACTCTTTTTGTAATAAATCTTCGAGAGCTAAAATGGCTTTACCACTTGATTTTTCTGGATAGAGCTCTAAATCTTCAGTTACCCAATTATTTGTGTTTTGGTAAACTGACGTAGAACTTATAAAAACAACATGTTGGTTATCTGAAATAAAAGGAAATAGTACTTTTATTTGATTTTTATATATTGTTTCAACATCGTCTTCTAGTTTGGGTGGAATATTAATAAAAACAACAGCACTTTTATTAAGGAAATCTAAATATTTTGAATCGTTATTTTCTTCACCTAAAGTAAAAACATAAGGCGTTATATTGTTAGATTTAAGTAAATTTATCTTCTCTTTTGAAGTTGTAGAACCTTTCACTTTAAAACCTTTAGCGGTAAAATATTTAGCTAATGGCAATCCTAACCAACCACATCCCAATATACTTATTTGTTTATTTTTCATACAAAAAAATCTATTTTTCTAATATTCCAAACAATTCTTTATCTTGTCTTTCGGGGATTGAATTATAGCAATTTTCTAATGTTTTAATACTAAAATGTGTTTTAAAATAACTTATATACAATTCCTTATTACCTCCAAATGGTCTTTTTTCTAGATCTTCTGTTAAAGGAATATTAAACCATAATCCTACTAACTTTCCTTTAGGTTTTAAAAGATTATACATTTTATTTACATAAGAAATTCGTGATGCTTGTAAAGGTGGAAAGGAACAAAAGAAGGTTTGCTCAATAATTAAATCGTAAGTCCCATTATGAGAAAAGAAATCTTGGTGTATTAATTGAGTTAGAGGAAATTTTGGATTTCTAATTTTAAACTGTTGCAATGGCGTTTCGGAAATATCCATAACAAATATATTCTTAAATCCATTATTAAATAAATATTCTGCTTCGTAAGCATTTCCAGCTCCAGGAATTAAAATACGTAAATCCTTATTTTCTAATTGATCAAAATACGTTTTTAATGGTGTAGAAGGATAACCAATATCCCAACCTGTTTTAGCTTTGCTATATCTGTTGGTCCAATAATTTTTGGTTTCTGTATCTTTAATTTTCATAATAAAAATTTTATCAAAAATAAGAGATAATTTCACTAAAAATAACAACATACATATTAATATTATTTGCTTACACTAATGCTCCCAACAAATAATACTGAAAATATGGAAGTACTAATTTAAAATAAAAGCATAAATGTTGTAAGTTCGTTTTATACTTTTACACTTGGCTTTACATGAGAAAAACAGACTACAAATATATTATAATTGGTGCAGGAGTTTCTGGATTAACTACAGCTTATTATCTATTACAAAATAGAGAAACTAATTTTATTATATTAGAAGGTAGAGATAGAATTGGTGGTCGTGTGTTAACTAAAAACACTATTGACTTTGGACCAGCTTGGTTTCAGCCAAATCATAAAAACTTATCACAATTACTTAATAATTTAGGTATTGAAAAGTTTAGTCAATATTCCAAAGGAAAAAGTATTATGGTTTATAATACTAATGGACCTGCACATTATTTCGAGAGTGATCAAACACAACCATCGGCTTATCGTATTTCTGGTGGTTCTAATAATTTAATAAAAAAATTATCCAATTTTGTTGAAGATAAAATAGTTTTAAACACTCAAATTTCAAGGATTTCGGAAATTGAAAATAAAATTATATTGACTTCGAACACTAATACTTTTTCAGCAGAAAGAGTAATTAATACATTACCTCCAAAACTTGCTACAACACTAAACTACTCTCCAAAATTACCCAATGAATTAAATAAAGTAATGCATAAAACGCAAACCTGGATGGGTCATGCTATTAAAGTTGGTATTACTTATAAAACCCCATTTTGGCGAGAACAAAATAATTCGGGCACAATTATAGGCCAATTTGGCGCTGTTACAGAATTATACGATCATACCAATGCTTCCAAAACAAATTTTAGCTTAATGGGTTTTGTAAACCAAGAGTTAAGAGAAGTTAGTGCAGAAACAAGAAAAGAACAGATTTTAGCTTATTTAGAAAAACATTTGGGTTCTAAAGCAAGAAATTATTTAAGTTATTCCGAGAAAGATTGGGCTAAAGATAAGTTTACAAGTTGTCCAAATTTAGAAGATGTTTATATGTCGGCACACTACGGAAATCCTATTTTTAATTCAGCCTATTTAAATGGTAAATTATTATTTTCAGGAACAGAAACCGCACCCTATTTTGGTGGTTATTTAGAAGGTGCTGTAATTAGTGGTATCTTATCGGCACAAAAACTTTTAAACACTACTAAGAACTAATTTAAAGCAATAAAAATTAAAACCAGTTTTGGACTACAAAAAGCTTATTTCTTTAATCGTAATAACTTTTCTATTTTTGTACTATGGTAGATAATTTTGAAAACGAATTTTTTGGTATTGGCATA
The DNA here is from genome assembly GCA_938073895.1 of uncultured Flavobacteriaceae bacterium. Lineage (GTDB taxonomy): Bacteria > Bacteroidota > Bacteroidia > Flavobacteriales > Flavobacteriaceae > Aurantibacter. The sequence continues at coordinate 5,499 of CALJFB010000016.1, forward strand.
CAAAATGGAAAAACACCAGAAAATTTAGGCGTTTTATGGCGAACAGCTCAAAATTTAGGAGCAAGTTATATTTTTACTATTGGAAATAGGTATGCAAAACAAGCCTGCGACACGCATAATGCTGTAAAATCTATGCCTTATTTTCATTATAATAATTTTCAAGAATTTTACAATAATCTACCAAAAGGCGCAAGATTAGTTGGCGTAGAATTAGATCCTACTGCTACAGAATTAGAAACCTTTAATCATCCAAGACGTTGCGTTTATTTATTAGGTGCAGAAGATCACGGTTTGTCTAAAGACGCTATAAAAAAATCGCATTTCTTAGTAAAATTTAAATCAGAATTAAGCCTAAATGTAGCAGTTGCAGGAAGTATTGTTATGTACGATAGAGGCTTAAACAAACCAAGATCATAATATTTAGTATTAAAAAGCAATCACAATACTACAAACAATTAAAAGTCAGCTTCTTTTAACCCATTTTTTTTTGGGAACAAATCACATAAATAGTTAATATAACAAACTAACATCTTACCTTTGTAGTCTTTAAAAGAATAAATTATGAGTCATAAAGCAGGTTTTGTAAATATAATTGGTAATCCTAATGTGGGAAAATCTACATTAATGAATGCTTTTGTAGGCGAAAAACTATCTATTATTACCAGTAAAGCACAAACTACAAGACATAGAATTTTAGGTATTGTAAATGGCGAAGACTTTCAGGTAATTTTAAGCGATACACCAGGAATTATTAAACCAGCATACCAATTGCAGTCTTCCATGATGGACTTTGTAAAAACAGCTTTTGACGATGCTGATTTACTAATCTATATGGTAGAAATTGGCGAAAAAGAATTAAAAGACGAAGCGTTTTTTAAACGAATTACTAATTCTAAAATACCTGTATTACTACTTTTAAACAAGATTGATAAATCTAACCAAGAAGAATTAGTAGAGCAAGTACAAATTTGGGGAGAAAAAGTACCAAATGCACTAATTTACCCAGTATCTGCCTTAGAAGGCTTTAACGTAAAAGAAGTCTTTGATAAAATTATTGAATTGTTACCAGAATCTCCTGCATTCTACCCAAAAGACCAATTAACAGACAAACCAGAACGCTTTTTTGTAAACGAAAAAATTCGTGAAAAAATATTAATGCACTACAAGAAAGAAATTCCATATGCAGTAGAAGTTGATTGCGAAGAATTTTTTGAAGAAGAAAACATTATCCGTATGCGTGCTGTAATTATGGTAGAACGCGAAACACAAAAAGGAATTATTATTGGCCATAAAGGCGAAGCCATAAAACGCGTTGGTGTAGAAGCTAGAAAAGATTTAGAGAAATTTTTTGGAAAACAAATCTACTTAGAACTATATGCCAAAGTAAATAAAAATTGGCGTAGTAACGACAGACAATTAAAACGTTTTGGTTACAACAACTAAAACTAAATAGTAAAAAAACTAAAAGCTCTAAATAACATTAGAGCTTTTTTTATTTAAAACACGTTCCATAAACTGGTGTAATTGCATCATTTCTTCTTTACCTGCATTTTTACCTAAGCGTCCTGCAATGTATAAACCAAACCAAAAAACAACCATAAAAACAGCAACAACAGTTTGCAAAAAAAAGCTTTTTTCTAACCTAAAATTGGTATAACTCCAAATAACAAAACCAATAAAAAGCACTGCAATTATAAAATGAAAAAACATAAACATAGTCCAAACTGTTGGATTAGGTCCAAATAATCCAGAAAGCAAAGCCGTTTTTTTATCAAAAGAAACCACTTCTAAATGTAATTGTGGCGACCAAAAATGTTGTTTGGCCTTAGGAATTCTAATAAACACATGGTTATCTAAACGAGATACTACTAAATTAGTTGTGTTTATAGCGTGTTCTTCAAAACGATCTAAAACAATCTTATTATGTTCGTTTAAATCTAATTTAAAACGCGGCCTTAATTCAATTTCATCTCCTAAACTCATGATATAAAATATAATAGGTCCAATTTAGTGATTTTTTTCTATAAACAAACACTACCTTTGCAGTCGCTTACAGGATATGTAATGCATAAAAAAATAAATTATGAGTAGTATAGTAGCAATTGTAGGAAGACCAAATGTTGGAAAATCAACATTTTTTAACCGTTTAATTCAACGTAGAGAAGCCATTGTAGATGCAGTAAGTGGTGTAACTAGAGATAGACATTACGGAAAAAGTGATTGGAATGGAAAAGAGTTTTCATTAATTGACACTGGTGGATATGTAAAAGGATCAGACGATATTTTTGAAGCTGAAATTGATAAACAAGTTGAACTTGCCATAGACGAAGCAGATGCCATTATTTTTATGGTAGATGTAGAAAGTGGTGTTACTGGAATGGACGAAGACGTTGCTAAACTTCTTAGAAAAGTGTCTAAACCTGTATTTTTAGTTGTAAACAAAGTAGATAATGGTAAACGCGCCGAAGATGCTGTAGAATTTTACAGCCTTGGTTTAGGAGAATATTATAGCGTTGCAAGTATTAATGGTAGTGGAACTGGAGATTTATTAGATGATTTAGTAAAAGCTTTACCAGAAATTGAAGATATTCAAGAAGAAGAAAACCCATTACCACGTTTTGCTGTAGTTGGAAGACCAAATGCAGGAAAATCTTCATTTATAAACACTTTAATTGGCGAAGAAAGATATATTGTTACAGACATTGCAGGAACAACACGAGACGCAATGGATACCAAATACAATAGATTTGGATTTGAATTTAATTTAGTAGATACTGCTGGAATTAGAAGAAAAAAGAAAGTTAGAGAAGATTTAGAATTCTACTCTGTAATGCGAAGTGTAAGAGCTATAGAACATGCAGATGTATGTTTATTAGTTGTAGATGCTACACGTAGTTTTGACGGACAAGTTCAAAATATTTTTTGGTTAGCACAACGTAACCGTAAAGGAATTGTTGTATTAGTTAACAAATGGGATTTAGTAGAAAAAGATCATAAAACAACTAACGAGTACGAAAAATATATCCGTAAACAATTAGAACCATTTACAGATGTACCAATAGTATTTATGTCTACACTTACAAAACAACGTGTTTACAAAGCTATAGAAACTGCTGTAGAAGTATATAATAACCGTACTAAGAAAATTAAAACAAGCGAGCTTAACGAGGTATTATTACCAATAATAGAAAATAGACCGCCGCCAGCATTAAAAGGAAAGTTTGTTAAGATTAAATATATTATGCAGTTACCAACACCACAACCGCAGTTTGCATTTTTCTGTAACTTACCACAATATGTTGCCGAATCTTACAAAAGATTCTTAGAAAATAAGTTGCGTGAAATTTACGATTTTAAAGGTGTACCAATTAGTATCTACATGCGTAAAAAATAATAACACAAAACATTAAACAAAAGGCTGAGTTTTTTACACAAAAACTCAGCCTTTTGCATTAAACAGCTTTTTAAACCCTAATAAACAGTCTAACAAGTCTTATTTATAACGTAAATAAATAATAAAATTTATATTTTGTTTAACAGACTAAATAAAAAACTCTAGATAATTTCGTTAACTTGTTTAGACCCAAAAAAAGAATCCCATTTTTTTTAGGCTCTTAACCTATAAACAACTTGTTATGAAAAATTTATTTTATGTATTTATGCTTCTTTGCATAAGTACCACTTTTGGTCAAAACAACGACTTTAAGATTTTTGGTTCATTAGTATCTAGTGACGAAAACCTTCCATTAGATGCAGCTACAATTCACGTAGAAAAGCAAAAAGACAGTAGTTTGGTTGCGTATACAATTTCTGAAGCCAATGGTAGCTTTATTATTGAAGATGCTACAGCAGAAGATAAACTAAATTTATTTGTTTCTTATGTTGGTTACAAAACATTCAAAAAAGAAATTATAATTAATAAGGCGGAAATTAATGTTGGAAAACTAATCCTAGAAGTTAGTAATTCTTTAGACGAAGTAGTTATAAGAACTGCTGCTCCAGTTACCATAAAAAAAGATACATTAGAATTTAATGTAAAATCATTTAAAACAAAAAAAGATGCTAACGTAGAAGATTTACTAAAAAAATTACCAGGAGTAGAAATTGACGCCGAAGGTAAAATTAAAATTAATGGTAAAGAAGTAAATAAGATACTTGTAAATGGAAAACCCTTTTTTGGAAATGATCCAAGTATTACTACAAAAAATCTTACAAAAGATATTATTGAAAAAATTCAAATTGTAGATACCAAAACAAAATCTGAAGCATATTCTGGTGAAGATGGAGACTCAGAAAACAAAACTATTAACCTTACCATAAAAGAAGAAAATAACAAAGGAGTTTTTGGAAGAGTTGCCGCAGGGACCGGTACAGATAAACGCTGGGAATTTGCCGGTATGTTTAACCGCTTTGATAACGACCAACGTATTAGTGTTTTGGCTGGTGGAAACAATATAAATTCTCCAGGTTTTAGTTTTGGAGAAATTTCTAAAATGTTTGGAAGAAGTGGTAGTACAAGCTGGAGCCAAAATGGATTTAGTGTTGGTGGTAGATCTTTTGGTGGCGGACAAGGAATTACAACCTCTAAAAATGCCGGTTTAAATTATGCCGATAAGGTTGGAGAAAAAGGTGATGTTTCTGCAGATTATTTTTATTCTACTAGTAATTCTGAAAACGAAAGTGCCTCTCAAAGAGAAACCTTCTTAAATGATTCTAGATTCTTTTCAGACTCTAAATCTTCATCTTCATCAGATACAGATAGCCATGTTGCAAATTTAGATTACGAAGTAAAAATAGACACCACACTTTTCTTAAATATAAAACCAACATTTAGCTATTCTAAATCTACTACAACATATAATAGCCAAGACAACTCATTTAACGAAGATAGAGACTTAACAAACGCCTCAACTTTAAGTTCTTTTGTAGAAAATAAATCTTCAAGCTTTGGAAACGAAATAGAATTAACAAAAAAAATAGGAAAAAAAGGCGCATATATAAAAGTTGGAATAGAAAACGAGTTTTCTAGATTAGAAGGAGAAGACTTTATAAATTCTAACACACAATTTTTTGATACAACCACAATAACACCAGATATTGTAAGGGATCAGTTTACAGAACAAGACAATAAAACTACTAACTTTGGAAGTAATCTAACCGTTAGTATTCCTTTAGAAAAAGATAAATGGTTTTTAAATGCAACCTATAGATTTTCAAGAAATAAAGACGAAAACAAACAAAGTACTTTTAATAAAAATGCATTTACAAACAGTTACGATCAATTTGATAGTAATTTAAGTACAGATTTTAATTATACAGATACACAAAGTCGTCCTGGATTACGTCTTAGATATAAAAGCGAAAAATTATCTGCTAGAATTGGCGCTAGCTACGTATTTAGAACTCTAGAAAATAAAGATGGCCTAAGACCACAATTTAATGTAGAAACAGATTTTAATGCTGTAGAAGTTAATTCATTTGTTAGATATCAATTCAACAAAAAATCCTCTTTTTACATAAACTACAGACTAAGTAACGATCCGCCAGCATTGTCTCAACTACAAGCTTTCGATAATGTTTCTAATCCACTAAATACCATAACAGGTAATCCAAATTTAGCACCATCTAACAGACATAATATGTATTTTGGATATAACTCTTACGATTGGGCTAAAAGATCTGGTTTTTACACCTATGCAGGAATAACAGCCATAAATAACAATGTAGTTTCTAAAACAACTATAAATCCAACCACTCTAAAAAGAACTACAACTTACGAAAACGTAAATGGTAATAATAATGGTTATGGTGGCGGAAGTTATAGTAAAAACTTTAAACTAGATTCTTTAAGATCTATTAGAATTAGAGTTGGTTCTTCTGTTAACTTCTCTAAAAACATTAACTTTAATAACGATGTAAAGTATGCAAGTAAAACTATTTCTTTTGAACCTAATATAGGATTAGAATTTGTTTGGAATAAGTTTTTTGAAATTAAACCTAGATATAGCGTAAACTTTAACAATACAACTTTTGATATCGATAATTTTGAAAATCAAAAATTTACAAGACATAACTTAGCCATTGAAACAGCTACATTTTTACCCAAAAAATTTGAATGGCGAAACGATTTAAATTACAATTACAATAGTAATATTGCAGACGGTTTTCAAAAAAGCGCTTGGTTCTGGAACTCTTCTATATCTTACGCAGTATTAAAGGATAAAGGTTTAGTTACCTTAAAAGTTTACGATTTATTAAATCAAAACACCAATGCCACAAGAGTTGCATCTCAAGATTACATAGAAGATAGACAAAGTACAGTTTTAACGCAATATTTTATGCTAAACTTTAGTTGGAAATTTAATAGTTTAGGCGCTAAAGCAAATCAAGGTGGCGGAAGACGTTATTATAGAGATTAATTACTACCACATAATCCATAAAAAAAGCAAATCTAATGATTTGCTTTTTTTTATACCTAAGAATTATTAACTACAAAAACTCCGACCTTTTAAGAACCATTATAAAGCTTTAAACAACGATATAAGCTTAATTAAGACAGTTAGAAAATTTTATAAGCAATTATATAGGTAATCTTAATAAAAGACTTAAAAACAAATTAAGACAATACTAAATTTTAAAATTGAAACAATAGATTTTTAATACTTATAGATAGAATATTATTAATTAAAGAAGTATTTATCAATCTATAAAAATAGAAATATTTTATAAGTAATAGTAATTGTTTTATTTCATAGTCTATAATCCAAATAGGCATTATTAATTAGAAAACATATTTTAACTTAAAATGTAAAATATAGATATAAACTAATAAGCAGTAAGCTAGTAAGCTAAAATCTTAAAAGGTTATAATGAGGTAAAAGGTTAAGCGAAACTTAAATAATTTAAAAGGTTACTCTTGCAGTGCTCAATTTTATAAATATAAATGGAAAAACTACAGACACTAAATCTGTTTTAAACTCTAATTGGTAAAATAAAAAGAAGCTAAATTAAATCAAATAAAAGAAGTTTTAAAAGTATAAAAAAAAGGCTCACATTACTGTGAACCTTTTTTATATAGTATTTAAGCAACAATTAAAATTGCCACATATCTAATTCTAAATTTCTGATTTTATCTTTAATACGATCAGATTCTAATAATTGCATTAAAGAGTTTTCTGGAATATACTCTTCAATAGTTCTATCACCATAAACGTTTTCTTCTTTATATGCAACTGCATTAAAGCGTCTTGTGTTTAAGATATGATCAAAAGAAAAAGGCATAGCACTATTTTTAGTATTATACGTTTTTGCTGTGTGCAAAATATCTCTTACATCTGGATAAAATAACCAGAATAAAGCAATAGGTGTTTTATTAGATTGATCTTCAGAATTAATAAAGTTTACATCGGCAGCAGCAGGAGCTATAGCAATTAATCTATACTTTAATTCACCTTGACGTTTGTCAAAATACCAAGTACCTTTAATGTGGTAAGCCGTTACATTAGCAGACTGAATTTCAGTTTTAGTAATGTATTCTGGATCTATATAACCGTCTTGGTTTAATTGATCGTAACCAACATCTAAAGTATCAATATCTACCATTTGCTGAGCTAAGTCTACCATACTTTTCTTTCCAGTAAAGTAAGAATCGCTGTAAACATTCTCAATAGTTCCATCTAAAACATTTTTATACAAAACATCAAATAAGCTACGTCTATCGGTACCAATATTATTGGTATCTATAGGATAGTACAGAGGAAAATTAACACGTTCATCTAAGATAATTTTTTCCCATACCATTCTAGAAAAAAGGATATCTCTATCGCCAACATAACCATACTCTAAAGGATGATCGTTGTCTAATGCTTTTTGCTCTTCAGTTTTAACACCAACTTGATCAGGATGCGTTGCATTCAATAAATTTGATTGCGCCATTCCAAAAGTGGAAACTGAAACTAAAGCAGTAAATAATAATGATTTTAAATTCATCTGTTTCGATTTTTTATAAAATTAATAATAATCAGATGGTTGATTTTATTAGTTAGTCAATTCAATAATTACTGGAGAAACACCTTTTAATTTAATGCTATTTCCTTTAATCTTAGCTTTAATATCAAAGAATTGTACTGATGCGCCTCTTTTTGCTTTCTTTAAAGCATTTTTAGCAGCACCACTTAAACGTGTTCCGTTACAATTAATTGTTGCTTGTCCAGGTACTTTAAATTTAAAGCTTGTTACTTGTAAGTCTAAATCAAATACAAAGTCTTCTAGTTTAGCACCAACTTTACCAATCATTACGTTGTTTCTTGGCAATTTAGCAGAATCTGTTTGACCATTAAAAGATCCTGTTGGCTTAGGTATATCCTTAATACGGAATACTTGGCTATCTGAAGCTTTAGAACCATCGTCTAAAGTAGCAGAAACGTTAATTTTAATTTCTCTACCAGATCCAGGTCTTACAACGTATTTTCCGGTACCAGAAGCTTTAGATAATCCAGAACCTGAAGCAGATACTTTATTATCTGGAACACCAGCAAAAGAAATTGTCATTGGGTTATCTAAACCTCTATAAACCACATTCATTTTATCTGCAGAAATAGTAGCAGAATTTGGTCTTGGCACAACAACGTAGTTTCCTACAATTTTAATTGGTAATGGTTTACCATCTTCTAAGAAAGTAAATTCACCATCAATTTTTTGCTCTCCAACGTTTCCAACATTAAAATCTAAACGTGCAGCACCTGTAGAATCAATAGCTTTAGATAAATCAATTTCTTGACCATTTACCATTAATTTAGTTGGTGTAACATCTGCATATTTTCCTAATACTACTTTACCTTGAAATTTCTCTCCTGCAAAAAATGCAGATTTATCTGCTAAAACAATAGCTTGATAGTTTTTTAAAGAAACTGCAGAATCTAATGTATTACCTAAAAACAAGTTAAACATATTAGCTTCTGTTGTTTTAACATCATTCTGCATAGCAGTTAATTTTGTTATAGAAGCAATAGCTGGAAAACCTTTAAAGTGATAGTCTAACCATAATTTATTAGCTCCATCTTTAGCTTTAATACTTTCTGTATTGAATTTCTTGTCAAAATTCTCTAAAGCCACAGTATACTTAACATCGTTACCTACAACGCTTTTTATATCTGCTTTGTACTTGTTAATAGTTTCCATTACTACTTGACCTTTCTTGCTTAATTTATCTCCAGCAAACCAAAGCTCATCGATAAAATCTCCTTTATCCATTTGATCAAATGGTAATTGACCAGTTTCAGGGTCAACTTCGTATTTTCCACCTTTTAAAATTTCAGATTTCAGGTTCCCAATGTAAGTGGTAAACTTTTTTGAAATTTGAGTAATCTGTTGCGCTTTATTTGCAGCTACAGCAAACTCCTTAGGCTTTTCTTCACCTTTAGAGACTAATGAAGCTAAAGTTTTTGTATTGTTATCTGTAATAAGCGTATTTGCATTTTCGAACTTTTCGTCCATTAATCCAAAAGCAGAAAGAACTTCTTTAGACATATTTAGAGCTAACATTGCTATTAGAACTAAATACATTAAGCTTATCATTTTCTGTCTTGGGGTTTCTTTAGCACCTCCCATAAAAATTAGTTTTTTTTAGTTAATAAAATAAAATTAGTAAACTAATTATTTTTTGTTCATTGCTGTTAACATTCCACCATATACGCCATTTAAAGAAGACAAGTTAGAAGCTAAAGATTGCATTTGCTCTTTTAATTTACTTGCATTCTCAACAGTTTCTGCATTAATAGACGCTTGCTTAGAGGCAGATTCCATTTGTACTTTATATAAAGAATTTAAAGATTCCATCTGCGCTGCAGCGATTCCCATTTCTTCACCATATTTTTTTGTTGCTGCCATAGAATCTACTGTAGGAGAGATTCCTTTTGCTGCACCTTCAAAGTTTTTAATGCTGTTTCCTAAACTAGCCATTAATTCACCATCTATTTTAGCATCTTTTAATAAGTTGTCTAATTTTTTAGATAATAAACCTTCTGCGTCTTTTGGCTCTTCTTTTCCTTTTTTACCAAGAGTTTGTCCTCCTGCTAATTCTGGATATACTAAAGACCAATCTAAATCTCCTTCTTGCTTTTCGAATGCCGATGCAAAGAAAATTAATGCTTCTGCTCCTAATCCAACGATTAACATTACAGATGCTCCAGGCCAGTGCATTAATTTAAATAATGCGCCTAATATTACTACTGATGCTCCAATACCATAAAGATATCCCATTGCTTTTTTGTAAGTGCTTACTTGTGCCATAATTTTTAGTTGTTAAGTTAATTAATAGTTAGTTGTTGTTATAAAATAGGGTTTAATGTCTATATTATTAATTTATTTTGTATTTGCTGTTACTTCTTTTCCCATGTAATCTTGAACTGTTCTAAATCCAATAAAACTTCTTGCAGAATCTGCATATTCATAATCTCTAGAGCTTACTTGTAAGAAATAAGCAACATCTTTCCAAGATCCACCACGAACTACTTTACGTTCGTTACTTGAATCATTCACGTTAGGGTTAATAGTTGAAGCAAAATCGTAAGATGCTGGATCGTAAGATGAGTTTACCCATTCTGCAACATTACCAGCCATATTGTATAAATTAAAATCGTTAGGCTCAAAAGTGTCTGCCTCTACAGTGTAAAGTGCTTGATCTGCTGCATAATCTCCTCTTAATGGTTTAAAGTTAGCCATAAAACAACCTCTATCGTTTTTGGCATAAGGTCCACCCCAAGGATAAGTTGCTGCTTGAAGACCACCACGAGCTGCATATTCCCATTCTGCTTCATTTGGTAAACGGTAAGAGTTTACGAAATGTATTTTCTTAGACTTTCTGTGATCATTATGGTATTTTGTTCTCCATTGACAAAAAGCTTTTGCCTGTTTCCAAGATACACCAACTACTGGATAGTTATCGTATGCTGCGTGCCAGAAATAATCGTTATGCATTGGTTCGTTATAAGAATAAGCAAAATCACGAATCCAAGCAGTAGTATCTGGATAAATTTCTACTTCTTCTCTAACAATTACGTCAGAACGACTTAACTTTTTATCGCGTGCTGCTTTCTCTATATCCATGTAAGAATATTCAAAAACAAACTTTTTAACGTTCCAAGTACGTTGACCATTGTAAGATTCTTCAAGAGGAATATACATTCCATCCATAACTTCTGCGTACAAAACGTCTGGATATTCTGACGTTTCGAAAATAATATCGATGTCTTTATTCAAACTTTTTTGTTCGTTTCCGTAATTATCACGCATATATTCTTGATATGGTGTTAAATTACTATCATCAGAACCTATATATGCAAATTCACCAATATCATTTGAACCAGGTGTTTTACCTTCAATATCTGCCATTTCAGCTAAATCTGTTCTAATGATAGAATCTCGAACTTCGTTTACAAATTTGCGGTATTCGCTGTTTGTAATCTCTGTTTCATCCATGTAAAATGAACGCACAGTAACTGTTTTGGCTGGAGCATCTTGTACACCTGCTAAATCATCGTCTGCTTTACCCATAATAAAAGAACCGCCAGGTACCTTAGTCATTCCATAAGGCTTCTCTGGATGCCACTTCTTCCCTTTTGCTCCTACAAGTTGGCCTTTATCTCCTGAACTACAACTTGTTAAAAGTGCAAAAACTGCTGTTATTAATACAAACTTCTTCATAATTTATAAAAACTCTGAGGTTAAATGATATGCTTCTTAAAAGTAAGAGCGTAAACATATTTAATTATTTATTTAAAAGCAACTTTTTTGCTAATTATTCTTCATTTAATCGATAAAATTAAACATCACATCGAAACTCTATACTTTTATTAAAGAATTCTTAACTTACAAGCTGTTTTTTTGAAATGCCTTAAACCAACGTTCTGGTATTATATTGTTACAAGCATCTTTATAGTCTTGTAAGGTACATGGTAATAACGTATGCTTTTTTAACTTAGTATTAACAGTAGATAAAAAAGGGATTTCTACCCACCAACGGTTGGTAATTAAGCTTTTGAAAAATATTAATTCTTGATCTTCTACTAATGTGATAAATTTTTGAAATTCTTCATCTTTTGAAAAATCATCGTCCTTTACTCTACCATTTAGACCTTCTATAAAGTACCAAATCATTTGAGCTAACAACATAGATGTAGCAGAATCATTAATGGATACCTTATAATTATAAATACCGAAAGAAGACAGCTTATTGCTTATGCCTGCGTATCTTGCTATTGCACAAATCTCTTTTCCATCAAATCCATTTGGGGATATTTGTTGAGACACACTAACTTCTGATGCTTTTACAGCATTTAAATCTATAGAAACTAAATGCGCATCTCGCATTACTGGCTCTACTAACCTTATATTACTAGAGACATCTCCTAATCTATATGCTTCAAAATAAAGCTTTTTAATAAGGTCTAATTCTTCTTGAGAGTTAAAATATGTTTGATAACCTATTGCTGCATAATTAAATAAATTATAAGGCTCGTCTAGTATTATTTTACCTACAAAACTTCTATCGGATATTGACTTAGATGCGTCTCCAAGATCAAAACAAGCATCTACATTAACGACATTAACCATTGGCATTAAAGCGTCGTAGGCTCTATAGTTTGCGTAGGTCAAGTCTTGACTGCCACCTAGAACAATTGGAATAATTTTCTTATTTATTAAAATACTTAAAGTTTCTTTTAGGGCAAAATAAGTATCCTCTACAGTTTCTCCTGGTTTTAAATCTCCAAGGTCAGCAATTGTAGTATTCCAACTTCCTGGAAATAAATTATAAAAATCGTTTCTTACATTATTAAAATGTAAATACGTATCTGGCGTTTTACTATTTCGCTGTTCCAAAACACCTATTATAGCAACAGAAACTCCATCTAAATTGGGTAAACCGTCTTTCTCCGAATGAATTCTAACTTTTGAGCCTAAAGCATGCATAGACAAGTCCTGCATAATTTCAAGAACTGTTTCTGATACAGGAGATAAAAAACTAAAATTCATATTTTAAGACTTCATTATTTAATGGATACCAAAATAAATAAAAGAATTATATTATTTCTTTTTAGCTGTAGTTTTTTTCTTTGTTGCGGGCTTTTTAACTGCAGGTTTCTTTTTGGCAGCAGTTTTTTTCTTAGCAGCAGGTTTTTTCTTGGTCGCTTTCTTTTTGGGTGCGTTTTTCTCGATAATACCTTGAACTTCTTCTAAGGTTAATGCTGCTGCATCAACTGTTTTAGGTAGCTCTATTTTGGTTTTACCTTTTAAAATATTATGTCTTCCCCAACGAGCTTTTTCAACACGAATACCTTCATCTTCCCAATTATGGACTACTTTATCTATTTCCTTTTGAATTTTAGCATCTACTAATTCTTCAATATCGGCATTAGACAAGGTATCCCAATCGTACTTTTTATTTACGTTTATAAATAAATCATTCCACTTAATAAATGGACCAAAACGTCCTTTTCCTTTAGTTACACCATGACCTTTATAGTCGTAGATTGGTGCGTCTGCAATTTCTTTTTCTTTAATTAACTCTATTGCATCGTCCATTTTAAGATCTAAAGGTTCTTGTCCTGGTGCTAGAGAAATAAACTTTTTACCATATTTTACGTATGGTCCAAAACGTCCATTATTAACTTCTATAATTTCGTCTTTATATTCTCCTAACGTTTTTGGCAATTGAAATAAATCCATTGCTTCTTCAAACGTAATAGTTGTTAGTTGTTGGTCTTTACCTAAACTTGCAAAGGTTGGCTTTTCTTCATCGTCTACTGTTCCTTTTTGTACCATTGGTCCAAATTTTCCTAGACGAACACTTACTTGCTTTCCTGTTTTTGGATCTTCTCCTAAAATACGTTCTCCAGATTCTCTGTCGGCATTTTCGCTAACATCTACTACTACGGGATGAAATTTATTATAAAAAGATTTCATCATTTTTTTCCAGTCTTGCTTTCCTTCTGCAATGTCATCAAACTGGTCTTCTACTTTTGCTGTGAAATTATAATCTAAAACACTTTCAAAATGATTAACTAAGAAATCTGTTACAATCATTCCAATATCTGTTGGTAGTAACTTTCCTTTATCTGAACCTACTTTTTCGGATAATAAATTATCATTAACCGTTCCTTGTTCTAAAACTAATTGCGTATAATTTCGTTCTGTACCTTCTAAAGTTCCTTTTTCTACGTATTTTCTATTCTGGATAGTAGAAATTGTTGGTGCATAAGTAGATGGTCTACCAATACCTAACTCTTCTAATTTTTTAACTAAAGATGCTTCTGTAAATCTATAAGGAGCTCTAGAAAAACGTTCTGTTGCAGTTATGTATTTATTTAAAAGTACTTCGCCAATTTTCATTGCTGGCAACATGCCTTCTTGTTCTGTATCTTCATCATCTGTGCCTTCAAGGTATACTTTTAAAAACCCTTCAAACTTAATAACTTCACCATTTGCTGTAAATGTTTCGTTATGCGTATCTGCTTCAATCTTAACATTGGTACGTTGTAACTCTGCATCGCTCATTTGAGATGCAATAGCGCGTTTCCAAATTAAATCGTATAATCTTGCTTGGTCTCTATCTATATCTACAGAATGTGTTTTAAAATCTGTTGGCCTAATTGCTTCGTGAGCTTCTTGTGCGCCTTTAGATTTTCCTTTGTAATTACGCTCGTTGGCAAACTCTTTTCCGTAAGCTGATATAATTTCGTTTTTTGCACCTTTTCTTGCTTCATCAGATAAATTTACACTATCTGTTCTCATGTAAGTAATTAAACCGGCTTCGTATAAACGTTGCGCCATAGTCATGGTTTTACTTACAGAAAAATATAATTTTCTTGAAGCTTCTTGTTGTAATGTTGATGTTGTAAATGGTGCCGCAGGTGATTTCTTTGCTGGTTTTTGAGTTAAATCTCCAACATTAAATTTTGCATCTGCATTTTTATTTAAAAAAGCTAAAGCATCTTTCTTACTTTTAAATGCTTTTGGCAATCTAGCCTTAAAACTGTAATTATTATTTGTGGTAAACTCTGCATCAATTTTATAAGATGCTTCTGGATTAAACCCAATTATTTCGCGTTCGCGTTCTACAATTAAACGTACAGAAACGGATTGTACTCTACCAGCAGATAATCCGCCTTTTACTTTTCGCCATAATACCGGAGAAAGTTCGTAACCTACAATTCTATCTAAAACACGTCTTGCTTGTTGCGCATCAACTAAATCGTAATCTATAGTTCTTGGATTTTCTACAGCTTTTTGAATTGCTGTTTTTGTAATTTCATGAAAAACAATACGTTTTGTCTTTTCTGCAACTAAATCTAAAGATTCAGACAAATGCCATGCTATTGCTTCTCCTTCTCGATCCTCATCACTTGCTAACCAAACCATGTCGGCTTTCTTTGCTAATGCTTTTAACTTTTTAACTAGCGCTTTTTTATCGTCAGAAACTTCGTAAGTTGGGTCAAATGTATCATCAACATCTACACCTAAAACCTTTGATGGTAAATCTGAAATATGACCGAAACTTGATTCGACTTTAAAATCTTTTCCAAGGAATTTTTCGATGGTTTTTGCTTTTGCAGGTGACTCAACTATTACTAAATTCTTCGCCATTTTTCAAATTTTGTGAGTGCAAAGGTATGTGAAAAAAAATATATCAACCTAATTTTAATTTCTATACCATATATATAATACAAAAAAAGAGTCTTAATTATTAAGACTCTTTCCTATTTAATATTTATTTTTTTTCAAGCTCATTAAGTGGTTCATCTAACTCAAAACCAATTACTTCCTTATAAATAAAGTAAATTGGATGATACACAAATGGTGCGGTTACTAAAATTCCTATTCCACACATTAAAAAACCTACAAAACTAGATATAAAAGATGCTACAATTAGCAATCCAAACGTAATTAACCACTTTTTGGTTCCAATACCGAAGCTTAACTTTACAATTTCTGTGACTGTTAATTCTGGGTTGAATGCAAAAAATAATGTAAAAAAAGACATTGGTATAATTGCATAATAAAGTGGCAAGACGCACAACAATAAAGCTATAACACTAATTACCATAGATGCTAACATTACACCTATAATATGTCCCAAATACTGTCCTTTTAAAAAATAGAATAAATCTGCTATTCTTACTGGTTGATTATGGTCTAGACGTTTTAAAACTCTAAAAAAACCAGTTTGAAGTGCTTGAGACACCACACTTATAACTAAAACTCCTACAAAAAATAAAATAAATGATACTATTGTAAATCCGGCAAACATGCCAGTCATAACTTCCGGATCTATCTGTGCATTCTCAGATTCTATTATAGCCATAATTATAGGTATGTACATTATAATTATAATTGGCAATACTAAAACCATAGAAATTAATTGCAAAATCAAGCCTTGAGTCCAACTTTTTTTAAACAGTTTTATAGACTTCCCTAAAATATCTCCAAAATCTAAAATTGGATTAAGGTTAATTTTATTTTGTAGCTTATTAAATAATATCATCTTTTTAATTATTTGGTTAATAAATCAAATGTAACGTATTCTAAACTGTTTTTAAACCTGCCACTTTGTCACAGCAACTAAATAAATCTTATATTTGCATACTTCTTGAAACAAGTTAGGTAGTTATTATGGAAAAAACAATAGACGAAAGCAAACAAGGCGACGCTTTAATTTTAGATACTAAAAAAGAAAATACTAAAAAACTTTTCATTGGATGTTATGTGTGTTAAATAGGTACTGATAATCAATTAATTAAGTACCATATAAAAAATTATCCCCCCAACTTCACCCCATGTGTTTATATTTCATTATCTTTGTTTTACACAGAGTTAACCAATGAATACAAAGGAAATCAAAGAACTTTATGGATGGAATGAAACTTTAGAAAAGTTCTCAATTTCAACTAATCCACAATTAAAAAAAGAATTTCCAGGCTCTTTCAGAATTAAAAAACACAAAGGGAAATATTTCTGGTATTATAGATTATCAAATAATGTTAAAGGAAGAGATAAATACCTCTGTTCGGTTGAACCAAACGATTTAGAACCAAACCAAACATCATTTGAATATGCACTTGGAGTTTTGAATGAAAAACTTCGTTCTAAATTCGTTATGGGTGTTAGAAATAAATCATACCTCCACACTTATATAATTCCATATAAAGAGAATATTGATAACGATAAACACCTCACCTCATCAGTAAAATCAGGTAGAAGAAATACTATTGATAGATTTGGAAGTTGGAGTAAAAATGAAGGTGTAAGATTGAATATTGTTCCAACCAATGAAATGAAAAATGTATTTCTCAAATACATAAAGTTTTTAGAGAAAAAAGGAAATCAAAAAGCAACCATAAAGGCACAATTACAAATCGTTAGATATTTTTTGGATTGGTTGTGTAAGGATAAACTTTTGGATGGTGCTGAATTATTTCCATCTCATCCAATTTCAGTAAATCTTCAAAACGAATTATTGAAGAAACATATCACAACAATTCCAAGAGAAATAAAAACTTTTAAGAACTCATATTACACACAAGGATATGAAATGTGTAATAAGAAGATTCAAACGATTTGGCAGGGGTATTGTGAGAACGATGGAAAGTTGGATAGAATAAGAGATAAACATGGAAAAATAAATCAACCTCCACACATGATAGGAAGGGATATAGTTTATTTTATTTCATACCTACAAATCAGAATGGGGTTCAGATTATCAGAAGTTTTTTATTCATACCGAAACAGAGATGTTTATAATGATTTTCACATTCCAAACTATCCAAATGAGATGGCTAGTTTTTGGGAGAAATCTGAAGATGGATGGATAATCCACATAAAGAAATCTAAGAATAAAGATAGAAGTGTTCCATTCACAGATACGATTAGAAGTTGGGTGATACCTCCATCAGAAGAATTATTAAAAGTTTCAAAATGTGTGTTAGATAAAAAGGGGAATTCACTCTATTGGGATACACCTTTTATTGATGTGTGCATGGAATTATTTCCAAATTCATATTATCTATTCCCATCACCAAATCACAAAGAATCACCAAACTCAAAACGAAGTAAAACATACTACATGAATGAGTTTAAGATTGAAATGGTTTTGAAAAATGGATGGGATAAGTTTGGAATAAATTCATCACATGATTTGAGAAGATTCTTTGTATCACATTCAATCACAAATACCGAATTAACACCTTTTCAGATTTCACAGATTACAGGCCATAATATCGTAACGATGGAGAAATTTTATATTAGAGATAATATGAAAGAAAAGTTCAATCATTTTAAGAAAATAACTCAACAAGATTTATTGAAAATCAAACCCTCAAAGAACAAGGATTAACAAGAAATTGGTTGGAAATATGAATTTCAAATTGGAATGAAAATGAATCGTTTCATTGGTTTATCAACTGAAAACATCGTGAATAGAGTTTATAATAAAAAGAAAAAATCCTACATAAAAGTTGAACCAGTTTTAGTTTTCAAAAAAGAATAAATATATATACAAATTTATTTTTCCCACAAAATATATTTGGCAAACCTTATTAAGGTAGAATTGTAATTCTGTCTGTCAAAAGCCTTTTGCTTGAATTTTACCATTAATTTTTGATTAATCAGTCTTCCTTTTATAAATACGTACTGTGGATTTTTAAGTGTTGATAGATTGTCTAAAGGGTTTTCCTTTGTTAAAATCAAATTTGCATATTTACCGTTTTCAACGGTACCAAATTTTTCAGTTAACACTAACTTTATAAAAAATCACTTAACTTTGGTTTAGCAAGAAATAGCAATTAACTATACACTTTGTTGGGCTTAGTCTTTTTTCTAATATTTAATTCTTTCAGGGAAGTGTTTCTTGAAAAACCCTTTTTTATTTAGAAACACTATTAATGCTATTAGTATTGCATAAATAACAATTCCTGTATAATCGTAAATCCAAGAGGGGAAATTTGAAATCTTAATATTGTATAAACCACCTATCTCCCAATTTGTTCCAAAAAATGTAAAATTAACCCAATTAACACCACTATGAACGCCAACTACTAACCAAATAGAACGAGAATAATAATATAAGAGAGAAAAAATGTATGAAAATCCAAAAAGACCTATAAAATAATGAGCATCGAACTCTCTTGCTATAAAATGCCCAAGTGTAAATATTAATCCCATTATAACAAAAATGATATGCGGATTTATGTATTTTTTTAATTTTTCAATTGGGTATGCTCGTGTTCCAAGTTCTTCAATAAAAGAATTCCACGCTATAAAACCAATAAGAAAGTAAATGTAATATCCAAAATAAGTAAGAAATGAAACGCTATCAGGAACATTAATAGGGTTGTATTCTATGGTTTTTGCACTTATACCATAAATTATGTTTTTACTTGCTACTATTATTACACCTAATAGAAAGCCTAAAAATAAATCTCGTCCAATTTTAGACTTAAATCCAAGTTGACTTAATGGTTTTTGATGAATATATTTTTGTGCTAAACAAATTATGATGATGGAACATATTCCAAATAAAAAGAAAAAGAAAATGAGACCAAAACTAGGTTTAAAGTTTAAACCCACATTCTCTTGAATATTTATCCCAAATAACGCTGCCAACTTTACTAAAGGCAACATTATAGCAACAGATAAGAAGACAACCGTAATTACTACTAGTATTTTAACTGCTAAATATTTCTTGTATTTTTCTCTTATATATTTTACCATAAGACAAAAGTATTTAGTTTAAATAATATATAATTGTATGAAACTAACCTTTCAGTATTTTTTTAAATTGACTAGGCGTTATTGATAATTGCTTTTTGAAGACTTTATTAAAATGACTTTGGTCAAAATAACCATTATCTAAAGAAATATTTCTTAATGTATCTTCAGAGTTAACTATTTCTTGGATAGTGTTCTCAACTCTGATTTTTTCAAGATACTCAGACAATTTGTAACCTGTTTTTTCTTTAAATTTTCTTACAATATAATTGGGGTGCAATTGAAATTCTTGTGCAAATTTATGTAATGATATATTTTCTGTTGGATTGTCGTTAATATAATCTATAACATTATTAATCCATTTCAATTTACCTTTCACTTTATTGCATTCAAAATAATCTGTAATGGTTTCATAGCATTTTAAGTCAATAATATCTTTATCCTCATTTTGATTTATTGAAACAAGAAGTTTAGAGACACTAATGGATATTTGTTTTTCAAATTCATTTGTAGGAAGTTGGATATTGTTTATTGAGGCAAATAAATCTGAGTTTCTTAATTCTAAATTGAGGCAACTATTACTATTTGTATTAAACACATTTGAGTGTTCATAGTCGGCTCTTCGATAAAGTATAGTCCCTGAATTTATAATACTTTTGCTATTACTTTTTTCCGTGTAATTTCCTGATAATAGTAAGCATAAATATGGTTTGTTGTGGCTATGATTAGGAATTATTTCGTCCTTATTATGATGAGTTATTGAAACACTAAAATTTTCAGTTGTAATGTTTTTTTGTTTTACTCCATAATATGTGTTCTGTTTATTGTTCATTTCTGATTAAGCCCAACGGTTTGGCTAAGCTGCGTTTTAATGCAGTTTAGGTGGTGTTGTAAAACGTTTTTTCTAATTAATAGTTTCTGCCATTAACAATATTTCTTTATTAATTATTTCTGCATTTTCTTTTTTTGTAATTATAGAACCGTGATTTGCATCGATATAAAAATGTTTTCCTTTAGTAGATAACTCCTTCAATTCTTTTTGCATTTCAAACCATATTTTTTGAGAATCTCCGTATTGTTTTTTTGCAGTAAAAACCACGACAGGTAATGAATCTAAGCTACTTGATTGACTAGCACGTAAAAGAATATCATTATTTATAATATTTGCTTTTAAATACCTACGATAAACATCTCCCGAATAAGAAGTAAGTTTAAATTTACGAATTTGACAATCTTTCGGTAAGTCGTCGGTCTTATATTTCGGGTTACTTATTGTATTATAAACTCCTAGTAACCCCATATCGGATAAAACTGCAAAAGATTTGAGTGAACTAATTTGATTTTCATTAAATAATCCTTTTTCTGCAAGTCTTTCCCATTGTTCTGGATGACTTGAGTCTAGGAAGACCATTCCATTAACTTCATTTTTATATAAGTCTCTAAAAATTCGATTATACGGACCACCCATTGAATGACCAACTAATATATAAGGTGGTTTTTCTCCATTTTTTTCTAATAATTGATGTAATTGTAGAGCATAATATTCTGGTATAATACTATCTTTGGTTGGTTCACTAAACCATTTTCCTTCCCTATCATAACGGACAACTCTCATATTTTTTTTCAATTCTTCAGCAATCCAATGATATACATCTGTATCATTTCCAGAACCAGCTTCAAGAATAATGGTAGGTAAATCATTTTTTTTACCTTCAGCCCTTATATGAAGTTGAGTTCCGTCTACATCCACTAATTTTCCTGGTGGATCTGGTTTTGAGGCAAATAATCTGAAGCATAAACCTGATAGCAATATCAGAACTATAAATCCAACTAAAATTTTACCAGACCATTTGAATGTTTTTATAATTAATTTCATTGTAGATTTTTAGCAAATGTTTTACAACTGGTTATATCCAAACAAAAGCTTGTGTTAATAGCTAAATATTTCGGGATAACACAACTTTTTGTTTGTCATTATTTTTTTTCAAATATATTATATATATATTTCTAAGTTCTTTTCTTCTCTTCTAACTTATTTTACTCATACTAATTCCATTTTTCTCTTAATCTTAGTGATTGTATTCAATGAAACATTACACAACTTTGAAACTTCAACACCCTTCATTCCTTTATTAAGATATTCTACTGACTTAGAGTGCTTGGAAAGGAATTTAAGATTTGATTCCTTAGTGTTTTGTTTTCTTCCACTATATTTTTCTGGAAATAATTTCTGAGTAATTAGAATTCCTTCTTTTTGTCTTCTTTTTATTAATGATTTTTCATAAGCCCCAACAGAACCTAAAATCGAAAGTAAAAGTTTACTGAACATATCTTCTTCCCCACTTTCAGTAAAGTTTTGAAAATTAGGATTTCTACAAACTACTCTAATTCCTTTTGAAGTAAAATACTCATATTCCTCTAAAATATTTTTAAGATTTCTGCCCATTCTATCAATCTGATGAAACTCAATGTGTTTAATAGTTCCATTATCAACTAACTTCTTTATTTTATTCTTAACAATTTCAGGACGATTCCACAATCCAATATCTCCATCACATTTATCAATAATCACTTTATCGAATCCTCCTACATTTTGGATTTGTCTTAATTCACTTTGGTCATCAGTTGAAACTCTGGAAATGAATACTTTCATATTAGTAATTTAAGGGTTATTGGTTTTATACCCTAAATTTACGAATTAGTAACCACATATCCAACTAAAAAGAAGTTAAATTCACAAAAAAAGATTAGTAAAATGAAGTATATCCTAAAATTGGGAATTTTAGAGGGAGGTTTCTTGTAAAAGGTTAAAAAACTTTTTCCTTAAATATCAAGTCTCACTCATTACTATCGAGGTCAAAATTTTTAACCATAGGAAAATGATATACTAATAAAAAACCCCCATCAGATTATGAGAATTTTGTAATTGATTCTAACTGATGAGGGTAATTTATCTAAATTAATTTTAATGAAAACAGTAACTCAATTAAGGGATGAGTTCAACCTAATTTTCACTTCATACGCATTGGTTTTAATTGTTAAACATTTTGATTAAACTATTCTTTTTCCGATTACATCTTTTCCGTAGTATTCATTAACTAAAGTTTGTCTTATTCTACCTCCATTTTTGAATTCTATCGTAGGAAACTTATAATCAGTATTAGATTTGTTTTCTCTCCATACTAATTCATAATCTCCATTTTTACAATCTTTCAAATTATCTCTATATTGATTTAAGTCATCTTCATAATTCTCAATTAGTTCTTTTTGAGTATTTCTCATTGATTCAACATTTTTGTAAAATGTAGTGAACGGATTAACAAATTGAAGTTGTTTATCATAAAACTCTAATTTTATTTTGAAATATTTTATCCAAGATGAATATTCTTTAATATTTTGAATAGTCACCCCCATTGGGTTATTAGCGAAATATTTGTTTTCTCCATTTGTATCCTCATAAAGAATACCATATTTAAGAATCTCTTCATCACTAAATGAGTTAAGTAAAGAATTAACGGATTCAAACCCATTCAGAGATTTCTTTACATCAAGTCTAAATCCATCAGGTATAAATTCATATTCTCTCTGAACATCTTTGAAAGTTTTTGTAAGAATTTTAATTGGTTGAAATTGACACTTTGCATTTTTTCTAATGAAAAATTCATTTTCACCAATCTCTGAATCTTGTGCTAACCTATCACCCAAATCTTGTTCATTATATTTTGATTTGAACAAAACATCATCAAAGTTGAATACGGATGAAACTAAGTTGTAATCTTTTCCATCATACAAAGGATTAATCGAAAATCTTTTCCATATATCTGCTTTATCAGACCAACTCGGATTTTGATTTTCATTAGATTCTGAAAATTGATTAAATTCATCATTATCCATTAATCTTAGAGAGTTTTGAAATTGATTTTTCGTTTTATCCCAATTATATAATGATTGAAATTCACTAATCCAATCATAGTATTCATCAAACCACTTTTCGTATTTATTTCCAACAACTGAGTATGGGTAAAAAATTGTTTGTCCATATGAACCCCAAAAAGTTCTATTTTTATTCTTCTTATCAAAACTTATTGAATCGTAAAACTTTTTTAATTTATCTTTATTAGATAAAAGAAAATCTATTTGTTGATTGGATAATTTTTGAACTTGTGATTCTAATTCTAACTTATTTTTTTGTTTAGATTTTCCTTGAGTTATCAATCTAATTTCCTTATCAATTTTACCCATTGCATCAATCACTTTTTTGTTTGTGAATAACTCATATCGTTTATTGAGTAGAAACTCATTGTTTGTTTTGAAAAACCCCTTTTTATTATAAGGTGGAATTGATTTTATATTCTTATTACTTCTTTTTTTATTGTATTTAATTTTATTCATAATTTTTATTTTGTGAATTCCGTTATGGGAATTCGTTGTTTTTAATTTTTATTTTGTGTTTTGAATTCAGTATGTTTTTCACCTTGTGATTTTCACCGAATTCGAATCGATGGGTATGAGATTGTTGATGGTCTCTCATCGAGTATTCGAAATATTTTGTTATTGTATTTTTCATCTTTTTATTATCATTTTAATTATCAATCCTTATTACATTACCTAAACTAATACAGGAAAAAACTGAAATCTATTTTTTTGTTTTGTGCAGGTAATTTTAATTTTATCCATCTATATATTTGTTATTTGTTAGTTCTCTTAACTCACTTAACCAAAACCTTTGTTCATAATAGTTATCGGATTCGTTCATCATCTTTTTACACTTTTTAATACGATTCTTAATTTCTTCTTCTTCCTTATTTTTTTGATATTTTTCAAACACATCATCATAACAATCATATGCGTATCCAAAAATTTCATTTCTCAAATCGTTATATTGATTCATATCATAGGAATCTTCTGTATATCCAAGAAACTCACATTTAGTAATTCTAATTTGTTCCCAAAATTCATCAGTATTATAAAGTAACACCTCAATAGCATCAGATGGAAACCCCACCATTTCATCACCTCTTTTCATTAAATTCCACACACTCAATTCAATAATTTCTTTTAATTCTTTTTTCATTTTTGTTATCATTTTAATTATCAATCCTTATTACATTACCTAAACTAATACAGTAAAAAACTGAAATCTATTTTTTTGTTTTGTGCAGGTAATTTTGATTATAAATCACTAAATTGCACTTATGAAAGAAGAAGATTGGAAACTTAAGTTTATAGGAGATAATTGGAAGTTCCTTCCTGAAAAGGAATGGAAAGAGAAAAGAGATTATGATAAACTCCTTTATAATATTCGTAGAAAAAATGGTAAGATTGAAAGATTAAAAAAGGAGATTAGTGATGAAAAAGTTTTACTGAGAGATTTGAAGAAACTACGAACTAAAGATTTCAAAAGATTAGTTAAACATCATAAAAAGTTTTCCCCTTCGTTCTCCTACTCATTAAACTTTGGAGGTAAATATGTTGAATATAAGAGTGGAAATTATGCTGAAACAAACGGAAACAACCAATGGGAATTAAATTTGAGAGTTGGTGGAAAAAGAAAGTATATCTACATAGGAACAATTAGTTTAGTAAGTCTTCATTTGGATTTATTAGAAAACAAAACCTCAGATTATTATCTCACCCCCAAAGGGAAACGATATTCTAAATCGGAAGAATCAGAGGGATATTATCAAAGAATGAAACCTAATTATGATGAAGAACAAAGAAAAGTGATTAAATCTAAATTAGAATTCTATCTAAATGAACCGATTAAAAACTTAATGATTGATTTTATAAATAAAGATGGAAACCTCAACTCATTTCACAAGAAAAAAATCAAAGGATTAGATATACTTTTTGAACTATTCAAATCAACTTCACACTACACACCTCCTCTTCAACTAAAACCCAAAAAGAAAGGGAAAAGATTAGGGAAATTAATTTTTGGAAAAGGGAGTTGGTAGAAACTTGCAATTCCATTCTCAAATTCCTATTTTGCACGAACTATGATTCTTCAAACTTCAGAAATACATCCTCATCCAAAAAACTCAGAGATATATGATTTGAGCAATATTGATGATTTAGTTGAATCCATTAAAGAGGTTGGATTATTACAACCAATAATCATCAACAAACACAATCAAATCCTAAGTGGTCACCGAAGATTTGAATCCATAAAAAGATTAGGATTGAAAGAAGTTGAGGTTGAGGTTAAAGATGTTAATGAGGAGGAGGTTGATTTATTTTTAGTTCACTTCAACAAACAAAGAATAAAATCTAATAAAGAGATTTTATCTGAATATGATATTTTAGAAAATCATTTCGATAATAAGCAAGGATTAAGAACTGATTTAACTTCTGTTCCACGGAACATAAGTTATAGTAAAAGAGGTGAAATATCCTCTCAAATAGGTGTTTCTTCCTCTTCCTTAGGAAAACTATTGTTCATTAGAAAACATAACTCAGAACTCATTAAAATGATTGATAATGGGGTTCTAACCATCCGTCAATCCTACTTACAAACCCAAAGAGAAGTAAATGAAAAAGAAAGTAGGAAAAAAGTTGAAAAATCTGATATTAAAATAAATAAGTGGAGGTTTTATCAAAAATCTTCTCATAAAATGGATGAGCTAAGTGATGGAGAAGTTCAAACCATATTCACATCACCACCATATTGGAATAAAAGATTATATGTTGATGGAGGAGGTTTGGGAAATGAAAAAACCTCAGAAGAATTTGTAGTTAACCTTTCAGAACATTTGAAGGATTGTAAAAGAGTATTGAATGATAAGGGAAGTTTCTTTCTGAATTTGGGAGATACATTTCTAAATGGTGATTTACAAAACATTCCTCACAGAGTAGTTGATAAATTAAAGAATGGTGGGTGGATTCTAAGAAATTCAATTATATGGATGAAAACAAATCCTAAACCGAGTAGTTCAAAATCTAACCTCACACCATCTTATGAATTCATTTTTCATTTAGTGAAGAGTAAAGATTATATCTACAATAGAACTCCAACGAAACTTAAATCTGAAGGGAAAATATCTCTACCTCCTCGACATCGTAATTCAGATGGGAGTTATTCGAAATCAATCTCACCATATCTTCCTAAATCTGAGGGTAAAAATATGGGGGATTATTGGGATGAGGAAGTAGTTAAAACGGCAGTTGCAAACCAAAGTTTAGGAATTGAAGGTGAACACCTCGCACCATTCCCAAAACAAATTATCACACTACCAATTCTTCAAACATCTGAGATAGGTGATTTGATTCTTGACCCATTTTGTGGAAGTGGAAATGTTGGGAGAGTGTGTGATGTATTAGAAAGAAACTTTGTTGGTTATGATTTAAGTAATTACCTACCTACTAAATCCTAAATCCTCTTTTATTTTTCTACTGATTTCATCAATCTTTCTAAATAAATCCATTGTATTCTCACATAGTTCAAAGGAGTAATTATCTAAGTTGTGAAAACTCATATGAATTAGTGTGTTACGAGAACCAGAAATCCAAAGTGCTTTATTTTTCTTTTTATTGTTTATGTATTTTTTTTGTTGAACGAAATCCAATTTGGTTTTAATATCAACCCCAATTATATCACTTTGAGTTGGTTTTTTTTCCATATCAAAGTTTTTGTCATTTTCATACCATTTCAACAACAAATAACAAATATTTAATCTTTCTTCATAAAGGGTTGTTGCTAGAATGAATGATACAATATAGTTTTCCTCTTCTAAACTTTTTTGGTATTGGTTGATTGCATTTTTATAGTTTTTTCTCAGGGTTTCACCATCTAATTGTGAACGAGTTTCCCAATCTGTGAATCTTATATCCATATTCTTTGTTTTATGTGGTTGAATTGAAAGATAAAATCGTTTTGGATGTGTTTGTTGATATTAAAAACAAACCCCTTAAAACCTCTCTAAATCGTTCTGAGAATTCAACATAATTGAATGAAAAGTAAAGTTAAGAAAAATAAATTTCAAGTTTTTTGTTGTTTGGTGAAAGTTGATGATACTTATATATAGAAAGTGATGATTACGAATGTTGGTTTAAGTAATCGTTTGAACTTTATTAAGGGGTATGGAGGATTGACAACTTTAATCCATATCAGTAATAAAATTAAACCATAGGAAACCGAAATAACCTTTCGTTGAGATACGATAAACTTGGAGTTGGCTCCCATCATAAGGGAATGGGATGAGTGAGAATATATTGAATAACCACTATTGTAATACCTCATTGGAAAGTATTACATAATTGAACTTATCACAAAAGGAATATGAAAATATCCCTATAAGTTGGATTGTATCCCTTTTGGAAAATAATATTAATTATAAGAGTTAAATAATTATAATAAAAAAGTATAAACCTCTTATTAAAAACAAAACAAATGAGAAAAGAAACAATTGAATCAATAGATGTAAAACAACTAGCAAATGATGTTATCAAATATGGAATATTAGAAACAAAAGAATCAAAAGAATTAACCAATTGGATAATGAATAGAAATACATCAAGATGAAACAAAAACAAATTCCTGAAGAATATAGAAATCAATTCAAATCCTTTGTGGATTTCAAAGATTTTATGTTGGAAAGAGCAAAAAACCAATTAACAACGGCATTTGATAAAATAGATATAGATGAAATTAAGAATCGGAAAGAAAACATTAAAACAAACATCTGAGGGAGTAACTGCTGATGATATACAATTCGTTGATATAAATACAAAAGAAGTATATGATTTTGATGGTTACTTAGAATTATTAAAAAATGAAAACATATGAAAGATTTAGATAAAGAATTACAAAACGAAGAAAAGTTTATTCAACCACTTTTGGAGGTGGTTAGAGATAAAAGAGGATTAAATCACGCTATGAAATTCTCAAAGGAATATATCCTGAATTTCTTAATTGAAAGAGGGGTGTTAAATAATCAGAGAGATAAATTAATTCAGGAATTGAGAAATAACACAAACTACGAATCGAGAGAGATTATGGAGTTAGTTAATTCCTATTTCAAATGGAGGGAAACTCTACCTGAATTTAATTTACAACAGAACCTTCGAATTGATGAAGCATCGGAAAGATATGGAACTCGATTTGAAAAGGTTGGTAAGAAGATTTTAGGAGTAATCAAAAGAGATAATCAAAATCTTGTGATTGATATTTCAGGTGTAAATGAAATGGTTTTAGCAGAAGTTAATAATCAAGGAATCAATTGGAGAAACAACGGAATATCTACACCTGAAATGAAATGGGTTGTTGAAACTACAAGAAACAAAATGGGAGTATCATTATGAGAACAAACAAACTACTAATTTCGGAACACTCCTCCCCTTACATCAAACGATTGGTATTGATGAAAAGAGCAGGAATAAAACTAAACGATAAACAAATGAAAAGATTGGGTGAATCAGTTAGTATGGTTGAACCAACAAAGTATCATAACAGAATGGGGATACAGAGTTCAATGATGAAACAATTCAAAGATTTGGATGATAATGATGAACTTGACTTATCAGAATTAGATGATGATTTGGATGTTTATAAACTACCTGATGAGGATGATGACAAATTACTTGATGATATCCTAAAAGAAATGGGATATTATGATGATGATTATGAGGGGGATACCATAGATATGGATGATTTACCAGATGTAAGTGATGAAGAGATGGAACAAATTATCAAAGATTTAGAATACGCAACTGGTGAAAGAGATAGTTATGATTAAAACACTAACTACTAAACTTCTAAAGAATAGTGAACAGGTTGAAATAAACTTGAATAACATCTACAACCTTCAAAGTGAATTTGATAGAATTGAAAAAGAGAGTTTAATGAAATTATTGGAAGATATAGATAGTTGGAAGGATTGTATCAATGAAATAGAGTTAAGGATTAATTCACTCTATGAAGAACCAAATCAGAATTATGAATATGAGGATGATAAGGAAATAATAATTTATTAAAACAAAAAAATAACAATGGAAAAAATCTTAAACACAATTGGAGTAAATGCAAAACTCCTTCAAAGTGAACCTCTACACACAAGAGAAAGAACAATGAATATTCTTGGTGTATCACACACAACATTAAAAAAATATGAGGATGAAAAATTATTAGAATCATCCAGATTTAGAAGAAAGAAATACTACACAACCGAAACGATATTGAATTGTATCAAAAACCAATTCAATATACCTACAAAATCTCCTTGGGATGATTTATGGGAGTAAGAGGTTAATTATTACGAAATATATCATTATTTAATATTTATCATTAGTTGATATACTCTACACAGAGAAAGAATCCAACTAATATATCAACATCAATTTTCACACTTTCGTATGATGAGGGAGGTGCTTACCCCACCTCCTTTATTATGATACACATTATTACAACTTCATAATTTTTGATTCATAAATAGATGGGGATATGTTCAAAAGATATATCCCCTTTATTGTAGTTCAAAAAACCTGACAAATTGTCTGGAATTTATTATCTTTGCATACCAATTATGTGTTTAATGATTGTGGAACAGAATTGGATATAAGTTAATTTGGGGGGAACTAAGAACAAATATTTTTCCACCCATAGTTACCCAAATATAAAAATGAAGGAAGACAAAACAACCATAGTAGAAAAGAAAAATCCATATAAGTATAATGGGGAAATACTCAAATCCACCCAATTTTCCCCCCAACCAAAATCGTTGGTAAACACTGATAATCAAAGTGTTACAAAAACTAAGAAGTTCTTTATAGAAAGCTATGGGTGCGCCATGAATTTTAGTGATAGCGAAATTGTGGCTTCAATTCTAGATAACGAAGGTTATAATACCACAAACAAACTTGAGGAAGCCGATTTAGTCCTAGTAAACACTTGCTCCATAAGAGACAAAGCCGAGCAAACAGTAAGAAAGCGTTTACAAAAATATAATGCGGTAAAACGTATTAATCCAAAAATGAAAGTTGGCGTTTTAGGCTGTATGGCAGAACGCTTAAAAGAAAAGTTTCTTGATGAAGAAAAAATTGTAGATCTTGTTGTTGGACCAGATGCCTACAAAGATTTGCCTAATCTATTAGCCGAAGTTAATGAAGGTAGAGATGCCATAAACGTAATTCTATCTAAAGATGAGACTTACGGCGATATTTCTCCAGTACGACTAATGAGTAATGGTATAACTGCTCTAGTAAGTATTACGCGTGGTTGCGATAATATGTGCACTTTTTGTGTCGTTCCTTTTACTCGCGGTAGAGAACGCAGTAGAGATCCACAAAGTATTATTGAAGAAATTAGCGATTTAGCCTCTAAGGGTTTTAAAGAAATTACACTTTTAGGTCAAAATGTAGATAGCTTCCTTTGGTACGGCGGCGGACTTAAAAAAGATTTTGAGAAAGCAAGCGACTTACAAAAAGCTACTGCAACAGATTTTGCTAAATTATTAAGCTTATGTGCTGAAACTTTTCCGAAAATAAGAATTCGTTTTTCTACGTCTAATCCGCAGGACATGCATTTAGATGTTATTAAAACAATGGCAAAGTACAAAAACATATGTAATCATATACACTTACCAGTTCAAAGTGGATCTAACCGCATTTTAAAAGCAATGAATCGTTTGCATACGCGAGAAGAATATTTTACACTTATAGATAATATAAAGTCAATTATACCAGATTGTGTTATTAGTCAGGATATGATTGCTGGTTTTCCAACCGAAACCGAAGAAGATCATCAAGACACCTTAAGTTTAATGTCTTACGTAAAATACAATTTTGGGTATATGTACACTTATTCTACAAGACCTGGAACTTTAGCAGATCGTAAATTTGAAGACGATATTCCTGAAGCTACAAAAAGTAGACGATTAAGCGAAATAATAGCTTTACAATTAGAACATAGCGAATTACGCACCAAAGCATACATTGGTAAAACTATAGAAATTTTAGTAGAAAGAGAATCTAAAAAATCTAATAACGAATGGTCTGGAAGAAGCCAATATAACGTAGTGGCTGTTTTCCCAAAAGACACCTATAAAATTGGCGACTTTGTAAATGTAAAAATAACAGATTGTACCAAAGCAACCTTAATTGGTGAAGCAGTTGGCCTTTCTAAGAATAATTAGTTCTTTAAACTAACAATTTTAAGTAAGCAGTAATTTAAAAAACAGATCTTAATGCCAACAATAAAATAAAGCGAAGCCTAAAACCTTTACAACTTGGCAAAAAAAAAAAAATAGTAAAAATAAACTAATACACCTATGGAATCTATTCAAGCAACAAAACAACGTTTTGGAATTATTGGAAATAGCCTTAGCTTAAACCGAGCTTTAGAAAAAGCCATGCAGGTTGCCCCAACAGATATTTCTGTATTAGTTACAGGAGAAAGTGGTGTTGGAAAAGAAAGTATCCCTAAAATTATTCATACATTATCGCACAGAAAACACGGAAAATATATTGCCGTTAACTGTGGTGCAATTCCAGAAGGAACTATAGATAGCGAACTTTTTGGGCACGAAAAAGGTGCCTTTACAGGCGCTACAAATACACGTCAAGGTTATTTTGAAGTTGCAGATGGCGGAACCATTTTTTTAGATGAAGTTGGAGAATTACCACTAACAACACAAGTGCGCTTATTACGTGTTTTAGAAAATGGAGAGTTTATTAAAGTAGGCTCATCCAAAGTACAAAAAACAGATGTTCGTATTGTAGCAGCTACAAACGTAAACATGTTTGAAGCTATTAAAAAAGAACGCTTTAGAGAAGACTTATACTACAGGTTAAGCACCATAGAAATTAATTTGCCACCACTTAGAGAACGAAAAGAAGACATACATATATTATTTAGAAAATTTGCTAGCGATTTTGCGCTTAAATACAAAATGCCAACAGTTAAATTAAGTGACGATGCAGTTAAAATGCTTCAAAACTATAGATTTAACGGTAACATTAGACAATTAAGAAATGTAGCAGAACAAGTTTCAGTTCTAGAAAAAGAACGAAATGTTTCTGCTTTAACATTAAACGAATATTTGCCAACTGGCGGATCAAACCTACCAGCTGTTATTAATAAAACAAAATCTGAAAGCGATTTTAGTAGCGAACGCGAAATACTTTATAAAGTATTATTTGACATGAAAGCAGATTTAAACGATTTAAAAAAGCTAACCATGGAACTAATGAAAAACGGAAGTTCTAAAGATATACAGAAAGATAACGAAGGCTTAATCGAAAAAATTTACGGATCAGAAGACGAAGCAGACAACTTTGAATTTGAACAAAGAGAAAACCAAAAACAAAGTGTTTTATCTATTCCAGAAAAGGCGACACCAGAATTAGTAAATCAAGACAAATATCATTTTGCTGAAGAAATAGAGGAAGAAGAAACCCTATCTTTACATGATAAAGAATTAGAATTAATAAAAAAATCTTTAGAACGCCACAGCGGAAAACGTAAATTAGCTGCCGAAGAACTAGGAATTAGCGAACGTACTTTATACAGAAAAATTAAGCAATTTGACTTATAATTAAGTATAAAAAAAGTATAAAAAAAAGACGTTGTAACTTAGCATCAATAACATAAGTTAGTTTAAACAAATGAAAAAAACAACATACCTATTATTACTCTTAATTAGCACAACATTTACAAGTTGTGGCATTTATTCATTTACAGGAATAGATGTTGGAGATGCAAAAACATTTCAAGTTAATTATTTTCAAAATAATGCCTTATTAATAGAACCAGGATTAGATAGAGATTTTACAATTGCATTGCAAAATCGTCTCGTAAATCAAACCAATTTAAATTTAGTTAACTCTAATGCAGATTTAATTTACGAAGGCGAAATAACAGAATACCGCATATCTCCTACTACTGCAACATCTAATAGCACTGCCGCGCAAAACAGATTAACCATTAGTGTAAAAGTGAGTTTTTATAATAAAAGGAAAGAGGAAAATGACTTTGAAAAAAGCTTCTCTTTTTTCTACGATTATGCAGGTTCAGCACAATTGGTTGGAAGCCAAAAAGAAACAGCTTTAGAAGAGATTTTTGAACGCTTAACTCAAGATATTATTAACGCATCTATTGCAAACTGGTAAAATGACTAATTCAGAATTTTCTCAATTTATACAGCATCCAGAATATATTTTGGAATCTACAACTACAGATTTAAAAGCTATTGTAGATGAATTTCCATATTTTCAATCGGCAAGAGCTCTATATTTAAAAGCACTAAAAGAGCAAGATAGTTTTAAATACAACCATAATCTAAAAACTACAGCAGCCTATACCTCAGACAGAAGTGTTTTGTTTGACTTTATTACAACCAAAGAGTTTAATCAGAATAGTGTTTCTAATTTTATAAAGCATAATTCAGAACAATTATATCAAATAGATGTAGATTTTGAAGATATTTCTGAGAAAACATTAAATGATGAAGAACAGTTTCAAGAACAATTAGAAGCTTCAAAAGAAACACTAAACCCAAATTTATTTGAAGAAAAAACGGTTAACTCATTAGAAATAGAAAATAATACCAAAACTAATTATTTAGAAAAAGACAAATCACCTGAAGATACATTACAAATAGGAAAACCTCTAGATTTTAAAACTACAGAAACACATTCTTTTACAGAATGGCTAAGTCTATCTCAAATAAAACCAATTGATAGAACAAAAAAAACAGAGACAAACCTTACAGAAAAAAAACTAGAAACTAAAAAAACTGAAAATCATATTATAGCTAAAAAAAATCAGTTAATAGAATCTTTTATATCTAAAAACCCCAAGCTAAAACCTAAAAAAAACACAGAACCAAACATAAACTTAGCTAAGGCGCAAATGCTTTATCCAGAGGAGTTAATGACCGAAACTTTGGCAAGAATTTACGTAGAACAAAAGAACTTTAAAAAAGCAATTCAATCTTATAAAATTTTAAGTTTGAAATATCCAGAAAAAAGTGGTTTCTTTGCTGACCAAATTAAAGCAGTTAAACAAATACAAAATAACACTATATAACATGTTTGCAATATTTTTAGTATTAATCGTAGTAGTAGCCTTTTTATTAACCGTAGTAATAATGGTTCAAAACCCTAAAGGTGGCGGATTATCATCGTCTTTTGGCGGTGGCGGAACACAACAATTAGGTGGAGTTAAAAAAACAACAGACTTTTTAGATAAAAGTACATGGACTTTAGCAACTGTATTATTAATTTTAATTTTACTATCTAGCGCTACAATTAACAAAGGAACAACAGTTACTGATTCTAAAATATTAACAGAAGAATCTATTAACAACTTACCTACTACACCAGCAGAAAATACTGCAACACCAGCTGTAGCACCTACAAAAGAAGACGAAAATAAATAGTCTTTCCTTTTTATAATTTACAAAATGCCAACTTTAAAGTTGGCATTTTTTGTATCCACTAAGTTCATATTATTTTTATTTTAAAATTTAAGATGAAAGTTTGTCAGTATTAATGTATTGGCACATTTTTAGCTTTAGACACAACAGATAATTAACCTATTTGTTTAAATACAAATTAAAATATAACACAATGAGTAAAGTAAACATTACACCTCTTGCAGACAGAGTTTTAGTAGATCCGCTACCAGCCGAAACTAAAACAGCTTCAGGATTATTTATTCCAGATAGCGCTCAAGAAAAACAACTAAAAGGAACTGTAGTTGCTGCAGGAAAAGGAAAAAAAGACGAACCTTTAACAGTAAAAGTTGGAGATACAGTTTTATACGGTCAGTATGCTGGTTCTGAGTTAAAATTAGATGGAGAAAAGTATTTAATGATGCGTGAGGACGACATTATGGCGATTCTTTAAGAATAACTCTTAGTTATTGGCCTTTAGCCTTTAACACATACTATAATTAAATATCACAATTTTCGCTAAAGCGAAAATATTAATAATTCATTTTTAGCCAAAAGCTTACCGCAAAAGGCTAAAAGCAAAACAACAAAAATGGCAAAAGATATAAAATTTGATATTGAAGCTCGCGACGGACTAAAACGTGGTGTAGACGCATTAGCAAATGCAGTAAAAGTAACTTTAGGACCTAAAGGTCGTAATGTAATTATTAGCAAAAGTTTTGGTGCACCTCACGTAACTAAAGATGGTGTTACTGTTGCTAAAGAAATTGAATTAGAGAATCCATTAGAAAACATGGGGGCTCAAATGGTTAAAGAAGTTGCTTCTAAAACTAACGATTTAGCTGGAGACGGAACAACTACCGCTACAGTTTTAGCACAATCTATTGTAAAAGAAGGATTACGTAACGTTGCTGCTGGAGCAAATCCAATGGATTTAAAACGTGGTATTGATAAAGCCGTTGCAGCAATTGTAGCAGATTTAGCAAAACAAACTCAAGAAGTTGGAAGCTCTTCAGATAAAATTAAGCAAGTAGCTTCTATTTCTGCAAATAACGACGAAGTAATTGGTGATTTAATTGCGAATGCTTTTAGTAAAGTTGGAAAAGAAGGTGTTATTACTGTTGAAGAAGCCAAAGGAACAGATACTTATGTAGATGTTGTAGAAGGTATGCAGTTTGACAGAGGATATTTATCGCCTTACTTTGTAACTGATAGTGAAAAAATGGTAACTGAATTAGAGAATCCATATATTTTATTATATGATAAAAAAGTCTCTACAATGAAGGATTTATTACCAGTTTTAGAGCCAGTTGCTCAAACAGGTAAACCTTTATTAATTATTGCAGAAGATGTTGATGGTGAAGCTTTAGCTACTTTAGTAGTAAATAAATTACGTGGATCTTTAAAAATTGCAGCTGTTAAAGCTCCAGGTTTTGGAGACAGACGTAAAGCAATGTTAGAAGATATTGCAATCTTAACTGGTGGAACTGTAATTTCTGAAGAAAGAGGTTTTACTTTAGAAAATGCATCTATTGAAATGTTAGGTACTGCAGAACGTGTTTCTATAGACAAGGACAACACAACACTTGTAAATGGTGCTGGAGATGCTGACTTAATTAAAAATAGAGTCAACCAAATTAAATCTCAAATTGAAACTACAACAAGCGATTACGATAAAGAAAAACTACAAGAACGTTTAGCTAAATTAGCTGGTGGAGTTGCTGTTCTTTATGTTGGTGCTGCTTCTGAAGTTGAAATGAAAGAGAAAAAAGATCGTGTAGATGATGCTTTACACGCAACTCGTGCAGCTGTTGAAGAAGGTATTGTTGCTGGTGGTGGCGTTGCTTTAGT
This sequence comes from uncultured Flavobacteriaceae bacterium, assembly GCA_938073895.1. Lineage (GTDB taxonomy): Bacteria > Bacteroidota > Bacteroidia > Flavobacteriales > Flavobacteriaceae > Aurantibacter. The sequence continues at coordinate 42,500 of CALJFB010000016.1, forward strand.
AAGAGCGAAAAAAGTACTAGAAAAATTAGCTACAGACAACTTAGACGAAACTACAGGTGTACAAATTATTGCTCGTGCAGTTGAATCTCCTTTAAGAACTATTGTAGAAAATGCAGGTGGCGAAGGTAGCGTTGTTGTAAACAAAGTAATGGAAGGTAAAAAAGACTTTGGTTACGATGCTAAATCTGAGCAATATGTAGATATGCTTAAAGCTGGAATTATAGATCCTAAAAAAGTAACTAGAATTGCGTTAGAAAATGCAGCTTCTGTTGCAGGAATGATCTTAACTACAGAATGTGCACTAGTTGATATTAAAGAAGATTCTGCTGGAGCAGGAATGCCACCTATGGGTGGAGGAATGCCAGGTATGATGTAAATCTAGAATTTTAATACACTAATAAAAAAACGCCAAACTTAATAAGTTTGGCGTTTTTAGTTTTAATAATTTTTCGTATTCTTAAATTAAATATAAATGTATTAATTACGATTTCTTATGATCTTCCTTAACGACATCATCTCTATATTTACAACACGGATGCACTTTTGCATAAGCTTCATCTGTAGCTTTTAGATCTTTAGTATCGTGTCCTGCTGCAGTTATATTTTTAACTATTGTTTCAACACTTGTTTTTTCATCGTTAAAAATTAAATTTAACTGATGCGTTTCTACACTCCACAAAGCACTTTTTACACCTTTAGTTTTTATTGCTGCTTTTTCTATTCGCGTCTTACACATACCACAAACACCATCTACTTCTAGAGTTGCTTTTGCGTTTTTATTTTGAGCAAATGTTACTGTAGCCATTAATAATAGAGCTAATGTTATTAATTTTTTCATTATTTTAAATTTTAATTATTTTTTAATTTCTTTTTTAATTTATTTAATTTGCCAAATTTAGACTGTTTACTGGGAATTTATTTAATTTTATACCTTAAACCAGCATAATAGTTACTTCCAAAAACTGGACCATACACAAAATTAGAATCAAAATTAGAGCCAAAAGGGTTTTCTGCATCTAATATAGGTTTATTTTGTCTAACGTTAGTTATGTTTTCTCCACCTAGATAGACCTCAAAAGAATGACTAAATACTTTAGTTACTTGCATATTTAATGTTTCAACAGTTGGTGAATATTCTGGTAATTGAAATTCTACAGGATTTGTTTTAGTTGAATAAAAACGCTGCTTACCTATCCAATTATATGTGGCATCAAATTTCCATTGTTTTGCACTTCCTTCTTCTTTATGAGTCTCGAAAGATACATTTGCAAAAAAACGATGCTTTGGTGTTAGAGCTTTCTCTAATTGCCCGGATTTATAATCTGTTTTTACATTATAGTTCTTGTATGCTAACTTTAAATTAAAATGAGTAAATGGACTATAACTGGTCTCAATTTGAAAACTTTTAGCATAACTTTCACCTTCTAAATTATAAAAATTAACTTCTTGAGGGTTTTCATAATCTACCACAACTTGGTTTTTAAAATTAGTAATGTAATAATCCAAAGCAATATCTCCTTTTCTTCCAAACAAATTAAATCCTTGTAAATAAGACACACCATAATTCCAGGCAATTTCTGGATCTAATCCATAAATAGAACCATTAGAATTAGCTATAGAGATTGTTCTTGAACTTGAAAACATATTCTGATTTTCGGCAAAAATATTTGCACTTCGTTTTCCTCTACCGACACTTAATCTAAAAGCCGATTTTTCCCAAGGCGAATATTTAGCGTGTAATCTTGGGGTTATAAATGTTCCTAATAAATTATTATAATCAACCCTAATTCCTGCAGTAATATTAAGCTTATCTAAATTATTAAAGGCATATTCAAAAAAGCCACCAAAATCGTACTCATTTCTGGAATAAAAATCTGAAGTAACTGTTTCTTTATACGCATCAAAAGTGTAGCTTAATCCTGTTTTAATTTTATGTCTAGAATCGCTTATTATAGAATTGTATATTAAATTAGAGTACAAACTTTGTTGTTCTATATTATATGTATTTAACCCAAAATAGGAGTCTTGATTATGGTAACTATAAGCCGTTTGGAAACCAATACTACGCCATGGCAATTCTGGATTAACATAACCTAATTTAGTAGATGCGCTAAATCTATCTGTATTAATTTCGCTTCCCCAAAACACTGTTGTGCCTTTATGCTTATTGGGATCAAAGTTTACTTGTCCGGATTGTTTTTCGTCTTTAAGGTAATTTACATTAAAAAAACTAACAAAGCCTTTTTCAGAATTTACATATTGCCAACGATTCATGATATTAAACTGATTATAAAGTGGCATATCTAAAAAACCATCAGTATTAACATCGTGTTTTTGTTGGTGTGTATTTCCATGCAAATATAAACCTGTACTCCATTTGTCTGAAATTTTAGTATTAAAATGAGTATTTAACTCTACACGTTCGCTTCCTGCAGCAAATAAATTCAAGAAAAATTTATTATCGGTAAATGGTTTTACCAATTCTGCATTAATTTGTCCTGCAATACTTTCGTAGCCATTAACAACACTTCCTGCACCTTTTGTAATTTGAATACTTTCTACCCAAGTTCCAGGAATAAAACTCATTCCGTAAGCTTGAGATGCACCACGAACTGTAGGAATATTCTCTGTTGCAATTAAAATATACGGACTTGTAAGACCTAACATTTTTATTTGTTTGGTTCCAGAAACTGCATCTGCAAAATTAACGTCTATAGAAGGATTGGTTTCAAAACTTTCTGATAGGTTACAACATGCTGCTTTAAGTAACTCTTCGCTAGAGACAAACAAGGTGTTTTCGGCTTTAAAATAAGAAACCGACGATGTTTTCTTTCTTGCACTTACAACAACTTCGTCTAATCCAGATGTAGGTTTTAAATTATGTTTTATAAATTTAGCAGATGACACATTTAATGTATCGGTTTTAAAACCGACAAAACTCACCACTAATTTTTTATAATCAGATTTATATGGAATAGTAAAATTTCCATCAAAATCGGTTACTGTACCAACTTCGGTATTTAACCAATAAACATTTGCACCTGGTAATGGAAAATTATCTGCATTATCTTCTAGAATTTGTCCCGTTAACTTGCTTTGTGCTAATAAAACCGTTGGTAATATTAGGAGTAATAAAAATAGATTTTTCATACTAATTAAATATTTTAACTAACATAAAAACCGCCATAACAATCATTATAGAATTTTCTATAAACGTAGCTTTTGTCATTGGCAACTTTAGAGCTGTCCCTAAACAAGCACATTGAATTTTACTTTTATTTAATAACGATCTTGTTACACCAATAGTTGTAATTCCTAGAATAACTAAGGTTATAACTAATGCCAGAGTAATTTTAATACGCGTTAAAAATAATATTCCCAAAGCAGCCTCAATAAAAGGATAAACCCAAGCATAAACTGGAAGTTGTTTTGCTAACGGATCATACATTTTAAAACTTCGTGGAAAACCTTTATAGTCTAAGAATTTAAAAAAGCTAAAGACTACATAAAATAAGCCCATAAAATCAAGCATAAAAGCATCAATTTTAAACGAATTTATATTTAGAAATAAGGCCGCTACAATAATGTATAAAAATATTAGAAATAGCGGAAATAATTGTTTTAAGTCTGATTTACTTTCTGCTTCAATTTTAAAAACAGGTTTAATAATTCTGAATTTTTCTGGTAACGCTTTCTGAAGTTCTTCAATGGTTAATTCTTTCGAAGTTTTAAGAGTTACAGAATTTAATTCTAAATCTACTAGCGCAGATTCTACTTGTGGCAAAGCATTTAAGTGTTTTTCAACAGATGCTTTACAGCCACCACAGGTCATGCCTGTTATGTTATATGTAAATGTCATAATTTATGTTTTAATTAATTTTATTATCTAAAGTTTTTCAACTAAAAATATAAAATCAAATCAAAAACACTTGATCTATAACTTGGATATCTATTACTAAATCTGGCGTATTATAATGCAGATTTGGAACTGTTTTTTTAGGAAACGTTTTATGTAAACCAGAATAAGTTTCTAGGAAAGCAGTAAGAAATCGCTTATTAAATTTACTAATGTCTAATGGAGTTTTAATATCTAATTGATTCTGACCAGAAAAGATTTGAAGTTCATCTTTACAACAAGACTTCTTTTTTAATTGAGCCAAATTAGAATGCTTTATTTCTTTATGATCTCCACATTTTTTTACCGATGTAAAAATAGCAACATCTACTAAATTAGAGCCACAAAAATGCTTTTCGATGGTTAAAGAAAAGGTCGAAAACAGCACCAAAAGCGCTAGAAGTGTTGTAAATGTTTTATGTAAAACTAATTTTAACATATTACAAAAGTAATGTATTTTAATATTCTAACTATAAATTAATATCTATTTAACGCTTATTTACGAAATCTATTATAATAAAAGCAAGAAGTAATAGTAATAAAAGTAAAGGCTGAATTAAAAAACGACGTAGATTAAAAAAAATAATCTTCTTGGTTTGAATTTAATACAAAATAAAAAAAAAGTATAAAATAATGTAGGCAACTATGCATACAAAACTAGAAAACTTTACAATAGTTTTATCTTTAAAAATTAATTTAAAATAGCATTATAGATTTAAATATTTTTAAAAACGAAGCCAATATTTTATAATTTAATACACATAATTTACAGCTTTTTTAAATAGTTTTGCTAAAAAAAGAAACATGCCTTTAGAAAACCTAAAACCTGAAGTTGAATCTATAATAAATCAGTCTTCTACAAAAGATGAGAAATTAAAATCTATTTGCGAATTATTAGAATCTAACATTGATTACTACAATTGGGTTGGTTTTTATTTTAAAAATGGTGATAAGAACGAATTAAAACTAGGACCTTACGTTGGAGAACCTACAGACCATATAATTATTCCTTTTGGAAAAGGTATTTGTGGGCAAGTTGCAGAAAGTAACGCAAATTTTGTAGTGCCAGATGTTAAAGCACAAGACAATTATATAGCTTGCAGTATTACAGTAAAAGCAGAAATTGTAATTCCTATTTTTGTTAATGGCCAAAATTTAGGGCAAATAGACATAGACTCAAATACTGTAGATCCATTTACAAAAGCCGATGAAGAGTTTTTGGAGTTTGTGTGCGCTAAGGTAGCTACCATACTTTAATACTAAATTTACACAAAAATTTAAAGTCCAGTAAACTAATTTGCTGGACTTTTTGTTTTAAGTTGTATTATAACTCACTAATAATGAAATCTTTAAAAAGTTAAAAAAAAGACATTTAAACTTAACATTTAACAATTAGAATCCATAAATTTGCATGCTTATTAATATATCGATAATGAGCAATTCAAAACAAATTAAATCTGCATTAATATCTGTTTTTTCTAAAGACGGATTAGAGCCAATAGTTAGAGAATTAGACGCACAAGGCGTCATAATATATTCTACTGGTGGAACCGAAAAATTTATTAACGATTTAGGAATCAAAGTTGTTCCTGTTGAAGACGTTACATCTTATCCTTCTATTTTAGGTGGTCGCGTTAAAACACTTCACCCAAAAGTATTTGGAGGAATTTTAAACAGACAAAACCACGATGGCGATGTTAAGGAAATGAAAGATTTTGATATTCCACAAATAGATGTCGTTATAGTAGATCTTTACCCTTTTGAAAAAACCGTTGCCTCTGGTGCACCTCACCAAGATATTATCGAAAAAATTGATATTGGAGGAATTTCATTAATACGTGCTGCTGCTAAGAATTTTGCAGATGTATTATGCGTATCTTCTGTAGACGATTACAAATTATTCTTAGATTTAATTACAGATAAAAAAGGGTTATTAACTGAAAACGATCGTAAATTATTTGCTGCTAAAGCATTTAACACGTCTTCTCATTATGACACTGCAATCTTTAACTTCTTTAACGCTAACAACGAAATTCCTGCTTTAAAACTAAGCGAAAATAACGGTAAAACATTACGCTACGGAGAAAACCCACATCAAAAAGGATCATTCTATGGCGATTTTAATGCTGTTTTTACAAAATTACATGGTAAAGAATTAAGTTATAATAATCTCTTAGATGTAGATGCTGCAGTAAACTTAATTAAGGAATTTAAAGGAGAAGCACCAACATTTGCCATACTAAAACACAATAATGCTTGTGGATTAGCACAAAGAGAAACTATAAAGCAAGCTTATATAGATGCTTTAGCTGCAGATCCAGTTTCAGCTTTTGGTGGTGTTTTAATTGCTAACACAGAAATTGACTTAGCTACCGCAGAAAATATTCACACTTTATTTTGCGAAGTTGTAATTGCACCTTCATTCTCTAAAGATGCTCAAGCTTTATTACAAGGTAAGAAAAACAGAATCTTATTAATTTTAAACGATATTGAATTTGCTAAAACATCTGTAAGAACATGTTTAAACGGATTCTTGGTTCAAGATAAAGATTTTATTACAGACGCTAAATCTGATTTAACAACTGCGACTACTTTGGCGCCAACAAATGCTCAAATAGAGGATTTATTATTTGCTTCAAAATTAAGTAAGCATACTAAATCTAATACTATTATTTTAGCTAAAAATAAGCAATTACTAGCTTCTGGAACAGGACAAACAAGTCGTGTAGATGCTTTAAACCAAGCTATTCATAAAGCACAAACATTTAAATTTGATTTAAATGGTGCTGCTATGGCAAGTGATGCATTTTTTCCTTTCCCAGATTGTGTAGAAATTGCTAAAAACGCAGGAATTAACTCTGTAATTCAGCCAGGTGGCTCTATAAAAGATCAATTAAGTATTGATTATTGTAATGAAAACAATGTTGCAATGGTAATGACAGGAACTCGTCATTTTAAACATTAATTCATTAAAATAACATAATTCTATAAAAGCTTCAACTTAACGGTTGAAGCTTTTACTATAATATAGAATCACTAAAAAATTATTTTAAAAACATTATAAGAATTTTTTCGCTTTCAATATCAATATATTGAGAATTTTAGCGTAACTTTTCATACTTTTACACTACTTTTTTATTAACACTATTAATTACGCACAATAAATGGGATTTTTTGACTTCTTAACCGAGGAAATCGCAATAGATTTAGGAACGGCAAACACACTAATAATTCATAATGGAAAAGTCGTTGTTGATGCGCCATCTATAGTTGCCCGCGACAGAATATCCGGAAAAATTATTGCAGTTGGTAGAGAAGCTAATATGATGCAAGGTAAAACGCACGAAAACATTAAAACAATTAGACCTCTAAAAGATGGTGTAATTGCAGATTTTGATGCGTCTGAGCAAATGATTAGTAAGTTCATAAAAAATATTCCTGCCTTAAAAAAGAAATTATTTACACCAACTTTAAGAATGGTAATTTGTATACCTTCTGGAATTACCGAAGTAGAAATGCGTGCCGTAAAAGAAAGTGCAGAACGTGTTAATGGTAAAGAAGTATATTTAATTCACGAACCTATGGCTGCGGCAATTGGTATTGGAATTGATATTATGCAACCTAAAGGAAATATGATTGTTGATATTGGTGGAGGAACAACAGAAATTGCTGTTATTGCTCTTGGTGGTATTGTTTGCGATAAATCTGTAAAGGTTGCCGGAGATGTATTTACTAACGATATTATTTATTACATGCGTACGCAACATAACCTTTATGTTGGAGAAAGCACTGCTGAAAAAATTAAAATTCAAATTGGAGCTGCTACAGAAGATTTAGATGTGCCGCCAGAAGACATGAATGTTCAAGGTAGAGATTTGTTAACTGGAAAACCAAAGCAAGTTCAGATTTCTTACAGAGAAATTGCTAAAGCTTTAGATAAATCTATTTTAAGAATTGAAGATTCTGTTATGGAAACATTATCTCAAACACCTCCAGAATTAGCTGCAGATATTTACAATACTGGTATTTATCTTGCTGGTGGTGGATCTATGTTACGTGGTTTAGATAAACGTCTATCTCAGAAAACAGATTTACCGGTTTACATTGCCGAAGATCCATTAAGAGCTGTGGTTAGAGGTACTGGAATTACCTTAAAAGACTTGGCTAAATTTAAAAGTGTACTGATAAATTAAGCGCAGTAACAAATGCAACAAATTGTAAATTTCTTTTTAAGAAACAAAGCAACTTTATTGTTCTTGTTGCTTTTTGGCTTGTCCTTAATGTTCACTATTCAGTCGCATTCTTTTCAAAGAAGTCAGTTTATACATTCGGCTAATTTTTTGTCTGGAGGCGTTTACAATACCACAAATAATATTAGCAAATATTTTGATTTAATTGAAGAAAACAACAAACTTCAAGAAGAAAACTCTAAGCTAAGAGCTTTAGTTTTTAATTCGGCTTCTATTTCAGATCATAGTTTTATAGATTCTACGTACTACACCAAAAATTATAAAGTTACGCCTGCTATTATAATAAATAACAGCTACGAAAAAGCAAACAATACACTTTTAATAAATAAAGGAATACAAGACAGTTTAGAGTCGGACTTAGCAGTAATTTCATCTAAAGGAATTGTTGGAATTACAAGAAATTTAAATTCTAAATACGCAACAGTAATTTCTATTTTAAACACAACTATTTCTATAAGCGCAAAACTAAAACAAACCAATCATTTTGGATCTATTAATTGGAACACTAAAAACCCCAATTATGTACAACTTACTCAAATGCCAAAAATTGCGCCTCTTAAAAAAGGCGATACTATTGTTACCTCTGGTAAATCTTCAATTTTTCCAAAGAATATTCCTGTTGGAATTATAGAAGGATTTAAATTAGATAACGCAGAAAACTTCTATATCATAAATATTAAACTATTTAATGATATGACTAGTTTAGATCACGTTTACATTATTAAAAACCAAAATAAGAAACTTATTAACGAATTAATAGACCTAGAAAATGAATAATATTATTGGTCAAAATATAATTCGTTTTATAATCTTGGTTTTAGTGCAAGTAAGCATTCTAAACCATATTAATTTTTTAGGTGATATCAATCCGTATTTATACGTACTATTTATAGTATTATTTCCACTTAGAAATAATCGGTTAGCTTTTATAAGTATAGCTTTTTTCCTGGGAATTAGCGTAGATATGTTTTCGGATACTGGTGGAATTCATGCTGGAGCATCTGTTTTCATTGCCTACATAAGACCATTAATTACTAAATTTAGTTTTGGAACTCTAAACGAGTTTCATAGCGTAAAATTTAATAATATCGATTTTATTAAAAGAATAACCTATATTATTATTATAGTATTTTTTCACCATTTAATGTTGTTTAGTTTAGAATATTTTAGTCTTACTCACATAATAACTATCTTAAAACACACGTTATTATCTGGTTTATTTACCGCCATTTTAATTCTATTAACAACAATAATTTTTAGTAACAAATCCAAATGAGAAAATTACTTCTTGCTTTTTGTATAGTTTTAGTTGGATTTGTATTTATTGGTCGCTTGTTTTATCTACAGGTTTATTCTAACAATTCAAACTCTATTTTAAACGATAACGCCATTCGTAAAATTTACGAATATCCCAAACGTGGATTTGTTTACGATAGAAATGGACAACTTTTAGTAGCTAATCAGCCTTCTTACGATGTTATGGTTATTCCAAGAGAAGTTAAAACTTTAGACACTTTAGAATTTTGTGGATTATTAAAAATAACCAAAGAAGACTTTTTAAAGAAATACAATAGAGCAAAACGTTATTCATCGCGATTACCATCTGTTTTTGTAGCACAATTATCAAAAGAAGATTATGCTTATCTTCAAGAAAAACTACATAAATACAAAGGCTTTTACACAGAAATTAAAGCCTTAAGACAATATGAAACAGCTATTGGTGCAAATGTTTTGGGAGATATTGGCGAAGTTAATCAGCGTGATATTAAAAAAGATGCCTATTACAAATTAGGCGATTTAATTGGTAGACAAGGTATTGAGGTTTCGTACGAGAAAATTCTACGCGGAAGAAAAGGTGTAAAATATATTCAGAAAGATCGTTTTAACAGAAATATTGGAAATTTTAAAAATGGTAAATATGATAAGCTACCAATTCCTGGAAAAGATGTAAATATTACTATTGATGCTAAGCTACAAGAATACGGCGAAATTTTAATGCGAAATAAACGTGGCGGAATTATAGCCATAGAACCAAGTACAGGCGAGATTTTAGCAATGGTTGCAGCACCAACTTACAATCCAAACGATTTGGTTGGTAGAAAGCGATCAAAAAACTTTACTAAACTCTATAACGATAGTATTGCAAAACCACTTTTTAATAGAAGTCTACAAGGTGTTTACGAGCCTGGATCGCCATTTAAATTAATGAATGCTTTAATTGGTTTGCAAGAAGGTATAATTACAACAAACGAAAAAATTACCTGCCAAAATGGATATAAATATGGAGGTAGTTTTATGAAATGCCACTGCGGCTATAATGTTAGAAATAATGTAAAAGATGCCATTGTAAAATCTTGCAATGCTTTTTTTGCTACTACTTACAGACGTATTTTAGATAACAAAGACAATGCTTCTTTAGGTATTAATGTTTGGAGTAACCACGTAAAAAGCTTTGGGTTGGGAAATTTTTTAAATAACGATTTATCGGTTGGACAAAAAGGACTAATTCCAGATAGAAAATATTACGAAAACGCCTATCCAAAAGAATTTTACTCATCTTACACCATTTCTAATGCTATTGGTCAAGGCGAAGTACAAACTACACCTATACAATTAGCAAATATGGTTGCTGCAATTGCTAATAGAGGATTTTATTACACACCACATATTGTAAAAGCAATTAAAGGAGAATCTTTAGATAAAAAATTTACAACACCAAAGTACACTAGCATAGATAAAAAACATTTTGAAGCAGTTATAGAAGGTATGCATCGAGTTTACACAAGCCCAAAAGGAACCGCTTATTCTTTACGTGTAAAAGATATTGAAATTTGTGGTAAAACAGGAACAGTTCAGAATTACGCCATTATAGATTCTGTAAAAACAGACTTAACAGATCATTCTATATTTGTAGCATTTGCACCTAAAGAAAATCCTAAAATAGCCATAGCTGTATTTGTAGAAAATGGTTATTTTGGAAGTCGTTTTGCAGGAAGAATTACCAGTTTAATGATCGAGCAATATTTAACAGGAACCATTACAAGACAAGATTTTGAAGATTGGATTTTAACGCATAGTTTAGAAAACGAATACGCTAAACCATATTCTGGAAAACCGTTTAAAATTAATAAACAAACAGAATATCAGGTTGTAGAAAAAAACCCTATAGATATTGAACGCATAAAAATATTAAGACAAAAAATAAATGATTAGAGAAACCGATAGACATTTTAAATTCGATTGGATTGCTATTCTATTATTTTTTAGTTTAGCCATTTTTGGGTGGATTAATATTATTTCGGCCTCACAAAGTGGCGAAGAAATTCATCTTTTAGATTTTACAAAATCTTACGGTAAACAATTAATTTTTATTGGTCTTTCTTTATTTCTAATTTTACTGTTACTATCTGTAGATAGTAAGTTTTACGAACGATTTTCCAGTATTATTTACGTTATTTCCATGCTATCTCTTGTAGGACTTTTTATTTTTGGTAAAAACGTAAATGGTGCAACATCTTGGTATGGAATTGGAGGAATGACCATACAACCAAGTGAGTTTGCTAAAGTTGCCACAGCACTTGCTATAGCTAAATATTTAAGCGATTTAAACACCAATATAAAACAACTTAAACATCAAATTAATATTGTAATTATACTATTAATTCCTGCGTTTTTAATCTTAATGCAAAAAGATGCTGGAAGTACTTTGGTTTATGGTGCATTTTTCTTTGTATTATATCGCGAAGGCTTACCTAAACTCTACCTTCAACTTGGTACATTGCTTTTATTCTCGGCTATATTAAGTTTAAAATTTGGAATTATTATAACATCTATTCTTATTACCATAGCGGTTACTATTAAAATTCTATTTTTTTCAGCAAAAAAAATAAGAAAGCGTATTCCTAAAATAATTGCAATTTCTGCCATTTACATTGGTTTTGCGTTTGCTGTTGGTTATGTATTTACCAATTTATTACCACCACACCAAAAAGACAGAATTACAATTTGGTTAAGTTTAGAAAAAGATCCAATAAAACTGGAACGAATGAAAAAACTTGAAGCTTATAACCTAAACGAGTCGGAAAAAGCTATTAGTAGTGGTGGTTTTACAGGAAAAGGTTTTTTAGATGGCACAAGAACCACAGGTAAATTTGTACCAGAACAGCACACAGATTATATTTTTAGTACCGTAGGAGAAGAATGGGGTTTTTTAGGAAGTGCAGCAGTTGTAATTGTGTTTGTTTTATTAATGCTACGTGTACTATTTTTAGCCGAAAGACAGAAAACAACCTTTAGTCGCGTTTACGGTTATAGTGTTGCTGCCATACTATTTTTTCACTTTTTAATTAATATTGGAATGGTTATGGGATTAATTCCAACCATTGGAATTCCGCTACCATTATTTAGTTATGGTGGTTCTGGACTTTGGGGTTTTACCATATTATTATTCATATTTATAAAATTAGATTCTAACCGAATTAACGAGTGGTAAAATATAGCATTAAGCACAAACAATTTTTATGCAGTAAGTATAAAAAACAATGCAATAGTATTACTGTTTTATGAAAACTACTAGCCAATTATAAATATCCAATTTAGTTTATAGTTATTTACAAGCAAAATCTACATTACTATTATTTACCAATCTAATAGATAAATCTGCCGTTGTAAACTACAGTACCATTAACCCAAACTTAGAAATAAAAAAAAGCCTTAATTTAAAAAAACTAAGACTCTTTACTTTTTTTTTGATACTTCAAGGCTACAATTAAGCACTTAGAAAAGGCTGGTTAGTTAAGTATCTTATGTTTGTAGTTGTAAACTCTTTTATAAAAAGCTACAAAAACTAAAACAGTAAGTTTCGTTACAATTCTAATCAATAATAGAATTAAATAAACTTAGAGCTCTACTTCTTCAACTCTAACTTCTCAGCAAAATAATCGCAGAAATCTTTCATTGTAGCACTCATTTTTTCGTCTTGAGTTGCACGTTGAAACGTATCACTCATAGCCACTAAAGTTTGATGAAAAAACACTTTCATTTCGTCTACAGGCATATCTTTAGTCCATAAATCTATACGTAAAGATTCTTGTTGTTTACTATCCCAAACAGAAAGCATCATGGCTTTAGCTTCGGCATTTGTAATTCCGCCATCTTGTGCAGTCCAATGTAATGTTTCAGGTACTTTATTCTCGTCTAACCCAACAGTTAGGGTAATATCAGAAGTTAATTTACTCATTAGGTTCTGGTTTATATTTTGATAAATTAAAAATGGTTTCAGCGTCTGTTTTTAGCATTTCATTAAAAGAAACACTATTGTTTTTTAAATAAGATTTTACAATTTCCCAACCCACAAAACGACCAATTCTACCAGGAGAATCTGAATCTATTTCGGCTAAATAAAATTTACTAAATGGTGCGGGATTTATAAATTGGTTTGGTAATTTGTTATCGGTACTATATAATAATTCACGTTCAACAAAGTAACTCCAAATATTTTCTTGGTTAACTTTTGCCCAATCAAGTTGCGCTTGGCTATAACCTATATTATCGGCATCTGTTTTAAATGGAATTACACGTTCTTTAAAAGCTAGTAGTTTTCCGTAGTAAACCATTTCGTCTAAAAGTGTTTTTCTTATGGGTTGGAAAACAGATTTTTCTGCATATGTATTGGCCAGGTCAACAACTATTTGCTCTGACTTCATATTAGCTTTTAAATACTCTTGAATGCCATCGTAAAAAAAATGTTTATCTCCTAAATACGTATCTAAAGATATTAAAACTATAGTGTCTGTAACTATTACTTTATTTCTATAATCTACAGAAGATGTTGCTGTTACTACTCTTGGCGTAGTAAAATAGGGATTGTAATATTTTAAATGTTTAAATAATTCTGTAATCTCCGCTTTTTCTTTATCTAAATCTGGAAAAACGTTAGCCGTTTCCTTATGCAATTCTTGCTGTAAGCTGTCTTTCATTTGAGAAATCCAAAACTCATCTTCAAAACGATTAGAAAACATAAATGGAAAAGCTGCTTTTAATTTTGGCAAATCTTGAGGGTTTGTTTCGCCAAAAGCCATATCGAAACGCTCTATATTAAAATCTACTTGAATAGCAGACACATCAACTTTTGTTTTAGAATTGTTTACACAAGACACTAAAACCATTATAAACATTACTAAGACCAATAATTTCTTCATCTAACTAAGTATTAATTTTTAATACTAACGCAATTACTTTATTTTTGTTGGACAAAGGTACTACTCTTTAATTAAATTTCCTTTTAATATGCAAACAGAAAAAGTAATAGATCATATTGTAAACTGGCTAAAAGACTATGCCGAAAAAGCACAAGTTAAAGGTTTTGTAATTGGAATTTCTGGTGGAATAGATTCTGCTGTAACTTCTATACTTTGTGCCAAAACAGGTTTAGATGTATTATGTATTGAAATGCCAATTCATCAAGCAGAAAGTCACGTTTCAAGAGGTCAAGAGCATATTAAACAATTAAAAAAGCGTTTTCCAAACGTGCAAAATACGCGTACAGATTTAACACCAATTTTTAACGAATTTACAACCGAAGTATCACTTGAAGGAAAAGAAGCTGTTGTAAATATGGCTTTAGCTAATACCAGAGCCAGATTAAGAATGACCACTTTATATTACCATGCAGGACTTTATGGGTTATTAGTTGCTGGAACAGGAAATAAAGTTGAAGATTTTGGCGTAGGTTTTTATACCAAGTATGGCGATGGTGGCGTAGATTTAAGTCCTATTGCCGATTTAATGAAAAGTGATGTTTACGAATTAGCCAAGGTTTTAAATGTTCCTAATTCTATTATTGAAGCTGCTCCAAGCGATGGCTTATTTGGTGATGCACGTAGCGATGAAGATCAAATTGGCGCGAGTTATCCTGAGTTAGAATGGGCTATGAGAATGAAAAATGAAGGAAAATTAGAACGCGACTTTACCGGAAGAGAAAAGAAAGTATTTAAAATATTTACACGTTATAACCGAAACAACCAACACAAAATGATTGCAATTCCTGTTTGCGAAATTCCAACTGAACTGAAATGATAAAGCTTCTTGTAGTAGATCATCATCCTGTAGTATATAATGGTTTAGATGCGTTTTTTAAAAACTCTCGAAACATTAAAGTTGTGGGACACGTACACCAAGGAAAAGCCATTTTAGATTTTGTAAAAAAACGACAAGTAGATATTGTTTTAACCGAAATAGATTTAGAAGACCTTAATGGTATTAGTGCTATAAAACGCGTTAAAAAACAACATCCAGAAATTAAAATTATAGTTTTTACCAATCAATTAGAACATGTTTACGGATCTAATGCTATTAAAGCTGGTGCAACTGGTTTTGTATCCAAAAAAGAATCTTTAAAAACGTTAGATAAAGCTATTTTAAAAGTGTTTAACAACGCTATTTATGTTAGCGAAAACTTGGCAAACCAATTAACATTTTCGTCTAAAAAGAATGCTATTTCAAACGACTTTAAAAATTTATCTAGCAGAGAATTAGAAGTTCTAAAATTATTAAGCGAAGGAAAAAGAAACAAAGATATTGCTGTAGAGTTAGAACTTAGCGAAAAAACAGTAAGTACTTACAGATCGCGCTTAATGAAAAAGCTAAACGTTAGTAATTTAGTAGAACTAATTAAAATGTCGGAAAGAGAACGTATATATTAATAAAATTAGATATCTCTAAGACCTAAAAGCTTCAATATTTGCATTGTGCAAATAGCTTAAATTAACCAATAAAGTATATCCTATAGGTTCGTTTTTTTCTTTTATTGAAAAATTTTGATCGCATTACATAAAACTTATTATGAAGCGGAATTTATTAGAGATATCCAAAAAACACAATTCAACCTTTTTATAAATCAATCCGTATTATTTATAGAAAATACTATTAAAATTATTTATAAAATAAAAGCACTTTAAAATTATAACATTGTTTAAAGCTAGCCACTAATTACTAGCAACAAAAACCACTAAGAATAAACCAAACTCTAAATAGGTCTATTTAATTTTCTTGATAGCAACATTTTTAAACCCGAATAATCTTTTACTTCTTCTAAAATCTCACGATTTACTTCGCCAGGATTTTGCAAGGTTTTTTCTTTAATTTCGGTAACTTGTTTGTCTATTAAAAAACAACGTAATGTTAAAATGGTTTCGCTTACTAATTGAGCTACGCCATCGTTTTTTGTTTTAGGAATAATTTCTTTTCTAACCCAATCGGATAAACTGTAACGCTCGTCGTCCATTAATATACTAGACATTTCCATTGCTAATTCTGGTGGCACTGCATTTATAAGTTGTTCTAATTTAAAATCTGGATTTTGATTTAAAGCTTCAATAATAGCGTAATATAAATCTTTAAAAATATTGTTGGTAAACGCCATTTCGTCTTCCTGTAAATCCAAAAATATTTTCTCGAATACTTTGGCCTGCTGTATTACTGGTTCTAATTCTAAATTTCCAGTATCTTCATTTTCCTTTAAAATTAAATCCTCAAAATCTTGGATTTGATTACCATAAAGCAAAAGCATACTAATAATTTTTTGCTCTAAAACATACTGCACATCTATTTTGCGTGGTACTGGTTTATTTTTTACAACTTCGAAAGGTTGATTTTGTGGAACAGACGATTTTTTATCTGCATCTTTTTGGACTTTATTAGTTATTTGAGCTAAAGTGGAAAATAAAACACCTTCGCTTACATCCATAATACGTGCACATTCCTTTATGTAGATCTCTTTTTTAATCTGATCTGGAATTAATGCAATACTATTAATAATATCTCTAACAGTTTCGGCTTTTTTAATAGGATCGTTTTTAGAATCCTCGAATAAAACGGATGCTTTAAACTGAATAAAATCTTGAGAATGCGATTCTAAATACTCACGTAATTCGGATTCTGTATTAGCTTTTGCAAAACTATCTGGATCTTCGCCTTCTGGAAAAGCACAAATTTTAACATTCATACCTTGCTCCAAAATAATATCGATTCCTCTTAAAGAAGCTCGTAATCCTGCAGCATCACCATCAAAAAGTACGGTAATATTTTTTGTTAATCGGCTAATTAATCTAATCTGATCGCTGGTTAAAGCAGTTCCAGAACTTGAAACTGTATTTGTAATTCCAGTTTGATGAAACTGAATAACATCTGTATAACCTTCAACTATAAAACAATTATCTTCTTTTGCTATGGCTTGTTTGGCGTGAAAAATTCCGTAAAGCACTTTACTTTTATGGTAAATATCGCTTTCTGGAGAATTTAAGTATTTAGCGGCTTTCTTATCGTTAGTTAAAATTCGTCCACCAAATCCTAAAACACGACCACTCATACTTTGTATAGGAAACATAACACGACCTTTAAATCGGTCAAATTGTTTTTCGCCTTTTACAATAGTTATTCCTGTACCTTCTAAAAACTCAAGTTTATAGCCTTTTTTTAATGCTGTATCTGTAAATGCGCTCCAATCGTCTAAACAATAGCCTAAATCAAACTTTTTTATGGTTTCTAATGTAAAGCCACGTTCTTTAAAATAGCTTAATGCAATGGCTTTTCCTGGATTGGTATTATGCATAGTTTCTTGGAAATACTTGCTGGCGTACTCGCTTACCAAATACAAGCTTTCTTTTAAACTTTGCGCTTCTTTTTGTTCGTTAGATTGCTCGGTTTCCTCGACTTCTATGCCATATTTATTGGCTAAATATTTTATAGCTTCTGGATACGTAAAATGTTCGTGTTCCATTAAGAAAGCCACTACATTTCCGCCTTTTCCTGTACTAAAATCTTTCCAAATTTGTTTTACAGGAGATACCATAAAACTTGGCGAACGCTCGTCTGAAAAAGGACTTAATCCTTTAAAACTACTTCCCGATTTTTTTAATTGCACAAAATCGCCAATAACTTCTTCTAAACGAACTGTATCGTAAACTTGGTCTATGGTGGATTTTGAAATCAATTGCTTTTGTTTTTATGAATTGTAAAAATACTATAAAACTAAATAATAATTACCACATATTAGAATGAGATAAATACAAAAATTAAAACGCCTCAAAAAATTACTTTTAAGGCGTTTTAAAATCAACTAATTC
>CALJFB010000017.1 GCA_938073895.1 uncultured Flavobacteriaceae bacterium
TAAAACATTGGATTATCTGTAATGTCAAAATAACGTGGCGCAAAATAAGATGATTTTAAAGTTCCGTTTTCTAAAGTTGTAGAACCTGTTTCTTGTAATGCAGATGTATGTACAAAATCTGCCGGAGAAAACACATCTAATTTATATTGTGCATTTTTTAACGAATCAAAATATCCTATAAAACCATGTAAATTCATTACATAATTTGTTGGTTCAATATTTGTTCCTGCTGGAGAGAAAGGCACTTCGTTACCTATTCCGCCGCCACCATTGGTTGACTCTTGATCAAATGTATCGTTAACGTTATATGTAATGTAATCTAGATTTTTTGCCGATGCTATAGTCCAAGTATTTGTATCTGCTTTAACTGCAACTAACTCGTTACCATTATAATCAAACGCTTTCAAATCGTCAATATATTTTCCAAAATCGCTTACAGAATAGGTTCCTGGTATTACTCTTGGCAATCTATAAGTTACTGTTTCTGTGGTAAAACGACCTGGATTAATTACTACAGGCGCTTTATCGTTAGCTACTTTTGTAAGATCTATGCTTGTAACAATTGGAGTTGAAACTGATAAATCGTTACTAACAGCTGTTTTAGAACCATTACAGCTGGCTAATAAAAAACTGGCTGCAACAGCGGATAAGACTAATTTTTTCATGATTTGTTTGTTATAATTTATGTATTAGTAGCCAAAAGTAAAATTTGTTACACTTTAATCTATAAACTTTTTGTTAAAATGTTAATTTTATATTTATGTATTTATAATGGTATTAGTATCTTTGATAAACTTTTTATTCCATGCAGTTTAAACACACAGAATTACTTTTCGCGTTATTTTTGCTGCTTATCCCAATTTTAATTCATTTATTTCAGCTTAGAAAATTTAAAAAAGAGGCGTTTACAAACGTTGCTTTCTTAAAAGATTTAAAATTAAAAACCCGCAAAAGTTCTCAAATAAAAAAATGGCTAATTTTATGTGCAAGGTTATTTTTCTTAGCTTTTTTAATTTTAGCATTTGCACAACCTTACTATTCTAAAAACAATGCTTTAAACACGCCTCAAGAAACAGTTATTTATTTAGATAATTCGTTTAGCTTACAAACTAAAGGACAAGAAGGCGAATTATTAAAACGTGCTATTCAAAACTTAGTTACAGAAATTCCAGAAAACAGCACTTTTAGTTTAGTTACAAACAATAAAACGTATAAGAAAACCAATTTATCTGCTATTAAAAAAGATCTATTGCAAACCAACTATTGTGCCAATGCATTAGACTATAAAGCGGCTTTATTAAAATCTGAATCACTATTTAGCACCTCTAAAAACTCTAATAAAAATTTAATATTTATAAGCGATTTTCAGCAAAGCAGTCCACTATTCGACACAACTAAAAAAGATTATAATTTACAATTAGTACAATTAATTCCCGAAACTAAAAACAATGCTTATATAGATTCTATTTATGTTTCTAAGCAAAATACAAACACTTTAGAATTGGCTGTAAAATTAAACGGGCAAGTAGCTAATAACACAACTATTCCTGTGTCTTTATATAATGATAACGTTTTAGTTACAAAATCGTCTATCGAAACATTAGATAGCTGTTTATTAAAATTTACAATTCCTACAACCAAAACTTTTAAAGGTGTTTTTAAAATTGAAGATGAAGGCTTAGCGTTTGACAACAATTTCTATTTTAGTTGGAACAAAAAAGATTTTATCTCGGTTTTAGAAATTAGTTCTACAGATGATGTATCATTTTTAAAAAGAATTTTTACAGACGATGAATTTATCTTTACTTCAAAATCTATTAACGCTTTAGATTATAGTGTTATAAAAAATCAGAATTGTATTGTTTTAAATGAATTGAAAACTATTCCTCAATCGTTAATTACCAGTTTAACTCAGTTTCAAAAAAATGGTGGATCAATTGTTATAATTCCTTGTCAAGATATAAATGTTGAAGCTTATAATTTAGCTCTAAAACAATTTAACCTTGGAAGCTTTAAAACATTAAATAAAAACAAAAAAAGTGTAACCACTATAAATTATTCGCATCCAATTTACGCAAATAATGTATTCGAGAAGCAAGTTAAAAACTTTCAGTATCCAAATGTAAACACCTACCTAACATGTAAATTTAATTCAGCATCAAACCTATTAAATTTCGAAGATCAAAGTCCTTTTTTAGTCTCTAAAAACAATGTATTTATATTTACTTCTGCTTTAAACAAAAAGAATTCAAACTTTACGCTTCAAAACTTAGTTGTACCTACATTTTACAATATGGCAATACAAAACTTGGAACCACAACAGCTATATTATACCGTTGGAAATACAGAAAAAATAACTGTAGCATCTAAATTAAATAACGATGCAGTTTTAAGTTTAAAAAATAAACGTGCTAATTTTATTCCAATACAAAAGCAGCAAAAAAACAAAGTAATAATTACTACAGAAACGTTACCTAAATTTGCAGGAAACTATAATATTACTAATAAAGAAAAGACATTAAAAACAGTAAGCTATAATTATAATAATAAAGAAAGCAACCTAAATTACCATAATTTAAAGGCTTACTTAAATGTAAGTACAAGTATAAATTCTGTTTTTAATACCTTAAAAAGTGATCTAAAAATCCACGAGCTATGGAAATGGTTTGTTATTTTTGCACTACTATTTTTGTGTATTGAAATGCTATTAATAAAATTTTTAAAATGAATTTAATCCTAAAATCGGCTAAAATTATAGATGCTAATAGTTCGCATCATAATACCACTAAAGATATTTTAATTGAAAATGGAATTATTTCCAAAATAGCATCTCACATAGAAAACGCTAACAATTACCAAGAAATAAATTTAAAAAACCTAACCGTTTCTCAAGGTTGGCTTGATAGTAGTGTGTGTTTTGGAGAACCTGGATTTGAAGACAGAGAAACCATACAAAATGGGTTAGATACTGCAGCAAAATCTGGATTTACAAGTGT
Source organism: uncultured Flavobacteriaceae bacterium (assembly GCA_938073895.1). Lineage (GTDB taxonomy): Bacteria > Bacteroidota > Bacteroidia > Flavobacteriales > Flavobacteriaceae > Aurantibacter. The sequence continues at coordinate 2,997 of CALJFB010000017.1, forward strand.
TTGTATGCAAGCCAATACCAAACCCGTTTTAAATAATAATACAGATATTTTTGCCATAAAAGGCAGATCTGCAAATCATGCCGTTAGTTTGCTGCCTATTGGCGCATTAACCATGAATAGCGATAGTGTAGACTTAGCAGAACTATACGATATGCTTCAAGCTGGTGCTGTTGCATTTGGCGATTATAAAATTCCTGTAAAAAACCCTAATCTTTTAAAATTAGCACTGCAATACACTAAAAATTTTAAAGCTGTAGTATGTGCTTTTCCTTTAGAACATCAGATTTCTGGAAAAGGTGTAATGAACGAAGAATTAACAAGCACAAAAATTGGCTTAAAAGGCTCACCAAACTTAGCCGAAAGCATGCAAGTTGCTCGCGATTTATTCTTACTAGAATACACCGAAAGTCAATTACATATTCCAACAATATCGACTAAAGAAAGCGTAGAGTTAATTAGAGATGCTAAAGAAAAAGGACTTAATGTAACGTGTAGTGTTGCTATTCACAACCTGTTTTTTACAGATGAAATGCTAACCGATTTTAATACACAATACAAAGTAAATCCGCCATTAAGAATTCAAACAGATATTGATGCGTTAATACAAGGCTTAAACGATGGCACTATAGATATGGTAACATCGGATCATAATCCAATTACTATTGAAGACAAAAATGTAGAATTTGAAAACGCAGCCTATGGAACCATTGGTTTAGAAACGGCTTTTGGTGCATTAAACACTTTATTTACAACAGAAAAAACTGTAGATTTCTTAACCAAAGGAAAATCAATATTTAATGCAAACACACATTTTATAGAAGAAGGACAACCAGCAGATTTAGCGCTATTTAATCCAGATGCTGAATACACTTTTACTAAAAAAGACATTCTATCAAAATCTAAAAACAGTATTTTCTTAAACCACGATTTAACAGGAACTGTTTACGGCATTATTGCCAATAACAAACACATTTTATAATGACTCAAGACACTATTGACAAAGGCAGAACTTACGCTGTTGTTAGTTATCTAACAATAATAGGAAGTATTATTGCCATTATTATGAATAGCGATGTAAAAAACCCATTTACAACGTTTCACAACAGACAAGGATTAGGCTTATGTCTAAGTTATTTAATTTTTGGTTACGTTCAAGGCCTTTACGATAATTGGTTAATTACCTTACCATTTATGATTTGTTTTGCCTTATTATTAATTTTTGGAGTAGCAACAGCTGCAACAGGAAAAATGGTGTTAATTCCAATAATTGGGCCTTTCTTCCAAAAAATATTTGCAAATATTATAAAATAACAAATGAGCAACTTAGTATTAGACCACATTGTTAGACCATCAACATTAAAAGAAAATGCACCAGTATTAATTTTACTTCACGGTTATGGTAGCGATGAAAACGACTTGTTTTCTTTTGCACAAGAATTACCAGAAGAATTATTTATAATTTCGGCAAAAGCACCTTATCCAATGCAACCATACGGAAATGCTTGGTATGCCATAAATTTTGATGCAGATAAAGGAAAATGGAGCGATAATAATGAAGCCATAAAATCTAGAGATTTAATTGCACAGTTTATTGATCAAATTTCAGAAGCCTATCCTGTAGATAAAGATAATATTAACTTATTAGGATTTAGCCAAGGTTGTATTTTAAGTTTTGCTGTTGCATTTACATATCCAGAAAAACTTAAAAATATTATTGGCTTAAGTGGTTATGTAAACGAAGATTTATTCACGTTAAAATCTAAAGACGCTTACAAAAACCTAAATATTTATAGTTCTCACGGAAGTGTAGATCAAGTTATACCAGTAGATTGGGCAAGAAAAACAGCGCCATTTCTAGAAGCTTTAGATATTAATTTTAAATACAACGAATTTCCTGTTGGTCATGGCGTTGCACCACAGAATTTTCACGAATTTAGTACTTGGCTAAAAGAATTAATTTAAAAGCTATTATTTTTAAATAATTAAATACCAAATTACTAACACAATTTAGAATACTGCAATTTTTTTTGATTTTAAATTAAATAAAAAATAATTACAAAAACACTCATAAAAAAAAGCACCAAATTTGGTGCTTTTTTTTTATGAGTGAAGTTACCTAACGTAAATCTAATTTAATGGATATAATAATTGATCTAAAGCTTTAAATCTTAAATCGTTATTTTTATCCAAACTATAGTAAATAAGCATTTCGCCCCAAATAGTTCCGTCAGAAAAATCTGCTATAATCCATTTATGATTTAAAACTCTGATGGTATTAAAGACTAACTTTTTTCCGCCAGTTCCAGCAAATGGAATTAATGGATGATCTGCACTTTTATATTCGTTCATAGAGTACAGCGCGTCTTTTATAACTGGCTCTAATTTTATACCATCTATACCTTCTCGATCGAAATAATTTAAAGCATCCTGACTTTTACTTAAATTAAAAAACGAAACATCGTCTAACTGAGTTGTTAAAACCGCTAAAGAATCTTTATAAACCTGTTCGTTAGCTACTACTCTTCTTAAATTCTTATCATAATCTTCAATTATAGCTTTAGAATCCATAAACACAAATAAAGCAATTAAAAAGGTAAAAATAAACAAGTACATAAAAATCTTATTTTTCATAAATCTGGGTTTTATTTAATATTAATCTGTTGCATATCGTAGGCTAAATAAACGTTTTCTGGTAATTTCTGTTGGACATCATCATGAAATCCTAATTGATGGCTTATATGTGTTAAATATGCTTTTTTAGGTTTTAATTTAGCAATAACATCTAAAGCTTCATTTAAAGTAAAATGAGCTGGACTAAAGGTTTCTCTTAGAGCATTAATAACCAAAACGTCTAATTTTTTAAGTTTAGCCAATTCCTCTGGTTTAATAGTTTTCATGTCGGTTAAATAGGCAAAATTATCTATTCTAAATCCAAAAACCTGTAATTTATTATGCAAACCATCAACTGGAATAATTTGTTTTTCACCTAAAAAAAAAGGTTTGTTTTCTATTTCAAACGTATCAACAACTGGAGAACCAGGATATTTATTTTCTGTAGTAAAGATATAATCAAAACGAGTATTTAATTCATTTAAAACACGTTTGTGCGCATAAAATGGCATAGCACCTTGTTTAAAGCAAAATGGTCTAATATCGTCTAAACCTGCAGTATGATCTGCGTGTTCGTGCGTAAAAATTACACCATCTAATTTAGAAACATTGGCACGCAACATTTGTTGTCTAAAGTCTGGTCCACAATCTATTACGTATGTAAAATTATCCCATTCTAAAAGAACAGAAACTCGTAAACGTTTATCTTTTAAATTAGAACTTAAACACACAGGATGCGTGCTTCCAATAATTGGAATTCCTTGAGATGTACCAGTTCCTAAAAATGTAATTTTTAAACTCATATTTAATAAAACAAAAATAGCATATTTTTTTTATTTGATTAATGAAAATGATACATTTGTAAGAGAACCGAATCTATTTTAAATGGAAGATATTAAACTAAAAGGCGATAAAGAAATTGAAAGTATTCCGTCGATTAAAGACAAAGCATTACGTATTAACTTAAATGAAAACATTTATGGAACGTTTGCAGAAATAGGTGCAGGACAAGAAACTGTTCGTCAGTTTTTTAGAGCTGGTGGCGCATCTGGTACTATTGCTAAAACTATGTCTGCCTACGACAAAGCTTTTAGTGATGCCATTTACGGAATAGAACAAGATAAGCGTTATGTTACAGAGGCGCGTTTGCGTAAAATGCTAGCTCACGAAACTAATTTAATTGAAGAACGTTTAAGTAGAGACGAGCATCCTAATAAATTCTTTTTTAGTTATGCAAATACAGTTGCAACTATAGATTTTGCAAAAAAATACAAAGGTCATGGATGGGTTGGAATTAGATACCAAGTAGATCCAAGTCAAGACTATAACGAAATTATTTTACATATTCGTTTTAAAGAAAACGATGCACGATTGCAACAAGAAACTTTAGGAACACTTGGAACTAACCTAATCTACGGTGCTTTCTACAAATACAATCAACCAAAAAAATTACTTAAATACCTTTACGATCATTTAGATAAAGATCAACTGGAAATAGATACCATAAATTTCTCTGGGCCAATATTTGAAGATGTAGATAATCGTTTAATGAGTTTACAACTGGTAAAAAATGGTATGACAGATGCTGTAATGTTTGCTCCAGATGGAAATAACGTATTACCAGCAAGAGTATTATATAAACGTAATATTTTAGCTTTACGTGGTAGTTTTAGACCTGTAACTAAAGTAAACATAGATATGTACAAAAAATCGTACGATATGTTTATTAAAGAAAATAAGGTAGACGAATCCAAAACTCAAGTAATTTTTGAAATTACACTTTCTAATTTAAGAGCTCAAGGAGAAATTGACGAGCAAGATTTTATGGATCGTGCAAGATTACTTTGCTCTCTAGGACACACAGTTTTAATTTCTAACTTCCAAGAATATTATAAATTAGTAGAATATTTCTCTCAATACACCAAAGCCAGAATGGGCTTAGCTATGGGCGTAAATAATCTAGTTGATATTTTTGACCAGAAATACTACTCGCATTTAAGTGGTGGAATATTAGAAGCTTTTGGTAAATTATTCTTTAAAGATTTACGCGTGTACTTATATCCTATGAAAAATGATGATGGTACATTAACTACAAGCGATAATTTAAAAGTGCATCCGCGTATGAAAGAGCTTTATAAGTTTTTTAAATACAACGGAAAAGTTACAGATATAGAAGATTACGACGAAAAGAATTTAGTTGTTTTTTCTAGAAAAGTTTTAAAAATGATTAGTGCTGGCGAAAATGGTTGGCAAGAAATGCTTCCAGAAGGCGTTTCTAAACTAATTATGGAAAAAAGCCTATTTGGCTGCGAAACAGTACAACCTACAGAATACAAATAGTAAAATATAATTTTAGATCAATAAAAAAGCTCAAAATGAAATTCATTTTGAGCTTTTTTTATTTAATAACTTAAGTTAGTTCCACTTAAGACAACTCTAAAATCTGAGCAGCATGATCTTTAGTTTTAACCTTATCTATAACGTGAGCTACTATACCATTTTGGTCTATTAAAAAAGTTTTTCTATGGATACCATCGTATTCCTTACCCATAAATTTTTTATTTCCCCAAACACCAAAAGCATTAATAACCTCTTTTTCTTCGTCTGCTAAAAGTGGAAATGGAAACTTATATTTATTTCTAAAATTAGTCTGCCTTTTTTCAGAATCAGCACTTACACCTAAAATCTCGTAACCTTGATTTTGTAATGTTTCATAATTATCTGTTAGGTTACAAGCTTCGGCTGTACAACCTGGTGTACTAGCTTTTGGATAAAAGAAAACTACTAATTTTTTTCCTGTGTAATCTGATAATGCAATTTTATTTCCATCTTGGTCGTTTACTGAAAAATCTGGAACTTTATCGCCTTGTTTTAATGTGTTCATAGTTGTAGTTTTGCTTTAATTATTATTACTCAAAAATACAACTTATGACTAAGCAAGAAAAGGTAGATTTTGTTATAAATACGTTAAATGATTTATATCCCGAAATTCCTATTCCATTAGATCATAAAGATCCATATACCTTATTAATTGCCGTGTTATTATCTGCACAATGTACAGATGTAAGAGTTAACCAAATAACACCATTACTTTTTGCAAAAGCAGATAATCCTTACGATATGGTAAAGCTTTCTGTAGAAGAAATTAAAGCCATAATTAGACCTTGCGGATTAAGTCCAATGAAAAGTAAAGGCATTTATGGTTTATCTAAAATGCTAATTGAAGAGCACAATGGTGTTGTACCACAAAGTTTTGAAGCCTTAGAGAAATTTCCTGCTGTTGGGCACAAAACCGCAAGTGTAGTAATGAGTCAAGCTTTTGGAGTTCCTGCATTTCCTGTAGACACACATATCCATAGATTATTATACCGCTGGAATTTAACTAACGGAAAAAGCGTACAACAAACCGAAAAAGATGCTAAACGCCTATTTCCAGAACACACTTGGAACGATTTACATTTACAAATTATTTGGTATGGCAGAGAATATTCTCCTGCTAGAGGTTGGCAATTAGAGAAAGATATAATTACCTCTACAATTGGCAGAGCAACAGTTTTAAAGGCTTACAAAAAATAAATATGACAGCAAAAATAGTAACGTTAAAAGCAAAAAAGCTAGTTGGTTTCTCTTTAGAAATGTCTTATTCTAATAATAAAACAAGGCAACTTTTTAAGCAATTTATGCCTTTAAAAAAGACTATACTAAACAGCATAAACACAGATATTTTTGCACTACAAGTTTACACTAACTTCCATAGTTTAAAAGATATTACACCACAAACACTTTTTACAAAACACGCCTTAGTAGAGGTTGAAACTTTTAAAAACGCTCCTAAAGAAATGCTTCAATTTAACTTAGAATCTGGATTGTATGCCGTTTTTATACATAAAGGAACCACAGAACAATTCTACAACACTTGGCATTCTATATTTACAGAATGGTTACCTAATTCTGAATACCAATTAGACCAAAGACCACATTTTGAAATCTTACCAGAAGGCTATAATCCTAATAGCAAAGACAACACAGAAGAAGTTTGGATTCCAATTAAAAAAAAAATAATAATTTCACTTTAAAAACATTCTCTTAAAACACAAATTAGCAGTTGAGTTGTAGTTGATTAAACTTGACTTTGTCATTTTTTTAGTCTAACTTAGTTTAACTTATGATATAAAAACATTGAAACGCATTTATATCA
>CALJFB010000018.1 GCA_938073895.1 uncultured Flavobacteriaceae bacterium
ATAAATATGTGCTTTGGTATCTGTTAATTGCATACAACGTAAATTAACAAACAAATTAGAAACCGTTTTTATAGAACCGTAGGCATTATTTTCTACATTTCTACGGTTGGTATTTCTGGTTTTTTCTTCCTTAAGATTTAATTCGCCTAAAAAACCTGTATAAAACTCACGATTGTAGTTTTCGGACTCTAAAATATACGTTTTAGTAACTTGTTTTGGCAAACCACAAACTGCTGGAGTTGGATGCAAAACACCAACAACATCTTTAAAATTAGCATTTAAAATACCCGAAACTTTAGTACGTAAATGCAACAAATTTCCTGCTTTTACGGTTTCTACTTTTCCAACATTTAAACTACTTACAGATTCTTGTAAATTACTAACTAAATAGTCGGTTACTAACTGCTGTTCTTCGGTTTCTTTTGGTTGCCAATCGGTTTTAAAAGCTGCGTTTTGCGTACCAGCTAAAGCCATTGTTGTAAATCTATTTCCTGAAACACTTAATAAGGTTTCTGGCGTTGCACCTAACCACAACCCTACTTTTGGATGATACCAACAGTACACAAATGCGGTTTTATAAGTTGCCAATAAGCGTTTAAATAATGTAATTGGATTGCTTTCTTTTAGCGTAACAATTTCTTTTCTGGAAAGGACTACTTTTTTAAATGCGTTGTTTTTTATATGCTGAATTGCTTCAGATACCAACTTAATATGACTTTCTTTCTGGGAATTATCTGCTTCAAAATTAGATGTTTTTAATTTCAATTCTAATGATTCATTTTCTAAATAATCAACCTCAATAACATCCGATGCATTACTTGGAATTAAAATAGAATTCTTTTTAGAATCAAAAGGCGAAAACACAAAACCTTTCTCTGTAAAATTGGTAGTTTTATAAACTGTATCTGTCTCCTGAAAAAAGCCTTTTATTTTGCTTCCATTAGGTTTTCGATAAAGAACAAATGGTAAGGCATCGTTAAAAAACTGCTGTGCAGATTCAAAAAATTGGTCTTGATCCATTTACTTCTTTTTAGGTAAAGAAATCGTAGATAATTTACATAACGACACCAATTCATCGGCTTCATTAGTTACTCTAATATCAATTAATTGCGTAGTTCTTCCTTTATGGATAAAAGTGGCTCTTGCAAATACAAAACCAGATCGAACACTTTTTAAGTGATTGGCTGTAATCTCTAATCCGCGAATCATTAGATTTTCGGAATCTAAAAAAATATGCGATGCAAAACTACCAACACTTTCTGCTAAAGCAGCTGTTGCTCCGCCGTGTAAAACGCCATCTGGTTGATGTACTCTTGGTGTTACTGGCATTCTTGCCACTAAAAAATCTTCGCCATAATCTACCATTTCAATCTCTAATGTTTCCATTAGTGTGTTTTTATTAGCTTGATTTGCACGTTTTAAAACGTCCTCTTTAGAATACTTCATTTATATTTGATATTTATACAAAAATACAAAACAGATTGCAGAAATGAATTCAGCTGAAAAAGAAATATCATATAAATCTACCAACTCGTATTCTACATTAAATACATTAACAAAAGACACAAAAAATGTATGGTTGGTTTGTCATGGTTTGGGTTATTTAAGCCGCTATTTCTTACACTATTTTAAAGATTTAGATGCTAGGCAAAATTATTTTATAGCTGCACAAGCGCCAAGTAAATACTACCAAGGTAAAAACTTTAAACACGTTGGTGCATGTTGGTTTACAAAAGAAAACACTACTACAGAAATAGATAATGTGTGTAATTATTTACAAGCTGTTTTAGACGCAGAAGCCATTCCTAAAGACAAAAATATTATTCTTTTTGGGTATTCTCAAGGTGTTAGCGTGGCTTTACGTTATTTAGCTTATAGTAATTTAAAATGTAATAAGATTATAATTCATTCTGGCGGTATTCCTAAAGAATTAGAACCCGAGAACTTTAAGAATCTAAATACTAAAGTGGCTTTAATTTACGGCACAAAAGACGCGTATTTAAATCTAGAACGTATGACTTACGAAACCAACAGAGCTAAAGACTTGTTTGGTACTAATTTGGAAATTATACCATTTAATGGCACACACGACGTTAATGTAAAATTAATAGAACACTTTGGTTAAGCTACCAAATGTTTAACAATAGCCTTTACTGGCAAAATAGCTTTGGTATGTTCTATACTTGGACCAGCAACCCAAACGGTTTTATAAGTGGCTTTTTTAGCGGCATTTTCTGTAGCTTTCATTCCAATAGAAAAACGAATCATTTTAACCCATTTTTTTAAGGTTTTACTTTTATTAAGCTGAGTTTCTATCCAAGTTTGTTTGGTCCCTATTTTTTTAACGTAAGGTGTATTTATTACAGTACAAGGTGTGCCAGAAATACGCTCGGTCATTACAATATCTTTAGCACCATAATCTACACAAGCTTGTTTATATTCTTGCGTTACAGAAGCTTCTGTACTTGCAATAAATGGACTTCCAACCGAAACACCTTCGGCACCATAACTTAGCATCTCATCAATATCTGCTTTACAACCAACGCCACCAGCAGAAATTACAGGAATACTTAAGGCTTTACTTAACTGATTTGTTAATTCTTGAGGCGATAATTTACCTCTATGTCCGCCAGCTTCACTATTTACAGCAATTGCAGCATCTGCACCAAGTTGTTCTACTTTTTTGGCAAAATGTAAATCAGTAACATCGCAAAATACTTTAATTCCGGCTTTATGTGCCTGATTTATAGTTTCTTCTGGACTACCAAGAGATGTAATTATAAAATCGCAACCTTCTTCGCACAGGATTCTAAGTTGCTCTTTGTATTTTAAATTTGATTTGTTTACAATAAGATTAAAACCAAAACTTCCGCCATTAACTTTAGCTGCTTTTAACTCTAAAATAGCTGCTCTTAATTCTTCTAAAGTTCTGTAATTAAGTGCAGGAATACAACCTGCAATTCCAGCTTCCATAGCTTCTTTAACCATTAAAACATTAGAGACCAAAAACATTGGCGCCATTATTACAGGATAAGTAACATTTAAAAGTTGAGTGATTTTAGTTTGCATAACTTTAATTTGATTGAAATCAAATATACAAAAAAAATATTATGCACGCATAGGAAATTTAATAATCAATTTAACTAAAAAGTATAACGTAAAAAAGCTTACTCCACAAACCTGTAATAAGCACATTTTAAGTATGCACCTTCTGGAAAACCAACTGGATGATCTGAATCGTGTTGCGTTTTTAAAACTACTTTATATTTACGTTTAGAAGTTCCTAACGTTTGACTATTAATATCTAAAAACACCTGACTTACAACTCTAGAAGAGCAAGATGCTAAGACTAAAAGTCCGTTTTTAGCAGTAAGCTGTTCGCCTAACCTAGCTAATTGAGCATACTTCTTTTTGGCTAAATCAATTTCGGATGCTTGTTTGGCAAAACTTGGTGGATCTATAACAACCACATCAAACGTAGTCTTGTTTTTTATAAGATTTTTAAGTTCCGCAAAAGCATCGCCAGCAATAACTTTATGTTTACCTGTATAATTATTAAGTTTTCCGTTTTGTAGTGCAATTTCTAAAGCTTGCTTACTAATGTCTAAACTTGTAACTTCTTTTGCACCATTAAACAACGCGTGAACCGAAAATCCACCTGCATAAGAAAACACATCTAAAACGGTTTTATCTCTACTCCATTCGCCTACTTGTTTTCTGTTTGCTCTATGATCTAAAAAATAACCCGTTTTGTGACCTTTAATTACATTTGCCGAGAAGTTTACATTATGCTCTACAAACGCAACAACTTCGTTTTCTAAAGTTCCATAAACAACTTCGCCATTTTGTAATTGGTGTAATTTTGAGTTTTCTAAACTTCGGCTTAATCTAACAACAATTGTATCTACATTACTAATTTGTTGTAAACTTGGAATTATAGTTTCTAAATAAGGCAGCCAAATTTCAGAATATATTTTAACAACTAAAACTTTGGCATAAACATCGGCTATTAAACCTGGAAAACCATCATTTTCTCCAAATAACAAGCGATAACTATTTGTATTGGTTTTTAATAAACTTTCGCGTTTAGAATAAGCTATTTGGATTTTATGGTGAAAAAAATCAGCATTAATTTCGGCTTTTTCAGTACTACTATGAAGCATTTTAATACGAATTGGCGAATTTGGATCGTACAAGCCTAAACCAATTACTCTATTTTTATTTTTCCCAAATACAATAGCTAAATCACCAGCTTCTGCAGTAGCTTTAATCTTTACAATATTATCCGAAAAAACCCAAGGATGATTTTGCAGTACAAACTGTTCGCCTTTAGCATTAAGCTTTACAGCCAAACGCTTTGGTTGGTAATTAGAATTTATACTAGTAGAAAAAGACATCGATTTTAATTTGGTGTAAAGGTAGTATTTTTGGTTTTTAATGCTAGCTTGATTTTATAAGTTAAATAAATTATTTTAATTGTAATTCTTCATTTAGATAAAATTAGAACTCATTTTTTTAACTTGTAAATATCAATTTCAGATTTTTTTTGTTAGTTTAGGCAATCTACAATTAAACTTATGGCATCTTATATTTTTGAACTATTTCCAGATCTTAAACCTTTTGACTATAAATTACATTACAAAGACTTATTTTTAAATAAAAACTGGATTTTAGTCAATGGTATTAGCCATAAAAAGGCCATTTATGTTTTTAAAGAAAAAAACACTTTAAGTATTACCGAAAACAAAATTGTAACAAAAACCTCTTGGTCTATAAATTTTAAGAACCAATTCTCCATAGAAACAGAAGATGGATTAATTACTGTAAACGCTTATTTTAAAGACAATGATGTTTTAGTTTTAAACCATAAAAACACAGAAAATTTTGCACTTTATATAAATGAAGAAAATTACAGTGAAAACATAAATACTCTTGGAGATGTGCAAAATTTCCTATACGAAAAATATGCTAAAAAAGCTACAGATTTAATTTACGATCACGAATTCTATTACATAGAGCAGTTTAAAGAATATGGACCTTTTACTGTAGAAGAATTAGCACAAAAAGTTGTAAAAGATAAAATTAGCGCACATTGTTTTGTTAGAGATATTAACGAGTACGACTACTCTAAAAAAATTAGAATCTCCGATTTAACTAAGGCTATTTAATTCATAAACTTAAAAAAAGTAACGGCTTATTTAATTTATAAAATTGTCTAAAAGAAATCTAGATTTAAACTTTTTAACCCTTAAAATTTGGACGTTTTACTATTAGCATAAATACTTAATTATGCAACAAAAAAATTAAAGTAGTAAATTGGTGTTTTTACATTTATAATAGAATATTGCACACTAACTTTTATAAGCGTTTTAATTGTATTAATTTTAAAACAACTATTATGTTTTTAACGTTGTATTAAAATTAATTCTTTATCTTTTTAAGTAAACAAAACTAATTTATAAAACGTAATTTTGCACTTATAAAATATACCTATTAAATGGAATTAGACTTTATAGATAATGTAAACGAATATGGCGAAAATGTTGTAAGACTTTACAATTTTGATCAAGCCGAAGCTATAAAATTTAGAAATTTAATTGTAGATCAAATTATAATAAAAAACCAAAGACTTAATCTTTCTGAAATTGATTTTATTTACACTAGAAATTGCAATTTAATTTTAGGTTTATTTAATACAGATGAAGGTATTATTAGCACAGATAATGAAACCTTTTATTGTGCATTAACTATTGAAGGTTATACAACTATGGTAAAACTTTTGGAGCCTTACTGCGAAAAAGAAACTAGAGGTTATAAATATTTATATGATATAGATAATCCTACAGATTTCTTGTTTTCTCCTGCAGGTTCTTCAAATTTCTAGAAACTAAAGTTTAGACCTCAGCACTTTAATTTTTAAGATCTTAACACACAAAGCAATTAGATTCTAAGTAAATTTGCTTTTTACAATTTATAATTAAGAAAGAATACGCCAATATGTCTAAAGAGAAAAAGAAACCTGTTAAAAATAAAATTCATTCTCGAAACAAAAACAAAGACAGATATAACTTAAATGCGTTGTTAGCCTTAAACCCAAAATTAGGAGATTATTTAAAGCCTAATTTTAAAGGCGAAGAAGCTGTAGACTTATCTAATTCTACAGCTGTAAAAATTCTTAATCAAACATTATTACATTACTATTATGGTGTAGAACATTGGAATTTTTCAGACCAAAACATTTGTCCTACAATTCCAAACAGAGCAGATTACATCCATTATATGGCTGATGTTTTAATGGGAAGTAACTTTGGAAATTTACCAAATGGCGAAAAAATTACCTGCTTAGATATTGGTACTGGCGCAACTTGTATTTATCCAATTATTGGAATTACAGAGTACAATTGGAATTTTATAGCATCGGATATAAATGCAGAATCTCTTGAATCTGCCAAAAAGATTTCAAAAGAGAATAAAGCTTTATCTCATAAAATAGATTTTAGACTCCAAGAAAAAGGTAAAGATGTTATTTATGGCACTTTAAGAAAAGAAGAAACTATAGATATTGCCATTTGTAATCCACCTTTTTACAACTCTATTGAAGACGCAAAAATAGAAACTCTAGAAAAAGGCGCACCATACACTTCTTTAGAAATTACTCCAGAAATTATTTATAATGGTGGCGAAATTAGATTTTTAAAACAATACATTAAAGAAAGCAAAGCTTTTAGTAAAAATTGCTTCTGGTTTTCGGCTTTGGTTACAAAAAAAGCAAATCAGAAAGCACTTCCAGATTTTCTAAAATTAGTTGGCGCTACAGATGTAAAAACCATACATATTGGATTAGGTCATAAATCTACTCAAATGTTAGTTTGGACATTTTTATCGGTTATAGAACAAAAAGAATGGCGAGAGACTAAATGGAGAACTAAAAAATAAGGCTTCTCTTAAATAATAGTATAACTTTGCAGCTTCGTATTTAGAACACAATAGTATTACTTCAAGTATAAAAAAATGAATATTTACAAGCAAATTGAAGCCGAAATTTTAAACGCTTCGCATATCGTTATTACAGCACACAAATCTGCCGATGGCGATTCTATTGGATCTTCTTTAGGTTTATTACACTTTATAGAAAAATTAGGAAAAAAAGCTACTATTTGTCATCCAGATAAAGCGCCAGATTTTCTGCATTGGTTAGACACAACTTCTATTGTTTTAATGGAAGAAACACCAGAATTGGTTAAAGAACATATGCAAAAAGCAGATTTAATTTTCTGTTTAGATTATAATGCAACCAATCGTGTTGGGCCCGAAATGCAAGTATTATTAGAAAATGCGACTTGCAAGAAAATAATGATTGATCATCATTTAAATCCCGAAGATTTTCCAACTATAACTGTATCAAAAACAGCTGTATGCTCTACTTCTCAATTAATTGTAGAATTAATAGAACAATCTGGACATTTAGAGCTATTAGACCAAAAAATTGGTACACCTTTATACTTAGGGATTTTAACAGATACTGGAAGTTTTAGATTTAATTCTGTACAACCAAGAACACACGAAATTTTAGCTAAACTTTTAGCTTCTGGCGTAGAACATCATTTAATTCATGAAAAATTAAGCGATAATAATACCGAAAGCCGTTTACGTTTACAAGGTTACGCTATGAGTCAAAAATTAGAGATTTTATACAACTATAACGTTGCTATAATTTCTTTATCTAAAGAAGAACTTGCCAAATACAATTACAAAAAAGGAGATACAGACAGTTTAGCAAACTTAGTGTTATCTATAAAAGGAATGAAAGCTGCTATTGTTTTTACAGAAAGAGATGGCATAATGAAAATTTCTTTTAGATCTAAAGGCGAAGAAAATCCAGTAAACGTTTTAGCAAAAGAGCATTTTAATGGTGGCGGACACGCCAATGCATCTGGAGGAATGAGCGACTTAACAGTTGCTGAAACTTTAGATAAATTAAAAGGATTAATACCGCAGTATTTTAATAACTAACAACATATAATAGTCTTTTTAAAAGACATTAAAAATAAAATAAAATGACACAAGACGAATTTTTAGACCAAAAAGTATTTACAGGATTAAATATAGAAGATCAAGATAAAACAGGAGTTTATTTTTCTGAAGAAGAATTTCCTGAAGTCTTAAAGCAAGCAGAATACTTTGGTATTTCTGTTTACGATATTAAAACCACTTTAGAAGGCAAAGAATTTAAAACAGTACACCACGAATCTTTTAGAAAAAAAGCTACAGATGCCAACTGGTACAATAAAGAGTTTAACAACTTAAAACGTTCTCAAGAAGGTTTATTATACAGCGGAACTTACAAAGTCTCTAAAAAATTATTAGAGAAGTAATTCCTAATACCAGTTATATCTAATTATAAAAACTCTCATTCTAAAATCTATTTTTTAGGTTGAGAGTTTTTTTGTGTTTAACATGTTAGTCAAACTTAACTTTATTATTTTTTTTTGATTAACTTATTTTAACAATAAATACAAAACATTAAAACGTATCCATATTATCCTAACGTTACACAAAACTTACAAACACCTTACAAAACCATAAGGTGTTTTTGCTTTATAAAATTATAAAAAAAAGGCTTAATATTTTTTACAAATATTAAGCCTTTTTTAATTAAACGTTTTTGTTCTATTTATCTGCAATAATAAGCCAAGTTTCGCCAGTTGATTGGACCATCATTGCTGACCAAGCAGTTGTTAAAGTTCGAGATGCTAATCCATCAATAAAACTTCCTGCTCCTGAACCTGCACTGTTAATAGTAGTTGTTGATCCTGCTCCACCACCATGCTTAATGACATAAACTCTACCTAAAATACCAACGGGATCTGGTAAAGTAATAGTTACATCAGTAGCTGCTGCAACGGTATAATCAGCTTCAGTTAAAGTTGTATTTGCTATAATAAGTCTATATGGTAAAGAAAAAGAACCATTTACTTCTAAAGTACTTTTAGGTACATCTGTTGCAATACCAACTTTTCCATCATTCTTAATTGTCATTCGAACTTCTTCAGTATTTGCTCCATCAGAAGTAGAAAATTGTATTTTTCCAGGTGGATTAGTTCCTGTCACAGCTCCATCAACTTTAAACTCTAATTTACTTGACCCAACAACACCAGAAGAGACACTTCCAAAAGCCTTTATTTCTAAAAGAGTATCATCGTTAGCTACATTAGCTGGAGTAGTACGAGATCCACGTGACTTATATGCAAATATTCTGTTGTTATTTAAAGAACTTCCATAAGTAAACATATTGAATTTATTGTCCTGTTGATCACTTTGGAGTTGAATATGAGCAAAACTACTTGGAATCCAGCTTTCTCCTGCATCCGAACCTAAAATCATACCTTCAAGAGACGTTAAATTATAATAATCGCCAAATGATAATACAGGATTACCAGCAGAATTAAGTATTTGAAAAGAAATTTGATTTGCATTTGGCAGCCTTAAAGTGTGCATATCTAACGCTCCAGTTTTAGACGTCAAGCTAAATAAACTTGTTGCATCAATCTTGTTTATTTTAAATTCACCATTTGTACCAAGCGTATTGGTAATGTCTTGTGCGTATAATGTACTTGCAAAAATGCTTATGGCTAATAATATGTATAATTTTTTCATGAAAATAGTTTTATTATAAATTGATAATTAAAGAAATACTTATTTTTTTATAATTTTATATGTATTGGTTTTATTTGATTTAGTAGCTATAACTTTAAGTATATACATACCATTTGACAAATTGGACATATCGATATTATTAGATTTAGATTCTATGATTTTCTGGCCCAAAGAATTGTAAAGTTCAAAATATAAGTCTAAATCACTGCTGATTTTAATTGTTGAAATTACAGGATTAGGGTAAATAGATATGGAACCTAGTTCAAATTGGTCTACAAGAAGTGTAACTCCAGAAGAAGCTGTTATGCTTGAAAAATCTATTGAAGAATTAAAAGTGGTAACTAAGGATTCTGCAGCAGTATCAACAATTGTTGTTGGATAATTAGTCCAAGTTCCATCAAAAACTTCTAAAACCAAATTCGCCTCAGTATTCCCATTTAATTCAGTAGCAGCATCGTAATACAATTTAATATCCCCAACATAACCAGTTAATTCTGAGGACATATTATAAACTCTGTTTATACTAGTATTTACTGCAGCCACAGGACTAGAAGTGTATGTTATTGTGTTATCAGCAATTGTATAATTAACACTTGGACTCAATTCTAAACCAGACATATTAAGAGATGTATTGCCTGCAATAACGATATTAGAACTGCCAGTAACTTCAATTTGTTGAGCAAATACAGTTAAACCAATAAAAAAAGTAATTAAAGTAATTTTTTTCATAGATAAATTATTTTTTTTTATAAAGTTAATTAAAACTAGATATATTTTTAAAGAAATGATTCAAGATCAGACTCCTAAAAACATAACAAGTTTAATGGTATTTCTTAAAAACAAAAGACAAATTTACAAATACTATTTAATACTTTTAGAGAGAAATTAAAAAACATTAAATATTTTAACCTTACTGCACTCTTTTATTCTTTCTGATGTATACAACTTAATTTAATGCTTTTATGTAAATGCTAATTTAAGATGTATATAAAAACGTTACACGAAACTTACAAAACCATAAGGTGTTTTTGCTTAATAAAATTATAAAAACTGAGCATTATATAAACCACTATAATAGCCATTTGGATTGGCTAACAAATCTGTATGTGTGCCTTGCTCTATAATTTTACCAGAATCCATAACAATAATTTTATCGGCTTTTTTAATTGTAGCTAATCTATGCGCAATAATTATAGAAGTTCTATTTTTTGTTATTTTTTCTGTAGCGTTCTGAATAAGTTGTTCTGAATAAGAATCTACTGAAGATGTGGCTTCATCTAAAACCAAAATACTTGGATTTGTAACATAAGCTCTTAAAAATGAAATAAGCTGTCTTTGTCCAGAAGATAACATAACGCCACGTTCTTTTACGTTATACAAATAACCATTTGGTAATTGCATAATAAAATCGTGTACACCAATACTCTTAGCAGCTGCTTCTACATCGGCTAAAGTAATATCTGGATTATTAAGTGTAATATTATTTAAAATTGTATCTGCAAACAAAAACACATCTTGTAAAACCACGGCTATTTGCTGTCTTAAAGATTCAATAGTCATGCTATTAATTGGCGTTTTGTCTATGCAAATTTCGCCATTATCGATTTCGTAAAAACGATTTAATAAGTTAATAATAGTGCTTTTTCCGGCACCAGTTGCTCCAACAATAGCTATAGTTTCGCCTTGTTTAACGTTAAACGAAATGCCTTTTAAAACCGCTTCGTCTTTCACATAACTAAACACGACATCTTTAAAGCTAATGTTTCCTTTAAAATTTGACGCTTTTATAGTTCCAGAATTATCAATATTAGACGTTGTATCTAAAATTTTAAACACACGTGTTGCTGCAACCATTCCCATTTGTAGCGTGTTAAATTTATCGGCAATTTGGCGTAATGGTCTAAATAATTTTGGAATTAATAACACAAAAGCAAATAAAACTCCGGTAGACGATTCGCCTTCTAAAACAATTCGTAATCCACCATACCAAACTACTAAACCTATGGTTATAGACGATAGGAATTCGCCAATTGGAAAGAAAATAGAGTTATACCAAACGGTTTTAATCCACGCTTTTTTATGTCGGTTATTAATTTCTTTAAAGTTATTGTATTCGGTGTTTTCACGCGTAAAAAGTTGAAGTATTTTCATACCAGTAACGCGTTCTTGCACAAAAGAATTCATATTAGAAACTTCGGTTCTAACCTGCTCAAAAGCAGTTTTCATATACTTTTGAAATACTTTAGTGGCATAAAGTACAATGGGCAACGTAACAAATACAATTAAGCTTAGTTTCCAATCTTCTAAAACCATAAAAACGGAAACAATAAGCATTACCACAATGTCTTTAGAAATAGCAAAAAGAGATTCTCCAAACACATCGCCAATACGTTCCATATCTGTTACAGCTCTTGTTACTAGTAGTCCTACAGAAGAATTATCGTAATACTTCATTTTAAAACGAAGCATATGATTAAATAATTTATCGCGAATATCTTTAATCATATTTTGCCCTAACCACGATGCGTAATACGAAAATATAAATTGTAAAATAGATTCTAGAATAACCAAACTTAGCATTAAAACAACAAGCTCTAAAAAGCCGTCTCCTACTTTATTTGTAATATTTTCGTTTATAACTTTTTTAAGTAAATAAGGTACAGAAATACTTAAAACACCAGTTATAAGCACAACAAAAAGTAATCCAAAAAAGACTAAACGATACGGTTTTGTGTAAGCAAATAATCGCTTAAACAATCCTACATCAAATAACTTATCTTTAGTATTACTCATAATTCTTAATAGATTTTGGATAAACAACTTCTGTTAAATATAAACCATGTGCCGGAACAGAATAACCAGCTTCTGCCCTACTTTTAGAAGCTAATATGTTAATAATATCTTTTGGCTGTAATTTGCCAATTCCAACATTTATAAGAGTTCCAACAATGGCTCTTACCATATTTCTTAAAAAACGATCTGCGGTAATGTAAAAATGTAATTCGTTACCTACTAATTTCCATTCGGCAACACGTAAATCGCAATTATAGGTAAACACATCTGTTTTAGATTTAGAAAAACACTCAAAATCTTTAAAACCAATTAAGAGTTCTGCAGCTTTATTCATAGCAACCACATCTAATTTTGGTTTAAAATAATAAGCAAAATCTGTATTAAAGGCATCTTTTTTAGTCGAAATTTTATACACATAAGATCTTGCTGTAGCATTAAATCTTGCGTGGGCTTCATTGTTAACTCTAAAAACGTTAAAAATAGCAATGTCTTTTGGAACTAATGCGTTTAATTTATAGATGGTTTCGTTAACATCGATCTGGCTTTCAATATCAAAATGAGCAAAAATCTGCTTAGAATGTACACCAGAATCTGTTCTACCAGCGCCAACAATAGACATATCTTTTCTAAAAATGGTAGATAATGCTTGTTCTACAACTTCTTGTACAGAGATTGCGTTGGGCTGAATTTGCCAACCGTGATAAGCTTTACCATTGTATGAAAGTTCTATAAAATATCGCAAAGATTTATGCTATTTTTGTAATTCGAAAAAACAAAGATAATTAGAAAAACGGTTATCTAAATCACAATAGTTTCTTAATGCGAAAAATTCTTTTACTTTCTGATACACATAGCTATATAGATGATGCTATTTTAAACCATGTAAAACAAGTGGACGAAGTTTGGCACGCAGGAGACATTGGCCATTTAGACGTTACAGATGCTATTAAAAAACTAAAACCTTTACGTTGTGTTTATGGTAATATAGACGACCATAAAGCGCGATTAGAATTTCCAGAATTTAATAGATTTACAGTTGAAAACGTAGATGTTTTAATTACACATATTGGTGGATATCCGCCAAAATATAATAATAGAACGCGAGATATTATAAAAGCAGAAAGACCACGGTTATTTATTTGCGGACATTCGCATATTTTAAAAGTAATACCAGACAAAGCTTTAAATGTGTTACATATGAATCCTGGAGCTGTTGGAAAACACGGTTTTCATAATGTTAGAACACTACTTAAATTTACTATTGATGGATCTGATATTAAGGATTTACAAGTTGTAGAGTTTGAAAACAGGTATTAATATTGCTATAAATTTAGGTTATAAGTTTAACACTTAAATTTAAAACATGTTTTTATTTGTAATAAGCTAATGTTGTAGCCCTATTTATTAACATAGGAATTCATTTAATTTAGTATGAAGTTTTTTACCTTCTTTTTTTGCTCTTGCATCATAAAAAAATCCAATTGTAGCTCCAGCTATAAGTCCTAGTAATAAACTAAAAAAGCCAAATAATATAGTTGCCATTAATCCCACAAGCACTCCAATTTGTGTATAATAGTAAGGTATTGTTATATTAAATTCAGATTTTAGAAATTGAATGAATTTTTTTAATTCTTTTTTTACTTGAATATTGTTTTTTTCAATCTCAAAATTTTCAATTAATAATTTCAACTCTGTATTAATACGTTGTATTTGATTAGGATCAATTATCTTAATTTGTACTTCATTAAGAAGTCGGATAAACTTTTCAGAATATTTTTGGTTTTTAAGTGATTTAGTATTTTTTCTAAATTCTGACAAATAATTTATAGTTTCAATAATTTTCATAATTCTAATTTTAAATTATCTACAACGTTTTTTACAATAACATTTATTGCAAATATCCTATAAATATAATTTAATTATAAGACATAAAAAAATCCCAAACCTGTCAGCTTGGGATTTTTAACGCACTAATACTACTAAGATGTTAGGTTTAACGTAGTCTATCTACAGATTTGACAAGATCTTCATCCTTCTTGATGGCTTTATTGGCTAACACCAAAAAAACGATAGAAACAATAGGAAGAAACATCCCAATACCTTTCTCAGAAACTGTCGTTTCTCCAGATAAATTTAGAGATTGATACACGAAAAATCCTAGTAAAATTAAGTTTAATATTATATTTAAACGTCCCAAAACAAATTGAAACTGTCTATTTTTAAAATTAAATATACTAAATAAAGCTAAAGCTGCACTTAATAAAAAGGCAGATAAAGCAATAGTCTCGTCTTTTGCAAAAACAATTACATCTTGGTTGGTCCACAAATTACAAACAAAAATTAGTCCGCCAGCAACTACTGCCACTACTAATAGATATAAAGTTTGAATACGTTGAATCATAAAATGTATAAAGTTAATACAATCACAAAAATAGAATTTCTTTTTAATAATTCGCTTAAAATATTAAAATATTGTTGTATAATTGCAGTAACAACGTGCAACAAACTCGTTTACACGTGGTTAAAATCTTCAGAAGTATCTTTTTTGATTTTCTTCAAAATTATTCAACTCAACAAGTTCACAAAGTTAATTCAACATAAATGTTTGAAATCTCACAATTAAAAGAAATGAAACTTCCTGAATTACAGGAAATTGCAAAAAAATTAAATGTTCCTAAATACAGAACACAAAAGAAATTAGACTTAGTTTATCAAATTTTAGATTATCAAGCTACTAACCCAAAAGCTGTTTTAGAAGTTAAAGAAGATATTCCTAAAAAAGCACCCGTAAAAAAGGTTCTTGCTAAAAAGGTGTCTGCACCAAAAACAACTACAGAAAAGCCAAAACGTGCTAGAGTACAAAAAGTTGTAGCCGAAAAAACTGAAGAAAAAACTTTAGACGTTTCTGCTAAAAAAGTGGAGCATAAACCCAATCCAAGACCAGTACAAAAAAAGCCTGTTCCAAAAAAGCAAGCAACTAAACCTGCCGAAAAAAGCGAGCAAACTAAAGATACTGACAAAAAGGAACAACCGGTTAAAAAAGAGCAACACAAACCTAATCCAAGACCTAAAAAGGAACCTGTACATAAACACAACAGAAATAACGGAAATCAACATCCAAACAACGGAAATAAAGATAATAGAAACCGTTATCGTGAGCCTGATTTTGAATTTGATGCCATTATTGAAAGTGAAGGTGTTTTAGACATTATGCAAGATGGTTATGGATTTTTGAGAAGTTCGGACTATAACTATTTATCTTCTCCAGATGATATATATGTATCACAATCTCAAATTCGTTTATTCGGATTAAAAGTTGGAGATACTGTTTTTGGAAATGTAAGACCACCAAAAGAAGGCGAAAAGTATTTTCCTTTAATTAAAGTAAGTAAAATTAATGGTCAAAATCCAAATGTAGTTAGAGATCGTGTTGCTTTTGAGCACTTAACACCTCTTTTTCCTCAAGAAAAATTTAATATTGCCGAAAAACAAGCTACAATTTCTACTAGAATTATGGACCTGTTTGCCCCTATTGGTAAAGGGCAACGTGGTATGATTGTATCGCAACCTAAAACCGGTAAAACTATGCTACTTAAAGATGTTGCAAATGCAATTGCGGCAAATCATCCAGAGGTTTATCAAATGATTTTATTAATTGATGAACGTCCAGAAGAAGTAACAGATATGCAACGAAATGTTAGAGGAGAAGTTATTGCTTCTACCTTTGATAAAGAAGCACACGAACACGTTAAAATTGCAAATATAGTTTTAGAAAAAGCAAAACGATTGGTAGAATGTGGTCACGATGTGGTAATACTTTTAGATTCTATTACCAGATTAGCTAGAGCATACAACTCGGTACAACCAGCATCTGGAAAGATACTTTCTGGTGGTGTAGATGCAAATGCTTTACACAAACCAAAACGTTTCTTTGGTGCTGCACGTAATATAGAAAATGGTGGTTCTTTAACAATTATTGCTACAGCTTTAACAGAAACTGGTTCTAAAATGGACGAAGTTATATTTGAAGAGTTTAAAGGAACAGGAAACATGGAACTACAATTAGATCGTAAGATTTCTAATCGTAGAATTTTCCCTGCAATTGACCTTACATCTTCTAGTACAAGACGCGACGATATTTTATTAGATGCTAAAACCATACAACGTATGTGGGTTATGCGTAAATATTTAGCAGATATGAACCCAGTAGAAGCTATGGAATTTATTAACGAGCGCTTTAAAGGCACACGTAATAATGAAGAATTTTTAATTTCTATGAACGGATAATTCCTTTTTAATATTTTATATAAAAAAGCCTTAAACTTTACGTGTTTAAGGCTTTTTTATTTTAGACAGCTTAACAATTTATACGAAAGCAAAATTATAAGCTATTTTATACAACTACTAAAAGTTTAGAAAACTATATAATTAGTAAACACTAAAAACACATAAGACTTTAGCAGCGCTAAAGTCTTATATAAAAAGATTACTATTTTTTAATTCTTAAATAAAACAATTAAATACCATTTAAGAAACCACTATATAAATCCTTAAAGGTAATTCCTTCTGTAAATCTGTTTTTGTTTAGTTGCTTGTATTCAGCAAGAGCCCACAATACAAACTCCTTAACAAAATAACTATCTTCTTTTGTTAATTTTGGTTGATGTTCGCCTAACAAATCATCTAAAGGCGAAACAGCATCTAATATATTTTGGTATTCTTTATTACGTAAACCATCTAATAACTCGAAACCATCTTGCTGATTAAAAAACCAAGATAAAATAGCATCATATGGTGTTTCTTGATCTTGCTTTTGTAACTTTTCGATTTCTGGAAAGAATTCTGGGAATAAACTTTTAACAGCAGCACCAATTAAATTAAAGGCTACTTTTGCAGCGCCTTCTTGCTCACCTTCGTAAACTAATTCTACTTTACCCGTAATGGCTGGAATAATTCCTAAAAAATCACTTAATCTAATACTGGTTTTTTTATCTCCAGACAATAACATTCTGCGTTCGGCAGTACTAATTAAATTTTGAAATGCGGTTATACTTAAACGTGCACTTACACCACTTTTTGCATCTATAAATTCGCTTTCTCTAGCTTCAAAAACAATTTGTTCTAAAATATCTCTAGCTAATTCTGGGACATAAACTGAAATAGCTTGATTTTTAACTAAATTAGATTCTTGAGCTGTAATGGTTCTTGCTGTTTCAATATCTTTAGGATAATGAGTTAAAATTTGAGAACCTATTCTATCTTTTAATGGTGTAACAATGCTTCCTCTATTGGTATAATCTTCTGGGTTTGCAGTAAATACAAATTGCATATCTAAAGGCAACCTAAGTTTAAAACCTCTAATTTGAATATCGCCTTCTTGTAGAATATTAAAAAGCGCTACTTGGATTCTTGCTTGTAAATCTGGCAACTCATTAATTACAAAAATACAACGGTTTGCACGTGGAATCATTCCGTAATGTATTACTCGATCATCTGCATAACTTAATTTTAAATTGGCTGCTTTTATAGGATCTACATCTCCAATAATATCTGCTACAGTAACGTCTGGTGTAGCTAGTTTTTCAGCAAAGCGATCGCTTCTATGTAACCACGTAATTGGTGTATTATCTCCTTTTTCTTTAATTAACTCAAGTGCATATCTTGATATTGGATTTAAAGGATCGTCGTTAATTTCTGAACCTTTAACTACTGGAATATATTCGTCTAACAAGTTTAGCATTAAACGTGCTAAACGTGTTTTTGCTTGTCCGCGTAATCCTAATAAGTTTATGTTATGTCTTGATAGAATGGCACGTTCCAACTCAGGAATTACCGTATTCTCGTAACCATGAACACCTTCAAAAGAAGTTTTCTTTTGCTTAATATTTGCTATTAAGTTATCGCGTAATTCATCTTTAATAGATTTACTTTGGTAATTGGCTTTTTTTAATTCGCCTAGTGTTTTTATGTTTTGTATGCTCATATCGTTATTTTAGAATTTAGAAAAAAAACATTGTTCTTGTAAAATTTTCTATTCTTGTTTCTCTGTTATCCTTTAATTCTTTTCTTTCTATTGGTTTCGTAATCTTCAAAAATCATTTCGCCTAAACCTTTAAGTCCTGTATAAAATGCCTTGCCTTGGTTTGCTTTGGTAAAGGCTTCAACAAACTGCATTAAATAGGGATCTTTTGCAATCATAAATGTTGTTATTGGAATGTGTAATTTTCTGGCTTGTTGCGCTACTGCATAACATTTATTGGTTATGTATGGATTTAGTCCATTACTATCTTTATAATATTGTCCGTCTGGTAAACGCAAGCAACTTGGTTTTCCGTCTGTAATCATAAAAATTTGTTTATTCGTGTTGCGTTTTCTGCGTAATAAATCCATAGCTAAATTTAATCCAGCAACCGTATTGGTGTGATATGGTCCAACATTTAAGTAAGGTAAATCCTGAATTTTTATAGTCCAAGCATCATTTCCAAAAACTAAAATATCTATGGTATCTTTTGGATAACGCGTGGTAATTAATTCTGCTAAAGCCATAGCTACTTTTTTTGCAGGTGTAATTCTGTCTTCGCCATATAGAATCATGCTATGGCTAATATCTATCATTAAAACCGTGCTCATTTGAGATTTATGCGAAGTTTCTTCTACAACTAAATCGTCTTCGGTTAGCCTAAAATTGCCAATTCCATTATTAATTTGAGCATTTTTTAAACTCTCGGTTATAGAAACTTTTTCTAAACCGTCTCCAAACTGGTAATTTCTAAAGTCTCCGGTATGTTCGTCCCCAATACCTAAACCTTTGCTTTTATGATTTCCAGAACCGCTTCGTTTTATGTTTCCAAAAATTTGCTCTAAAGCAGACTGCCTAATAGCTCGTTCTGTTTTTGCTGTTATAGCATTTCCTTTTTTTCCATTTGGTCTAATATCTTCTTTTATGTAACCTTTAGTTTTAAGGTCTTCTATAAAATCTTCTATAGTATATTCTGGAGTTGTTAATTTGTATTCAACATCTAAATCTCTTAACCAAGAAATGGCTTCGTCAAAATCTCCCGATGTGTGGGTAATTAACTCTTTAAATATATCGAAAAGTTTATCGAAAGGCGATTGATATGTCGCTTCATACGTTTTAAAAACAAATCCTTTTTTTCTTTCGTTTGATATCATAATGCAATAAAAATAAGACTAAATTCATTTAAAAAACTGCTCTTAACAGCTTTTTAAGACTTCTGTTTAATCTTTTATTAATAATAAAATTAATAAAGTTGTATTAAAATATCTTGCTTTATTTGTAATAGACCTGTAAACCTATTACATTTATGAAAATTATTCAAAATTAAACATTATGAAGAAATATATTTTACCTTTTGGAATTGCATTGCTTGCATTAACTTCTAGTTGTAAAGACGAAAAGAAATCCGTTGAAATAGTTGAGGAAATAGTTGAAGATATAGCTGTAGATAAAGTAGAAAACAATACAAAAATGACCATTACATTAGAGCCTAAAAGCGAAAGTAATGTAACTGGAACTGTAACTTTTGTACAGGATAAATATAATTACGTTAAAATGGTAGCCAATTTAACTGGATTAACACCAGGAACACATGCTATACATATTCATGAAACTGCAGATTGCAGTAGCGACGATGGAAAATCTTCTGGTGGACATTGGAACCCTACAGGGCAAGCGCATGGAGCTTGGAAAAGTGATAAAGGATTCCATAAAGGAGATATTGGAAACTTTGTAGCTAACGAGCAAGGTGAAGGTTTAGTAACCATGCACACTAACGAATGGTGTATTGGCTGCGATGATGATACTAAAAATATTATTGGTAAAGCTATTATTGTTCACCAAGGTGAAGATGACTTAAAATCTCAGCCATCTGGAGCAGCAGGAAAACGTGTTAGTTGCGCAGGAATTATTAAGTAATCTTAAAGTAATATATTATAAGCCACTACATAATTGTAGTGGCTTTTTTTTTGATGTCTTTTTTGGAAAAAGCTTGTTATACCAATTATTGTTTAATTATCTTATTATTACTTGCTTTTACATGATCCTTAAATAAGTGAAATGTGATATGACTAGATTCTTAATTTAAATTCTGACTTGGTAATTAACCGAATACCTTAGAATTATAAATGAACGAAAATGTTATTTAAAATTCTAAAAAGAGTCAAAAAGTAGAGTTAAAACAAAATTTTTGGTACAAAAAAGTTTATTAAATAATAAAGCCATTCTTGTTAAACAAAACGTCTTACTAAAATGAAGACTTTATTTTTATAGCTCTATTAAAATGTATACGTTATTTGAGATTTAATAAAAAATGGTGTTCCTGGTGTAAAATGAATTTCTTCTACTGGCTGTGCTTCGTTTTGCAGGCGAGATTCAGTTAAAAACTGGGTTTCGTTCCATTCTGTATCAAATATATTTTCTATAATTAATCCTAAACTTAATTTCTTGTTTAAGTTATAATTCACATTAAAATCTGTGATAAAATAACCTTCGGCGGTTACGCTATAATCTTCATTAGCAGCTCTATCTCCAAGCCATCTATATTTTAAAGAACCAGACCATTTTTTCCAATCTCTTAAATAAATTCCGCCTGTTAATGTTAAATCTGGCGCTAATGGAATATAAGTTGGGTTATTTCTATCTTCTATGCCTCTTGCTTTGGTTAAAGTTAAGTCGGAATTAGCATATAGATAATTACTAAATTGGTAACGCAACCCTAAATCTATTCCAGAACGTTCTGTTTTTCCGCTTGGCTCTACAATTCCTGCATCTCCAACATACACAAATTCTTGTTCCAAAAACAAATACCATAATGCTACATTTAAAGCTAATTTTGGTGTGGGTTTTGCTATTAATCCAAAATCTAAGCCTAATGCTTTTGGCAGACTATTATCTATATTTTGTGCAATAACTACACGACTATCGTTACTATGGAAACCTATTCCTGATTTTACAAACCATTGTAGGTTTTTATTCTGATTAAACTGTACACTTAACTTTGGTAATACCGCAACTTCTGTATCTGTTTTTGTTTGATATGTTGGTAATAAAGCATCGTTATACTGAAATTTAAAATATTCTAATCTTAATCCTGGTGTTACCACAAACTTCCCTAAATTAATTTTTGCGTTAGTAAACGCATAACTATTTTGTTGTTTTACATTGCCTAACTGAATATTATTTAATGTTGTTTTTCTATTTAATGTATGAGACAACTCTATATCGTCTACCACATCAAAACGTAATCCTGCACCATAATTATATTCTACTTTAGTATTATTATAAACTTCTTTAGATAAGAAACTAGTATTAAAACCAAAGACTTGCCTGTCTTCTTTTTGTTTAATTTGATCACCATTAATAGGATCGTCTAAAAAGAATGTAAAGTTAGAATACAATTCAAAATTGTATTTAGAATAAAACAAATTTGATTTTAGACTTGTTTTATCTGATAACTGAGATTGTTGCTGTACATTTAAATTTGTTCTACTAGTATAGCCACCTTCAGTATCGTCTATTGCTCCAAATCTTGAAATATTACCGTTAGCAACTTCTCTATTTGGAATCTGGCCAGATGCATCCCAAGAACTTGTAAAATGAGATGCTGTTATTGCTATAGAGTTATTAGTATCTATTACAGCATTATATTTTCCAAATAGATTTAATCTATTAAAATTTTGAGGCGACTTAAAAGGTCCATCAGTTGCAATATGTTCTATAGCTACGTAAGCATTTTGTTGTTTTTTATTTTTAAGAATATTAAGTAATGCTAGAGTTCTTAAACTATTAAATTGTCCTGCAGTAACACTAATCTTACTTGTATCTAAACTGTTTTTAGTTTTAAATGCCACATAACCAGCGGTATTAAAATCTCCTATATTAGCATAGTAAGGACCTTTACCAAAATCTAAATTATTTATAGTTTCTGGAATAACAAAATGAAAATCGCTGTAACCTTGTCCATGCGCATGAGACACCATATTTACTGGCATTCCATCTATACTAAGCGCTACATCTGTTCCATGATCTACATCAAATCCTCTTAAAAAAATCTGTTCTGCTTTTCCGCCACCAGCATGCTGTCCAATAATTAGTCCTGGTACTGTTCTTAATATTTCTTGTGAAGAATTTACTGGATCTGTTACTAAATCCAAATTAACCAAAGTATTAATTGCATTTACTTGATGAGATAATATTAACTCGTCTAAAACAAATACTTTAGGTAATAATATAATTTCTAACCCGTTTTTTAATTGCTCTGCGGTTAACTTTACAGCCTTTTTTTGGTAACCTAAAACACCAATTATTAAAGAATCTTTAGCTGTAGTTCTTTCTAATAAAAAAAAACCATTTTGATTGGTGTGCGAATGTGATTCTGCTGTTTTATTATAAACATAAACACTTTCTAATGGTGCATTATCTTGGTTAAAAACCTGACCTTTTAATATGTTTTGTGCTATAACTACTGAACCAAACAAAACTGTAAGTAGAAATGTAAAAATAATTTTATGGTGCTGCATAAATAATTCTTTTAGGTAGAAAACTAAATATTATATTAATCTCTTTAAATTCTTTTTTTAGCTTACAGTATTTACAGCAAAAATAAAAAAAATGAAACTATTTAAAGTAAAAAATATTAAAGAAAGCTTTAAACATCTTTAAATAAAACACGTATATAAGTTAAATGTTTCAAAACCACAATTACGATTTATACACAAAAACCTAATTATAATAAAGAGATTTAAATTATATTTGGATAACTTAAATTATTGCCATGAACCCATCTTCTAGCGGTTGGATAAAAAAGTATGAAACCTTTAGTGATTCTATTCATTTTAAAATAAATAGTTTTAAAGACATCTACACACTTTTTAACAGTTGTGGTTTTGTTTATGGCTTTAGCGTTTCTTCTGTTTTAAATTTTAATTCCGAACAAGATTTAGCTCAAGAAGAACTAGAAAAAATTAATTTATTAACTGCTTTTTTCTGTATTTATAAGTTAGAGAGAAAACAAGTTAACTTTAACGACTTTGTTGAGTCTGTTTTAATTTACTTTGAAAAAGTTGATGTTTTTGAGTTTAGTCTTTGGGATAAATTTATCTCTGGAAAAGACAAATACCAACAACTAGAACGAATTTTAAACGAACACGTACAAATAGATTCTAACTTTTTAACCAAACATTTTAATAAAAAAACGACCAACAGTTTACTAGGTATTGATCTCTTATCTTATTATACTTTTTTAACTAATACGTCTACTAATTTACAAACCTACTATAAAGGTTTAGAGTATGCCATAGTTAATATTACAAACGACATATCAAATTTTAAGAAAGAAACTAAAAAGGATCAAAAACCAATTTTAAAGTCTATTTCTAACTCTTTTCTGTTTCAAAATGAAGTAAATAAAACTACAGATTTTAATTACAGAATTGCTATTAATGATAATTATGGTGATTTAGAAAAAACATGCTTTTTAGATATTGCTGTTTTAACTATTTGGGAACCTGTTTTTAAAGACAATACAGCTTTTATATTTTTAAATACTTTAGGTACAGATCTAAATCTTTCTAAATCTTTTATAGCTTTAGCTATAGAAAACATGTCTGATTTTTATAATAAGGCAAAAGATGCTAAATTGTTTAAAAAAACAAATGCTTTAAATAATTTTTACGATAACGCATCGGAATTAGTTATTAGACTTATAAAACGAAACAGTAAACGTATTATTAAAGAATTATCTCAAAGTAAAGAATTAATGGTACTTCTAAGTCATTCTACACATAGAGAATTAACTAAAGAAGAACAAGATAAAGTACAATTACAGTTATTAGATATTTTAAAAACTATACCAAGTTTAGCCATTTTCTTATTGCCTGGCGGCGCCATTTTACTTCCTATTTTTGCAAAACTAATTCCTAATTTATTACCTACTGCTTTTAATGATAATAAAATTGAGAAATAGGTTTTTTGGGATTAATTGGATTGGTTGAAAATTTAGATTAGTTTGACTAATAGATTATTGAAACATTAAAATTTTTAGTTTTAACAATCTATAACTCCAAGAATAAGGCAATCTAAAACACTAATCCAGCCACAACTTAAAAGCTTTTACGCGTTCTCTGGCTACTATTATTTCTTCTTGGTTATAATGATGAAGCTTAATTTTTAATCTTGAATTAGAGTAACTTATAATATCGGCTATGGCATTTACATTTATATAAAACTTTCTATTTACTCTAAAAAAAGTTTGGGGTTCTAAGTCTGCTTCTAACTGCTCTAAAGATTGCTCTAAAATGTAGCTTCTGTTTTCTTTAGTAAATGCGTATGTGGCTTTATTTTGGCTGTAAAAGCAATCTACATCTTCGTTATTTATTAGTTTTATGTGTTGTCCTACTTTTACCGAAAAGCGTTTTTTATAAACTCGATCTATTGGATTGGTTAGCAGGTTTTTTATATCGTTAAAATCTAGAGTTAAATTTGCTTGTTTTGGAATGCGTTCTTTATACTTAGAAATGGCTTGTTCCAATTCTTGCGCATCTATTGGTTTTAATAAATAATCTATACTATTTAATTTGAAGGCTTGAAGTGCATATTCATCGTAAGCTGTAGTAAATATTATTGCAGATTTAATTTGTACTGCATCAAAAATCTCGAAAGATAATCCGTCGCTTAACTGTATATCTAAAAATATTAAATCTGGATGTGTATTATTTTGAAACCATGCTATGGATTCTTCTACAGAATGTAACATTGTTTCTGCTGTTACATTAAGAGTTTCTAGCATTCGTTTTAAACGTCTTGCAGATGGTTTTTCGTCTTCTATAATAAGTACATTCATTTTTTGGTATACTTTGGTTTTCTATTGGTTGGTTTTAAAAATTGCTTTAATCTAAAACACTTGCCTTGTTTTGTGTTAGCGATTGCAGTGGTATCCTTTTTTTGCTTTAGCAAATGGCAAAAAAAGATTTAACGTAAAGCGCGACCTTTAGGTAACACCATAAAATTAATATATTTTATTATTCTTTTTACGTTGCATAATTTTCTTGATTTTTTCTTCTTCCCATTTTTTTCCAAACTTTAATTGTGGAATAAATACGGCTCCTGCGTGTGCTATTATACCAATTCCCCAGAATATAAATGTGTTAAAATTTTGAAGTCTAAAAATACTTTCGGTAGAATTAGTGTAGTACATTTTTACACCAAGCATCATAAAACTTATTACTATATATATTGTAAAATGAACGTAAAATCCTTTTATTTTTTTTACTTGTTTTACAGCATCTGCATAATTTTCTTCTTGCATTTTTTGTTCTAAAAACTCCATTATTTCCAGCTGTTTATTTGGTTAGTTTTATCTTTATCCATTAGTTCTTTAATCTTTTTATCTTCCCAAGATTTTCCGTAACCAAAGGTTTCTAAAGCGTGAAATGTTAAACCAATTCCCCAACCAAACATTGGAAATAAAAACCAATAAAATTGTGGTGTATATGTTAAGTTTATAAAAATTAAGATTGGTATTACAAAAGCATAAGATATGGCATTACCATAAAATCCTTTTATTTTTTCTACTTCTTTTTTGGCTTGATTATAGGCCATTTGCTCGTTAAATTCTGTACGTGTTTCCATAATGTGTGTTTGTTTTGTTAGCATTGGTATGGTTGCTATAAAATGTGTTTTTGTGGTATTAATTTCTACTTTTCGGTTTGTTAATAATCTGTAGCGCTGTACAATATTGCTTAAACCTACGCCACTACTGCGTTTTAAGATTTGTTTTGTTTGTAAATTGTTTTGTACTACTATGGTATTGTCTTGTTCTGTAATTATAATTTTTAATGGTTTAGAACTTGTTACTATATTATGTTTTACGGCGTTTTCTAATAATAATTGTAAAGATAATGGGACAACTTTACTTTCGGGATTTTGAGCTTTTTCTGGCATCTCGAATATTAAACTATCCTCGAATCGCATTTTTAATAATGTCATGTATGTTTTGGCAAATTTTAATTCTTCGTCTACCGTAACTAAATCTTTATTTTTTTGCTCTAAAACATATCTATAAACTTTAGATAATGCGGTTGTAAATTGTTGTGCATTTTCTGGATTTTCTTCTATTAAACTATTTAAAACATTTAAACTGTTGAATAAAAAATGTGGATCCAATTGATTTTTTAATGCGTCAAACTTTGCGCTTGCTGTTCCTGCAATTACTTTTTGCTCTTTTATTTTATTCTGCTGACTTTTATTGTAGAAATAAATAATATGAAATATAATTACAACTGTTAAGGTTATCCACAACCCAAATTGGTAATTTCTAAACGATTCGTTTTCTACAAAATAGTTAACTGATTTTCCATTAATAATTATACTTGTAAATGCACGCAAAATAAAAAGTCCTATAAAGGTAATTATTGTAGAACCTACAATTCCTATTATAATACGTTTTAGTCTATCTTTTTTTTGCCAAGTTCTATGCTCTAAATACCCAAAATAAGCCATATTAGAATAG
>CALJFB010000019.1 GCA_938073895.1 uncultured Flavobacteriaceae bacterium
TTCTGTTGTCGTACTTGGACAGACGCCTAACGTAGTGTATGTTACTGTATAAGTTACTTGAGGTAAACCATTTGTGATTGCTCCTGTAGCTGTGTCTAAAACTGATCCATCTGCTAAATCTGGATTAAAAGCAAAAACACCGCCTGAAGCTCCTGTAATTACAGCTGTTCCTCCATCGCATGTTGGTGTATATGAAAACGTAGAATCGTCTTGAGGTAATACGGTTAAAGTTTCAGTAGTATTAACAGGACAAGCTCCGGTTGTGGTATATTGAATGGTATATGCTGTATTTGACGTTCCTTGAGTTATAGTTCCTGTTAATGGATCAATAATTGCTACATCTCCAGCTACTGGAGCAGGATTAAAACTAAAAACACCGCCTGTATCTCCTGTAATTGTGGCTGTTGCTCCATCACATGTTGGTGTTGTTGTAAAACTAGCATCTTCTAGTGCTAAAACGGTTACACTAACATTTGTATTTGAAGGACAAGGACCTGAAATTGTATAATCTACATTATATGATGTGCCTTGCGTTCCGTTAGTTATAGTTCCTGTTACTGAATCTATAACAGCTAAATCTCCTACTGCTGGTAATGGGTCAAAACTAAAAACACCACCGGTATCTCCTGTAATTGTAGCTGTTGCTCCATCACACGTCGGAGTTAAATTAAAAGTAGCACTAAAAGTTTCTAATGTTGTAAATGTTATTGGTGTTGAAGAACTACAACTTGAAGCATTAGCATATTCAATAGTATAAGAAGTATTAGATGCTGCATTTGTCACATCACCTGAAGTGGCATTTATAGTTGCAGTGTCTCCAGCTACTGGAGCAGGATTAAAACTAAAAGTTCCTCCAGTATCTCCTAAAATAGTTACAGTTCCTCCACCGCAAGTTGGTGTTACATCAAATGCACTATTAAAGATAGCACCAACAATAACAGAATCAGATTCATTTAACACTAAAGTACAACCAGATGCAGGTGCAATATTATTATCAATTAATGTTAAGTTAAGTGTTTGATTCATAGTTACTGCTGGTAAAGTAACTATGGAACTTCCTGACGCATCTAACGCAATAGTCTGATTGGGTCCTCCATTAACATTATATGTTATTGTTGTATTAGGCGTACCAACTATGTTAAACACTGCATCATCACCAACACAAATTGGTGTGTTAACAGCTGTTACTGTTGCTACTAATTCTTCATCTAAAGTTATACAAACTTGCTCGATGTACTCGCAACCAAAATCATCTAAAACTTTATAATCATAACAATGAACACCTTCTGTTGCTGGTTCAACGGTAATATCTATACCTCCATTGCTATTTGTGGAACTTGATGTTACATCAGGATAAGCATCGAATGCTGGTGTAGACAAGTCTGAATCCCAACCTTGGTCTAATATTGTAGGTGTGAAAGATAATTCTGGTGGTAAAAATGACGATGCAAAATCAATAGACCATCCAAAAATAGTTCCATCATCTGAACCAATATTATCTACAATAGTTAATTGCCAAGTTCCATTTAAACCAGAACCAATTAAAGTATTAAAACTTCCTGAAGGCGCAAAATCTCCAGCAGGAATAGTTACATTTCCTGCTGGGTAATTTGTCCATACATCAGTAGCGGAAGGCGTAAAACAATACACTAAACCTGTTCCTGGAACACCGTTGCTGGCTTGGTCTGGATTACCTAAATTCTGACTTGAGCCACCTTCATCATGAAGTATGATAACTTCCCCTGTAGGACTTGTAACAAAAACATCTAAATCACCGATATAAGAATGCTCTATATCAATACAAATATTAACAATATCGTTTAATGTAGATATTGTATCAGTCGAATCATAACAATCTACTTCGAAAGTAGAAACAAATGGCGTACTTAATGTATCTGGCAATGCTATTGTTTGACCATTTACAGGATCACATATTGTTTCAAATAGAACAGGAGTAACAACTCCTGATATAGTTGTTGATTCACCAAAGCATAAAGCACTATCTGTAGCTT
This sequence comes from uncultured Flavobacteriaceae bacterium, assembly GCA_938073895.1. GTDB lineage: Bacteria > Bacteroidota > Bacteroidia > Flavobacteriales > Flavobacteriaceae > Aurantibacter. The sequence continues at coordinate 2,013 of CALJFB010000019.1, forward strand.
CTGTACCTGTAAAATCTGGTGTTGTGGAAATCTGTATAATCTGATTAATTAAATTATTATTTGTACAACCTAATGGGTTAATATCGGTGTTAGCATCTCTAATATCAAGATTAACAACATAAATACCTGGTGCTGCATAAGTATGCGTAACGCTTTCTCCAATTGCTGTATTACCATCTCCAAGATCCCATGTGTACGTTGCTCCAGCACCATTACCTGAAAAAACACCACTTCCATTAAGCGTAATGTCTTCTCCAACACATGCGCGAATAAATCCATTTGGATTAGGTTGGGGATTATATCCATCAACTTGATTAATAGAAAAACTGTCAAATTGAGATACAATAGATTGGCATGGCGTTAGACAAGAAATATTTGCTTCCCAACCCACAGTATTACCTACACCATCCGAAACAAAAGTAATTGTTAAACACCCTGAAGGGTTTGTGTCTATTAAAGCTTGAATTGTACCTGGTGAATTAGCTGGGCCACCAGAAAAAGGACCAAAAGGAACTGCCGTGGCGTCTGGACCGTTAAATATATCAAGAATATCTGCAGCTTGTTGTGTACTAAATGTTGTAAAATCTAACTGAATAACATCTCCAGGTACATCTGGACAAATAGTTAATGTAAAATTTTCATTATCCATGTATCCTCCGGTAGTTCCTCCTGAATCAGAAAAAACACCAGAACATTGGTTAAACGTACCATTTTGCATTGCAATGTCTTGCGCAAAAGAAAAGTGAACCGCTAAAAAACTAAATATAATTAATGTAAAATTTTTCATAAAATTATTTTTTGTGAGCAAGCGGCTTAATTATTAAAAAATGGTTTGTATTATTTATTCTGTAAATATGTTTTCCTTTTGCACCAAAAAACGGTAAATCATATTTCAAGGCATTAAAAGTATCCTCATTATATAATGTATCTCTTTCTAAACTAGTATTATAAGCTGTAAACATTGGAACATCATTAAGGTTTTCATACTTCATTCCTGTAATATTTTGAATAAATTTTACCTCTATCCTATTTCTTAATAAATGCTTCATAGCCCTTAATCTATTTGGACTATTTAAGATATATTGATCTAACTTATCATTAAAAACCTCTAATAAAAAAGCAGATTCTTTTTGTGTTAAATTTGCATCTACATTACTAGGAATTATAACAGGTTGAGTAATACTCTTAGTGTTTGATTGTCCATGTAAGGTTACAGAAACTGTACTTGCAAGCAAAAAAAACATTATTAATAATTTATCTTTCATAGTGTAATAAGGTTGAATAATTCGTAAATCTATAAAAATTATAACAATTTTATGTTAAAATAACTAAAATTCGTACAAATTTCGCAATCTTAATGCATTAGAAAATCGATTTACCTATCTTTACAAACTAATTTTTTAGCATTAAATAATGACGAAATTTACGACTGAGCAAACTGACGACATAGGTGATAACCACGTTGGAACTTCTTCTGATACACCTTTAAGAGCTGATGCTTTTAATATGTCTGATTCTGACAAAATAGAATCAATAAAAAAAGACGTTACAAGCATCCTTAACACTTTAGGTCTAGACTTAACAGACGACAGTTTAAAAGGCACACCAAATCGTGTAGCAAAAATGTTTGTTAATGAAATTTTTGGAGGCTTAAACCCTACAAAAAAACCAAGCGCTTCTGTATTTGATAACAAGTACAAATACGGCGAAATGTTAGTGGAAAAAAACATTACAGTTTACTCTACTTGCGAACACCATTTGCTTCCAATTGTTGGTCGTGCACACGTAGCTTACATTTCTAACGGAACCGTTGTAGGGCTATCAAAAATGAATAGAATTGTAGATTTCTTTTCAAAAAGACCTCAAGTTCAAGAGCGTTTAACTATTCAAGTCGTTAAAGAACTTAAAAAAGTTCTAGGAACAGAAGACGTTGCTTGTGTTATAGATGCTAAACATTTATGTGTAAATTCTCGTGGTATTAGAGATATTGAGAGCAGCACAGTAACCTCAGAATTTGGTGGTAAATTTCAAGAAAAGGACACAAAACGTGAATTCTTGGACTACATCAATATGGATACCAACTTCTAACCAATTACATTAACAATCTAGTATTTTACACATGCAACTTTACAAACAGCATACTATAAAAATTTACAATTCGCTTACTGGCGAAAAAGAGCTTTTTACACCAATTAACCAAGATTATATTGGAATGTATGTTTGTGGACCTACAGTATATAGTAACGTACACTTAGGAAATGTAAGAACATTTATGTCTTTTGACATGATTTTTAGATACTTTAAGCATTTAGGCTACAAAGTACGCTATGTTAGAAACATTACCGATGCAGGACATTTGGAAAACGATGCAGATGTTGGCGAAGATAAAATCACTAAAAAAGCACGTTTAGAACAAATTGAACCTATGGAAGTTGTACAACGTTACACTGTAGATTTCCATAACATATTAAACACCTTCAATTTTCTACCGCCAAGTATAGAACCAACTGCAACCGGACACATTATTGAACAAATAGAACTAATTAAAACCATTATAGACAATGGTTTTGGCTACCAAGTTAATGGATCTGTATATTTTGATGTTCATAAATACAATAAAACCAATAATTACGGGATTCTAAGCAAACGTAAGCTTGAAGACTTAATTCATAATACAAGAGAATTAGACGGACAATCCGACAAACGAAATCCACAAGATTTTGCACTCTGGAAAAAAGCAGAACCAACTCACATTATGCGTTGGCCTAGTCCTTGGAGCGATGGATTTCCTGGATGGCATTTAGAATGTACCGCAATGAGTACAAAATATCTAGGCGAACAATTTGATATTCATGGTGGTGGAATGGACTTAAAATTTCCACATCACGAATGCGAGATTGCTCAAAACCAAGCAGCTCTTGGAAAAGCGCCCGTTAATTACTGGATGCATGCCAATATGCTTGAGCTTAACGGTGCAAGAATGTCTAAATCTACAGGAAACATTATTAATCCTAATGAATTGCTTTCTGGTAAAAACGATAAAATGAGTCAGGCTTTTAGTCCTAGCGCCATTCGCTTCTTTATGATGCAATCATCTTACCGAAGTGTTTTAGACCTAACTAACGATGGATTATTAGCCTCAGAAAAAGGCTTTAATCGTTTAATGGAAGCTATAAAATTATTACAAAATAGCCCAACTTCAAAAACATCAACATTTAATGTTCAAGAATGGACTCAGAAATGTTATGATGCTATGAACGACGATTTTAATACCCCAATTTTAATTGCACATTTATTCGAAGCTGTAAAAATTATAAATGGTTTAAAAGAACAAAAATCGACTTTAACCTTAGAAGATTTAGAACTTTTAAAACACACCTTAAATGCATTTGTCTTTGATGTTTTAGGACTTCAAACCGAAGGACAAAACCAAGAAAAAGGTGCAAGTAAATTAAACGGAACTGTAGAGTTATTAATCCAGTTACGTCAAGAAGCACGAGCCAATAAAAACTGGGCTTTATCAGACCAAATTAGAGATCAATTATTAGAATTAGGCATAAAGCTTAACGATGGTAAAGACGGCACAACATTCAATATATAAATCAAAGGCGTACGTTATGAAAAAACTACTAATTGCGCCTTTTTTATTTATTATAAAAATCTACAAAACATTTATTTCACCATTTACACCAGCAACGTGTAGATACCAACCAACCTGTTCTAGCTACACTAAAGAAGCCTTAGAAAAACACGGTTTACTAAAAGGCAGCTTGCTTGGGTTAAAACGCATTTTAAGCTGTCATCCTTGGGGAAAATCTGGCTACGATCCAGTTCCCTAAAATCTCTACACAAACAGAAAACTTAAAAAAAGCTATTTTAAGCCTTTAACAGAAATAATAATAAAACTCACTTTTATGGCGTTCCTTTTAGCCTTTTCACAAAGCAAAAAAGCTTTGCAAAAACACTAAAAGTCAGGCTATCCATTATATCTTTTTTTAAGCATAATTTAACTTTAGCATCTTTTCTAGAAACAGCTTTTTAATCCATTAGCAACTTCTAAAACTAATGTAAAAAAAGGATGCCATTTCTATCCTTAACGCAACAAAATAAAGAGCTTTAGTTAAAACATTAAAAATTCACTTTTTAAAAACTTAAGATATAGTATATTTACAACACATAAAAAAACAAGTATGCACTTATTAACTTTCGATTGGAATCCAACAACAGGAATAGATATTATAGGAAATTTTAAAATTCACTTCTACAGCTTAATGTGGATTGTTGCCTTTTTAATAGGCTACAGAATTATGAAATACATTTTTAAACGCGAAAACGTAGCCGAAGAAAATCTAGACCCATTATTTATGTACACGGTTTTAGCTACAATGCTAGGTGCACGTTTGGGACACGTAATATTTTACCAAACCGAACTTATTTTTCAAGATCCATTAAGTGTTATTCTACCATTTAAATTTGTTGGCGGATTCGAGTTTACAGGATTTCAAGGATTAGCAAGTCATGGCGCCGCAATTGGTATAATAGTAAGCATGTACTTATATCGTAAAAAATACAATTACAAATCGTTAATTTGGATTTTAGACCGTATTGTAATTCCTGTTGCTTCTGGAGCTGTATTTATTAGAATGGGAAATTTTATAAACTCAGAAATTATTGGAAAAGTTACAGATAGCAATTTAGGAGTTCGTTTTGTACAAGATTATTATAGTAAAAGAGCAATAGTTAGAGAAACTGGAATTACAGATTATAAAGAAGCTTATGCTGCAGTTACTAATAATCCCAAATTTGTACATTTATTAGAGGCAATTCCTACAAGACATGCCGCTCAATTATACGAATCTTTCTGTTACATATTTGTATTTGCAATTCTGTGGTTTTTTTACAAAAAAACAAATAAAGGAAATCAACCAGGTTTCTTATTTGGACTATTTTTAGTATTACTTTGGACTGTAAGATTCTTTGTAGAATATGTAAAAGAAGCACAAGTTGTTGGAAGAGAAGATTGGATTTTAGGTCTAAACACAGGACAAATATTAAGTATTCCTTTTATATTAATTGGCTTATATTTTATGTTTAGTTACAAACCTAAAACAGCAACTAAGTAATATGAAATCTTTAATTTACGGACTTATAATAATAAGTATTGGATTAGTGTCTTGCAAAAAAGACCAAAATAGAATTACCGTAAAAACAGAAGACATTACATTTACAAAAGAAGGCCAACTTAACATAATAAATAACTCTACAAAAAAAGTAATTGCAAAATTAGATATAGAATTTGCAGAAACAGCATACGAAACTCAAACCGGTTTAATGTATAGAAATTCTATGGCACAAAATCAAGGTATGCTCTTTATTTTTAAAGACGAAAGACCTAGAAGTTTCTACATGAAAAACACACGTATTCCGTTAGATATTATTTACCTGGATACAAACAAAGAAATAGTAAGCTTCCAAGAAAACGCGCAACCACTCAACAAAAATTCGCTACCTTCTAACAAAGCTGCTAAATACGTTTTAGAGGTAAATGCTGGTTTAGTAAAGCAATGGCAATTAAAAATTGGTAATTTTATAACGTTTACAAGACTTTAAATAAGTAGACAATTAAACGTTTACTTTTAAATGACGTATAATCTACACAAAAAACATTGAATTTATTAGGTCAATTAGCAACATCTAAACTTACAATAGTATTCTAATTTTCTATTTGGCTTTTATTCACTAATTTAGAAACTTACAACAGTTATAAATTCTATAGAAAAACCTATTATTTTTAACATCATTTGAGAAAAGCAACATTAAAAGATAAGCAATTAGTTTCAGAAATATTAGTTTCTGCGTTTTCGCCATTAGAAGAAAGTAGCGCTATAAATCTTGTAGTAAAACAAGATAAAAAAAGGATTAAAAGAATGTATGTTCTAATGGATTACCTATTTGAAATGGCAATGCTTTTTGGCGACATATATATTTCCGATAATGAAAAAGCGTGTTTATTATTAAAATATCCGCATAGAGAAAAAGTAACATTAAAAACCATTGTTTTAGATATAAAATTATCTTTTAAATGCATTGGAATAGAACGTGTTTTTAGTGTTTTAAAAAGACAACATATAACTAATAAAAATGCCCCAAAAGAAAATTATATAAAACCTATGATTATGGGAGCAAAAAACGAAGCTATAGGAAAAGGAACTGCGGCGCGTTTAATAATTGAATTAAAACAAGATTTTAAGAACACTAAATTACCTATAATTATTAACGCTGCATCTATAAAAAACGTACAGTTATATAAGAAATTTGGATTTAAATTAACCAAAACAGAAAATAACTTAGGATTTCCTGTTTATTATTTAAGAATGAATTAAAGCTACACTTAAAAACAATACGCTATGACATTGAATAGAAAACCTTATCTAGAAACAAAAATTTTTAAGATAACAACCTTAATTCTTTTAATTATAGCCATTTCAATTTTCACAATAGCTTGTAAAGGTCAAACAAAAACTAATATCTCTAAAAACAAAACAACTCAAACTAATCAGAATAGTATTGATTTAGTTACAAAACCAGCTACTAATAATAATCAAGAATATAACGGACCATTTCTTGATAATCCTAACAACCAAGAAGTCAGTCAGTTTGTTCGAAGAATATTTCAAGATAGTAAGGGAAACATGTGGTTTGGAACCAATGGCGATGGCGTAATTAGATATAATGGCAAAAATTTAGAATACTTTTCTATCGATCAAGGTTTTGGTGGTCTTGCCGTTAGAGGAATTGTAGAAGATAAATCTGGTAACATCTGGTTTGGTACAGAAAGAGGTTTAACTAAATATAATGGTGTGTCTTTTACAAACTTTACAGAAAAAAACGGACTTATTAATAACAATGTATGGAGTCTTTTTATAGATAGTAAAAACATTATATGGATTGGAACACTACAAGGTATTTCTAAATTTAATGGTAAAACATTTGTACCTTTTTTAATTCCAGCATCTAAACCAGACTATAATAGAGGTGTTACAAGTAATAAAATAATCCATAGTATTATGGAAGATAGTAAAAACCAGATGTGGTTTGGCACAAATGCTGGTGCATATGTATATAACGGAAAAACACTAACTAATATCTCTGAAAAAGATGGCCTTTGCAATAATAGCGTAAATGATATTTTAGAAGATAAAAAAGGACATATTTGGTTTGCAACACATTATGCAGGTGTTTGTTTTTGGAACGGAAAAACATTTACTAAAATAGCAACTAAACAACGAGAAAACAGTACCGAAGCCTGGAGTTTATACCAAGATAAATCTGGTAAAATTTGGTTTCCAATTGAAAGATTTGGTGTTTACAGCTATAAAGATAAATTACTAACAAATTTTCATAAAAAAGATGGGCTGTTAAGTAGTGCTATTCAATGTGTATTTGAAGCTAAAGATGGACAAATTTGGTTTGGTGGACATACTGGTTTGTATAGGTATAACAGAAAAACAGTAACATACATTACTAAAAATGGACCTTGGTAAATAATAGCGACATTTAAATTAAACTATTTTTATTTTTAGAAATGAAGTGATTAACAGAAAAAACGAAAATTTAACTTTTACAAAACAGTATTTTAATTGAATAACACCTATTTATTTACATCTAAACGACTTGGCTTTAGAAATTGGACTAAAAATGATTTAACCGAATTTGCTAAAATAAATGCGGATTTAGCGGTTATGGAACATTTTCCTAAACCATTAACTAAAAAAGAAACCAAAGCATTTATTGAACGTCTTATTTTGCACTATAAAACCAACGGATATAATTATTTTGCTACAGAACTAATAGAAACAGGAGAATTAATAGGATTTATAGGATTAGCAAACCAAAATTACACTTCAAAATTTACGCCTGCAACAGATATTGGCTGGCGTTTAAAGAAAAGTGCTTGGGGAAATGGTTACGCTACCGAAGGCGCTAAAAGGTGTCTTGAATATGCCTTTAATGTTTTAGAGCTTGACCAAGTAATATCTATTTTTACTGAAAAAAATACTAAATCCGAAAACGTAATGCTTAAAATTGGAATGAAAAAAGTAGGGACTTTTAAACATCCAAAGCTAAAAAACAACCCTAATTACGAGAATTGTATTTGTTATAAAATTAATAACACCAAATAAACTTAATTTTACAACGCTTTATAAGTTGTTATGACTTCGTTAATTTTTAATTGTAACATTCTAAACTTATGCAATTTTAAACTTCTATTATTTTGTTGCAACACTAAGTCTTAGCAAATGTAATATTCTTTTATATAATGAATTTCCAAAATAGCCCAGATTGAATGGTTTGTTTGAAATCCTTTTTTGTGTTGCGCCTATGCGCAAAAAAGATTGAGTAATGAAAGCTGGAATTAGCTCCAAATTTAAGGCACCATTAATCTAACAGATAATATTAAATGTGTAGTTTTTAAACTTAAACTTTGTTTAATAATTTACTGGTTAAATATATAATAATATTACTTTGTTTTAGCCTTATAGAAAATACTTCTGTGCTTCTCGGCATTTTATTGGAAAATCTCTAGGTAAAGATTGCTAAGATTAAGCACAAAAAAAATGCCCTAACTTTCGTTAAGGCATTTAAAATAATATGATTTAAAAACTGTTTATTTCACTACAGTTTCGTCAATTTCTTGTTCTTTTTTCATTAAAGATTCAGCGGCGTTTCCACGTTTAGCTGTATCGTACATTATTGGTGTTGCAATAAATAATGAAGAATATGTTCCTACTATTACACCTACAATTAATGCAAACATAAAGCCTTGAATAGATTCTCCACCAAAAGTGAAAATAGCTAATAATACTACTAATGTTGTTAAAGATGTATTTAACGTACGACTTAATGTACTACTTAAAGACTTGTCTATAACTTTAGCAAATTCCATTCCTGTGTACTCGTTAAAATACTCACGTATTCTATCGAAAACTACAACCGTATCATTTAAAGAATATCCAATTACAGTAAGAATTGCCGCAATAAATGCTTGATCTATTTCCATAGAGAAAGGCATAAACTTATATGTAATAGAAAATACACCTAATACAAGTATAACATCGTGGAATACTGCTGCTACAGCTCCAAGAGAGAATTGCCATCTCTTAAATCTAAATAAGATGTATAAGAAAACTACAATTAAAGATCCTAAAACTGCCCAGAAAGATGCACTTTTAATATCGTCTGCAATAGATGGAGATACTTTGTATTGCTCCATAATACCAACTTGCTTAAACTCGTCTGTATTGTCTATAAATTGCGCGTATGTTAAACCTGGTAAATGAGGTTGTAAAGCTGTAAATAACTTAGATCTTATTTCTTCGTCTACTTCTTTAGCCGTTTCGTCTACTTTATATTTAGTAGTAATATTTAAATCGTTGTTTTCTCCAACAGTTTTTGCTACAGCACTACCAAATACTTCTGGCTTAGATAAGTCTGCTGTTATTTCGGCAGCACTAATTTCTTGTGCAAAACGCACTTTGTAAGTTCTACCTCCAACAAAATCTACACCTTGGTCTAAACCTACTGTAAATAAAGAACCTAAACTTGCAATAATTAATACTCCAGAAATAATGTAAGCTAACTTACGTTTCTTTAAGAATTCTATATTAATGTTTCTAAATAATCCTTTTGTAGCTCCTGTACAGAAAGCTAAAACGCCACCTTTACTTACACTCCAGTCTATTAATAAACGTGTAATAAAAATTGCAGTAAATAATGATGTACCAATACCTATTAATAACGTAGTTGCAAATCCTTTAATTGGTCCTGTACCAAATAAGAATAAAATTAATGCTGTTAATCCTGTTGTAATGTTGGCATCTAAAATAGAAGATAATGCATTACTAAATCCATCTTGGATTGCAGAAGCTTGATCTTTTCCTTTTGCTAACTCTTCTTTTATACGTTCAAAAATAAGTACGTTTGCATCCACGGACATACCAATGGTTAATACAATACCGGCAATTCCAGGTAATGTTAATACGGCTCCAATTCCAGATAAAACACCAAAGATTAATAAGATGTTAAGTAACATTGCTACATCTGCAAATGCTCCAGCTTTTCCATAATAGAAAACCATCCATACTAATACTAATGCTAACGCAATTAAGAAAGACATTGTACCTGCATCTATAGCTTCTTGTCCTAAAGATGGACCAACTACATCACTTTGAATAATATCTGCTTTTGCAGGTAACTTACCAGCGCGTAAAACGTTTGCTAAATCTACTGCTTCATTTAATGTAAAACTTCCAGAGATTTCTGTTCTTCCACCAGAAATCTTACCATTACTATTTGGTGCAGATTGTACAACGTTATCTAAAACTACTGCTATCTGACCTTGGTTTTTAAATGCTGTTTCTGTAATTGTTTCCCAAACCTTAGATCCTTTTGCATTCATTTGCATAGTAACTACTGGTTGGTTAATTTGGTTGTATTCTTGACGAGAATCGTCTACAACACCACCAGTTAATTCTGGCTTATTTTCTCTATTTCCTTTAATAGCATAAAGCTCTACTAACTCGCTATCTTTAGATTCTTTTCCAAATAAGAATTTTACAAATTTTAATTCAGATGGTAATGTTGCTCTAACATCTTTAGAGTTTAACATTTCTAAAACCGTAACTCTATCTGTTTTATCAAACATTGCTACAACTGGTCCACCTTGGTAACCTTGACCTCTTACTAAGTCTAATAATGGATTAACCTCAACAACTGTTTCGTCTTCGCCACCAGTTAAAGCTGCAATAGCTTTTTCTTCGTCTGTTAGTTCAGGAGCAACTTCTTGGTTAGCTTCTGTAGTTTCTGTGTCTGTTTTGGCTGTTTTTGCTTTTAAAACATCGTTAGCTTGAATTAAGAAAGGTAAAATCTCTTGACCTTTATAAGGATACCAAAATTCTAATTCTGCAGTACTTGTAATTAAGTCTGTAGCTCTTTCTACATCTTTAACGCCTGGTAATTCTACTAAAATACGTCCCGTTGTTCCCATACGCTGTATGTTAGGAGATGACACTCCAAACTGGTCGATACGTGTACGTAATACCTCTAAAGCAGATACAATTGACTCATCTACCTTACGGCTTAAAACTTCTTTGATTTTATCGTCTGAATCGTTTGGACTAATGCCTTCAGATTCTGCTAAAGAACGTGTAGCAAAAACATCTGGAGAAGCTAACTTCTTATCACCTTTAACTGCATCAAAAGCTGTGTAAAAATCTTCTAAATATGTGTTTTGAGAATCCTTTTGTAACTCATCTGTGTTAATTAATGCCTGGTTAAAAGCTGGATCTTTAGAGTTATTTGTTAACCCTTTTAAGATATCTTTTACAGATACCTGTAAAATTACGTTTAAACCACCTTTAAGGTCTAATCCTAATTTCATTGAGTTTTCTTTTACTTCAGAAAACGTACTTCCTAAAAAAACAGCTTCTTTAGATTGTGTTAACGAATCTAAGTAATTAGCAGTAATATTGCTAATTTGCTCGTTTGCATCTGCTGCAGATGCATCTACTTTACTTGTTGCGTATGCGCTAGCTTCATTTTCTGCTGCATTGTTTTTAAATGTAAACGACAGCTGATAAATACTTACTAAACCGAATAATACCGCAAAAAGCTTTACTAAACCTTTATTTTGCATAATTGTTATTGTTTTATGGTCAAATTTTAAACCGAGCAAATATATAATTTACTGGAAAACCTGACAATTATTTTAATTGTTTAAATGTTTGTTTTTTAGGTGATTTACCTCAGCTCTTATAAGTCTAAGAATTACTAAACTAAAGCTGCTTTAGATACGAAGTTACACTATTGGTCCAGCTCTAACTTCTGGAATATTATGAAGAGTATTACTTAAACATAATACAATATTTTGTTTTAAACTTATTTTATACTGAATTGCAACTGCTAAATCTTTGTACTTTATAGTTTGAATTGCTGCGTATACGTTAGAATTTAGATAGCGATCATATTCGCTTTTATGCTCTATAAAGGTTTTATAGTCAATACCTGATGTTGGAAACGTAGATTTTTTAATTTCGTAGACATCTAATTTAACATTAGAATTATGAGAAATATCTGAAAGATTTCTAACAATTGATTCAACTTTAAAAACGGCTTGGTTACTAAAGTAATTTAGTTTAAAATTTCCATTTTCGTCTTTATAAACTGAAATGTTAGTAGCTCCAAGATTATGTAGTTGTAACTCTAAACTTAGTAAAGCGCTATTTACCTCTTGCGATGATGCTACTTTAGAAATCTGTAATTTAATTTCCTGATTGGGTACAGAAATGCTTTGTTGATTGACAACAAAAAAAAGCATTACTGCTATTAGCCCATAAAAATACAACTTGGATTTCACTTAACAAATATACATATAAATGCTTAACTACAAGCACTATCTAAACATAGCCATTAATTATAATGGTGCAAAAACGAATTTAAAATTTGATATCCTAAACCCAATTACTATAACCTTATTTTTTTACAGTTTCTAGATTTGTGAAACCATCAGGAATAGTCGTATCAAACTTATCACTAGAAACAGATTCTTTAATAATCTCTGTTACAGAATTTGTGATATTAATATCCATTCCCATTTGGTTAACTTTACCTTTAATTAAAAGAGGCATTCCTTTAATTTTATTAGCATAAGCTATATTTTGATCTGTAATTACCATGGCTATTTTATCTGTAACAAATAATTCCATTTCCATTTTAGTACCATTAGCTACCATAGTCATAAAATACTGTTCACAATCGTATCCTAAAATAGTTTTAGTCTCTTTGCCTTTAGTTACGTCTACTTTTTGTTCTCCAGCTTGCTCTTTTAACTTAGAAGCAGAAGCTTTCATATATTTTTTTCCTGCTGTAGGATTATCCATTAAAACTAAAACCTCATCTGTTTTAGCAGTATAAATAGAAGTCATTTTACCCGTCATTGGACTATTTAATTCTGTTCTAGAATTTGAACCTTTAACGTATTGTGTTGTTGACATCATTCCCATATAAGCTAATTGCGCTTGTACTTCTGGATTGTCTGAAGACATTGTTTGTTGTGATACTATTTTACCTTCAAAACTAGATTGAGCGAAAGTTACTACTGTAATTAATAACAATGCAATTTGTAATATTTTTTTCATTTGATTTATGTATTATGTTTAAAAACAAAAGACTGTATTTCTACAGTCTTTTTTATTATAATTAAGATAACTGTGCTCTAATATACTATATTTCTAACAAACCGTTAGTTGCTTTAACACCTACAGCAGATTCTGCTAATTTAGTTTTTTCTGCATCAGATAAACTAATTTCAACAATTTTCTCAATTCCGTTTGCGCCTAAAACACAAGGTACTCCAATTGATAAATCTGATAAGCCATATTCACCATCTAGTAACGCTGAACATGGAAAAATCTTTTTAGTATCACAAGCAATAGCTTGTACCATTCCTGATACTGCTGCTCCTGGTGCATACCAAGCAGATGTTCCTAACAATCCTGTTAATGTTGCTCCACCAACTTTGGTATCTTGAACAACTTGATCCATACGTTCTTCAGATAAAAACTCTGAAACGGCAACACTATTTCTAACAGCTTTGCCAATTAATGGCACCATACCTTTATCGCTATGTCCACCAATTACCATTCCGTCAACATCACTAATAGGCGCACCTAAAGCTTCTGCTAAACGATATTTAAAACGTGCAGAATCTAAAGCTCCACCCATTCCAATAATTCTATTTTTTGGTAATCCTGTTGTTTTATGAACTAAATACGTCATAGTATCCATTGGATTAGATACTACAATAATAATTGTATTAGGAGAATTCTGGATTAAATTAGCCGATACTGTTTTTACAATTCCTGCGTTAATTCCAATTAATTCCTCGCGGGTCATTCCTGGCTTTCTTGGAATTCCAGAAGTAATTACACAAACGTTAGATCCTGCTGTTTTAGAATAATCGTTAGTGACACCTGTAATTTTAGTATCGAAACCATTTAATGAAGCTGTTTGCATTAAATCCATTGCTTTACCTTCAGCAAAGCCTTCTTTAATATCTAATAATACCACTTCACTTGCAAAATCTTTAATTGCAATATATTCTGCACAACTTGCTCCTACTGCTCCTGCTCCAACTACTGTTACTTTCATATGATTATGTCTTTATTTAATATAAATATTAATTATGGTATAAAAATAATAATTATAATTTGTTAAAACGAAAAAACGCAAGGATAAATCCCTACGTTTCTTAATATTTATGAATAAATTAATACTTATTACACAATTAAGCGTCTATTTTTAATTTTAGCTGCCTTATAATTTCTAAAAGTAGATAACTCTAAATGTTATTTACTTAGTAACAATCAATTTATAAAATAGTGTTTAATTTAACTTGAGCAGAAAATCTACTCAAGCCAATTAATATTAAAAATAACTTATGCATCAATATTTGCATACACTGCATTCTTCTCAATAAACTCTCGTCTTGGTGGCACCTCATCTCCCATTAACATAGAGAAAACTCTATCTGACTCAATACCATTATCTATTTGGATTTGACGTAATGTTCTAAATTCAGGATTCATTGTTGTATCCCATAATTGACTTGCATTCATCTCTCCAAGACCTTTATAACGTTGGATTTTTGCTCCATCGCCATATTCTTCCATAAGTGCTAAACGTTCCTCGTCGTTCCAAGCGTATTGTTTTTTAGCTCCTTTTTTAACTAAGAATAAAGGTGGCGTAGCAATATAAATATGTCCGTTTTCTATTAATTCTTTCATATAACGGAAAAAGAACGTTAGGATTAAAGTTTCAATGTGAGAACCATCAATATCGGCATCACACATTATCACAATTTTATGGTAACGTAATTTAGATAAGTTTAAGGCTTTACTATCTTCTTCTGTTCCTATTGTTACACCTAAAGCTGTAAAAATATTTTTAATTTCTTCGTTTTCGAATACTTTATGAGTCATTGCTTTTTCTACGTTAAGAATTTTACCTCTTAATGGTAGAATAGCTTGAAATGCTCTGTCACGACCTTGCTTTGCTGTTCCACCTGCCGAATCTCCCTCGACTAAGTAAACCTCACATTTTGCAGGATCTTGCTCTGAACAATCTGATAATTTACCAGGTAAACCACCAATACTCATTACGGTTTTACGCTGTACCATTTCACGTGCTTTTTGTGCTGCGTGACGTGCTTGAGCTGCTAATATTACTTTTTGAACAATAATTTTAGCATCGTCTGGATTTTCTTCTAAGTAGTCTGATAACATTTCTGAAACCGACTGACTTACCGCTGCAGAAACTTCTCTGTTTCCTAGTTTTGTTTTTGTTTGTCCTTCAAACTGAGGTTCTTGAACTTTTACAGAAACAATAGCTGTTAAACCTTCACGGAAATCGTCTCCAGCAATATCAAACTTTAATTTGTCTAACATTCCAGATTCGTCTGCGTATTTTTTAAGCGTATGTGTTAATCCACGACGAAAACCAGATAAATGAGTTCCACCTTCGTGTGTATTAATATTGTTTACATAAGAATGTAAGTTTTCTGCGTATGATGTATTATAAATCATAGCAACCTCAACAGGTACGCCATTTTTTTCACCTTCAAAAGAAATTACATCTTTCATTAAAGGTTCTCTAGAAGCGTCTAAAAACGTAATAAATTCTTTTAAGCCTGCTTCAGAATGAAATGTTTCACCTTCAAAAGATCCATCTTCTTTAGTTACTCTTTTATCAATTAAATGTACAGTAATACCTTTATTTAAGTAAGATAACTCGCGCATTCTACTTGCTAAAGTATCGTAATTATACTCTAAAGTTTGTGTAAATATTGTTGGATCTGGTCTAAAAGTAACAGTTGTTCCTCTTTTATCTGTATCGCCAATTGCTTTTACAGGATATAATGCTTTTCCTTTAGAATATTCTTGTTCCCAAACTTTACCTTCTCTGTAAACTGTAGCTGTTAAATGATCTGATAATGCGTTAACACAACTTACACCAACTCCGTGAAGTCCACCAGAAACTTTATAAGAATCTTTATCGAATTTTCCACCAGCACCAATTTTAGTCATTACAACTTCTAATGCAGATACACCTTCTTTTTTGTGCATTCCAACAGGAATACCACGACCATCATCTTCTGTAGTAATAGAGTTATCCTCGTTAATGGTTACCGTAATATTATTACAATGTCCAGCTAAGGCTTCATCTATAGAATTATCTACAACTTCGTATACTAAATGGTGTAAACCTCTTACTCCAACATCTCCGATATACATAGATGGACGCATTCTTACGTGCTCCATTCCTTCTAAGGCTTGGATGCTATCCGCAGAATAGCCATCTTTGTTGAACTCTTCTTTTGCTTCGCTCATATATTTGTTAATTACTTATTTCTAATGCTAAATTTCTACAACTCATTTAAAGTGTATCTTAAAAATGAATTACAGACAAATATAAGAAAAAACAAAAGCGTTTTAAAGACTTTATGCTGAATGAAGTACTTTTTATTAACAATTATAATTTTAATGAAAAACGCCTTAAAACACCTTAAAACATCTTTATTTTGGATTTTAAGAATTTTATTATTGATTTAAAAACAAAAACAACAACAAAACCTCGCAGAGACGCTATTTTAAATTTATTCTAATGGCTGTTTTTTTGAAAAAAAGGATTTACATCTAAGAATTCTACCTTTTTATTACAAGTAACTGTATGTCTTTTTTTTTGTGTTGTAGTACCAATTTAATTATTTTGGTTTTTAAGTCTTTAACTTGCTTTAAAGCATTGCTTATATAATGCTATTCTACAACATCTATACATCACTAATTTTTTATTTTTAGACGTCTAATTTAGAAAAGAATAATGGGCAATTTTCTCTTACATAGCTGTTATAGATAAATCTATGGTATATTTAAGTACTTATGTGTTTGTAAAGAAATTTTCCATTGTGGGTTTTTCATTACATAATCTACAATTTCTGGAACAACTTTATCGCGTTTACTCCATTCTGGTTGTAAATATAATATACAATCTTTATTTACTTTAGCAGCTTGTGCTTCAGCAAATTTAAAATCGTCTTGATTGTAAACTATTACTTTAAGTTCGTTAGCTTTATCGTAAACACTTTGTTTTGGTAATTTTAATTTTTTAGGCGATAAACAAATCCAATCCCAAGTTCCACTTAGCTCGTAAGCACCAGAAGTTTCAATATGTACTTGCATATCTTTAGATCTTAATTGCTTGGTTAGCTCGGTCATATCCCAAGTTAAAGGCTCGCCACCAGTAACAACAATAGTATCGCTGTATTTTTTAGCGTTAGCAACAATAGTTTCTGTTTTTGTAGGTGGATGCAAATCGGCATTCCAACTTTCTTTAACATCGCACCAATGACAACCAACATCGCAGCCACCAACTCGAATAAAATAGGCTGCGGTTCCTTTATGGAAACCTTCGCCTTGTATAGTATAAAACTCTTCCATTAATGGTAAAAGCAATCCTTTATCTACTAATTTTTGTTCTTCTGCTGTCATAGTCTGCAAATATAAGTAAACACTATAAATAATAAAGTTATTACTTAAAAGTATTCAATCCAATGTTTGGTTTTTATTGCTAAAAAATTAGTGTACTTTTATGCCAAATTATAATTTTATGAGTCGCAAAGAAGCATTTTTTAATCATATTAAAGAAGGTAATACTTTTAAAGGAGATTTTATAACCCTTGGTTCTGCTATCTTAGATGGGGAAACCATAAAAGATGCGTTCGTAAAAATTCCGTTAAAAACATTAAATCGTCACGGTTTAATTGCTGGAGCTACTGGAACTGGAAAAACAAAATCTTTACAAGTTTTAGCCGAAAACTTAAGCGAAAAAGGTATTCCTGTTTTATTAATGGATATTAAAGGTGATTTAAGTGGAATTGCACAACCAAGTCCAGGACACGAAAAAATTGATCAACGTCACGAAAAAATTGGTATTCCTTTTAACAGTAAAGGTTTTCCTGTAGAGTTATTAACACTTTCAGAACAAAATGGTGTTAGATTAAGAGCTACTATTAGCGAATTTGGCCCAGTTTTAATCTCAAGAATTCTTGATGTTACAGAAACTCAAGCCGGAATTATATCTGTTATTTTTAAATATTGCGATGATAATAAATTACCGCTTCTTGACTTAAAAGATTTTAAAAAAATCTTGAATTATGCTACTAACGAAGGAAAAGCTGAATTTGCAAAAGAATACGGAAGAATATCATCTAACTCAACCTCGGCAATTCTTAGAAAATTAATTGAAATTGAACAACAAGGTGGCGATATTTTTTTTGGTGAAAAAAGTTTTGATGTTGAAGATTTAACACGTCACGACGAAAACGGAAATGGTTACATAAACATATTACGTTTAACAGACATACAGGACAAACCAAAATTATTTTCTACATTTATGTTAAGTCTTTTAGCAGAAATTTACGAAACATTCCCAGAGCAAGGCGATTCTGGACAACCAGAATTAGTGTTATTTATAGACGAAGCGCATTTAATTTTTAATAATGCCTCTAAAGCACTTTTAAGTCAGATAGAAAGTATTGTAAAATTAATTAGAAGTAAAGGCATTGGAATTTACTTTGTAACCCAGAATCCAACAGATGTTCCAGAAGAAGTTTTAGGACAATTAGGGTTAAAAATTCAGCATGCATTAAGAGCGTTTACAGCAAAAGATAGAAAAGCCATTAAATTAACCGCGCAAAATTATCCAGATACAGATTATTATGATACCGCAAATGTGTTAACCTCTTTAGGAATTGGAGAAGCTTTAGTTAGTGCTTTAGACGAAAAAGGTAGACCAACACCATTAGCCGCAACAATGTTACGTGCTCCAATGAGTAGAATGGACGTTTTAACGCCTAAAGAATTATCTACTTTAATAGACAATTCTGATTTAGTTAAAAAATATGCAGAAAACATAGATAGAGATAGCGCTTACGAACTTTTAACAGAGAAAATAATAAAAGCAGAAGCTATTAAAGAAAAAGCGGAAGCGCAAGAAGAAGCAAGAAAGGAAAAAGAACGTAAAGCAAAATCCACAACTCGAAGAACTACTACAAGAAAAAGCACTGCGCAAAACCCTATTGTAAAAGTATTAACAAGTGCCACTTTTATTAGAGCCGTTTTTGGGATATTAAAAAAAGTAATTAAATAACCAAAGTGTTATTTTAGAATAAAAAATATAAACGTTAGTTCTAGTAATTTTGAGAAACTAAAATTGAGTAAAAAACAATATAAATTTCATTTGTTTAAACTGTAAAATTCGCTCGAATTAACCAATTGATTATGATAAATTATAAACTGAATAAAATTTAAAAATGAAAAAAATAATTATTACACTAAGCCTTATTGGACTAATTGCAATGTCTTGCTCTAAAGCACCAAATAAATTTGCCATACAAAAACAAAACATTGGCTTATTAACAGATTCTACACAAGTTAAAGATATAGTTGCTTTATTTAAGTTAGACTCTGTAGTTAAAAGAGATAAAGGCAACAAATTTGCAATAGACGATAATATTGAAATCTTTGAAAAAGGTGGCGCTCATTTATTAACGCTATCGCCTAAATCTGTTTTAGATAGTACATCTACCATTGAAACTATTAAAATAATTGACAAACGTTTTAAAACTTTAGAAGGCTTAAATTCCACAAGTACTTTTGGAGATATAAAATCTAAGACAGAAATAAAAAAGATTGAAAATACTATTAAAAATATTGTAATTTTTATTGAAAATTCTCCTGTGTATTTAACCATAGACAAGAAAAATTTACCTGCGGAATTTCAGTTTGATATGTCTAAAAAAATTGAAGCTATTAATATTCCCGATACTGCTAAGATTAAGTATTTTATGATTGGTTGGTAACGCTTAAGCCATAATAAGCAATGTTATTTTTTAATTTAAAATAAGACAATGTTTAAAGAGATATTTATTCAAAAAAAAGGAAAATCGAAACTCAACTTGTATTTAGGAGTTATATGGTTAGGATTAGCAATCTTTAACTTTTTTGAAGCTATCGAGACTAACAAATGGAGAGGGTTTTCTTTAAATGCAGTTGTGTCTATATTTTATTTTTCAGCGTATTATTTAGAAAAAAAGAGCTATTTAATTATAGATAAATATAGCATTAAAAAAACAGCCTTATTCTATAAAGAATTTGATTACAGAAAAACAAGTCAAGTTATAAAAACACAAGACACTATTATTCTAAAAAACAAAAACGACCAAAAATTTAAAATAAATTTAAACCAAATAGAAACAGAATCAATGGCAGCGTTTATTAAATTTATAGAAGAAATAGAACAAAAATTAAATCAAAATGCCTAAAAAATATCACATACAGAATTCACCATTTGTAGTTCCAACTACAGACGGAAAAGTTATTGAAGAACATTTTGGACAAGCCACAGATGGCAATAAAAATATAAGCATTGCACATATGATTGCGCCTGCTGGTTGGAGCGAACCTTATCAAACTCCAGAATTTGACGAATACACCTATATTATTCGTGGAAAAAAACAATTTATTATTGATACTGAAGTAATTATTCTTGAAGCTGGACAAAGCATTAAAATTGAAAAAAACACCAGAGTACAATATTCTAATCCTTTTGTAGAAGCTTGCGAATATATGGCTATTTGTACGCCTGCATTTTCTATGGATTTAGTAAACCGTGAAGCAGAATAATTATGAGTCAACTTTTAATAAAATCAATAGGTAAAGGATTAAACAGCTTAAGTTATGTTGCGCCAAAGTCTAGTATAAAAAAAGCGTTAAGTTTATTTTCTACACCAAGAAAAGGTCGTGTTTCTAAAAATCAAAATGAGTTTTTAAGTACATCTACAGAAAAAACTATTTTTTATAATAGCTTTCCAATACAAACGTATCATTGGGAAACTAAAAACCCAAAAGGCACTATTTTATTAGCGCATGGTTGGGAAAGTAATAGTTTTAGGTGGAAAAAATTATCTAAACAACTATTAGAACAACACTATAATATTATTGCAATAGATGCGCCTGCACACGGAAAATCTGGCGACAAAACATTTACCGCAATCCAATATGCAGCTTTTTTAAACGAAGTTTGTAGCACCTATAATCCAAATCATTTAATTGGACATTCGGTTGGAGGAATGGCAAGTATTTTCTTTTTACACGATTATAAAAATACTGCTATAGAGAAATTAATTACGCTTGGTGCGCCATCGGAATTTGATAAAATTTTCTTAAATTACACTAATATGATGGGTTATAACAAAACCATTAGCAAAGGTTTGGATCAATATATTTTTGATAATTTCGGGAAGTTTCCATCGGAATTTTCTTCGGCTAAATTCAGCGAGAAAATAACCGCTAAAGGTTTAATAATTCACGATATTGAGGATAAAATAATACCTTATAACGAAGCAGAATTAATTCATAAGCACTATAAAAATTCAACATTGCTTACAACTAAAGGTTTTGGTCACGGATTAAAAGATCAAAGTGTAAACGATGCTATAATTAAGTTCTTAAATCAATAATAGCAGTTTAATTATATACGTTATCTTTGTCCTATGGAAGAAAAATTAACACGTCTAAACAAGTTTTTAAGTGAAGTTGGTTATTGCTCTCGTAGAGAAGCCGATCGCTTAATAGATGCTGGTAGAGTTACTATTAATGGCGTTGTTCCAGAAATGGGAACTAAAGTTACACCAACAGATAATGTAGAGGTTGATGGGAAAATTATTAACGAACGTAAAACGGATTTTGTTTATTTAGCTTTTCATAAACCTACAGGTATTGTTTGTACAACAGATACACATGTAGAAAAAGATAACATTATTGATTATATAAATTATCCAAAACGTATTTTTCCAATTGGACGTTTAGATAAACCAAGTGAAGGTTTAATTTTTATGACCGATGATGGCGATATTGTAAATAAAATTCTTAGAGCCAATAATAATCACGAAAAAGAATATATAGTTACAGTAGATAAAGCCATTTCTCAAACGTTTATAGACCGAATGAGCAAAGGAATTTACATTGAAGACTTAGATAAAACCACTAAACCTTGTATTGTAACTAAAATTACGCCAACAAAGTTTAAAATTATTTTAACGCAAGGGTTAAATCGTCAAATTAGACGAATGTGCGATTATTTAAACTACGATGTTTTAACACTTAAACGTACACGAATAATGAATATTCCGTTGGATATTCCTGTTGGAGAATACAGAGAATTTACAACCGAAGAATTAAAAACTTTAAACGAACTTCTAGAATCGTCTACAAAAACATACGAATCTAAATTAGTAGAACGCGAAGGTAGAGGAAGAAAATCTCCTAAACAACGCGATTTAAAAGAAGACGATACTTCTAACAAAAACGAGAAACAAGATCCTATTCCAGAACCAACATCTGAACCAAGAATTATAAGAAATACTATTAATAGAAGAAAATAATGTTGCAACCTTTCCATTTATCTATTCCTGTTAATAACCTAGAAGAATGCCGTGTGTTTTATCGCGATATTTTAAATTGCGAAGAAGGCAGAAGTAGCAACCATTGGGTAGATTTTAATTTCTTTGGTCATCAATTAGTTATTCATTTAGATGAAAAAAAAACTGAAGCTATTGCTAATGCTGTAGACGGAAAATCTGTTCCTGTTCCTCATTTTGGTGTCGTTTTAGAATGGAATATATTCCACAATTTTGCTGAAGATTTAAAGCTAAAAAACATTAATTTTATAATAGAACCTTACATTAGATTTGAAGGTTTAGTTGGAGAACAAGCTACTATGTTTTTTAAAGATCCATCTGGAAATGCTTTAGAATTTAAAGCCTTTAAAGACCAAAGTCAGTTATTTGCTAAATAATTTAGTTTCAGAAAATTTAAAAATTAAGAATACTACACTAAAAGCTATTAATAAAATAGCATCTGCTTTAAATATATAATAAGGCCAATCTCCTAAAAGATCTAACATAGATGCCGATTTTGGCTTTGCACTTAAATATCCATAATTAGAATTTAAAATCTTATTTAAGCCTAGTATTAAAATAACGTAAACCTGAAAAGCTAAAAAGGATTTCACAACACTTTGCCATTTAGGTTTCAGTTTAAAAACTATAATTTCGTAGCCAATAATTACTAGTAAACCTAAATGTACAACCCAATATCTAAAATAATCAAAACTTGGGAAACCAACTTCTATGTCTGGAGTAATTACACCTTGCAAGGTTCCAACAATAATCCAAAACACTAAAATTTCGAACATCCAAAAACGTCTATAATACGTGTAAATTGGAATTAGTAATCCCATTAAACTACATAAATATAATGGTAAATCTACTTGAATATTATAGTTAAAAAATAAAGCGTTTTTTAAATGAAATACAATTAGTATTAACGCAACAAAAAGAGACAACACTAAGTTTATTGACTTTTTAAATTCTATGCTTTTATTTTTTGAAAATTTAATTAAACCTATAAAAAAGATCAGCGCTAATAAAATTGGTGCTAAATGTTGTAAATCTCCAAAGCCGACTCTTGTTAATAACATTTTTTTTTATGAAATGGTAAAGTAAATTATTTTTAAGTTGTTAAGATAGCAATTAAAT
This sequence comes from uncultured Flavobacteriaceae bacterium, assembly GCA_938073895.1. Classification (GTDB taxonomy): domain Bacteria; phylum Bacteroidota; class Bacteroidia; order Flavobacteriales; family Flavobacteriaceae; genus Aurantibacter. The sequence continues at coordinate 25,726 of CALJFB010000019.1, forward strand.
ACACAATTATATTTAGTTAATTAGTAATTGAAAAGAAACTCTTCCATACATAGAAATAGTTATGAAACATGTGCTTTATTTTAACGCTTTTAAATGTAATCCTAAAGTTAAAAAACACTAGAAACTTACTTTATATTTAAAATAGAATCTAAAAAAAGATTGATACTAAATTTATAAACTAAAAAGGGATTTACTAAATAGTAAATCCCTTTTTTATATCTAATAAAATAGCTTACTAATTAGAAGCTGCTCTATGTCTTTCTCTTGCCAATAACGTATTTTTTAAAAGCATTGCAATTGTCATTGGTCCTACTCCACCGGGAACTGGAGTAATAAAACTAGCTTTCTTACTTACGTTTTCGAAATCTACATCTCCAGTAATAACGTAACCTCTTTCATTAGTTTCGTCTGGAACACGTGTAATTCCAACATCTATTATAACAGCATCATCTTTAACCATTTCTGCTTTTAAGAAATTAGGAACGCCTAATGCAGAAATTACAATATCTGCCTGAGATATAATTTGTGTTATATTTTTTGTATGACTATGCGTTAAAGTAACAGTAGAATTTCCAGGAAAACCTTTACGTCCCATTAAAATACTCATTGGTCTACCTACAATATGAGAACGACCAATTACAACAGTATGCTTACCTTTTGTATCTACATTATAACGATCTAATAGTTCTAATATTCCAAATGGTGTTGCAGGAATAAAAGTAGACATGTCTAGTGCCATTTTACCAAAATTCATTGGATGAAAACCATCTACATCTTTATCTGGATCTACAGCCATTAATACCTTTTGAGTGTTAATTTGTGGTGGTAATGGTAACTGAATAATAAAACCATCAATAGCTTTATTTTGGTTTAACTCTTCTATTTTATCTAATAACTCAACTTCGCTTGTTGTGTTAGATAAACGTACCATTGTAGATTCAAAACCTACACGTTCGCAAGCACGAACTTTACTTCCAACATAAGTTAAACTTGCACCATCATTTCCAACTATTACAGCTGCTAAATGAGGTACTTTTTCACCATTAGCTTTCATCTTATCGACTTCAACTTTGATTTCGTTTTTAATATCGTTACTTACTTTTTTACCATCTAAAATTGTCATATATCAAAAAGTTATCAGGTTACAGCTTAATACTGTTTTAGGTTAATGTTTATATTTTTAATAATTTGAAAAAATTAACGCATATTCTTCATAGCTTGCATCATTTTCTTTCCGCCGCCGCCTTGCATCATTTTCATCATTTTACTCATTTGTTCGAATTGCTTTAACAATTGATTAACTTGAGTTACAGAGGTTCCTGAACCTTTTCCAATTCGTTTTTTACGACTTGCATTAATTACACTTGGGTTAGTTCTTTCTTCAACCGTCATAGAATGAATTATAGCTTCAATACCTTTAAAAGCATCATCGTCTATATCTACATCTTTCATCATTTTACCTGCACCAGGAATCATCCCAATAAGGTCTTTCATGTTACCCATTTTTTTAATTTGCTGAATCTGCTTTAAGAAATCATCAAACCCAAATTGGTTTTTTGCAATCTTTTTTTGAAGTTTTCTAGCTTCTACTTCGTCAAATTGATCTTGTGCTCTTTCAACTAAAGAAACAACATCTCCCATACCAAGTATACGGTCTGCCATACGAGATGGATAGAAAATATCTATAGCTTCCATTTTCTCTCCAGTACCAATAAATTTAATTGGCTTATTTACAACAGATTTAATAGAAATTGCAGCTCCACCACGCGTATCTCCATCTAATTTTGTAAGAATTACACCATCAAAATTTAAAATATCATTAAAAGCTTTTGCTGTATTTACAGCATCTTGACCTGTCATAGAATCCACAACAAATAATGTTTCTTGTGGCTCTATTGCTTTATGAATATCCGAAATTTCTGCCATCATGGCTTTATCTACAGCTAAACGTCCAGCGGTATCTATAATTACTACATTATGTCCGTTTTCTTTTGCATGTGCTATACCAGCTTGTGCAATTGCAACAGGATTAGTATTACCTCTATCACTAAAAACATCTACATTAATTTGCTCTCCAACTACATGTAATTGGTCTACTGCGGCAGGTCTGTAAACATCACAAGCTACCAATAAAGGTTTCTTTGTTTTTTTGTTTTTTAAGAAATTAGCCAGCTTTCCAGAAAAGGTTGTTTTACCAGAACCTTGTAAACCAGACATTAAAATTACAGTTGGTTTTCCAGATAGGTTTAGGCCTTCTGCATCTCCACCCATAAGTTCGGTAAGCTCGTCCTTAACAATCTTGACCATTAATTGACCTGGCTGAAGTGTTGTTAATACGTTCTGACCTAAAGCTTTATCTTTTACACGAGCGGTAAAATCTTTAGCTATTTTAAAGTTAACATCGGCATCTAAAAGCGCTCTACGTACTTCTTTTAAAGTTTCGGCAACGTTTACTTCTGTAATGCTACCATGACCTTTTAGTACATGTAGTGCTTTATCTAACTTTTCGCTTAAATTATTAAACATAGTATTTTAGTCTTCAGTTATCAGTCTGCAGTAAGCATTCTGAGTTTTAAATGAATTGCAAATTTAAGTGTTTTTGGTGGGATTTTGAAGTTTTTTAAAGATGAAATAATTAGCTAATTTAGCTTAACAATAAAAGTTAAATATAATTCTAAAAAAAAAGATAAATAAAGTTCTAAATACACTTATTATAGTTCTAATGGTTCACTTTTTATTAGTTGCTATAAAGACAACAAAAGTATTTATCTTTCTAAAACCTACAATACCATTAATTACTTAAATTTAGAAAATAAGATTATTTTTTAACGATTCAATTTACAATATATACCATTTACTTAAATTAAGAAAAATACATTATACATCACAGAACAAATGCATGATGATAACTTAATTATTAGCTAAACATTTTTAAATATTGATGCTAATTTTGGTATGTAAACCCCTAAATTAAAACTTTAGAAAAATAAAAATCCTCATTCTAATTAATCAATTAGAATGAGGATTTCTGAAACAATTCCTATCATAAAATGACTACAAGTAAAAGCTATTTAAGAGCATCTTTTAAAACTTTAGTTACATTATCTAATACTTCAAAAGCTGTTTCTGCCATTTTATTTCCTTTTGTATCCAACAAAGGATTCACTTCTACAAATTCTAAACAAATTACTTTTTTAGTTTCTAAAAACTTATTTATAATTTGTATAACTTCATATTGATCAAACCCTTTTGGCACTGGAGTTCCAGTTCCGTAGGATATGGCGTCGCAATCCATACTATCTACATCAAAAGACACATATATATAATCGCAATCTTTTAATTGCTCTATAGCTTCGTTTACACATGTATTAAGGGTTCTATATCTTACTTCTGAAACTTTATAATTTTTAATACCAAGTTTCTCTATTTGCTTATCTTCTGGTTCTTCGGTATCTCTAACTCCAAAAAAGATAAGGTCTTCTGGCTTAACTTTAGCTCCAACGCAACCTATATTTTTTATTCCAGTCCAATGTTCTTCGGTTTCAGAGGTAACTGTATTAATTTTACAGTCCATATTATCTTCAGACAAAGCTGCTGCTAATGGCATACCATGGATATTTCCAGAAGGCGATGTGTATGGCGAATGTAAATCTGCATGAGCATCTATCCAAATGACACCTAATCTCTTATTTGGATACGCTTTTTTAATACCACTAATAGTTCCTAAAGCTGACGAATGGTCTCCAGACAAAACTAAAGGAAAATTATTATTTTCGATATTTTTACAAACAGTGTTAGAAACTCTAATACAATGAGAGTGTATATTCTTTATACGTTTGGCAAAAGAATTTTTTGTTTTATTATAAATCGATTGATTTTCAGTTTCAATATCTTCAGAATCAAATTGGGTAAAGTAATTGTTATTTGCATTTATTGCAGCAATTTCGATAGCATCTATCCCCATATCTGAGCCTCTTGTTCCTGCTCCTATATCTGATCTGTTTTTTAAAATCTTAATTGGTTTCATCTAAATATATATTAAAAAAGCTTCATAGTAATTACTATGAAGCTTTGCTTTTTTACTTGAAATATTATCTGTTCTCTGCAGTTTTAAATTCCCTGTGAGTTTCACCTGTATAAATTTGTCTTGGTCTTCCAATTGGTTCTTTACGTAAACGCATTTCTCTCCATTGTGCAATCCAACCTGGCAAACGTCCTAATGCAAACATAACAGTAAACATCTCTACAGGAATTCCCATAGCTCTATAAATAATTCCAGAGTAGAAATCTACGTTAGGATATAATTTACGGTCTACAAAATAAGGATCACTTAAAGCTTCTGTTGCTAAGCCTTTTGCAATATCTAAAACTGGATCTTCAACACCTAAATCTGCTAAAACTTCATCTGCTGCAACTTTAATAATTTTTGCTCTTGGATCAAAGTTTTTATAAACTCTATGTCCGAAGCCCATTAAACGGAAAGGATCCTGTTTATCTTTAGCTTTAGCCATAAACTTTTTAGTATCGCCACCATCTTCTTTAATAGCTTCTAACATTTCTAAAACAGCTTGATTTGCACCACCATGTAATGGTCCCCAAAGTGCTGATATTCCTGCTGATAATGAAGCATATAATCCTGCGTGAGAAGATCCTACAATTCTAACAGTAGATGTTGAACAGTTCTGTTCGTGATCTGCATGTAAGATTAATAATTTGTCTAAGGCATTATATAAAACATCGTTTTGTACGTAATCTTCATTTGGCTTTTCAAACATCATTTTTAAGATGTTTTCTACATAACCTAAATTTTTACTTCCATAATTTAATGGCTGTCCTTGAGTTTTACGCATAGTCCAAGCTACTAATACTGGAAATTTAGCCAGTATTTTAACAATAGAATGGTACATATCCTCTTCTGAGTCTACATTTACTGAAGATGGATTAAATGCTGTAAGTGCACTTGTTAAAGAAGATAAAACTCCCATAGGATGTGCCGACTTTGGAAAAGCATCTAAGATTTTCTTTAAGTCTTCATCTACGTGAGATTCTTCTTTAATATCGTTATGGAATTTATCTAACTCAACTTTTGTTGGTAATTCTCCAAAAATCAATAAATAAGCTGTTTCTAAAAAATCTGCCTTATCTGCTAAATCCTCTATAGCATAACCTCTATATCTTAAAACACCTTCTTCTCCATTTAAAAATGTAATAGCACTTTCACAAGCTCCTGTATTTTTATATCCAGGATCTATAGTTGTTACTCCACCAGTAACACTTCTTAATGCTTTTATATCTATTCCAACTTCGTTTTCCGTACCAACTATTAACGGAAATTCGTGTTTCTGTCCGTTAATTTCTAAGGTTGCTTTATTTGACATATATTTTGTGATTTATCGTAATTATTATAACTGATGTAAATTTACAAAAACTATAACGATTTATAAAGGGCTTTTAAATGGTTTTAACAATTTTTGTATCAGAAAAACTTATAGTTATCATAAAAAAAATAAAGCTCTACTAAAAATAATAGTAGAGCTTGGATTTGATGTTATAATAAAAATTTATTTCTTTATTTTAAAAGCATTTTCTTTAGGGAAATATGCAACAGCTCCTAGTTCTTCCTCAATTCTAATTAATTGATTGTATTTAGCCATACGATCACTTCTTGAAGCAGAACCTGTTTTAATTTGACCGCAGTTTAATGCTACGGCTAAGTCTGCAATAGTATTATCTTCTGTTTCACCAGATCTATGAGACATTACAGATGTATAACCTGCATTATGAGCCATGTTTACAGCGGCAATAGTTTCAGTTAAAGTTCCAATTTGGTTTACTTTAATTAAGATTGAATTGGCAATGTTTTCCTTAATTCCACGAGATAAACGATCTACATTTGTTACAAATAAATCGTCTCCAACTAATTGGACAGAATCTCCAACTTGCTCTGTAAGGTATTTCCAACCTTCCCAATCGTTTTCGTCCATACCATCTTCAATTGAGATAATTGGATAATTACGAGATAGCTCAGCTAAATAGTCTGCTTGTTCTTTACTTGATCTTATTTTTCCCGTCTCACCTTCAAATTTAGAATAATCGTACTTGCCATCTACATAAAATTCTGCTGCTGCGCAATCTAAGGCAATCATAACATCGTTTCCTAATGTGTAACCTGCGTTTTTAACTGCTAAAGCAATAGTATCTAGAGCATCTTCTGTTCCATCTAATGTTGGAGCAAAGCCACCTTCATCACCAACTGCGGTACTTAAACCACGATCGTGTAATACTTTTTTAAGGTGATGAAAAATTTCAGTACCCATTTGTAAAGCGTGAGAAAAATTATCTGCTTTTACTGGCATTACCATAAACTCTTGAAATGCAATAGGTGCATCACTATGAGAACCACCATTAATGATATTCATCATTGGTACTGGTAAAGTATTAGCAGAAACGCCACCAATATATCTGTATAAAGGCATACTTAATTCTGCTGCTGCTGCTTTAGCAACTGCTAAAGAAACACCTAAAATAGCATTAGCTCCTAGTTTAGATTTATTAAGTGTACCATCTATTTCGCACATTAGTTTATCTATAAAGTTTTGTTCGAAAACATTAACTCCTAATAATTCTTGTGCTAATATTTGGTTTACATTATCGACTGCTTTAGAGACACCTTTACCCATAAATTTATCTCCACCATCACGAAGCTCTACCGCTTCATGTTCTCCAGTTGAAGCTCCAGATGGTACTGCTGCTCTTCCAATATATCCATTTTCTGTCTCTACATCTACCTCTACAGTTGGGTTTCCTCTTGAATCAAAAATTTGTCTTGCATGTAGGTTAATAATGATACTCATATATTAAAATTTAGATTTATTACGTGCTCCTAATTTACACTATATTTACAAAATCACAATAATACAAGTGATTTTAAAAAGTATAAACAAACGAAGACGGTTTATTTAAAATAAAAATCAGTAAAACACAAGCTTTACTGATTTTGTTTTATTTAGTTGATTTAATATTTGCAATAAATTCATCAAATAAATAGGATGAATCATGTGGTCCAGGACTTGCTTCTGGGTGATATTGTACAGAAAAAACATTTTTATTTTTCATTCTAATTCCTGCAACAGTATGATCATTTAGATGCACATGTGTAATTTCTACATTATCATTCGCTTCCGTTTCTTCTCTATTGATGGCAAAACCGTGATTTTGAGAAGTAATCTCTCCTTTACCAGTCAAAAGGTTCTTTACAGGATGATTAATTCCTCTATGACCATTATGCATTTTGTAGGTAGATATTCCGTTTGCCAATGCAATTACTTGATGTCCTAAACAAATACCAAATAAAGGCAAATCTCTTTTGATAATTTCTT
>CALJFB010000020.1 GCA_938073895.1 uncultured Flavobacteriaceae bacterium
TTTATCTTTAAAAGACTTAATTACAGCAAAAAGCGAACAAAAAATTGCCGAAATCTATATCTCTAACGTAGATAGCGTAAAGGTAAACGACGATGCAGAAGATGTTGCCAAAGTAATGGCAAAATACGATTTAGAAGCCATTCCTGTTGTAGACAATAATCAAACGTTATTAGGTAGAATTACCATTGATGATATTGTAGATGTTATACGTGAAGAAGCCGATAAAGATTACCAACTTGCCGCAGGTATATCGCAAGGTGTAGAAGCAGATGATAGTGTTTGGAAACTTACAAAAGCACGTTTACCTTGGTTATTAATTGGAATGTTTGGAGGTTTAGGAGCCGCAAGCATAATAGAACAATTTAATGGCAGTATGGGCGATTTTATAATCCTCCTAAGTTTTGTCCCATTAATACAAGCAACCGCAGGAAACGTAGGCGTACAATCGTCTGCCATAATGGTACAAGGATTAGCCAACGGAACCATAGACGGAAATATTTTAAACCAATTATTTAAAGAATTCCTATTAGGATTAGTAAACGGAATAGCCATAGCATTTATAGCCTTTTTAGTTACACATTTTATTTTTGGAACAGACTACATTGTCTCAATAACCATAGGAATAGCACTAGTTAGCGTAATAGTAATGGCAGCATTAATAGGCACATTTATACCAATTTTCTTAGACAAAAGAGGTATAGATCCCGCAGTAGCAACAGGACCATTTATTACAACAAGTAACGATGTTTTTGGGATTTTAATTTACTTCCTAATTGCAAAATTTATCTTAGGGTTTTAATTACAAGGCCTATAATCATGGCGTTACCAAAAGGTCCGCGCTTTCCGTTATATCTTTTTTAATTATCTAAACCTTTCGACTGCGCTCAAGGAGACAACTAAAAAAGGATGCCACTTCAATCGCTAACGCAAAACACTGCTCGAATCTTATTTTTAGTATATTTTAAAATTCTTCTTTAAATTCAGAATCAAGAAGCATAGCTTCTGGTCTCAAATTATTTTACGTAAAAAATAAAACGAAGTGAAGGATTAAGCAAAAATCTCGCAATTGAATTTTTATCGGTATCAAAAAATTAAAACGCACTAAAAATTAAAGTCAGAAGCACCACAAACTATTTTTGCGCCGTAACGAGTGTAATTTTTAGTAAAAGAATCTGAAACCTAGCCTTTTTTGTTTCTTTTTTTGGCAATGCAAAAAAGAAAAGACTAAATTTTAGCTAACCAATTCTATTAGAAAAAAAAAACTATAATTAATCACTAAAAGTACAAGCTAAATATTAGATTTAAAATTAAAGTCAGAATCAAGAAGCATAGTTTCTGGTCTCAAATTGTTTTACGTAAAAAATAAAACGACGTAAAGGATGAAGCAAAAATTTCGTGATCGAATTTTTATCGGTATCAAAAAATTAAAACGCACTAAAAATTAAAGTCAGAAGCACCACAAACTATTTTTGCGCCGTAACAAGTGTGATTTTTAGTAAAAGAATCTGAAACCTAGCCTTTTTTGTTTCTTTTTTTGGCAATGCAAAAAAGAAAAGAGTAAATTTAGTGTTCTAATAAAACAGAATGAGCAAAAAACTAATCTTAGAAAGCAGATTTACAAATCACCAAAAAACTCATATAATATTAACTATTGGAGGATTACCTTTAATAGTCATAATTTATTCAATCGTTTTAGGTCATAATTCCACTCATCAGTTAATAACCGCTATATCAACTATAATCTACATAGTTTTAATATGTTTAGCATTTACTAAAAAAGGATTATTCAAAAAAGGCGAGACTTTGTACAGAGGATTGTTTTTCAATAAAAAAATTATATTATGTAAAAAGTTCGATTTAACAGATAAATCGAAAGTGTCTATTTTAAAATTTAGAAAAACTCAAAAAATGGCTTGGTTTTCTGATGCAAAACCAGATTTAGGAACTAACTTCATTTCCTTGGACATAACTCTTCTTAATAATAAACATACTCAGAAAGAATTATTAATTTCATTAAGAAAAGAGAACAAATCAAAAAGAACTATTGAATTCTTAAACAAGAATTTCAACCTAAAAGAAGAAATTTACAGTCCCGATTTTAGATAAACAATCTTGTAGTAACAGTTCAATACACAAATCATTTCGCATAAAGACTTATATAAATAAAGCTTTAAACATTTTTTATTTATTTTTTTGTCAATGCAAAAAAGAAAAGATTAAATTTATAGTTCAAAAGACAAGAAATTCAACCAAATGAAAATCCTTCACATAGACTCTAATCACGATTTAATGCTAAAGCAATTAAACGCATTAGGATTTACAAACCATACAGATTACGCCTCAACAAAAGAAGACATTCTAAAAAAAATCCACGAGTACCATGGTATTATAATTAGAAGCCGATTTAGTATAAATAAAGAATTTTTAGACGCAGCAACAAACCTAAAATTTATTGGTCGTGTTGGTGCAGGATTAGAAAACATAGATTGCGTTTACGCAAAATCTAAAAACATAAAACTAATTGCAGCGCCAGAAGGCAACAGAAATGCAGTAGGAGAACACAGCTTAGCAATGCTGTTAAGTTTATTTAATAAACTTAACAAAGCTCACCAAGAGGTTAAAAACGGAAAATGGCTTCGCGAAGCTAATCGTGGACTAGAATTAGACGGAAAAACCGTAGGTTTAATTGGCTACGGAAATATGGGAAAAGCGTTTGCAAAAAAACTTAGAGGTTTTGATGTAGAAGTACTTTGCTTCGATCT
>CALJFB010000021.1 GCA_938073895.1 uncultured Flavobacteriaceae bacterium
AGTATCAAGTTTTCTTTTTCCAATTGCCTTAAAGTGTTTGCCATCTTTTGATACCAAGTATTCAACTTCTGTAGGGTGAAAAATCCATGCGCCTTGGTCTCTTAAAAAGTTTACGGAAATTGAATTCACAGGTTTTACAGAACCCAAATCTACAATTGCGATAACATCGGTATCATGATAACCTTGCCAGCTGCCTGTTCTGTAATTTTTAGTACTTCGTATGCCATCAATTAATGCATCATTGCCACCAGCGGAATATTGATTAGCAAATTCACTTTCTAAAGTAATACTAAGATTAGGATCAATTTTATAAAATGGTGTGGTTAAAAGCGGACTTTTTAAATCACCTTTTTCAGAATATAATTTCAATTTTGCATCTTTTGAAATGGTAAAAGGAGTCTCATAAATTTTGAAATCAGCGTCATCAACGGCATAAAATATGTTGGCTTCTTTTTCTGAAGTCGATAACACAACTTCGGTAGCACCTCTAAACGTAATATCGCCTTTAGCAATATATGGAGAGGGTAAAATAATATGATCTGCGATTTCAGTTTTTGGTTCGTTGCCGTCTTGTGTTCCCCAAGTCGAAGGCTTGTCTGTCATGTTAAATTCTAGAGAACCACCTTCAACAATTGAAGCATGCGAAAGAAATGTTTTATCTAAAGTTTTACCATTCAGTTTTACATTCTCAATATAGATATTAGTATCACTTAAATTAGTTGCGGTTATGTTGAATTGTTTACCATTTTCAAGATTAATAGTGGCTTTATCAAAAAGAGGTGTTCCAATAATATAGTCGTTGCTGCCTGGAGTAACAGAATAGAATCCCATTGAACTCAAAACGTACCAAGCGCTCATTTGACCACAATCTTCGTTTCCAGAAACACCATCAGGATCATTGTGATATAATTCAGTTAAAATTTGATGAACACGCTCTTGTGTTTTATAAGGTTTATTAACAAAATTATAGAGGTAAGCCATATGATGACTTGGTTCATTGCCATGTGCATATTGCCCAATTAAACCTGTAATATCCGATTGGTCGCGTCCTGAAGTTTCTGTTTTAGCCGAAAATAATTCATCGAGTTTGGCTTCTAGCTTATCTTTCCCACCGAGTAGTTTTATAAATCCTGATATATCTTGAGGGACATAAAAACTATACTGCCAAGCGTTAGCTTCGGTGTAATTAAAATTCACTTCATACGGATCGAAAGGTGCAAACCATGTATTTCTAAAACGGCCGCGCATAAACTGCGTTTCAGGATCAAATACATTTTTATAATATTGCGCGCGTTGAATGTACGTCTTGTAATCTTCAGTTTTACCCATTGCTTCTGCCATCTGCGCAATAGTCCAATCATCATAAGCATATTCTAAAGTTTTAGAAACCGATTCACTTTCTTCATCTACCGGAATAAATCCGTATGTCTTATAAGCTTCCAATCCAAATTTATCTCTGGTCGCCGAATGTTTCATCGCTTCAAAAGCCTTTTCCGTATCATAATTGCGAATCCCTTTTAAATAGGCATCTGCAATTACAGGAACCGCATGGTAACCAATCATACAATCCGTATAATTACCAGCTAAATCCCACATGGGCATAATGCCACCTTCGTCATATTTGGCTAAAAAGGTATTTATAAAATCGTTGGTTTTTTCTTGCTCTATAATAGTGTATAATGGATGTGCTGCTCTGTAAGTATCCCAAAGTGAAAATACTGTGTAGTAATCGAATCCTTTAGAATTATGAATTTCTAAATCCATTCCACGATAGCGTCCATCTATATCTTGGTATAAATTTGGAGCTAACATTGTATGATATAATGATGTGTAAAAATTAGTTTTATAATCTAGGTTATTAGATTCTACCTTAATTTTATTAAGTTGTTGTTCCCATAAATTTTGTGCATTTTTTTTAACTTGCTCAAAGGGTTGAGTTCCTATTTCTTCTTTTAGGTTTCTTTTTGCGCCTTTAATATCGACTGCAGAAATTCCTATTTTAATAATTATAGGTTCGTTTTTTGGGTTTATAAAAGTTAAAGCCGATTTTAATCCACCTTTTAGTCCTGTTTTTGGTGGCGATTGTAGTATATCCGAAAACGGATGTGATGTTTCTAATGCAAAGTATAAGCGTTGGTCTTTTGCCCAAGCATCCGAAAAACGATAGCCTACAATTTCTGTATTAGATAGTTTGTTAATTTTAGCATCTAATACTTTATCACGATGTAGTAAATCTAAAATAACCACTTGGTTTTCTCTAGTAGGAAACGTGTATTTATGAACTCCACTTCTTTTAGAAACCGTTAATTCTACCTTTATATTTGTACTATCTAATTGCACTTTATAATAGCCAGGTTCTGCAATTTCGTTTTCATGAGAAAAGTGAGCTTTGTAACCTTTTTTGCCATTTGCTCCATTATTAAATTCAATCTTATTTGTTGGCATTAAAAGAATATCTCCATAATCTGAAACGCCAGTTCCGCTTAAATGTGTGTGCGAAAAACCATAAATATAATCGTCTGTAAAATGATATCCAGAACAGCCATCCCAACCTTCTAAACGTGTGTCTGGACTTAATTGCATCATACCAAAAGGCATTGTTGCGCCGGGATATGTATGTCCGTGTCCACCAGTTCCAATAAATGGATTAACGTAAGAAATTAAATCTTGTGCAGTTTTAGAGGTGTTAATATCTTGATCTGATTCTGTTTTGCAGCTTACAATTAAACAGATTATTATAATAGTTAACCAAGTACGCATTGGTGGAGATTTAAAATTAAAGTTCCAAGATACTAAAAGTATAGCTAACGCAACGTTTAACAAATTACTAAGAGAAAGTTGCTCTAAAATCTTTAATTTTGCAATCTTAATTACAGCTATGTTACGTTTTATAATTCCATTTATACTTTTATTTCTTTTAGAGTTTTATGCCTTTTTTGCTTTAAAAACCGTTACAAAAAATAAATTTGTTCTAATTGCATATTGGGTTGCCTTTGTTGTTGTACTTGGTATTGTGTATTATCAGTTTAATTTAGTACAAAAACAAAGTAGATTTAATTTAAATACAGGTTACGCTATTGCTTTGATGCTTACTTATTTTGTTCCCAAAATTTTTGTTTTTTTAGTGCTTTTTGGTGAAGATGTATTTAGATTTTTTGCAACATTAGCTAATTATTTTTCTTTAGATACATCTGTTAAAGATGCTATTCCTTCTAGAAGAGCTTTTGTAAGTAAGATTGCTTTAGGTCTTGCAGCTATTCCATTTGCTGGGTTTTTATATGGCGTTTTTAAAGGTAAATACGATTTTAGAGTTATAACGCAGCATATTGAATTTGATGATCTACCAGATGAATTTGACGGTTATAGAATTACTCAAATAAGCGATGTGCATTCTGGAAGTTTTGATAATATAGATAAAATTGAATATGCCATTAATCTAATTAACGAGCAAGAAAGTGATGTTATTTTGTTTACAGGAGATATGGTAAACGCAAAAGCGGAAGAAATGGATCCTTACGTTAAAATATTTAGCAAGCTAAAAGCAAAAGATGGAAAATTTTCTGTACTAGGAAATCACGATTACGGTTATTATGCTTATGATTCTGTTGCTGATTTTGATAGTAATCACAAAAAAATTGAAGCAGTCCATAAAGCTATTGGATTCGATTTACTACAAAATGAAAATAGAACTATTAGTAGAGCAGAAGCAAAATTAAATATTTTAGGTGTAGAAAATTGGGGAGCTTCAAGGCATTTCCCAAAACGAGGCAGTCTAGAAAAGGTAACCGAAAATTTACCAAATAATGCTTTTAATATACTAATGTCTCACGATCCATCTCATTTTGATTATAAAGAGAAAGAATTTAATAGTAAAAGAGATCGGTTTAAATTAGATACTGTAAAAGATGAAACGAATATAATTGACTTCCATAAAAAGATTCAATTAACACTTGCAGGACATACGCACGGAATGCAATTTGGTATAGAAATTCCGTTTCTAAACTTTAAATGGAGTCCTGTAAAGTACCGCTATCCAAAATGGGCTGGTTTGTATGAAGAAGCAGGAAAATATTTATATGTAAATAGAGGATTTGGTTTTTTAGCGTTTCCAGGACGTGTTGGTATTTGGCCAGAAATTACTGTTTTAGAGCTTAAAAAGCGAAATAAATTAGCTTAAACCCCTGAAAATTGTTAATATTTAATCAACTTTTAAAGCTATTTTAAAAAAAAGCTTAATATTGTAGTATAAATATAGTTCTAAAATTTTTGTTTTATGTCAAAATTTGGAGAGTTAATAGATGTAAAAATTCCAGTATTATTAAGTTTTTACACAGATTGGAGTGATAAATCTACAGCTATGCATCCTATTCTTAGAGAGGTTGCAGCAGCTTTAGGCAATAAAGCTAAAGTGATTAAGATTGATGTTGATAAAAATAAAGAATTATCTGAAGCATTAAAGGTTAAAGATTTGCCTTCGCTAATTATTTATATGAATGGCGAAATGCAATGGCGCCAAAGTGGCCAATTAGATGCCAATACTTTAATTACTAAGCTAAAGTATTACGCTTAAAGTGCTTTAAATAGGTATCCTTTATTGTTATAGTGTTCTAATATTCTTGGTAAGATATATTCTAAATGTTTTGATGCTTTTAGGCTATCGTGCATTACTATAATATCGCCTTGTTTTGCTTTTAAAGCAAACTTTAAACAGTTTTGTTTGGTGTATTTGCTTTCCCAATCGAAACTTAAAACAGACCACATTATAATTTTATAACCTAATTTTTGTAATTTTTTTCCTTGATTAGATTTGAGTTGCCCAAATGGTGGACGAAATAGTTTAGTTTTTGTATTTAAATTACTGTGTTTTTTAATGCTGAGGTTGCAAGCTTCAATATCTTCTATATAGTTTTTTAGAGGCGTTTTTAAACCTTTAACATGATTTTGACTATGGTTTCCAATGGTATGCCCATTTTGAATAATATTATGGAATAAGTCAGGATGTTTTTCAATGTTATTGCCAATGCAAAAAAAGGTTGCTTTAGCATTGTAATTTTTTAATTGTTGTAAAACCCAAGTAGTTATTTTTGGTGTAGGTCCATCGTCGAAAGTAAGGTATAGTACTTTTTTAGACGTTGGTTTTTTCCAAGTGTAATTAGAAAAAAACCAACGTACCAAATAAGGTGTTTTTGATGGAATAAACTTCAATTTATTCAGGGTTTAATCCAGAAAAGGTGTCAATAGTTTTTTCTATATCACGTTCTTCTCTGCTGTTGTATTCTGGCTCTTCTTCGCCTTGATAAAAGTGCTTAAATAAGCCTAGATAGTTATTGAATATTAGAGATTCTTTTTGAGCAAAGTCTTTGTCGTAATCAATTAAAACATCAATGAGAGCTTTATAACGTTCAATATCTGTTAGTATTTCAGTAAAATTCTTTTCTTGATTTTCTATAGTTAATTCACTGTAATAAGTTAAGCTTTCTTGATATTTAACGGCAACATCTTTAAATAATTGCTGTGCTTTATCTTTGGCTTCAACTTCGTAATACGCATTAATATAAGGTTCTAATAAGGTATAGTATCCAAATTGATTTACGGGCATATTTGCCATAGCTATGTCTGCTATTTCTTCGGCTTTTTTAGGTTGTTCCTCGTTTATTAAAGTTTCTATTAATCTGGCTAAATTTCCTCTATATGTAATAGAGTTTCGTCTTGTTTCAATATCGTGATAAATATCTTTACTGCCGCTATTTCCCCAGTCCCAAGATTTAACCATGCTGTACATTAGTTCGCTATCTACACGACCCATATCAAAAGGGTTAGCTTTGTCCACAGGACTTTTAATTGGAACCAATTTGTAAACCATTCCGTCTAGTTGTAAATAGTCTTTCATCCAAATATAATCTTCGTTACTAAATGCGCCGCCAGTAAAGTATAAAGGTCTTTCCCAATTATTATTTGCTACAATATCTAGCATTAATAAACGGTTTTTATATATGGCATTGTCTGTAATCTTAACATCTAGAAATGGTAATATTTTGTCTGCATCTTTTGCTTTTACAATACCACTTTTAAGTACTTCGGTTTTACTTACTGGGATTCTAATATTTTCTGTTGGGAAATAATTAGAATTAAGGTAGTGTTCTGGGTAATAAGATGGATCTTCACCTTTTAGAACTAATGCGTGTTTATATTTTGTCTTTGGATTATCACTAGATATAAAATTCATAAAAGTCTTTATATCTAATGTATCTGGTCCCATTAAATTTTTAAGTATTACATCTCTTGTGCCATGTTTATATTTATTGTGCGTTAAGCTAGACGGAATTGGATCGCTATCGTAAGCTTTACGTTTCATTTGGTCTATGTACCAATCTGTTTGGAATAGGCTTGTGTTTACTACACGAACATCTGTACGGTAACCTTCAATTTCTTGAGCATACCATAAGGCAAATGTATCGTTATCACCTATGGAGAATAAAATGGCATTTTTCTCGCAAGAGCCTAAATATTTCTTAGCCATAGCTAAAGCAGTATATTTCCCAGATCTATCGTGGTCGTTCCAATTGTTTGAAATTAGGATTGTAGGCACTAGAAGAAAACAAATTATTGGCACTATTGGTGCTAAAAATTTTGTAGATACATATGTCTTTAAGGTATCGTAAATGGCGTAAACTCCAATTCCTATCCAAAGCGCAAAAACATAGAATGACCCTACTACAGAGTAGTCACGTTCTCTTGGCTCAAATGGTCTTACGTTGGTGTATACTTGTATGGCTATACCTGTAAAAAGGAAAAATACCAGCATAACCCAAAATAGTTTTTTGTTTTTATTTAAAACGAAAAAGAATCCAATTAGCCCTAAAATAAAAGGTAAGAAATAGTAGGTGTTTCTTGCTTTATTATTTTTTACATCGCTAGGTAAATTATTTTGAGATTGTCCTAAATGTATAGAATCTATGGCGTTAATACCACTTATCCAATTTCCATGATTGTCGTATCTACCTTGAATATCGTCTTGTCTTCCTGTAAAATTCCACATAAAATAACGCCAATACATATAGCCTAATTGGTATTCAAACATATATGATATGTTTTGTGCTAAAGTTGGTTTCTCTATATCTATATATTGGCTAAATTGTTTTAGGAATGCTAAATAGTCTTCATAATCTATTTGACCTTTAGCGACTTTATTTTTAAACTGAGAAATTGGTTTTCTAAGTTCGTTTTCCATCTGGAAATCTGGTTTTAATTTAAAATTTAAATAACCAGTAAATAACATGTAGTTTTCAGCATTATCTGCACTCCACATTCTTGGTAGGATAGAAGCTTGTTCTGAATTAAAGTTTTGCTTTGTGTTTTTCCAATTGTTTACAATAATATATTTTCCTGCTTTTTCGTCTTTTTCGTATTTAGGTTTATCATTAACATAAGGTTGGTTTTCGTCTAAGCCAGTAAATTGTTCAGTAAATAGTGGCCCGTAAAACAAATGTGTTTCAGGATATTGTTCAAGATTGTAATAGGCTAGTAGTTCTCTAGCGCTAGATGGATTATTTTCGTTAATTACAACATTAGCATTTGCTCTAATAGGTAGCATTAACCAAGTAGATGATCCTATGATTACAAATAATAAACATAAGATTCCTGTATTGTAGTGTATTAATCCTTTTTCTCTAGTGTATTTTAATCCAAAATAAAAACCAGCTAATAATAATAGTCCAGCAATAACACTTCCAGTATTAAAGGGTAAACCAATTTGGTTAATAAAAAATAACTCAAGCATGCTAAAGTATCTTAATACATTAGGAAACATAAGTTTGAAAACGAATAATAATATTGCTACAGATACTATGTTAGCTACAATAAAGTTCTTAACGGTAATAGTCTTGTAATTCCTAAAGTAGTAAATTAACCCAATGGCTGGAATAGTTAATAAGCCCATAAAGTGAATCCCAAAAGATAAACCAATTACAAATGCAATTAATATTAACCACTTGTTTCCTCTTCCTTTATCCATGTCTTTGTCCCAGCGCAAACCTAAGTAGAACATTAAGGACATAATAAATGTTGCCATGGCATATACTTCAGTTTCTGCGGCATTAAACCAAAACGTATCTGTAAAGCCAAAAGCTAAAGCACCAACAAAAGCACTTCCTAAAGTTATAATAGTCTGATTTTTAGAAATAGTATCTTCATCAAAACCTTTTATCTTAAAAATTAGTAAAACAATAGACCAAAAAAGAAATAGAACAACAAAAGCACTAGAAATAGCACTCATCATATTCATAATAAATCCTATTTGATTAGCCTCTACAGCAAAAATTGAGAAAACAGCTCCAAGCATTTGATATAAAGGTGCTCCTGGTGGATGACCAACTTGTAACTTAGAAGATGTTAAAATATATTCTCCTGCATCCCAGAAGCTAACAGTAGGTTCCACAGTAAGTCCAAAGACTATTGTAGCAATAATAAAGGCAAACCAACCAATAATTTGATTGTATTTATTAAACGTTTTAGTACTCATAAGTGGTTTTTTTCTGAATAGCGAATTTAATAATAAATATTACAATTAGATTGTTTTTGTGATAACGTTAAAACTTTTTTAATATTTTATTTAAAAAAAGTTTGTGTAAGTGAAACTTTTATCTAAATTTGCACTCTCAATGTCAGAATGGCCTATGGTGTAACTGGTAACACGTCAGTTTTTGGTACTGAAGAGTCTAGGTTCGAGACCTAGTGGGCCAACAAGACAAACCCTAATACAGAAATGTGTTAGGGTTTTTTATTTTCTGTATTTTTCATCAAAAAAAATCAGTTATTTCTAAGTCGAAAAAATCTTTTTAAATTATTAAAAGTATAAATAAGATCTTTTTTTAAGTGATTTATTATCTATTAGCTTTAACTTCTATTAAAAGAAAGAATAATATTTTTTCTAACACGTGTGCTAATGTCAATTAAATTATAGCAAGTGTTTGTATGGAAAGCTTACTGTGCATTATTAATACTATTCTTATTTTAAATATTTAAACTTCAAATTGTTGTGCTTATAACTGTTCTGTTTTAGAGTAGATGTAGTGTCTGTTTTAGTGCTTTTTTTGTTCTTTGTTTAATGTTTTTTAGTCATTATTAGGTGTTTGTCTAGGCGCTTTTATAAAAATTCTAGGTATTCGTTTTTTTTATAAAAATGAACATGGTTTAGGTGTTCTTAAAATTATTGAGAATTAAAAGGTTATGATTTTCAATAAAAAAGTTTATATTTGCAGAGTTGTAAGAAATCTATAGCGAGGGGACACTAAAAAAGTCCCCTCTTTTTATACTAAAAAATGTTTGTAAATACAGTAAAAGAGTTGCTTCAAGGCGCATTGGAAGAAAGACAAGACTTGTTCTTGATTGATTTTACTATTGATAATGGTAATGCTATCAGTATTATTATAGATGGCGATGAAGGCGTTAAAGTCGAAGACTGTATATTTATTAGTCGTGCCATAGAGAATAACTTCGATAGAGAGGAACATGATTTTTCTTTAGATGTTGCCTCTGCAGGTGCAACAGCTCCTTTAACTATGCCAAGGCAATATTATAAAAGTGTTGGTCGTGTTTTAGAGGTGAAAACAGAAAACAATAAATACGAAGGTCTTTTAGTTGATGCAACAGAAACATCTATAGATTTAGAATGGAAAACAAGAGAACCTAAGCCTATTGGAAAAGGAAAGGTCACAGTACAGAAAAAAGAAACTTTAAACTATAGCGAAATTAAAGACGCTAGAGTGGTGATAAAATTTTAATTAGAAGAGAGATATGGAAAATCTTGCATTAATCGATTCATTTTCAGAATTCAAAGACAATAAGTTAATAGATCGTGTTACTTTAATGTCTATATTAGAGGATGTTTTTAGAAACGCCCTAAAAAAGAAATTTGGAGACGATGATAATTTTGATATTATTATCAACCCAGATAAAGGAGATTTAGAGATCTGGAGAAATAGAGTTGTAGTTGCCGATGGTGAAGTAGAAGAAGAAAATCAAGAGATTTCCTTGTCTGAAGCTCAGAAAATTGAACCAGATTTTGAAGTTGGTGAAGATGTATCGGAAGAAGTTAAATTAATAGACCTTGGTCGTCGTGCTATTTTAGCATTACGTCAAAATTTGATTTCAAAAATACATGAGCATGATAATACAAATCTTTACAAGCAATTTAAAGATTTAATAGGAGATTTATATACTGCAGAAGTGCATCATATTCGTCACAAAGCAGTCATTTTATTAGACGATGAAGGAAATGAGATTATCTTACCAAAAGATAAGCAAATCCCTTCAGACTTTTTTAGAAAAGGAGATAACGTTAGAGGTGTAATTGATAGTGTTGACCTAAAAGGAAACAAGCCTACAATAATCATGTCTCGTACATCACCTAAATTCTTAGAAAGATTATTTGAAGCTGAAATCCCAGAAGTGTTTGATGGTTTAATTACTATTAGAAATGTTGTTAGGATTCCAGGTGAAAAAGCAAAAGTAGCAGTAGACTCTTACGACGATAGAATAGATCCAGTTGGAGCTTGTGTTGGAGTAAAAGGATCTCGTATTCACGGAATTGTACGTGAATTAGGAAACGAAAATATAGATGTTATTAATTATACTAGTAACTTAAATTTATATATTACACGTGCTTTAAGCCCAGCAAGAGTTACTTCAATCAAAATTGATGAAGAAAACAATCGTGCTGAAGCAATTTTAAAGCCAGAAGAAGTTAGTAAAGCAATTGGTCGTGGAGGACACAATATTCGTTTAGCAGGTCAATTAACCGGTTACGAAATAGATGTGTTTAGAGAAGGCGCTGAAGAAGACGTTGAATTACGCGAATTCAAAGACGAAATCGAAGCATGGGTTATTGCAGAATTTAGTAAAGCAGGTTTAGATACTGCTAAAAGTGTGTTAGAGCAAGATATTAAAGACCTTGTGAAGCGTACAGATTTAGAAGAAGAAACAATTATGGATGTAATTCGAGTTCTAAAAGAAGAATTTGAAGACTAACACAAGACATTTTTGATTCATAATAAAGAGTAAAGGCAATTTATGGCTGAAACAATTAGATTAAATAAGGTATTACGTGAGCTTAACATCTCTCTAGATCGCGCTGTGGAATTTTTAGATTCTAAAGGTGTCGATATAGAGAAGCGTCCTACTACAAAAATTTCTGAAGAAACCTATAAAGTTCTTTCAGACCAGTTTGAAACTGATGCAAGTAAGAAAGTAAAGTCGAAACAAGTAGGCGAAGCTAAGCTTAAAGAGAAAGAAGATTTACGTGTTAAACGTGAAAAAGAACTAGAGGCTAAGCAGAAAGCAGAAGAAGCTAAACAGAGAGCGCAAGAAGAAGTAGTTAAAGCTTCTAAAACACTTTCTGGACCAAAGAAAATTGGTCAAATAGATTTAGAAGCTAAAAAAGCAGTTGAAAAAAAGGCAGAAGCTCCAAAGCAAGAAGCTAAAAAAGAAACTCCTAAAGTTGAAGTTCCTCAAAAAATTGAGACTACTAAAATTGAGCTAAAAATTAAGCAAGTAGATAAAGTAGAATTGCCAGAGACCAAAAAGTCTAAAGCAAAGAAAGCTAAATCTACTCCAGCTAAAAATTTAGAGAAGCCAAAGGTAGTTCAGTCAAAAGCTACATCAGCTAAAGATGTACCTGCCAAAGTAATTTCTAAAGCAGATTCTAAAACGCCAGAAGTTAAGCCTGAGCAAGAAGAAACTAAAGAAGTTGGTTTAGGAGACGAAACAGTTACTACACAGTATCAAAAACTTTCAGGTCCAAAAATAGCAGGTGATAAAATTGATTTATCTCAATTTAATAAACCTAAAAAGAAAAAAGAAGACAATAAGCCAGGTGCCGCAAATAGTGCCAATAAGCGCAAACGTCGTCGTATTTCTAAACCAGGTGATGCAGGGAAACCAAGTACACCAGGAACAAGAACTAACGATAGGTTTAAAGGTAAAAGAGGTCCAGGACAGAAAAGAGCTCCAATTGTAAAATCAGAGCCAACAGAAGCAGATGTTCAAAGACAAGTACGTGAAACCTTAGAAAAACTGCAAGGTAAATCTAATAAAGGTAAAGGTGCCAAATATAGAAGAGATAAGAGAGATCAACACAGGGAACAAACTGAAATTGATCAGCAAATAGAAGCAGCAGAAAGCAAAACATTAAAAGTAACTGAATTTGTTACGGCTAGCGAAATGGCTACCATGATGGATGTTCAAGTAACTCAGATTATTTCTGCATGTATGTCTTTAGGTATGATGGTAACAATGAATCAGCGTTTAGATGCTGAAACATTAACTATTGTAGCAGAAGAGTTTGGTTATCAATTAGAATTTGTTACTGCAGATATTGAAGAGTCAATCGTAGAAGTTGAAGATAAACCAGAAGATCTAATAGAACGTGCACCTATTGTTACAGTAATGGGACATGTTGATCATGGTAAAACATCGTTATTAGATTATATTCGTCAAGAAAATGTAATTGCAGGAGAATCTGGTGGAATTACACAGCATATCGGTGCTTATGGAGTTCAGTTAGAAAATGGACAAAAAATAGCATTCCTTGATACACCAGGTCACGAAGCCTTTACGGCAATGCGTGCTCGTGGTGCACAAGTAACAGATATTGCAATTATTGTTGCAGCTGCCGATGATGATATAATGCCTCAAACTAAAGAAGCAATATCTCACGCACAAGCAGCAGGAGTTCCTATAGTATTCGCTATAAACAAGATTGATAAGCCTCACGCTAATCCGGAAAAGATTAAAGAAGGCTTAGCCCAAATGAATCTTTTAGTTGAAGATTGGGGCGGGAAAATTCAATCTCATGATATTTCAGCAAAAGTTGGAACAGGTGTAAAAGAATTATTAGAAAAAGTATTACTAGAAGCTGAGTTATTAGAACTTAAAGCTAATCCAAAAAAACCAGCTGTTGGAACTGTAGTAGAGGCGTTCTTAGATAAAGGTCGTGGATATGTATCTACAATTTTAGTTCAAGCAGGTACATTACGTGTTGGAGATTATGTTTTAGCAGGTAAGAATAGTGGTAAAGTTAAGGCAATGCAAGATGAACGTGGAAACGATGTTCAAGAAGCTGGTCCTTCTATACCAGTATCAATCTTAGGTTTAGATGGTGCACCTCAAGCTGGTGATAAATTTAATGTCTTTGCAGACGAGCGTGAAGCTAAGCAAATTGCAACTAAACGTATGCAATTACAACGTGAGCAAGATGTAAGAACAACTAAAACATTAACGTTAGCTGAAATTGGTCGTCGTATTGCTTTAGGTACATTTAAAGAACTTAATATTATCCTTAAAGGTGATGTTGATGGTTCTGTTGAAGCATTAACAGATTCATTCCAGAAATTATCTACCGAAGAAATTGAAGTTAATATTTTACATAAAGGTGTTGGAGCCATTACAGAAAGTGATGTCTTACTAGCAACAGCTTCAGACGCAATTATTGTTGGGTTTAATGTACGTCCTGTTGGAAATGCAAGAACTATAGCAGACCAAGAAGAAGTAGATATTCGTACGTATTCAATTATATACGATGCTATTAATGATCTTAAAGACGCTATGGAAGGTATGTTATCTCCAGAACTTAAAGAAGAGATCACTGGTACAGCAGAAATTAGAGAAATATTTAAAGTATCTAAAGTTGGCTCTATTGCAGGTTGTATGGTTATGAATGGTAAAATCTTTAGAAACTCTCAGATTAGAATTATTAGAGATGGAGTTGTGGCTTATACTGGCGAACTAACTTCTCTTAAACGATTTAAAGATGATGTTAAAGAGGTTGGAAAAGGATACGATTGTGGTATGCAGGTCAAAAACTATAACGACATCAAAGAAGGTGATGTTTTAGAAGCTTTCCATCAAGTAGAAGTTAAGAAAAAATTAAAGTAATTTTATAGAACTTTAATTTAAAGATATAAAAATGGCGACCAATTGGTCGCCATTTTTTTTTGCTTTTTTTAAATTAGTTCTACCTGTAGTTTAACTTCTAAATAATATAAATTGAATTTTTCGACCAATTTATTACATGATAAAAGTATAGTAACAGTTAATTAATCTTCTATTATAGTCGCTAACCTTATTATGATTTCTTTTTTTTAGGTTTAAATATAAATGCGTTCTCAAATGTATCTTTAATTTCTAACAATGCTCTTTCTGCTTCTAATCTTTTTCTAAAGTTACCAATCCAAATTTTATAATTTGGAGTCTCATATTCCAAAGTAGATTTCCATTTAGTAAATTCTAATTTGTAGTTGCTTTGGCATGTCTCTGCCCCATTTCTACTTCCTGAATATATTTGTATTTTATATTTATTTGAAGAAATATCATCTAAATTAGCTTCAGATTTAAGCTCTAAAAGAGTATCAATTTTTTTATTTTTGTCAATAGTTAAATTCCCAATCTGACTTTGTGCTTCAACACTAACTGTAATAGATACAATGGTTATGGCTTTTAAAATATAGTGTCTCATGATCTTTTTATTTTTCTTAAGTTTTACAAAAATAACTTTATTATGCTAAAGTGGATTAAAATCTTATTTAGAATTTTTCTAAATTGTAAATTAAGACTTCTGTAGTATTTCAAAAATCGACTTTAAGTATTACTTTTGTAGGAGTATAAAAGTACGAGATTTCTGTTTTAACAAGAAAGAATCGTGCCAAAGTTTAGAAGTAAATTCAATATATAATATGAAACAAGTGTTTTACCGCAAATTGAGTCTTAACTTTTTTCGTTTAAGCTTAATGTTTTTGCTAGTGTTTTCTACTTCATTATCTGCTCAAGGTGATGCTGCAGCCGGAAAATCTTTATTTAATGCTAATTGTGCTGCTTGTCATAAATTAGACAAGAAAATGACTGGTCCTGCCTTAAGGAATGTCGAAGCTCGTTTAGCAGAAACTGAAGGTTTAGATAGAGAGTGGTTGTATAAGTGGATCAGAAATAGTGCTGGGTTAATTAAATCTGGTGATGCATACGCAAATAAAATTTATAAAGAGTATAATGGCGTTGCAATGACTGCTTATCCTCAGTTGTCAAATACGGACTTAGACAATATCTTGGCTTACACTGCCGAAGTAAAAGCTACTCCTGTTCCAGTGCCTGTTCCTGTTGGAGCTCAATCTGTGTCTAATGGAGGTGATTTTAATAATTCTTTAATATTAGGAGCTTTAGCTTTATTGTTTGGTTTGTTAGCAGTTGCTTTAGTGGTTGTTAATAAAACTTTAAGACGTTTTGCTAACGAGAAAGGTTTAGAAATTAAAGAAGAGGTTAAAAGGCCGTCTTTATGGAAAGCTTTCGCTCAAAATCAATTTTTAATAATCTTAACGGTTATATTCTTATTATTGTCAAGTGCTTATTTTGTATATGGTTATTTATCTCAAATTGGAGTTAATCAAGGTTACGAGCCAGTGCAACCAATACATTATTCTCACAGAATACATGCAGGCGATAATGGTATAGATTGTAAATATTGTCACTCTTCTGCAAGAGTAAGTAAGCATTCTGGCATACCATCATTAAATATTTGTATGAATTGTCATAAATCTATTTCAGAAGTTGCCGAAACAACAGCAACACCTGAATATTCTAAAGAGTTTTATGATGGTGAGATTAAAAAATTATACGAAGCTGTTGGTTGGGATGATGCTGAACAAAAATATACAGGCGATACTAAACCTGTTAAATGGGTGAGAATTCATAATTTACCAGATTTCGCTTACTTTAATCACTCTCAGCACGTTGTTGTTGGTGGTATAGAGTGTCAAACTTGTCATGGACCTGTTGAGGAAATGGAAATTATGTCTCAACATTCTCCATTAACTATGGGTTGGTGTATTAATTGTCACAGAGAGACAAATGTAAAAGTTAAAGACAATAATTATTACACTAAAATTCATGAGCAATTAAAGAAAAAATATGGAGTTGAGAACTTCACAATTGCACAAATGGGTGGTTTAGAATGTGGTAAATGCCATTATTAAGTAATTAAATTTTAATATATACAGTTGGTTTTTAGTTTGCTAAGCTATCCATCAACTAACAACAATATAACTAGATAAATATGTCATCAAACAAGAAATACTGGACAAGTGTTGAGGAGCTAAAAGAAGATAGCTCTATTGTTGAGGCGCTAAAACAGAACGAATTTGTAAATGAAATTCCTACTGATGAATTTTTAAGTGATAAAGATACATTAGAAGAGTCGTCAACTACTCGTAGAGATTTTTTAAAATACGTTGGTTTTAGTACAGCAGCTGCATCATTAGCAGCTTGTGAAGGACCGGTTATTAAATCTATTCCTTATGTAGTTCAGCCAGATACTATTATTCCTGGCGTAGCTAATTACTATGCAACAACAATTGCAAATGGTTTTGATTTTGCAAGTGTTTTAGTTAAAACACGTGAAGGTCGTCCAATCAAAATTGAAAATAATGCTTTAGCAACTGCTTTTGGTGGTGCTAATGCTAGAGTTAATGCATCAGTTTTAGACTTATACGATTCAACTCGTGTACAAGCACCTAAAAAAGATGGTGTAGATATCTCTTGGTCAACACTTAATGCTGATGTTGTTAAGTCATTAAACGAAACGAAAGCAGACGGTAAACAAATTATTTTATTTACACAGACTTTTGCAAGTCCATCTACTTCAAAATTAATAGCTGAATTCAAGGCTAAGTATGGTAATGTATCCCATGTTTCCTACGATGCTGTTTCAGAGTCTAAGGCTTTAGATGCTTTTCAAGCTAAATATAAAGAAAGAGCTCTTGCTAACTACGATTTCTCTAAGGCAGAAACTATTGTTTCTGTAGGTGCAGATTTTCTAGGAGATTGGCAAGGTGGCGGTTTCGACTCTGGATATTCTAAAGGTCGTATTCCTACAAATGGAAAAATGTCTCGACATATTCAGTTTGAATCTAATATGTCTTTATCTGGAGCAAATGCAGATAAACGTATTCCATTAACACCATCTCAACAAAAAATTGCTTTAGCAAAATTACATAGTTACGTAGTTGGTGGTTCTGTTTCAGGTACTTTACCTGCTCACATAGAAAAAGCAGTTAGTGCTACAGCTTTAGAGTTAAACAAAGCTGGTAGAAATGGTGTTGTTGTTACTGGATTACAAGATATTAATGCTCAAACAATTGTTTTAGAGATAAACGAGCAATTAAATAGTAAGGCATTCGATACTAAAAACGTTATTAAAACACGCCAAGGTAGTGATGCAACAGTTCAGTCGTTTATAAACGATATGAAAGCTGGAAAAGTTGGTGCAGTTATCATGAGTGGTGTAAACCCAATGTATACCTTACCAAATGCTCTAGATTTTGCTGCAGGTCTTAAAAAAGTTAAATTATCAGTTGATTTCACATCTAAAGATGACGAAACTGCTGCCGTATCACAATATATTGCTGCTGCACCTCACTATTTAGAATCTTGGGGAGATGTAGAAATTAAAAGAGGCCATTTTGCATTAATGCAACCTACTATTCGCCCTTTATTTGATACAAAACAATTTCAAGAATCATTATTAAAGTGGACATCAAACGATGTGACTTTAAACGATTATATAAAGACGACTTGGAAAGAAACTATTTTAAATGGATCTTCTTTCAATCAGGCATTACATGATGGTGTTTTTGTTGCTAAATCTAATGTATTTGTTGAGGAAACTTCTACTATAGAAGACGCTTCAATAGAAACACCTTCTACAAATGCTGCAAGTACTTTAGCTAGTTCAGCTAATTCAAAAGGTATAGAGTTAACACTTTATACAAAAACAGGAATGGGTGATGGACAACAAGCTAATAACCCTTGGTTACAGGAGTTTCCTGATCCAATTTCTAGAGCTTCATGGGATAACTATGTAACTGTTTCTAAAGCTGATGCTTCAGAATGGGCTTTAGTTAATGATCATGATGCAACCGGTGCCTTAAACGGTAGTTATGTTGATTTAAAAGTTGGCAATAAAACTTTAAATAATGTACCTGTTATTATTCAGCCTGGTCAAGCTAAAGGAACTGTTGGTTTATCTCTAGGTTATGGTAGAACAGCAGGTCTTAAAGACGAAATGAAAACTGGTGTTAATGCGTATGAATTATATGCAGATTTTAACACAGTACAAACTGTTACAGTAACTAAGGCATCTGGTATGCATGAGTTTGCTTGTTTACAGTTACAAAATACTTTAATGGGTCGTGGAGATATTATTAAAGAAACAACTTTAGAAGTATTCAATACTAAAGATAAGAAACATTGGAATGCTGTTCCTGTAGTATCTTTAAATCACCAAGAGGTAGAAGTTACTTCTCCTGAAGTTGATTTATGGGATGAATTTGATAGAAGTATAGGTCATCATTTTAACCTTTCTATCGACTTAAATGCTTGTACCGGTTGTGGTGCTTGTGTTATTGCATGTCATGCTGAAAACAATGTGCCAGTAGTTGGTAAAGAAGAAATTCGTAGAAGTCGTGATATGCACTGGTTACGTATTGACCGTTACTATTCTTCTGAAGAAACATTTGCCGAAGATGATGCTAAAAAAGAAGGATTTACTGGATTATTTGGTGAAAATGGTTCTTTAGGTGGATTTGGTGAATTAGAAGATCCATCAGTTAATCCGCAAGTAGCATTTCAACCTGTAATGTGTCAGCATTGTAATCATGCACCTTGTGAAACTGTTTGTCCGGTTGCTGCAACTGCTCACGGAAAACAAGGTCAAAACCATATGGCTTATAACCGTTGTGTAGGTACAAGATACTGTGCTAACAACTGTCCTTATAAAGTACGTCGTTTTAACTGGTTCTTATACGCTGGTAACGATGAGTTCGATTATCATTTAAACGACGATTTAGGTCGTATGGTAGTTAACCCAGATGTAACTGTACGTTCTCGTGGTGTTATGGAAAAATGTTCTATGTGTATTCAAAAAACACAAAAAACTATTCTTGATGCTAAACGCGATGGTCGTGAAATTAAAGATGGTGAATTCCAAACTGCTTGTTCTGCTGCTTGTAGCAATGGCGCAATGTTATTTGGTGATATTAATGACAAAGAAAGTAAGGTTGCCAAATTAACTGAAGATGATCGTATGTATCATTTATTAGAAAGTGTTGGAACAAAACCTAACGTAATGTATCATACGAAAGTAAGAAACATATAATAAGAGAATAATTAACAAAGTATTAATTTAAAGAAGGATTATGGCGTCTCATTACGAAGCACCTATTAGAACACCTTTAGTTACTGGTAGTAAATCTTACCACGATGTAACACTGGACATTGCTGCACCTGTAGAAGGTAAGGCAAATAAGCAATGGTGGATTGTTTTTTCAATTGCACTTATTGCTTTCCTTTGGGGAGTAGGTTGTATGATTTATACAATATCAACAGGTATAGGAACCTGGGGATTAAACAGAACAGTTAACTGGGCTTGGGATATTACTAACTTCGTTTGGTGGGTTGGTATTGGTCATGCTGGTACATTAATTTCAGCTGTTCTATTATTATTCCGTCAAAAATGGCGTATGGCTATTAACCGCTCTGCGGAAGCCATGACTATTTTCTCGGTAGTTCAAGCTGGTTTATTTCCAGTAATACACATGGGTCGACCATGGTTAGCTTATTGGGTATTACCAATTCCTAATCAATTTGGTTCATTATGGGTAAACTTTAACTCACCTTTACTTTGGGATGTATTTGCAATTTCAACATATTTATCTGTATCATTAGTATTTTGGTGGACTGGTTTACTTCCTGATTTTGCTATGCTAAGAGATAGAGCTGTAAGACCTTTTCAAAAGAAAATTTATAGTTTATTAAGTTTTGGTTGGACTGGTAGAGCAAAAGATTGGCAACGTTTTGAAGAAGTATCTTTAGTATTAGCTGGTTTAGCTACACCTTTAGTACTTTCTGTTCACACGATTGTATCTTTTGATTTTGCAACATCTGTTATACCAGGATGGCACACTACAATTTTCCCACCATACTTTGTTGCAGGAGCAATTTTCTCAGGTTTTGCTATGGTAAACACACTTCTTATTATTATGCGTAAAGTATGTAATATGGAAGATTATATTACTGTACAGCACATTGAATTAATGAACATTGTTATCATGTTAACGGGTTCTATAGTTGGTGTTGCTTACATAACCGAGTTATTTGTAGCTTGGTACTCTGGTGTTGAGTTTGAGCAATATGCTTTCTTAAACAGAGCAACTGGACCTTACGCTTGGGCATACTGGGCAATGATGTCTTGTAATGTATTTTCTCCTCAGTTTATGTGGTTTAAAAAATTACGAACAAGTATTATGTTCTCATTTGCAATATCAATTGTTGTAAATATTGGAATGTGGTTTGAGCGTTTTGTTATTATTGTAACATCATTACACAGAGATTACCTACCATCTTCATGGACAATGTTTTCACCAACATTTGTTGATATTGGTATTTTTATTGGAACAATAGGATTCTTTTTTGTACTATTTTTATTATACTCTAGAACTTTCCCCGTAATTGCACAGGCAGAGGTTAAGACTATTTTAAAGTCTTCTGGAGATATGTACAAGAATTTAAGAGATTCTGGAGAAAGTTTAGTTGGAACAGGTGCTGATGCAAGAACTTCTAACGTAACTAGTACTAACAAATCAAACACGATACAATAGTCTATGGAAGCTTCAAAAGTAATTCACGCTATTTATACAGATGATGATGTATTAATGGCTGCCGTAAAAAAGGTTAAAGCTGCTAGATATCACATAGAAGAGATATATACACCTTTCCCAGTTCACGGTCTAGATAAAGCAATGGGTTTAGCTCCAACTAGATTAGCTATTTGTGCGTTTTTGTACGGATGTGTTGGTTTAGCTGTAGCAACTTTAATGATGAATTTTATCATGATTGAAGATTGGCCTCAAGATATTGGTGGTAAACCAAGTTTTAGCTATTTAGAAAATATGCCAGCTTTTGTACCAATTATGTTTGAGCTTACAATATTTTTTGCTGCTCACTTAATGGTAATAACTTTTTACTTAAGAAGTAGAATGTGGCCTTTTAAAGATGCTGAAAATCCTGATCCAAGAACAACAGACGATCATTTCTTAATGGAAATCCCAGTTTCTGGTGATGCTAAAACCTTAGAAGATCTTATTGCTACTACTGGTGCAGTCGAAATTAATTTAATTGATAAATCACATTAATTAGATACCATGAAGAATTTAAAACATATAACAATCGTCCTACTAATTTTAGTGTCATTAGTTTCTTGTCAAAAGAACTCAAGACCTAATTATGAATTTATGCCTAATATGTATAAATCTGTAGGATATGAAGCATATCAAGAATCTGACGCTTTTGCAAATGGAGTTGAATCTCAATTACCAGCATTAGGAACTATTCCTAGAGGTTATACACCTTTCGATATTGATAACACAAACGAAGGTTACGAATTAGCTAAAACAACCTTAGTATCTAAATTAGATTCTTTATCTATAGATACAGCAAGAGGTAAAGAACTTTATAATATTTACTGCGGGATTTGTCACGGTAATAAAGGTAAAGGTCTAGGTAAGTTAGTTAAACGCGAAAAGATATTAGGTGTACCTAGTTACGCCGACAGAGATTTAACCATTGGCTCAACTTACCATACAATTTATTACGGTAAGAATGCTATGGGATCTTACGCAAATCTAATTAACGAAGAAGAACGTTGGCAAGTTGCTGAATACGTTCTAAAGTTAAGATCTGATTTAAAAAAATAAGTTTTACATAAAGTTTATATTATAGATATGTATACATTTTCAAAAAGACTAAAAATATTTGCAGCTGCTCTAATTATTATTGGTTCCGCACTTACTTTTATTGGTTTTTCTAATTCTCTTAAATCACTAGATGATGTTAAAGCGATGCTAGCCAACGAAAGTGCTCACCATGGCGGTGGACACCAATCTGTAGATAATGCTCACGATGCACACAAATTAGAAACATTACATGATAATAACGCTCATGCCGAGGTATCACATGCTGTTTCTCATGAAGATGAACATGCAGAGCATGTTATGCATCAAATACATAATAGACCTTGGTCAGCAGTTTACGTTGCCGCTTTTTTCTTTATGATGATTTCTCTAGGTGTTTTAGCTTTTTATGCTATACAATTTGCTGCACAAGCAGGTTGGTCTCCATTACTCTTTAGAGTTATGGAAGCTATTACATATTACTTGTTACCTGGTGCATTAATTGTTGTTGGTATTGCTTATGTAGGTGGAGATCATATCTTCATTTGGATGCAAGAAGGTATGACTACCGAAGGACACGAGAATTATGATAAATTAGTTGCTGGTAAAGCAGATTGGTTAAACAAGTTTTGGTTTGTTGGTAGAGCCTTAATTTTTATTGCTGGTTGGTCTCTTTACAGATTTTTTGCACGTAAATTTTCTTTAGCTCAAGATGATGCTGAAAAAGGTGATATTAAAAATTATAAAAAGACATTTCGTATATCCGCAGCATTTTTAGTATTTTTTATATATACTGAATCTATGATGTCGTGGGATTGGATTATGTCAGTAGATCCTCACTGGTTTTCTACCTTATTTGGATGGTACGTATTTGCAAGTATGTTTGTAAGTGGTATTACGGTTATTGCTTTAATTACAATATACCTTAAATCTAAAGGATTGTTGCCAATGGTAAATGATAGTCATATACATGATTTAGCTAAATTTATGTTTGGTATATCTGTTTTCTGGACTTACTTATGGTTCTCACAATTTATGCTTATTTGGTATTCTAATATTCCAGAAGAAGTTACCTATTTTATTACACGTATAGAAGACTATAACTTACCATTCTTTGGAATGATTGTTATGAATTTCTTATTCCCATTATTATTACTAATGAATAGTGATTATAAACGATTACCATGGTTTGTTATAATGGCTGGTGTTGTTATATTAGGAGGACATTATATAGATATCTTCAATATGATTATGCCTGCAACTGTAGGAGATAGATGGTTTATTGGTTACCCAGAAATTGGTGCCATATTATTATTTGCTGGATTATTCATTTTTGTAGTATTCCATTCATTATCAAAAGCACCTTTAATACCTAAAGGAAATCCTTTAATTAAGGAGAGCGAACATTTCCATTATTAATAATAAATAACGATAAGTACAACAATGACGGCTTTATTATCAATTTTAGTTTTAGTATTTATACTTGTTGCCATTTGGCAAATGGTTAAGATTTTCGATTTAACACAAATCGGTAATTCTGAATCAAATAATCAAGTAGCAACAGATTCAGACAATAAAATCAATGGTTACTTAATGTTAGGCTTTTTAGTCTTCATTTATGTAATCACAATTATTTGTTTTGTTAAATTTGGAGACTTACCATTAATGTCCAATTCTGCTTCAGATCATGGACCAGACATTGATAGATTAATGATAATATCAATGATTATTATTTTCTTTGTTCAAACTATAACACAGTTTTTACTTCATTATTTTGCCTTTAAGTATAGAGGTGAAAAAGGAAAAAAAGCAGTTTTCTTTGCAGATAACAATAAGTTAGAAGCAGTTTGGACTGTTATACCTGTAATTGTTTTAGCTGGTTTAGTTATTTCTGGTCTTTTTACTTGGACTAGTGTTATGAATCCAGATAAAGGAAACGATCCTTTAGTTGTAGAACTTTATGCGCAGCAGTTTAATTGGAAAGCTAGATATGCAGGTGAAGACAATACGCTTGGTAAAGCTAACGTTAGGTTAATTGATATTGACAGAGCTAATATTTTAGGTTTAGACGAATCTGACCCTAATTCTGATGATGACATTATCACAACTGAATTACATCTACCCGTAGGAAAACCTGTTTTATTTAAAATGCGTTCACAAGATGTTTTACACTCAGCTTATATGCCTCATTTTAGAGCACAAATGAACTGTGTTCCTGGTATGATTACTCAATTCAGTTTTACACCTACAATAACTACTGAAGATATGCGTAATACACCAGAAATGCTTGATAAAGTTGCTAATATTAATACTATTAGAACTCAAAAAAGTATTGCTCTAACTGCTAAAGGAGAAGATCCTTTAGAACGTTACGAGTTCGATTACTTACTATTATGTAACAAGATTTGTGGTAAATCTCACTATAACATGCAAATGAAAATTATAGTTGAAACACAAGAAGAGTACGACGCATGGTTAAAAACTCAAAAAGTATTTAAGGGTTCTTTAATTTCAGCAAACTAATTTAGATATAAATAAAATTATATAATATAGAATTATGGCAGCACACGTAGAAGATACTAACGCTCACGAAGACGGACATGGTCATCACCATAAAGAAACATTCATAACTAAATATATATTTAGTATGGACCATAAAATGATTGCCAAGCAGTACCTTATTACAGGTACTATTATGGGAGTTATTGGTGTTCTAATGTCTCTATTAATGCGTATGCAAATCGCTTGGCCAGAAGAGCCAAACGTAATTTTTAAGGCTTTATTAGGAAAATGGGCTCCAGATGGTGTTATGGATGCTGATATTTATTTAGCATTAGTTACTATTCATGGTACAATTATGATATTTTTTGTACTTACTGCAGGTTTAAGTGGTACATTTAGTAACTTATTAATTCCTTTGCAAATTGGAGCAAGAGATATGGCTTCAGGATTCCTTAACATGGTATCTTATTGGTTATTCTTTTTATCTTCAATAATTATGGTTTCTTCTTTCTTTGTTGAAGCTGGACCAGCTGCAGCAGGATGGACTATTTATCCACCATTAAGTGCTTTACCAATGGCTCAAGGTGGTTCTGGTATGGGAATGACATTATGGTTAGTTTCTATGGCTATCTTTATTGCTTCATCATTATTGGGATCTTTAAATTATGTCGTAACTGTAATAAACTTAAGAACAAAAGGTATGTCTATGACGCGTTTACCTTTAACAATATGGGCTTTCTTTGTAACAGCTATTATTGGTGTTGTTTCTTTCCCAGTTTTATTATCTGCCGCATTATTATTAATAATGGACAGAAGTTTTGGAACATCATTTTTCCTATCCGATATATTTATACAAGGTGAAGTTTTACATTACCAAGGTGGATCTCCAGTTTTATTTGAGCACTTATTTTGGTTCTTAGGTCACCCAGAAGTTTATATTGTATTATTACCAGCATTAGGTATTACTTCAGAAATTATTGCAACAAACTCTAGAAAGCCAATTTTTGGATATAGAGCTATGGTTGCTTCAATTATAGCAATTGCATTTTTATCTACAATTGTTTGGGGTCACCATATGTTTATTTCAGGAATGAATCCTTTCTTAGGATCTGTATTTACATTTACAACGTTATTAATTGCAATTCCTTCAGCTGTAAAATCTTTTAATTACATAACCACTTTATGGAAAGGTAATTTGCAAATGAATCCAGCAATGTTATTTTCTATTGGTTTAGTATCTACTTTTATTACTGGTGGATTAACTGGAATTATTTTAGGAGATTCAGCTCTTGATATTAATGTACATGATACTTATTTTGTAGTAGCACATTTCCATTTAGTAATGGGTATATCTGCTCTTTACGGTATGTTTGCAGGTATTTACCATTGGTTCCCTAAAATGTTTGGACGTATGCTAAATAAAAAATTAGGATACATTCATTTTTGGGTAACTGCTGTATGTGCTTATGGAGTATTTTTCCCAATGCATTTTATTGGAATGGCAGGTTTACCAAGACGTTACTATACAAATTCTAATTTCCCTTTATTTGACGATTTAGCTAATGTAAATGTTGTTATTACAATTTTTGCTTTAATTGGTGGAGTTTTTCAATTGGTATTCTTATACAATATGTTTTCAAGCATTTTCTTTGGAAAGAAAGCAGTACAAAACCCATGGAAATCAAATACTATGGAATGGACTACACCTGTAGAACACGTTCATGGTAACTGGCCAGGAGAAATTCCTGAAGTTCATCGTTGGGCTTACGATTACTCTAAACCAGGTCATGATTCAGATTTTGTTCTTCAAACGACTCCTATGTATGAAGGAGAAGAAGAATTACAACATTAATCAAACCTTAAATTGATATTATTAAAAAAGCCTTTCTATTTTAGAAAGGCTTTTTTAGTATATTTGAATAAAGTCATTTTATAAAATTATGAACGGAAACTTAGATCCAACTAACGACAATTTTACACCTGAAGAAAACGATGTTGAAAAGCAATTAAGACCGCTATCATTTAAAGATTTTACAGGTCAAGAACAAGTCTTAGAGAATCTTCAAATATTTGTTCAAGCTGCAAACCAAAGAGACGAAGCTTTAGATCATACTTTATTTCATGGTCCTCCAGGATTAGGAAAAACTACTTTGGCTAATATCTTGGCCAACGAGTTAGATGTAGGTATTAAAATTACATCTGGTCCGGTTTTGGATAAACCAGGAGATTTGGCAGGTTTACTAACCAATCTTGACGAAAGAGACGTTCTTTTTATAGACGAAATCCACCGATTAAGTCCTATTGTAGAAGAATATTTATATTCTGCAATGGAAGACTTTAAAATTGATATTATGATTGAGTCTGGTCCTAATGCTAGGTCAGTTCAAATTAATTTAAATCCATTTACTTTAGTTGGAGCAACAACACGTTCTGGATTATTAACAGCTCCAATGCGAGCACGTTTTGGAATTCAAAGTAGACTGCAATACTATAATACAGAATTATTAACGACCATTGTACAGCGTAGCTCTGCAATTTTAGATATGCCAATATCTATGGAAGCAGCAATCGAAATTGCTGGTCGTAGTCGTGGAACCCCAAGAATTGCAAATGCATTATTACGTCGTGTTAGAGATTTTGCACAGATAAAAGGCGATGGCACTATAGATATTAAAATCGCTAAATTTGCTTTACAGGCATTACATGTTGATGCTTATGGCTTAGATGAAATGGATAATAAAATTCTGAATACTATAATAGATAAGTTTAAAGGTGGACCAGTTGGTGTTTCAACTATTGCAACAGCAGTAAGCGAAAGTTCCGAAACTATTGAAGAAGTTTATGAACCTTTCTTAATACAACAAGGTTTTATTGTTCGTACGCCAAGAGGTAGAGAAGTTACAGAACTAGCCTATAAACACCTAGGTAAAGTAAAAGGACCAGTTCAAGGTGGCTTATTTTAATATATCTTTATTATTCTAACACTTAAGTTCCTTTTTTATCCTTAAATACAAATGAAAAACCATCTAAATGCTTAGAGCAGTACCAGAAGTATCATTAATAAAATTTATAAGACATTCTTTGGAGATTCTTAAAAATCCGCTTCCTTTTCATAATAGAAACTTTGAAAAGAAAGGTGATATTTTTAAGTTAAATGTTGGATTTAACACAAAAATATTTTTTTGTAGAGATGCTGGTTTTGCGCAATATGTATTACAAAAAAATCAGAAAAACTATGTTAAATCTAAAATACAAACCGTAGATTTAGTTAAATATGTTGGTGAAGGTTTACTAACTTCCGAAGGTGATAAATGGAAAAAGCAGCGTAAAATGATGCAGCCTGCTTTTCATAAACAAAAATTAAAGAATTTATTATCTGGAATGCAAGAAACAATTGCATTTCAATATCAAAAAATTAGTTCTAATAACACTATAGATATCTTTCCTGTTCTTAACGATTTAGCTTTCCAGACAGTAGTTAAATCTTTGTTTACAAAGGCGGCAAAATCAAAAGATATGGAACGCTTACAGTTTATTACTGAAGCAAATCAACGAATGTTGGTAAGAGAATTACGTCAACCTTATTTAGCTTCATGGTTTAAAATTAGTGGTGTTTTACAAAAGCATTTAGATTTAACTAAAGAGGCAAGACAAATACTTAAAACCATAGTAGAAGAACGTAAGTTATCAGGAAAGCGTTACGATGACTTATTAGACATGCTATTAGAAACCAAGTACGATGATGGATTTGGAATGTCAGAAGAGCAATTAATAGACGAAATATTAATTATTTTTACAGCAGGACATGAGACTACTTCAAACTCTTTAACATTTACATTTCAGTTATTAGCAAAGCATCCCGAATATCAAGATTCTATTTATAAGGAATATTTAGATTTAGGAGCAGATCAATCAGATTTAATGTTGCGCATATCTCAATCTAAAATTTGCCAGCAAGTTATAGAAGAGTCCATGCGTTTATATCCACCAGCGTATTTTATAGATCGCGTTAATAAGGAAACCGATACTTTTAATAAAATGGAATTTAAACCTGGAAGTAATTTACTGTTTTCTATTTATGAAATACATAGACATCCAAATCTTTGGGATAATCCAAATACATTTTACCCAGAGCGTTTTGCAGATAAAACAAAACAATATTCCGCGCAGTATTATCCTTTTGGTGCAGGACCACGAAAATGTATTGGTAATAATTTTGCCATGTTTGAAATGATTATAGCAGTTACTGAATTAATTAAAAATTACAAGATTTATGCAGATTTTGATTCAATAGAAATAACACCTCTAATTACTTTAAAACCTAAAAATGCATTTTTGAAATTTGAAAAGCGTTAAGATTGAATATTAACAAGGCAAAATATTCGCAACTAATTAAATCCGAAGCTAAACGTTTAGGCTTTTTGTCTTGTGGTATTAGTAAATCAGAATTTTTAGACGTAGAAGCACCAAGATTAGAAAAGTGGTTAAAAAATAATAGTCACGGAGAAATGTCTTATATGGAGAATAATTTCGATAAGCGTTTAGATCCGTCAAAATTAGTACCAGATTCTAAGTCTGTTATTTCTTTATTGTTAAATTATTATCCTCAAGAAACTCAAACAGAAGACTCTTATAAGATTTCTAAATATGCTTACGGTAAAGACTACCACGATGTCATTAAATCAAAATTAAAAGCGCTTCATTATTTTATTGAAACTGAAATTGGTGAAGTTTCGGGTCGTGCTTTTGTTGATTCTGCACCAGTTTTAGATAAAGCTTGGGCTGCAAAATCTGGTTTAGGTTGGATTGGTAAAAATTCGAATCTAATTACCCAAAAAGTAGGTTCATTTTACTTTATAGCGGAGCTTATAATAGATTTGGATTTAGATTACGATTACGCTACAACAGATCATTGCGGGACTTGTACAGCTTGTATAGATGCCTGTCCAACAGCAGCCATTACAGAACCTTATGTTGTAGATGGCTCTAAATGTATTTCTTACTTTACCATAGAATTAAAAGATCAATTACCTGAAACATTAAAAGGAAGTTTTAACGACTGGATGTTTGGTTGCGATATTTGCCAAGATGTTTGTCCGTGGAATAAATTTTCTAAATCACATGCCGAGCCTCTTTTTAATCCAAATCCCGAATTATTAAGCTTAACTAAGAAAGATTGGGAAGAGATTACAGAAGATGTGTTTAAAAAAGTCTTTCAAAAATCGGCAGTAAAACGGACTAAGTTTTCTGGGTTAAGTAGAAATATAGATTTCCTAAAAAAATAATCAGTATATAAATTGTGGTGACAAGGTTTATAATAAGTAGCTAGTCGTATTGTGTATTTTCTTAAATATAAATAGATGTTTGGATATAACTTTTGTTGTACAGTAAAAAACGTAGAGTTATTATCAATTTAAAACCTATATAAACTCATAGAAACACTTATTAATTCTATTTCATAAACAGATATAAAATACTTGAAAGGATTCGTTTTTAAATATAAACACCGATTATCTGACTATTTTCTATACTGTCAAAATTAGTAAAACAGTTGGATAGCGTCAGTTATAATTCTACATTTGTAAGTTATTATAAGAATTTAGTACGCATTTAAGCAAATAAAAAATATATAGACATGAGTAAGCCAAGCATACGTAGAGAAGCCTTAGTTTATCACGCAAAACCAACCCCAGGAAAAATCAAAGTAGTTCCTACTAAAAAACATGCAACACAGCGCGATTTAGCTTTAGCATATTCACCAGGAGTCGCAGAGCCGTGTTTAGAGATAGCAAAAGACGTTAATAATGTTTATAAATATACTACTAAAGGTAATTTAGTAGCAGTAATTACAAACGGAACAGCAGTTTTAGGTCTTGGTAATATAGGACCAGAAGCTTCTAAACCTGTAATGGAAGGAAAAGGATTGTTGTTTAAAATATTTGCAGATATAGACGTTTTTGATATTGAAATAGGAACAGAAAATGTTGAAGAATTTATTGCAACCGTAAAAAATATAGCTCCAACCTTTGGAGGTATTAATTTAGAAGATATAAAAGCTCCAGAAGCTTTTGAGATTGAGCGTAGATTAAAGGAAGAATTAGATATTCCAGTAATGCATGACGATCAGCATGGAACTGCAATTATTTCTTCGGCAGCATTATTAAATGCTTTAGAAATAGCAGAAAAAGATATTTCAAAAGCAAAAATAGTTGTTTCTGGTGCAGGATCTGCAGCAATGGCTTGTATATCTTTATATGAAAGATTAGGTGTAAAACCAGAAAACATAATTATGTTTGATGTTAATGGTAATCTTCATAAAGGAAGAACTGATTTAACAGAAAGACAATTTTATTTCGCTTCAAAAAAGCATTATAAAGATTTAGCAGAAGCAATGGTTGGTGCAGATGTTTTTCTAGGATTATCTGTAGGTAATATTGTAAGTGCTAAAATGTTACAATCTATGGCTAGTAATCCCGTGGTGTTCGCATTAGCAAACCCAACACCAGAGGTAGATTATGAAATTGCTATTGCAGCTCGAGAAGATATAATTATGGCCACAGGCCGAAGTGATAATCCTAACCAAGTTAATAATGTTCTTGGGTTTCCTTTTATTTTTCGTGGCGCTTTAGATGTTAGAGCAACAAAAATTAATGAAGAAATGAAAATGGCAGCTGTAAAAGCTCTAGCTCAATTAGCTAAAGAACCAGTGCCAGAACAAGTTAACATAGCATATGGGGAAACAAGATTAACTTTTGGAAAAGACTACATTATTCCTAAACCTTTTGATCCAAGATTAATTGCAGAATTGCCTCCAGCAGTTGCAAAAGCAGCTCATGAAAGTGGTGTGGCAAAAGAACCAATAGAAGACTACAACAAATATAAAAACGAATTATTAATGCGCTTAGGTGGAGATAATAAACTTATACGTTTATTATTGAATAGAGCTAGATTAAACCCCAAACGTGTAGTTTTTACAGAAGCAGATCATTTAGATGTATTAAAAGCAGCTCAAATTGCATATGAAGAAGGACTTGCTATACCTATTTTATTGGGAAGAAGAGATGTTATAGAGCAATTAAAAGAAGATATAGAATTTGATGCAGATGTTTTAATTATTGATCCAAAATCCGATGAGGAAGCAGATCGATTAAAACGTTATGCCGAAGTTTATTGGAAACAGCGCGAGCGTAAAGGAATATCTTTATTCTCATCTCAAAAAAGAATGAGAGAACGTAATTATTTTGCCGCAATGATGGTAAATGAAGGCGATGCAGATGCTTTAATATCTGGTTACTCACAAAGTTATCCAATGGTTGTTAAGCCAATGTTAGAAGTTATTGGAATGGCACCTGGTGCATCTAGAATTGCAACAACTAATTTAATGATGACGGAACGTGGACCTTTATTTTTAAGTGATACCTCAATAAATATAAACCCAACATCTAAAGATTTATCTAGAATAGCTCTTATGACATCTAAAGTGGTTAAAATGTTTGGAGTAGATCCAGTAATGGCAATGACTTCTTATTCTAATTTTGGATCTTCGCAGCACGAACAAGCTTCAAAAGTAAATGATGCTGTTGCTTATTTACACAAAAATTATCCAGACTTAATTGTAGATGGAGAATTGCAAACAGACTTTGCACTTAATAGCGAAATGCTTCAAGATAATTTCCCTTTTTCTAAATTAGCTGGTAGAAAAGTAAATACATTAATATTTCCAAACCTAGATTCAGCAAATATTACTTATAAATTATTGAAAGAACTTAATAAGGCCGATTCTATTGGACCAATAATGATGGGAATGAAAAAACCTGTTCACGTTTTACAATTAGATGCAAGTGTGGACGAAATGGTAAATATGACAGCTATTGCAGTAGTAGATGCCCAACAAAAGGAGAAATGGCGTAACGAGCAAGAGATTAAAATGAACCATATTTAAGCCTGTTTTCACTCAAATTAAAAGTTGTTTTTAAAGTCAAAAATTTGATGTAGTTTTATAAACTTATATATTAATATTATGATTACGCATTTACAAGGTAAATTACAAGAAAAGAATCCAACACATGTTGTTATAGACTGTAATGGTGTCGGTTATTTTGTAAATGTATCATTACATACATTTTCTAATATACCAGATAAAGAAACTATAAAGCTTTATACACATTTACAAATTAGGGAAGATGCGCATACGTTATACGGTTTTTCCTCAGTTGCAGAGAGAGAAATGTTTAGGTTATTAATATCAGTATCTGGTATTGGAGCAAATACAGCAAGAACCATGCTGTCGTCATTAAGTCCAAAACAAGTTAGAGAAGGTATTGCAGCAGAAGATGTAGCGTTAATTCAATCTATAAAAGGTATTGGAATTAAAACAGCGCAACGTGTTATTATAGATTTAAAAGACAAAGTACTTAAAATTTACGATTTAGACGAAGTTTCTGTTAAAGAACGCAATACGAATAAAGATGAAGCGTTATCTGCTTTAGAAGTATTAGGTTTTAATAAGAAACAAGCCGACAAAGTACTTGATAAAATAGTAGTTTCTGAGCCGGAAGCTACTGTAGAAACGCTAATTAAGTTAGCTTTAAAAAAATTATAATTATTTTGAGTTCACATAAAAAGTTTTTAAATTTAACTATAAAGTTAGGTGGTTTCTTCATTCTAGTGCTATTAACTATATCTAGAACTCATGCACAAGAAATTACAGAAACACAACAAGACTCTACAAAAACAACCTATAGTTTTAGTGAGTTAAGCCTACCAAATCCACAAAGTATAATAACCAAATATACTTACGATCCTCTAACAGATCGTTATATCTATTCTGAAAAATTAGGAGACTTCAATATAAACTACCCTATAATTTTAACACCACAAGAGTTTCAAAAACTTGTAGATAAAGAAAGTCAAAAAAGTTATTACAAAGAAAAAATTGAAACTTTTGAAGGTAAAACTGATAAAGCTAAAGAAAAGCAAAAAAATTTATTACCAGAATTTTATGTGAAATCTGGATTGTTTGAAACCATTTTTGGAGGAGATACTATAGAGTTTATACCTCAAGGTTCTGTAGAAATAGATTTAGGTGTTTTATTTACTAAACAAGATAATCCCTCTTTTTCTCCACAAAACAGAAGTAATTTCACATTCGATTTTGATCAACGTATAAGTTTAAGTTTATTGGGTAAAGTCGGAACACGTTTACAAGTAAATGCAAATTACGATACACAATCTACATTCGATTTTCAAAATTTAATAAAATTAGAATATAATCCAA
This sequence comes from uncultured Flavobacteriaceae bacterium, assembly GCA_938073895.1. Classification (GTDB taxonomy): domain Bacteria; phylum Bacteroidota; class Bacteroidia; order Flavobacteriales; family Flavobacteriaceae; genus Aurantibacter. The sequence continues at coordinate 33,550 of CALJFB010000021.1, forward strand.
CCCTTGGCGGAGGAGAAGATTCTATACTTCAAAAATTAGAAGTAGGTAATGTAAGTATGCCACTAAATACCGCTTTAATTACAGGAGCACAAAGTCTATTTGGTGTTAAAGCAGAACTACAATTTGGAAAAACTCGTATTACAGGAGTTTTTTCTGAACAAAGATCAGACTCTAGAACAGTAACAGCTCAAGGTGGCGGAACAGTAGACGAATTCGAGTTTTTTGCTAGAGATTATGACGAGAATAGACACTATTTTTTAGCACAGTATTTTAAAGATAATTACGACAAAGCGTTAAGTAACTATCCTTTTATTAACTCCAACGTTCAAATTACTAGAGCAGAAGTTTGGGTTACAAATAGATCAAATAGAACAGAGAATATTAGAAACCTTGTAGCTTTGCAAGATTTAGCAGAAACGGATAAAATAGAGAATATTAATGTTGTGCCTACAAATGGTCCAGGCGTATATCCAGACAATGCTAATAACCGTTTAGACCCAACTAATATTGGTGGAGCTGGATCTCAATTAAATAATAATATTAGGGAAATAGCCACAGCCGACAACGCATTTAACTTTTCAGCTAATGAAGGAACAGATTATGCAAAGCTTGAAAACGCGAGGCAATTAATGCCAAATCAGGATTATATCTTAAGCCCACAATTAGGTTATATCTCTTTAAATCAACGTCTAAATAACGACGAAGTTTTGGCAGTAGCTTTTCAATATACTGTTGGAGGAACTGTTTATCAAGTAGGAGAATTTGCAAACGATGGTGTTGTAGCTACAGATGTAGAAACAAATAGTCAAGGTCAGGTAACAACGGTTACAAATAACGCATTAGTTGTAAAAATGCTTAAAAGTAGTGTTACAAACTCAGACCAGCGTATTTGGGATTTAATGATGAAAAACATCTACGATACTGGAGCTTATCAATTATCTCAAGAAGATTTTAGGTTAAATATTTTTTATAATGAAGGATCGCCATTAAACTATATAAAACCCGTATCTGGATCAACCTTTCCTCTTTTTGATATAAATAATACACCCGGAAATACATCAGATGATATTGCTATAGACGATTTAACATTGTTAAAGCTATTTAATTTTGATAGGTTAAACTATAATAACGATCCACAAGCCAATGGAGACGGTTTTTTCGATTTTGTGCCAGGATTAACAGTAATAACACAAAACGGTAAAATTGTATTTACCAAAGCGGAGCCTTTTGGGCGTTATTTATTTGATATTTTAGATGATGATGGTATTCCTTCGGATAATGATATAGATTACAATACCAATAACTTTAATTCTAATCAATCTAAATATGTATACGATGTACTATATAAAAGTACAAAAACAGCAGCATTAGATCAAGCCGAAAAAAATAAGTTTTTACTAAAAGGTAGATATAAATCTGAAGCTGGAGGCGGAATTCCAATAGGCGGATTTAATATTCCACAAGGTTCTGTAAAAGTTACTGCTGGTGGACGAGTTTTAGTTGAAGGTGTAGATTACACAGTTAATTATCAATTAGGTCGTGTAAATATTATAGATCCAGCTTTAAAAGCATCCAACACACCAATAGAAGTGTCTACAGAGAATAACTCTATTTTTGGACAACAAACAAAACGTTTTACAGGTATTAACATAGAGCATCAATTTAACGAAAACTTTTTATTAGGTGCAACTTATGTTAATCTTAACGAAAGGCCAATAACTCAAAAAGCAAATTATAATACAGAACCTATAAATAATACCATAATTGGCTTTAATGGTAATTATTCTACCGAAGTCCCATTTTTTACGCGTTTAGCCAATAAGTTACCAAACGTAGATACAGATGCGCCATCTAATTTATCTGTAAGAGGCGAGTTTGCATATTTATTACCAGGAGCACCAAAAGGAACAGATTTTGGAGGCGAAATAACGTCTTATATAGACGATTTTGAAGGCTCACAATCTGGAATAGATTTAAAAGCGCCATTATCTTGGTCATTATCAAGTAGACCTTTAAATTTAAATGGAACAACAGCTTTTGATGATAATGGAATAGAAAACGGATACGGTAGAGCTCTTTTAAACTGGTACTCTATTGATCAAATTTTTTACTCAGCAAATAGGCCAGTTGGCATTTCAGATGAAGATGTTTCTGGATATTTTACCAGTCGTGCATTTATAGATGAGATTACAACGCAACAAGTAGCCCAAGGACAAACAGCAGTTATTAACACTTTAGATTTAACATATTATCCAGATCAACGTGGTCCATATAACTTTGAGCCAGGTGCAGAAGATGGCATTTTAGATAACCCAAATAATAGTTGGGCTGGAATAACAAGACAAATTACATCTTCAGATTTTGAGCAATCAAATGTAGAATATATAGAGTTCTGGATACAGGATCCATTTCAAGAAAACACCACAAGTTTAGGAGGAGAATTAGTTATTCATTTAGGAAATATATCCGAAGATGTATTAAAGGATGGACGTAAGCAGTTTGAAAATGGATTGCCAGATAATGGTAATATTTCATTGTTACCACAAACAGACTTTGGAACTGTTGTTCCTCAAAATCAATCTTTAATATATGCGTTTGATTCTACCGGAGATCAAAGAACAAATCAAGATGTTGGTTTTGATGGATATAATGATAGTGAAGAAAAAAATATTTTTCCTGCAGCTTTTGCTTCTGGAGATACAGCAGCAGATAATTATACCTATTATTTAAACACAGAAGGAGACGTTTTAGAGCGTTATAAAAGATATAATGGTGTAGATGGAAATTCTCCAGATACATTTAGTGATACAAATAGAGGTTCTACAGCACAACCAGATGTTGAAGATGTTAATAGAGATAACACAATGAATACTATTGATAGTTATTTTGAATATAAAGTTAGCATATCTCCATCAGATTTAAATGTAGATACAAATCCATTTATTGTAGATTCTAAGTCTAAAACTAGATTTACTCCAGATGGAACTAACCCATTAATTAATTGGTATCAATTTAGAATACCAGTTCAAGGAAGTCATGTAGATGCTATTAATGGGATCTCCGATTTAAGATCTATTCGTTTTGCAAGATTGGTAATGACGGATTTTACAGAGCAAACTACTTTACGTTTTGGAAGCTTAGATTTAGTAAGAAGTGATTGGAGACGCTATAATTTACCACTAAATGCAAATAACACAACCAATTCCAATACAGATTTTAGCATAGGTGTAGTAAGTAGTCAAATAAATAATGGAGATTATCTTTCTCCACCAGGTGTAGTTCCAGAGCAATTAAATAATAATAACACTATTATAGATCAAGACGAGCAAGCCTTGGTTGTAAATGTTTGCAACCTAGAAGCAGAGGATTCTAGAGGAGTTTTCAAAAATTTAGACGTAGATATGCGTCAATATAAAAAGCTTCGTATGTTTATGCATGCTAATGCTGTAGAAGGTAGCACAACATTAAACGATGGCGAAATGGTTGGTTTTATTCGTTTAGGAAATGATTTAAACGAAAATTATTATCAAATAGAACTGCCTTTACACGTAAGTCAAGGAATTGGAACCGCACAAGATTATTGGCCATCAGGTAACGAAATTAACTTATCATTAAGCGTCTTAGAAGAAATTAAATCTATAGGTATTAGCAATTCTAGTTTAGATGCTGTATTCTATGATATTATAAATGGTTCTCCAGTAGCAATAACAGGTACAGAATTTCAAAATTATGTATTAGGACAACATAGAGTAGCCATTAAAGGTAATCCTAATTTTGGAGCAGTTAGAAATTTAATGGTTGGTGTTAAGAATGCAACAACTGGAGATATATGTGGAGAAGCTTGGTTTAACGAATTACGTTTAGCCGACATGGACAATAAAGGTGGCTGGGCTGCTATTTTAAGTATGGATACTAATTTTGCAGACTTTGCAAATGTAACAGCTTCCGGAAGAATAAGTACAGCAGGATTTGGAGCTATAGATCAAGGCCCAAATGAGCGTAGTAGAGAAGATGTTAAACAATATGAAGTTGTTACCAATATAAATTTAGGTCAGTTATTACCAAAAAAATGGGGTTTGCAGGTACCTTTTAATTATGGTCAAGGTGTAGAGTTAATTACGCCAGAATATGATCAGCAATTTAAGGATATTCCATTACAAACTCGTATAGATAACGCATCAACTGCTGCAGAGCGTAGACAAATTAGAGAGCAATCTGAAGATTTTACAAAAAGGCAAAGTATAAACTTTATAGGTGTTAAAAAAAATAGAACTGGAGATGCTAAACCACGTTTTTATGATATAGAAAATTTAACCTTTAACTATTCCTACAATAAAGAAATTCACAGAGATTTTGAAATTGAAAATGCCGAAGATAAAAGGTTAAGAACTGGTGTAAATTACACTTATAGTTTTGAGCCAATGTCTATAGAACCTTTTAAGAAAAATGATTCTTTATTTACAGGTAAATATTGGAAGTTACTTAAGGAATTCAACTTTAATCCAATTCCAACAAACTTCTCTATTAATACAGATCTTAATAGGCAATTTAATCGTCAGAAATTTAGAGATTTAGAACTTGGTTCTGGAAATATACAGTTAGAACAATTATTTAGACGAAATTACACGTTTGATTTTCAATATAATTTTAATTGGAATTTAACAAAAGCATTAAGCGTAAACTTTGCAGCAGCAAATAATAATATTGTTAGAAACTATTTTAAAGATGGATTAATTAGTGGAGAACAAGATCCTAGTTTAGGAATTTGGGATGGTTTATTTGATTTTGGAGATCCAAATTTTCAATCTCAAACGCTTGGTGTTAACTACGAAATTCCAATTAATAAAATACCTACATTTAGTTTTTTAAAAGCTACATACAGTTATCAAGGTACGTTTCAATGGCAAAAAGGATCAGATTTATTTGGAGATATTACAGCTTCAGATGGTAGAAGTTATGATCTAGGAAATTCAATATCTAATGGAAGTACGCACAATATAAATTCATCTTTAGACATGAATAAATTGTACAAGTATTTAGGGATTAAAAAAACACGAATAACTAATAATAGACAATCCGCTAGATTAAAATCTATGCCAGGATCTGGTGCAGCATCAAAAGAAAAAGCTAAAGCTGTAAAGAAAAAGAAAAAGGGTTCTAAGCTAGGTAATTTTGGAATTGGACTGCTAACAAGTATAAAAAGAATTCAGGTTAATTATTCCCAAAATAATGGAACCTATTTACCAGGTTATCTAAATACACCAGGATTTGTAGGGACATTAAAACCAACTTTAGGCTACACATTTGGTGGCCAGAGCGATATTAGAAATTTAGCAGCTAGCAAAGGTTGGTTAACCCAGTTTCCAGATTTTAACCAGCAATACACAGTAAATCAAACTAGACAATTAGATGTTTCGGCAAGTTTAGAACCGTTTAAAGATTTTAAAATTGATATTATAGGTAGTAGAACTTATGCTAAGAACTTTACAGAAAACTACATTGTTAAAGATTTAGAGAACGATGGTTCTTTAGAGTACCAATCTTTAACGCCTAATATTTTTGGAAATTACTCAATTTCAACATTTACATTACCAACAGCTTTTAGTTCAAGCGATGAAAACGGTTCTCAAGCATTTGAAGATTTTAGATCTAACCGATTAATAATAGCCAATAGATTAGCATCTCAGCAAGGTATAGACCTTTCAGATCCTAATAATTTAGATACCGAAGGTTTCCCTAAAGGATTTGGTAAAAATAGTCAAGCTGTCCTATTGCCAGCATTTACAAGTGCTTACACTGGTCAAAAAGCAGCTAAAACAGCATTAAAACCATTTAAAGATGTTCCGTTACCAAATTGGGATATAAAATATTCTGGTTTAATGAAGTTAAAATGGTTTAAGAAAAGATTTAGACGTTTCTCATTAACACATGGTTATAGGTCTACTTACACCATTAGCCAGTTTAGAAATAATCTTACTTTTGATGGTGTAGATTACAGTGTAGACTATGATTCTCAACCTAGAGAAGCTCTTGACCAGTCTGGGAATTTTAAAAATGAAACACTTTTTGGAAACGTTACAATTGCAGAGTTGTTTTCTCCATTAGTGCGTATTGATTTTGAAATGAAAAACTCTGTTAAGGTTTTATTTGAAATCCAAAAAGATAGATTATTATCTTTAAGTTTCGATAATAATTTATTAACAGAAATTAATGGAAACGAATACAAATTAGGGCTTGGTTATAGAATTAAAGATGTGACTATTAGGTCTAAAATGGCTGGTCCAAAAAAGAAAATTGTTAGCGATTTAAACCTTAAAGCAGACGTTTCTGTTAGAAATAATAAAACAATTGTTCGTTATTTAGATTTCGATAATAATCAAATTACAAACGGACAAACTATTTGGGGCGCCAGATTTAACGCAGATTATTCCTTTAGTAAAAACCTAACAGGAATATTTTATTTTGATTATACGTTCTCAGAGTACGCTATATCAACAGCATTTCCACAAACAACAATTAGGTCAGGATTAACAATTAGATATAATTTTGGAAATTAAGTAAGCAATACTTTAAATATTGCAAACGATTAAATACATTTGTACCATTATAATAAATAAAGAAAATGAATATACCATCAGAATTAAAGTTTACTAAAGACCACGAATGGGTTAGAGTAGAAGGAGATACGTTAACAGTAGGAATTACAGATTTTGCACAAAGCGAACTAGGTGATATTGTTTATGTAGAGGTTGAAACTGTAGATGAAACTTTAGAAATAGAAGAGGTTTTTGGGACTGTTGAAGCAGTAAAGACAGTCTCAGACTTATTTATACCAGTTTCTGGTGAAATAATAGAGTTTAATGAGGCTCTTGAAGATGAACCAGAAAAGGTAAATACAGATCCTTATGGAGCTGGATGGATGGTTAAAATTAAATTTTCAGACGCATCACAATTAGAGCAACTTCTATCAGCAGATGATTATAAAGCACTTATTGGCGCATAAAAGCAAAGCAATTAATGTTAGTTTGGTCTATACTGTCCTATTAACTTTTTATTGTTTAAAGCAATCACCAATACCAATAGAATTACCAAGCCAAAGCGATAAAATATTACATGCTTTGGCTTATTTTGTTTTTACTATAGTTTGGTTTCTTGCATTCTATTTTACATTAAAACTTAGTAGAACAAAGAGTTTTATTTATACCTTTCTTTTCTCAGTAGCTTTTGGTGTTCTCATTGAAATTCTACAACAACAACTTACAACTTACAGAGAAGGAGATGTTTTAGACGTTGTAGCAAATACTTTTGGTACAATTTTAGCATTGCTATTGTTAAAAATAATATTTAAAAGACCGTTAAATGTTTAATTAACCTTGTTTTTTTGATAAAATAATGGTTATTTTAGCGTTCGGTTAACAAAAATAACAACTATGGAGCCTAAGAAAAATCCAAATGCAAATATAGGACGTAACAGTTCTCTTTACTTAGCAGTAGGTTTAGCGTTAATGCTAGCAGTATCTTACTTTAGTATAAACTATAAGACTTACGACAAAGAAGCTATAGATATTGGTCAATTAGACCTTGGAGATATTGATGATGAAGAAATACCAATTACAGAAATTTTAAATACGCCACCACCGCCACCACCGCCACCAGCAGCTCCAGAAGTTATTGAGGTAGTAGAAGATGAAGAAGAAGTAGAAGAAACTGTTATTGAATCTACAGAAACAACTCAAGATGAGGTTATTGTTGAGGTTGAAGACGTAGAGGTAGAAGAAGTTGAAGAAGATATTGAAGTACCATTTTCTGTAATCGAGAATGTACCAGTATTTCCAGGTTGCGAAAGAGAGAAAAACAATGCTGGACGTAAAAAATGTATGTCCGATAAAATAAGCAAATTTATAAACAAAAACTTTAATACCGAATTAGCATCAGATCTAGGTTTAGAAGGTGTGCAACGTATAATTGTTGTTTTTAAAATTGATAAAACAGGAAACATTACAGGTGTTAGATCTCGTGCTCCACATCCAAGATTACAAGATGAAGCAGCAAGAGTTGTTAATAAGTTGCCTAGAATGAAGCCAGGTAGACAAAGAGGTAAAGCGGTTACTGTACCTTATTCTTTGCCTATTAAGTTTCAAATTGAGTAAGACTGTAATTAAAATACTATAGAATAAAAAATCCCACTACAATTGTAGTGGGATTTTTTTTGGTATGCTTCTTGATATTTCTTCAACACATTAACCTTTTAAATATTAAGACTTAAAGAGATTTACAAATGCCAATTAATATCTAATTACTAAGCGAAATCCTTAATTGTAAATTTGTTTTTTAATTTTTAGTGTTTAAAAAAAATATAAGCACATGAAAAATTTAAATCAAGTTCCAAACAGTAAAAAATCTGATCAAGAAAAATCAAGTAAGCACGACGTAAATTTACAACAAAATACAACTTTGTATTTTCAAATTGGATTAATACTTTGTTTGTTAAGTGCCTATTTTGCTTTAGAATATAATTTTGAGTATAACACTACTTCTTTAGAACAAGCAAGTGTTGAGAACACAGAAGATATTCAATTTGTAGCTTTAAACTATGTCGTTGAAAAAGTAGTAGAGGTTAAAGCATTAAAAAAGCTAAAGCCAAACATTTTAATTGATCCAAAGATTATAGATAACGATTCAGATAGCACTTTAGAGGCTAAAAATTTGGTAGATAAACTTACTAAAGAGGTAAAAGAAGGACAAAAAGTAAAGTCTTTAAACATAGAAAGTTTAGAAGTAGATCCTATAGAGCAACCAGTTGTTTTTTATTTAAATAAAGTAGAAAATGTACCCGTTTATCCTGGATGTGAGAAAGCTTCTAACAATACAGAACGTATTAAATGTATGTCTAATAAGTTATCCAAGCTTATACAGCGAAAGTTTAATACAGATATAGCCGCAGAAGAAGGTTTGCACGGCAGACAACGTATTTATATTCAGTTTAAGATTTTAAAAAATGGAAAGGTGCAATTAGTTAATTCTAGAGCAACACATAAGGTTTTGGAAAACGAAGCTGCGCGTGTTACCACTAAAATCCCAAGTATGAAACCAGGAATTCAAAACGGAAAACCTGTAGATGTTTTATATACATTGCCAATTATATTTGATGTAAGATGATTAATTTTAGGGTCAGAATAAATCTGTTTAATTGGTATTCTGATTTTTAAAAGTTAAAACTTAATCTAAACAAAAATCATAACTTTTAAAAGTTATGATTTTTTTATGTCAAAAACCTATTTAGGCGTATCTTTGCACAAGCAAAAATAAACCTATATTTTGAGTACTAACGTTTTAAAGGAAGCAAAGCCTTCAATTATTTCAGATTTTAAAGAAATCACTAAAATGCGTTTAGCGTTAAGTGTTGTGTTTTCTTCGGTTGCAGGTTATATGTTAGGTGCAGAAACTATTAATTGGACTACGGTTTTATTATTAAGTTTAGGTGGTTATTTTATGGTTGGTGCTAGTAATGCCTTTAATCAAATTATCGAAAAAGATTTAGATGCGTTAATGAATCGAACAAAAAACAGACCTGTTCCATCAGGAAGATTATCTGTTAACGCTGCTTTTATTATAGCCACAACATTTACAATTTTAGGATTAGTAATACTTTATAACATAAATCAGCAAACTGCTTTATTTGGAGCCATCTCAATTTTTTTGTACACCTGTGTATATACGCCTTTAAAAACAAAAACACCTTTAGCTGTTTTTGTTGGTGCAATACCTGGTGCAATTCCATTTATGTTGGGTTGGGTTGCAGCTACAAATCAATTTGGTATTGAATCTGGAACTCTATTTGCATTGCAATTCTTTTGGCAATTTCCACATTTTTGGGCAATAGGATGGTTCTTGTTTGAAGACTATAAACGTGGTGGGTTTTTTATGTTGCCAACTGGAAAGCAAGATAAAGGTACTGCAGTACAGATAATAATGTACAGTATTTGGACAATTCTAGTTTCTATAGTTCCTGTATTTGGAGTAACAGGAGAACTTAAATTAACTATAGTTACAGCAGTTATAGTATTTGTATTAGGATTGGGTATGTTATATTATGCGTTAAAATTATTTAAAGAAAGAAGTGTAAAAGCAGCAAGACAGTTAATGCTAGCTAGTGTTATATACATCTCTTTAATACAAATTGTTTACGTTTTAGATAAATTTATTAGATAATCATGGATTTAACACAAGGAACTTTAGAAGAAAAAACAAATAGATCTAAAAAAATGATGATGTACTTTGGTATAGCATCCTTAATTATGTCTTTTGGTGGATTAACAAGTGCTTTTATAGTAAGCAGTTCTAGACCAGATTGGTTAGTAGACTTTAAAATGCCTACTGCTTTTATTATTAGTTTGTTTGTAATTCTGGTAAGTAGCATTACTTTATTAGCAGCACGACAAGGTCTAAAGAATGGAAATAGAAGCTTAACAACAAGTATGCTGTTACTTACTTTTGCTTTAGGTATATATTTTGTAATCAATCAGTTTAATGGTTTTTCAGAAATTATTGCGATGGGTTATAATTTTACTGGGCCAACCAGTAATGTAACAATGTCTTACATTTATCTAATAGCTATGGTTCATATTGCACATGTTGTAGTAGGACTAATTTGTCTATTCGTAGTAATTTATAATCATTTTAAACAAAAGTATACAGCAGAGAAAATGACTGGTTTTGAAGTTGCTGCAATTTTTTGGCATTTTGTTGATATACTATGGGTTTATCTATTTTTGTTTTTATATTTCATGGCATAATAGTTACTACTTAAAACTTGATATGTAATATTAATTATGTGCAGTTTTTAACACAATTTTAAAAATTACGATTCTATGTTTCTTTTGAAATATAAAATGATTATTTTTGTAAAATATTCACGAACCAATTAACAATATATGAGTACTACAGTTGCAACTGCTGGAGCAGAAGGAAAAATTTGGTCTGGAGGAAATGAGCCTCTAAGAGCTAGTTATGGTAAAATGATGATGTGGTTTTTCATTCTTTCTGATGCTTTAACGTTTTCAGGATTTTTAGCTGCTTACGGATTTTCAAGATTTAAATTTATTAAAGAGTGGCCAATAGCCGATGAGGTATTTACCCACATACCTTTCTTTCATGGTAATTATCCAATGATTTATGTAGCGTTCATGACGTTTATATTAATCATGTCTTCTGTAACTATGGTGTTAGCTGTAGATGCAGGTCATCATTTAAAACAACAAAAAGTAGCCGTTTATATGTTCTTAACCATTATTGGTGGAATTATATTTGTAGGTTCTCAAGGTTGGGAATGGGCAACTTTTATTAAAGGTGAGTACGGAGCTGTTCAAACTAAAGGTGGAAACATTTTACAGTTTGGTGAAAACGTAATGATTGACGGAAAAGAAACATTTAAACGTGTTGCTATTTCAGACTTTACTACTGCTGCACATACTGAACGTGTACAACATGAAAATAAAAATGGACTTTGGTTTGTTTCAGAAGGAGCTTTACCAGAATTTCAAATGACAGATGTTGTTGCAGGATTAAAAGCGCATCCAAAAGTATTAGTTAGAACTCAAGAAATAGTAGATGGCAAAAAGTTAGTACTATCTCGTGAAGCTTCATTAGAAGCTATTACTAAAAATGGTAAGCGTACGGTACATGGCGCAAACTTAGAGGTAAACGAATATGGTTCTCCTTTATTTGGAGATTTCTTCTTCTTTATTACTGGATTTCACGGTTTTCACGTATTCTCTGGGATTATAATAAATATTATTATTTTCTTTAACGTTGTCTTAGGAACTTACGAAAAACGTAAAAGTTACGAAATGGTAGAAAAAGTTGGACTTTACTGGCACTTTGTAGATTTAGTATGGGTATTTGTATTTACATTCTTTTACTTAGTATAATTAGATTTTAAAATAGTTTATATTTCTTTTCAATAGGAAATCATATTTAAATAAATAAGCATGGCACACGAACATAAATTAGCAATCTTTAGAGGATTATTAAAATTTAAATCGAACACTCAGAAAATTTGGGGCGTTTTAATTTTCTTAACTATTATAACTGCAATAGAAGTAGTTTTAGGTATCTATAAGCCTGAAATTTTAGAAAGTCAAGTATTTGGAATGAAAGCTCTAAACTGGATTTTTATTATTTTAACATTAGTTAAAGCTTATTATATTGCCTGGGATTTTATGCACATGCGTGATGAGGCATCAGGTTTAAGACGTGCGGTTGTTTGGACTGCTGTTTTCCTAATATCTTACATGATTTTTATCTTATTGCAAGAAGGTGGATACGTTTTTAACGTTTACGACAATGGTTTTATTAAGAAGGATTTCTAAATAAAAAAAATATTTACACATAGGTGTGAAATTAGAGTTAAAAAGGTGGTTTTATTAAACCACCTTTTTTATTTTTGTATTATGCAAAAAAAATCTATTAAAAATAATATAATTCTAGTTGTTTTATTCTTCCTTCCAGTTGTTATTGTTCTTTTTCTTTATACAACGGATCATAACAACTCTACACTAGATATTGTAAAAGAAAACGTCTTAGATCTTGAGAATTTAACATCAATCCAATCAAACAATGTTCAGTTTAAAGATCATATTACAGTTTTAAGTTTTCTAGGTAATAATCCAGAAAGTCATATCTTAGAAGCATCCAATTTAAAAGAGTTAGTTTATAATAAATTTAAAGGATTTAAAACGTTTCAGTTGGTCACAGTAATTCCTTTTGGAGCAGAAAGTAAAGCAGAACGTTTACGTTTGGAATTAACTAAGTACAAGCCTTTAGAATATTGGAAATTTGTATATGCGTCTCAATCAGATATTAATAAATTATTTAGCACGTTAAGAACCTCTAAGTATTTAAATTACGAAAATTTTGTTAGCGAGGTTTATGTTATTGATAAAGAATTAAATCAACGTGGTAGATTAGATGATAGGACAGACAAGGAAATTAAAAAAGAAGCCCAAGTTTATCCGTTAACTTCTTACAATATGTCTGAAGTAAGTGTTCTTAAAAATAAAATGAGCGACGATGTTAGAATTGTTTTTACAGAGTATAGACAAAAACGAAAAGGAGAATTTAATTCTACTACACGTAGAGCTAACGATTTGAAAGCTAATTAAGTTATGAAAAAGACAAACTATTCTTACATAGGTATTGCGTTTATTATTTTATTATTTGGAATTATCTTTATCCCTAAAATAGTAGATCGTATAAAAAATAAAGATATTGTTAGAGATGACAGTAGAAGCCTAGATGTTTCTAAAGAAATCTTTACCAAAACAGATTCTAAATTAGATTATTTACTAATAAATGGCACACGTAAAAAAGTGCCAGCTTTTAGTTTTGTAAACCAAGATGGTGCAACAATAACCAATAAAGATTATTTAGGAAAAGTTTATGTTGTAGAGTTTTTTTTCACAACTTGCCCAACTATTTGTCCAAGAATGAGTGCTAATTTAGTAGCTATTCAAGATAAATTAAAGGATTTAAATGGGTTTAATAATTTTGGTGTAGCATCATTCTCTATAATGCCAGAAACCGATACACCAGAAGTTTTAAAAGCTTATGCAGATAATTATGGTGTTGCTAATCCCAATTGGCATTTACTTACAGGTAAACCAAAATCAGAGGTTTACGATTTATCTAATATAGGATTCAATATTTTTGTAGATACTGAAAATTTTGAGCATTCAGGAGATTTTGCTTTAGTTGATAAAGATGGCTATTTAAGATCTAGAAAAGATGCCTTTGGAAACCCAAAAATATTCTATAAAGGGATAATTTCAGAAATAGAGAAAATAGACGAAGATGGAAATGAGCAAGAAATTACAATGCTTGTAGAAGATATTAAAGCACTTTTAAAAGAATAGTTTTATAACTTATAAGGTAAACAAAATTTTAGCTTCGAGTTTCTCGAATATATTCAAGACAAATAAAGATTAATAAAATGGAAAACATACAAGACGAAGCAAAATATAATAAATGGATAGTAGCATTATCTGTTATAATTCCAATTGCGGTAGCATTATTATTTGGTGTAAATCTTAAAGATTTAGGTTTTAATGTAGAGCCTTTAACTTTTTTACCACCAATTTATGCAACGGTTAACGGTTTAACAGCACTTGTTTTGGTTTTAGCTGTTTTAGCAATTAAGAAAGGAAATAAGGTAATGCACGAACGATTAATAAAACTCGCTATAGCATTCTCAATTTCATTTTTATTAATGTATATCGCTTATCACATGACAAGTGATTCTACTAAGTTTGGTGGAGAAGGTTTAGTTAAATATGTTTATTATTTTATCTTAATTACTCATATTATATTATCAGTAGTTGTTATACCATTTGTACTAATTACTTTTGTTAGAGGAATTACAAATAATATAGAACGACATAAAAAAATAGCAAAAATTACATTTCCATTATGGTTGTATGTTGCTGTTACAGGAGTTGTTGTTTATGTAATGATTTCACCATATTACGTGTAATAATTTATAAATAGTAGCGATCTGGTTTTAACCAACCATAAATTGTATTTAAAATAGCTTGAAATATACAATCCAACCTTTTATGAAAAATAAAATTATTTTAACAATAGTTTCATTAATCTTTATTGTGAATACCAATGCACAATGTGCTATGTGTAGAGCTGTATTAGAAAGCGAAGAAGGTACAGCTACAGCAAAAGGCATTAACGATGGGATAGTCTATCTAATGGCAATACCTTATGTCTTATTTTTTGGCTTTGCTTATTTTATGTATAGAAAGTATAGTAAAAAGTAAAATAAATTCTTTTAACAATTTTTTAGTATAAAGAGTGTAACAAATTTAGTCCTTTGTAGTCTAATTGGTATTGATAGTAAAAATCAATGCTTAAAACCACCAATTATGCTAAAAATAAGTAAACTTCATAAATCTTATCCTATTGGAGATTCTAGTCTTCACGTATTAAAAGGAATAGATCTTTCTGTAGATAGCGGAGAAATGGTTGCTATTATGGGGTCTTCAGGATCCGGGAAATCTACACTACTTAATATTATTGGTATGCTAGATGAGTTAGACAAAGGAGAATACGTTTTAGACAACGTACCAATTGTAGATCTTAACGAGAAAAAAGCGGCTATTTATAGAAACAAGTTTTTAGGGTTTATTTTTCAATCCTTCAATCTAATTAACTATAAAAATGCAATCGAGAACGTTGCGCTTCCTTTATACTATCAAGGATTTAAGCGTAAAGAACGTTTAGAAAAAGCCTTATTTCATTTAAGTAAGGTTGGTTTATCCGATTGGGCAAAACATTTACCAAATGAATTATCTGGTGGACAAAAACAACGTGTTGCCATTGCAAGAGCTCTAGCAGCAGATCCAAAGTTATTGTTAGCAGATGAGCCAACTGGAGCATTAGATACTAAAACATCTCATGAGATTATGGAATTTCTTCAGCAATTAAACGATGAAGGAAAAACTATTCTTATTGTAACTCACGAAGAAGATATTGCAGATATGTGTAAACGTATTGTAAGACTTAAAGATGGTGTTATAATGGAAGATAAATTTGTAACCCAAGTAAGAGCTTCTCAATATGTTTGATATAGATCTTTGGCGCGAAATATTTCAGAGTATAAATAAAAACAGAACCAGAAGTATATTATCTGGTTTTACTGTAGCATTTGCTATACTTTTATTTGTAATACTTTTTGGAATTGCAAATGGACTAAAAAACACCTTTGCTGAAGGTTTTGTAGACGACGCTTCTAATTCTATTTTTGTAAGAACTGGTTTTACAACTAAAGCACATAAAGGTTTACAAGCAGGTAGACGTATTCAACTTAAAAATGAAGATCAAGATTTTATTTTAGACGAATACGGTAATAAAGTACAATACATTACATCTCGTATTTATAAAAGCGTAAGTGCATCTTATAAAAATGAACAAAATAATTACCAGTTAAGAGCCGTAAATCCAGATCATCAATTTTTAGAGAAAACACAAGTAGTAAGTGGTAGATATGTAAATCAATCAGACATAATAAACAAAACTAAAGTTGTTGTAATTGGACGTTTGGTTGACGAAGATTTATTTCTAAAAACCACACCAATAGGGAAATATATTAACCTAAATGGGATACAATATAAAGTAGTTGGTGTTTTTGAAGATGATGGAGGCGATAATGAAGAACGTATGATTTATATGCCATTAACAACTGCACAGCAGATTTATGGTAATAACGATTATGTAGATCAGATTAATTTAACCTATAATCCAGATTTAGATTTCGATGAAGCACTTGATTTCTCAAGATCTTTAACAGATAAACTTAAAGACAGATTTAGTGTTGCTCCAATGGATCAACGTGCTATTAGAGTTAGAAATTTAGCTAACGAATCTCAGCAAGTTGGAATTATTGAAGTGGCTATTTCAATTTTTGTTATAATTATAGGTTTAGGAACCTTAATAGCAGGAATAGTTGGTATTAGTAATATTATGATTTTTATTGTAAAAGAACGTACTAAAGAAATTGGTGTTAGAAAAGCACTTGGTGCTTCACCAAAGTCAATCGTCTCAATAATTATGTTTGAAGCCATTATAATTACAACAATAGCTGGTTATGTGGGTTTAATTCTTGGAGTTGTTATTTTAAAATTGGCAAAACCAATATTGGAAGAGAATTTTTTGAAGAACCCAAGCGTAGATTCTTCTTTAGTATTAACAGCTACTTTCGTTTTAATTTTAGCAGGAGCTATAGCTGGTTATTTACCGGCTAAAAAAGCTTCTAAGATTAAGCCAATTGTAGCATTAAGAGACGATTAATTATGATGTTTTTATTTGAAAGAGATACTTGGCAAGAAGTTTATGATAGTTTAACTAAAAACAAACTACGTACTGCATTAACTATGTTTGGTGTCTGGTGGGGAGTTTTATTGTTAATATGGCTTTTGGGCTCTGCAAGAGGATTGGACAATTCGTTCAATCGTTTATTTGGAGATTTTGCAACCAATAGTGTTTTTGTTTGGGGGCAATCTACAAGTAAACCTTTTAAAGGTTTTCAAGAAGGTAGAATGGTTAATTTAACCTTAACCGATGCTAAAAAAGTAGAAGAAAATATTGAAGGTATTGAATTTGTGGTGCCAAGAAACCAGAATTCAAGTTTGGTAGTAAGAAATTTTCAATCGGGTACATTTTCTATAAATGGAGATTATCCGTTACTAGATAAAGTTCAAAAAAAGAAGTTAGTTCACGGACGTTTTTTGAATCAGAATGATATCGACGAGAATAAAAAAGTGGTTGTAATATCCGAAGATATATATTTACAATTATTTGAGAAAGATGCTGAAGTGATTAATGAATATATCCAAATTAACGGGATTAATTTTACCGTTATAGGAATGTTTAAAAATGGAAACCAGAATATGGGACCAACAAGTGACATTCATATTCCATTTACAACATTTCAACAAATATATAATCAAGGCGAAAACATTGGTTGGATGATGTTAACAGGTCAACCAGATGCAGATATTAAACAAGTCGAGGAAGATGCTAAGTTATTATTAAAAAATTTGCATGACATTCATCCTGAAGATAAGCGTGCCTTTGGAAGTTTTAATTTAGGTGATATGTTTGATAAATTTAATGGTTTTCTTTTTGGAATGCAGTTTCTAACTTGGTTTGTAGGTATAGCTACATTAATCGCTGGTGTATTTGCAATTGGAAATATATTGTTAATTACAGTTAAAGAACGTACCAAAGAAATTGGAGTTCGTAGAGCTTTAGGTGCAACTCCATTTGAAGTAAAAAGACAGATTATTGTTGAGGCAGTTTTTATTACTATTGTGTCAGGATTATTAGGTATTATTTCTGGAGGTCTTATTTTAATATTAGAGAATTATAAATGGGGACAAGGACCAGAAGCAACATTAGTAAATCCTTCAGTTTCTATACCTATTGTGTTTATTGCGTTAACAATATTGGTGGTGTTAGGAAGTTTAATAGGATTAATACCTGCATTCAAAGCAACAAGTATAAAGCCAATAGAAGCCTTAAGAGAAGAATAAAATTTAATTAAATATAAATACAACAAACCAAACAATAATATAATGAAAAAAGCATTCAAAATCATTGTAATCTTAGGCTTAGCAGCAGCATTAGTGGCGGTTCTAGTTTACTTTAAAAAAGCAAATTCAAAGTCTGTTGAAGAATTTAAAACATCTCAACCGTTCTTTACATCAATCAACACTAAAACTGTGGCTACTGGAAAATTAAATCCAGAAGAAGAAATTGAATTAAAGCCTCAAATAGGTGGAATTATCGATAAGATTTTTGTTGAAGAAGGAGATCTTGTTCAAAAAGGCGATTTAATTGCTAAAATTAGAGTAGTTCCTAACGAGCAAAGTCTAGTTGGTGCAAGTAGCCAAATTAACTCGGCAAAATTAGCATACAATAACTCTAAAACACTATTCGATAGAAATAAAGCATTGTTTGAAAAAGGTGTAATATCTAAACAAGATTTTGAAAACAGCGAGTTATCTTTAAATCAGTCTAACGAATCGTACAGACAAGCACAAAATAATTATAAAATTATAAAGAAAGGATCTCTTTCTGGTGGTGGATCTGCTAATACAAGTATTACCGCTCAAATTTCTGGTACAGTTCTAGAAATTCCAGTTCGAGAAGGAGACCAAGTTGTAGAATCTAACAGTTTTAATTCAGGAACAACCATTGCAACTATTGCAGATATGGGAAAAATGATTTTTGAAGGTAAAGTAGACGAAGCAGAAGTTGGTAAAATTGAAGAAGGAAAAGCTATTAAAGTAATTCTTGGTGCAATTAACGAAAAAGAATTTCCAGCTAAATTAACTTTTGTTGCTCCAAAAGGAAACGAAGTTAATGGCGCAGTACAGTTTACTATTAAAGCAGATGTTGAAGTTGGAGAATCCACTAAAATTAGAGCTGGTTATAGTGCGAATGCAGAAATAGAGCTTGAGCAAAAAGATAGTATTTTAGCTATAAAAGAATCGTTATTACAATTTAATCGTTTTACCGAAAAACCTTTTGTTGAAATTGAAACTAGCGCTGGTAAATTCGAGAAGAAAGATGTAGAATTAGGTATTTCTGATGGAATTAATGTTGAAATTACTGAAGGTGTAAAAGAAGAAGATAAAATTAAAGTTTGGAATAAAGCTTCAAAAGACGATAACGATGAAGAAGAAGAATAGAGTTTTATTAGTAGCAATAATAGCTTTAATAAATGTTTCGGCATTTGCTCAAGTAAAAGTATGGACTTTAAAAGAATCTGTAGATTTTGCGTTACAGAACAACTTGCAGGTGCAACAAACCTTATTGGATTTCGAAACTGCAGAACAAAATGTAGTTTCAGCAAAAGGTAATTTTTTGCCAACTCTTAATGGTTCTGCTAGTCATTCATATAATTTTGGATCATTTATTGGTCAAGATGGTAATCGTGTATCTAGAGACAGTCGTGGTAATAGTTTTGGTTTAAATACTGGCGTAACTTTATTTAATGGGTTTAGAAATACAGCAACTTATAATCAAGCAAAACTAGGTTTAGAAGCTAGTAAATTACAGTTAGAAATATTAAATAATGATATCTCTTTAAATGTGGTAAATGCGTATTTAAATATTTTATTTAATAAAGAAGCTTTAAAATTAGCCGAAGAACAGATTGGATTTAGTCAATCTCAGTTCGATCAAGTTAAGGCTTATGTAGATGCAGGTTCTAGAGCAAAAGTAGATTTAATAGATGCAGAATCTCAATTAGCAGCAGATCAGCAACGTCTAGTTACTGCAGAGAATAGTGTAGATTTATCTTTACTTGCTTTATCTCAATTACTACAATTACCTAAAGGAAATTTTGATATCGAAGTTGTTGATGTTAACCTAAATAATGCTGTTTTTACCTATAACGATTCTGGAGAAATTTTAAGCTATGCTTTAGCAAATAGACCAGAAATTAAGAATGCAGAATTAAATATAGATAATGCAGAATACAATATTCAGATTGCTAAAAGTGCTTTTTATCCAACATTATCTGTTGGAGCAAGCGCAAGTACTTCTTATCAGCATTTTCAGGGTCAAGATGATGTTAGACAGGTTATTACTGGGTTTGATCCTGTTTCTGGAGCTGCAATTATTGAACTTAGAAAAAATGGTTTTGAAGAACAAGTTGAAGATAACTTAGGTTACAATGTTGGTTTTAGCTTAAATATTCCAATATTTAATGGTTTTAGAACTAAATCGAATG
Source organism: uncultured Flavobacteriaceae bacterium (assembly GCA_938073895.1). GTDB lineage: Bacteria > Bacteroidota > Bacteroidia > Flavobacteriales > Flavobacteriaceae > Aurantibacter. Next base: position 53,855 of record CALJFB010000021.1, read on the forward strand.
TGACTAGAGCAGAAATTAACAAGAAAAAGATAGAATTAGCTTTAGAGCAAGAAAAACAAGTTTTAAATACTAATGTAGAGCAAGCTTTTGCAGATGCTAAGGCAGCGTTAAAACAGTATGAAGCTTCTCAGAAATCTTTAACATTACAAGAAACCGTTTTTCAAAATGGGCAAAGCTCTTATGAATTAGGTGCAAGTACATCTTTTGAATTAGATCAATTAAAAAATAGATTATTAAATGCACAATCTACTTTTTTAAATGCAAAATATGATTTTGTATTTAAAACTAAAGTATTAGATTTCTTCCTTGGTAAACCAATAACGCAATAATATTTTGGCATATATATTAAGTATAGAAACAGCAACAACAAACTGTTCAGTCTCACTATCTAAAAATGGTGAGACTTTGCATTTAAAAGAAGATTACGGAAACGGTTATTCTCACGCAGAAAAATTACATCTTTATATAGACGAAATTTTAAAAACCGCCAAATTAGATAAAGCGCAGTTAGATGCTATTGCAGTTAGTAAAGGTCCAGGTTCTTATACGGGTTTACGTATTGGAGTTTCGGCAGCTAAAGGCTTGTGTTTTGCATTAGATATTCCGCTAATTTCAATATCAACTTTAGAGTCTTTAGCGCATCAGGTTAAAACAGATTCTGGGCTTATTGTTCCTATGTTAGATGCTAGGCGCATGGAAGTTTATGCAGCTATTTATTCATCTTCGTATAAAGAAAAACGAAATATAGAGGCTCAAGTTTTAGACGAAACATCTTTTAAAACTGAATTAGAAGAACAAAAAGTAACCTTTATAGGAAATGGTGTAGAAAAAACTAAAACACTACTTAATTCTAAAAATGCAGTTTATATTGAAGGTAAATTACCATCAGCAGATCAAATGAGTGCGCTATCTTATATTAAATTTAAGAACTCAGATATTGAAGATGTTGCTTATTTTGAGCCTTATTATCTTAAAGATTTTGTAGCTTTAAAACCAAAGCCTAAATTTTAGTATTTATTATATTTTAAACATAAAAAAATCGCCTAATCTAAATTAGGCGATTTTTGTTTTTTAAAGAAGTTATAATTAACCTTGTTTTTTAATTTCAACACTATGTGGATAAGGAATTTCTATTCCAGCAGCATCTAAAGCTTCTTTAGTTTGTTCCGTAATATCAAAATAAACGGTCCAATAATCTGCTGTAACACACCAAGGTCTAACCGCAAAATTTATAGAGCTATCAGCTAGTTCGCTTACATTTACTGTTGGTAAAGGATCTTGTAATACTTTAGGATGATTTGTTAAAACAGACATTAATACGTCTTTAGTCTTTTTTATATCAGAATCATAGCCAACACCAAAAGTTAAATCTACTCTTCGAGTTCCTTCGGTAGAAAAATTAATAATATTTCCGTTAGATAAGGCTCCATTTGGAATAATAATTTCTCTATTAGACAGTCCAGTTAATTTAGTTGTAAAAATTTCAATCTCTTTAACTACACCAACTTCGCCTTGCGCTTCAATTAAATCTCCAACCTTAATAGGTTTAAAAATCATTAATAAAACACCGCCTGCAAAATTACTTAAACTACCTTGTAAAGCTAATCCAACAGCTAAACCAGCAGCAGCTAAAATTGCAGCAAAAGATGTAGTTTCAATATCCAAAGTTCCTAAAATAATAAGAATTAAAACAATCTTACAAAACCAACCCAAAAGATTTAGTAAGAATTTTTTAAGACTTATTTCGTAATCTCTTTTATCCATTATTTTACTAACAGCTTTTAATGTGTTTTTTATAATCCAAGATCCAATAATCCAAATTAAAAACGCTGCAATTAGTTTTGGTCCAAAATTAATAATAATGTCGTAACCTTTGTCTATCCATGTTTGTAGTTCCATAATCTTATTTAAGTATTCTGATGTCAAAATTAGTCAATTTGTTTGAGATATAATTGCTTAGGTTTATTGAAATTTTATTTTAGACTATTCATATGTCCGACAAATTGCTGTATTATCGTTTTTATGTTAGTTTTTATATGTTAAGTTGTTGTTTAGTAAGATATTTAGTTATTTTTATGGCAATTAATTAAATTAATAGTTCAACACTAGCGTTTTTATCATTAAAGATGTTAATATTAAGTAAATAACTTTTAAGTAGAGCTTGATTTAATAGTGTAAATAAAAACAGTTAATATGAAAAAAGGATTACTTATTTGTCTTATCTTAATTGGAACATTAACGTCTTATGCTCAAGACGTGCCAATTATGAATGGTACAATTAACCAATGTACAGGAACCTTTTTAGATTCAGGTTCTGCCGGTAATTATGGAGATAATGAAGATTTCACACTTACTATTTGTCCAGATACAGTTGGAACCGTTACTACATTAGACTTTACAACTTTTAGCACTCAGCAAAATGCCGATATTCTAACTATTTACGATGGAGACTCTGATGCTGCACCAGTTTTAGGGACTTATTCTGGTGGTCCAGCAAATTCACCTGGTTTAGTTATACCATCTGTAACTAATGCAAGTGGTTGTCTTACTATTAATTTTACAAGTAATATCTCAGGAAACACGGTTGGTTGGTCAGCAGATATTGAATGTGCTGCTCCTTGTCAAACTATTGTAGCCTCAATAGATAGTACAGTACCAGCAGCTCAGCTTTCTGGTGTTGTTGAAGTGCCACAAGGAACAGCAGTTAATTTTATGGGATCAGCCACGTTTTCAGATTCATCTACAAATGCAATATATAATTGGGATTTTGGCACTGGTGCAGATGCTACAACTCAAAATGCAAGTTTTACATATCCAACTGCAGGTACTTACACAGTTACTTATACTGTATCAGACGATAATCCTTTAGGTTGTTCAGATACAAAAACAATTCAAGTTTTAGTTTTAGAACCAATAATTACCTCTAATAATGTAGCTTTTCCACAATCAAGCTTTTCTATAGAAGAGTTAATCGATCAAGTTTTAGTTTCCGGTGGTTGTTCAGGTGTTAGTAATTTTAGTGAGCAAGTTTTTGGTCAACCAGGTGATTTAGCAACTAAAAGTTATGGTTATTTCACAAAAGGTGGAGCCGTAGATTTTCCTTTCGAGGAAGGTATAGTTTTAACTACAGGAAGTGCAAGTTTAGCTGGTAATACTATTTTGACAGTAAGAAATGATGTTGGTAACGGGCAAGGTGGAGATCTCGATTTAGAAGCTGCATTAGGTCAAACAAATACTAACGATGCTACTTTTGTTAAGTTTAATTTTGAGCCTACAGGTGATACTATTAGTTTTAGATATTTAATGGCATCTGAAGAGTACGACGGTACTACAGAATGTTCTTTTGCAGATAGTTTTGCTTTTTTGTTACGTGAAGTTGGTACTACAGCTTATCAAAACTTAGCAGTCCTACCTGATGGAACACCAGTAAGCGTTCTAAATATTAACAATGCTCCAGCTTGTACCTCTAATACTCCTTTTTTTGAAGGTTATACAGTTGGACAGACTAATTATAACGGAAGAACTAAAGTCTTAACAGCCACAGCCAATGTTGTACCTGGTACAACTTACGAAATAAAATTAGTAGTAGCTGATCAAGGCGATTCTGCATGGGATTCTGCAATATTTTTAGAGGCAGGAAGTTTTAATTTAGGTGGAGATTTAGGAGACGATATTACTATTGCTGGTGGAACAGCATTATGTCAAGGAAGTACGGTTACTTTAAATACACAAGTAGATCCAGCAATTAATCATGTTTGGTATTTTAATGGTGTCATTATTAATGGACAAAATGGATCTACAATAGATGTTACTCAAGCAGGAACTTATTCAGTTGACGTTGAATTTGCTGTTTCTTGTGTGTCAAATGATTCTATTGTTGTAGAATTCATTGATGGTGCTCAAGTTCAGAATCTTAACGATTTAACAGAATGTGATAATGGTAATACTACTGTAACTTTTGATTTAACTGTAAACAATACCGAAGCTCTAGGTACTCAGTCTACTGCAGATTATGAAGTATTTTACTATAACTCTCAAGCAGATGCAGATGTGCCACAAAACCCAATAACTAATCCTACAGTTTATCCAGGAACAAATGGTGAGATTGTTTTTGCTAGAGTTCAGGATATTACATCAGGAGTTTGTTTTGCTGTGGATACATTTACTTTAAATTATTCTAATGTAAATATTTCGCCAGTAAACAATTTAACAGAATGTGATGTGTTTCCAAATGATGGTTTCGCCGAGTTTGACTTGTCAACACAAAATGCTGGTATTTTACTCGGGCAAAACCCAGCAGATTACACTGTGTCATATTACACATCTGCTGCAAATGCTTTAACGGAAACAGACCCATTACCATTATTATATACTAATGTTTCTAATGCAGAGCCTATTTATGTTAGAGTCGAAAGTAATTCTGATGGAACTTGTTTCAACGCTTCAACTAATAGTGTTTTTACCCTAACCGTATTACCTCAAGACGATTCTACGTTTTCATATACACCAACATGCGATGGAGGAACAGCTGTAATTACAGGAGCTTCAGGTGGTGTTTTTGCTTTTAATCCAGATTTAGCAGATGGATCAGTTTTAGACACAGCTACAGGAGCAATCACAAATGGTTTACCTCAAGTAACTTATACAGTAACATACACTACGTTAGGCGTCTGTCCAAGTACGACAACAGAA
>CALJFB010000022.1 GCA_938073895.1 uncultured Flavobacteriaceae bacterium
TCTGTCTTCTAAAGGCTGACGCATAACTTCTAAAACATCTCTTTTAAATTCGGGTAATTCATCTAAAAACAAAACACCATTATGAGACAACGAAATTTCTCCTGGTTGTGGATAACTTCCACCGCCAACAAGTGCAACATTTGAAATTGTATGATGTGGACTTCTAAATGGTCTTTGCGATAATAAACCAGAGCTTTTAACACGACCAACAACCGAATGTATTTTTGTAGTTTCTAAGGCTTCGTGCAACGTCATTGGTGGCATAATACTTGGCAAACGCTTTGCTAACATTGTTTTTCCTGCTCCTGGCGGGCCAATTAAAATAATATTATGGCCGCCAGCTGCTGCAATTTCCATACAACGTTTTATGCTTTCTTGACCTTTTACATCTGAAAAATCGAATTCGGGAAAGTCTAAATTTTTATAAAATTCTTCTCTTGTATTTACAATGGTTTCTTCTAAAGGTTCATTTTTATCAAAAAAGTTAATAACTTGTTTTATATTATCTACACCATAAACTTTTAAACCATCTACAATTGCAGCTTCTTTAGCATTTTGACTTGGTAAAATAAAGCCTTCAAAACCTTCTTCTTTAGCTTTAATAGAAATAGGTAAAGCACCTTTTATAGGTTGAAGAGAACCATCTAAAGATAATTCGCCCATAATAATATACTTATCTAATTTTTCGGCTTGAATTTGATTTGATGCGGCAAGAATTCCAATAGCTAAAGTCATATCGTAAGCAGAACCTTCTTTACGTAAATCTGCTGGACTCATATTAATAATAAGTTTTTTGCCAGGAATTTTAAAGCCATTATTCTGTAAAGCTGCTGCAATACGGTAATTACTTTCTTTTATGGCATTATCTGGTAAACCTACCAAATGATAACCTATTCCTTTATCTACGTTAACTTCTACGGTAATAGTTGTTGCATCTACTCCAAAAACAGCACTTCCAAAAACTTTTTTAAGCATAAGATATTCGTTTTCTTAAATGTACTAAAAAATAGGCACAAAAAAAGCGAGAAAATAGATTCACGCTTTTATATGTAAATAATTCTATTGAATTTAGTTTGTAGTTATTACAAAAACAACTAACGCCATTTTACTGTAATTAATAATTTAAAAGAATACAAAGCTTAAAAAAACAACCTAGATTATAAAAATAATTAAACTACTTTTTCTTGAAATTACTTAATCCTTCTTGTAACCAATTATAATACTCATTAGAATCTGGTGTATATCCAACTGGTTTATTTAAATCTTTACCGTTAGTATCTTGAATAATATATAATGGTTGCGCATTAGTATTATATCTAGTTTGCTGATATTCTAACCATTTTTGACCATAGGTTTTTACAGAATTCCCTGTTAATTCCGATTCGTACTGCTCACTTTTTGGTAGTTTTGTTCTATCGTCTACATAAAGCGAAATTATTATAATATCGTTATTTAAGGTATTAAATATATTATTCTTTACCCAAACTTGCTCTTCCATTTTTCTACAATTTACACAAGTAATACCTGTAAAATCTAACATAACAGGTTTGTTAACAGATTTTGCGTAAGCTAATCCTTGTTGGTAATCGTTAAAAACAACTAAATCGTTTGGTCCTAAATGCGCGTGTTCTGGAAGTTTAGAGTTTGATGCGTAATTTTCACTTTCGTTTAATGCATTACTAGAGGTAACCACTTGTTTTTGTTGTTTAGTAAAACCTACTCCATATGGAGATTCTGCATTTGTACTCATTGGTGGCGGAAATCCACTAATTAATTTTAATGGTGCACCCCAAAGTCCTGGAATTAAGTACAATGTAAAAGCAATAACAATAATTGCTAAACTTAAGCGTCCAACAGAAATAGATTTTAAAGGCGAATCGTGCGGTAGTGTAATTTTACCTAATAAATACAGACCTAAAGTTCCAAAAATGGCAACCCAAATGGCAATAAAAACTTCACGTTCTAAGAAATGCCATTCTAACACTAAATCTATCATAGATAAGAACTTAAATGCAAATGCTAATTCTAAAAAACCTAAAACAACTTTTACGGTATTTAACCAACCACCAGATTTTGGTAATCCATTTAACCAACCCGGAAAAACAGCAAATAGCACAAATGGTATTGCTATAGCCGTAGAAAATCCTAACATACTAATTATTGGTGCAATTCCACCTTTAGTTGCGGCATCTAACAAAGCTGTTCCAGCAATTGGAAATGTACAAGAAAAAGACACAACTGCTAAGGCTAACGCCATAAAAAATATACCAATAACGCCACCTCTATTAGATTGGCTATCTACTTTATTCATAAAGCTATTAGGCAACATAATTTCGAATGCTCCCATAAAAGAAAATGCAAATGCTACTAAAACTATAAACATTATAGCGTTAAAAATAACACCTGTACTAAATTCGTACATGGCATTACTTCCAAATAAAGCCGAAACTAAAGAACCTAATAATGTATAAATTACAATTATAAAAAAACCGTACAAAAAAGCATTTTTAATACCAGTAGCTCGATCTTTACTTTGTTTTGTAAAGAAACTAACCGTCATAGGAATCATTGGGAAAACACAAGGTGTTAATAGCACTCCAAATCCTAAAATAAAAGCAATAAAGAATGTTCCCCATAAACTTTTTTCAGATGAATTGTTTTGCTCTTCAACAATAACTTCTTCTACCTTTTTATCTAAAACAGAAACAGCTTTAGACAAATCGAAAGTCATATTTTTTGATGGGTAAATACACGTTTTATCATCGCAAGCTTGATATGCAATTTCTGCTTTAATAGTCTTAATATCTTTGTTAAGACGTTTTATTTTCTGAGTAAAAGTTCCTTTGTCCTCGAAAAAATTTAAATCTAAAGCAAACACTTTATCGTAAGCAGTAATAGATTCACTTTCTGTAGGTTTGCCAATAAGCTCAAAGTCTTTACCACTTTTTTCATCATCAAAAATAATTTCTGTGGGTAAATTTCCACCTTCAATTTCTTTTTGAGTATATAAATGCCAATGTTCTTTAATTTCTGCCTCAAAAACTAAGTTATATTCTGATTCAGAAATTTTTTCAACTTTAGTTTTCCATTTTATTGGTTCTAAAATTTGTGCATTTACAGCTCCAAGAGTTAAGAATACTGCAAATAATATTAGGAGTTTTTTCATACTAAAGTTATTTTTATAATTGATTTGGTGTTTTTGGTTACTTTAAATCTGTTATCTAATCTATAATTAATTATCCAAACTATTTGGTTACAACTTCTTAATATTAGCGTGTTTTCTTTAGCTATTAAAGATAGTTTTTCGTCTTTAAAATACTTGCTTAATTTCTTCTTGCCAGTCATTCCTAAAGGGTAAAAATAATCACCTTCTTGCTTGGAGTTTACAATTATAGGAAACTTTAACAATTTAGCATCAACAAATACCGAGTGGTTTTGTTTATTTTTTAATTCGGTTACTTCAGAAACAATCTCAAAAGTTAATTTCCCTAATGGTGTATTTATAGTTTGAATATTATTTATTGTAGCTTCAAATATTTTTTTATCACTAATTTTAGTTAGGATTAGCGTAGCTCTATCTTTTAAAATCTGATGTGTTTTAGAAAAAACAACCTTTCCAGATTGTGCTTCTAACAAATCCTCAATATCTGTAAATGCTGTAAATCCGTAGACTTTAAAAATTTCATGGATATAGGCTTTTGGAACATCTATTTTTTTAAATTCTGAAATTCTATAAATTGTTTGCGCTTCGGTTTTAGAAATAATAGCTCTTTTTAAAACCGCTTTTATACTTTCTGCAACAATTGCTTTTGTATCGTTTAAGTTAGAAATTGTAGTTGTTAGATTTTCAAGAATATTAGAATTTACTTGCTTTAAAACAGGAATAACGTCGTGTCTTAATTTATTACGTAAATATTTGGTTGATTTATTACTGCTATCTTCTCTCCATTTAATATGGTGTTCTAAAGCATAATTTTTAATCTGTTCTCTAGAAAAAGGCAATAATGGTCGCGCTATATTATTATTTATTGGTGGAATTCCGGTTAAACCGTCTATTCCTGTGCCTCTTGAGAGGTTTATAAGTAAGGTTTCTAAATTATCGTCTGCATGATGCGCCGTTAAAACAACATTTAAAGATTCTGATTTAAGAACTGTTTTAAACCAATTATAACGCAACTGTCTTGCGGCTAATTGAATAGACAATTTTTCTGTTTTAGCAAATGCGGCAGTTTCAAAAGTTGTTGTAAAAATATTAACTTCTAATTCTTTAGCTAATTGTTTCACAAAAAGTTCGTCGGTATTACTTTCTTCAGCTCTTAGAGAAAAATTACAATGTGCTAAAGTAAAATCTAGATGTAAAGCATTACATAAATGCGCTAAAACTACGCTATCTAAACCGCCAGAAATAGCAATAAGTAGCTTGGTATCATTTAAAAATGAAAACTGATTATTTATATGTTTTTTAAATTCTTGAAGCATAAATTAACTTTCTAAGGCTTGGCGCATTGCTTTTGCTTTGAGTAAACATTCTTCGTATTCTTTAGCTGGATCGCTTTTTGCTGTTATTGCGCTACCAACGGAATAAGATACGTGTTTCTTTGATTTATTATATAAAATTGAACGAATTACAACGTTAAAATCGAAATTATTTTCTGGTGTAAAATATCCAATTGCACCACTATATAAGCCACGTTTTGAAACTTCTAACGTTTCTATAATTTGCATTGCAGATATTTTAGGTGCTCCAGTCATGCTTCCCATTGGAAACGTTGTTTTTATAATATCTACGGGATGAATTTCTGGTTTTACATTAGAAACTACTGTAGAAATCATTTGATGTACTTGATCAAAACTATAAATTTTACACAACTCTTCTACTTTTACGCTTCCTTTTTGTGCTGTTAAAGACAAATCGTTTCTAACTAAATCTACAATCATAACGTTTTCGCTGCGTTCCTTAATATCGTTTTGTAAATTGGTTTTTAAAAGTTCGTCTTCTTTTTTATTAGTCGATCTTTTTGCGGTTCCTTTTATAGGTTGCGATATTAATTTAGAACCTTCTTTTTTTAAATAGCGTTCTGGAGATGCACACATTACATAATTGTCCAAATGCTTAAAATAAGACGCAAATGGTGGGTTTGATATGCTATTTAGCTTATTGTAAACCGCGTAAGGTTTAATTACAACATCTTCTACAAAAAATTCTTGACAAAAATTGGCTTCGTAAATATCTCCTCTTTTAATATGATTTAAAACTGCATTAACACGTTCTAAATAATTATCTTTTGTTAAAGTGAGTTTAATTTTTACTTTTTCATCTTCATTAGTTACTGCTTTATTTTGCTTTAAATCGTCTGTCTTAAAATTTGTAATGGTTTTAAAATCGCTTTCAATCTCATGATCTACCATTTTTAAATATCTAACCTCCAAAACATTATCTTTAATTAAAAATAGTTTTTGTGGTTGAAAAAAATACAATTCAGGAAAATCTAAAATAGATGTATTTTTAGATTCTAGAGCTTCAACGTCATTTTTTAAATCGTAAGTTAAATAACCAAAAATCCAGTCTTTAGTTAAGGTTTGATATTCTTTTAACTTATTAAAAGCGTCTAAATGATCTGTTTTAATACTGGTAAATTCGTCTACAGCCAAAACCGCATCGTAATTAGAATATTGCTGACTATAATTATTGGAATCTAACCACAAAACTGTGTCAAATTGCTGACTCCAAGACAATAATTGGGCTTTAAATTGTGCTGTTTTTGTAAGTTGATATGTTTTTAGAGTTCTCAATTGTAAAAATTATGTTTTCAAAGTTAATGAGATTTCATAAAAAATAATACCTTTTTAAGCATTTGATTAAAACAAAAAATAAAACACCAACAAAAAAAAACGTGTTAGGAGTTTCTTTAAAAACCATTAAAGCTAAATTATAATGATATAAGATTTAATAAAATTGCATTGTTCCTATATAAAATGAAACCTAGATATTAAAAAAAACTAATAAAAACTGTGCATCCTTAGTTACTTGGCTAAGCATTTTTAATAATAAAAAAACAAATAAAATACTAAAACTAAAAACAACATTGTAACACTTTTGGCTAATAAAAGATCTTTAGTAGACTATAAAATTGAAATTCACGAAGCGCATTTAGTGTAAACCAATTAATAATGGTAATTTTGCAGTTAAATTAATGTATTGTGACTTTTCAAGAACTAAATTTAAACACGCCATTATATAATGGTTTAGACGACTTAGGTTTTACCACACCAACGCCAATCCAATCGGAAGCATTTCCGGTAATTTCTGGTGGTAATGATATGGTTGGTATTGCGCAAACAGGTACTGGTAAAACCTTTGCCTATATGCTACCAATACTTAGAAACTTAAAATATTCTAGGCAAGAAGCACCACGCGTTTTAATTTTAGTACCTACTCGAGAACTTGTAGTTCAAGTAGTAAACGAGATTAATAAATTAGCAAAATATATTAATGTAAGAACACTTGGTGTTTATGGTGGAACAAACATAAACACGCAAAAACAAGCTGTTGCGCAAGGTCAAGATATTATTGTGGCAACACCAGGACGTTTATACGATTTAGCGGTTAGCCGTGTGTTACAACTAAAATCTATTCAGAAATTAGTTATTGATGAAGTAGATGTCATGTTAGATTTAGGATTTAGACATCAATTACTTAATATTTTTGATATTCTTCCAGAACGCAGACAAAACATAATGTTTTCTGCAACTATGACAGAAGATGTAGACGAGTTAATTACAGACTTTTTTATTAATCCAACCAAAGTTTCTATTGCTATTTCTGGTACACCACTAGAAAACATTACACAAACAAAATATAGTGTTCCAAATTATTACACAAAATTTAATTTAATAAAACACTTATTTCAAGATACAGAAACCTACAATAAAGTATTGGTATTTGTATCTCATAAAAGAATGGCAGATCGCTTATTTGAACATCTTGCCGAAACCTTAAACGATGAGATTTGTGTTATTCACTCCAACAAAACACAAAATTACCGTTTACGTAGTATTGAGCAATTTCGTGCTGGTGAAAATCGTATTTTAATTGCTACAGATGTAATGGCTCGTGGATTGGATATAGACAATGTAAGTCACGTTATTAACTTTGATACACCAGATTATCCGGAAAACTATATGCATAGAATTGGTAGAACTGGTAGAGCCGAAAGAAAAGGTGAAGCTATTGTACTTTCTACCGAAAAAGAATTAGATGGTTTAGAGAAAATTGAAGCATTAATGCAAATGGAAATTCCTGTTTTGGAACTTCCAGAAGCTGTTGAAATTTCTACAGAACTTATAGAAGAAGAACGTACGGTAATTAAAGAACATTACAATCCTACAAAACGTAGAGATGAAGATGCTCCTGGACCAGCTTTTCACGAAAAGAGTGAGAAAAACTCTAAAGAAAATCTTGGTGGTTCTTACAAATTTAAGATTGCTGCTAAATACAAAAAGCCACAAACTCGTGGAGACAAAAACTACAACCAACGTAATAAAACGTTTAAGAAAAGATAAAATCCATATTTTTATTAAGTTTATAAAATGAGAAAACTAATTCTAGTTCTTTTTGCTGTATTTATTTGTTATAATATGAACGCACAATTTATAAAAGAAAAAGCTATTAATGTTTCTATAGGTTTTGGATACGCATTTCCATTTGAAGACGTAGAAGTTAATGGTGTTGGTGGTTATGCAAGTGGAGAATACATCCTAAAAATAAAATCTTGGTTAGATCTTAAGCCTTATGTTGGACTTATTTTTACAAAATCTGAATTAACAGATAAATACAATTCAGAAGATGCTTTTAATTCTAACCCAAATATACCTAAAGAAAGCGATTTAAAATTATCTACAAATGCGCTACTTTTAGGTGGTAAAATTAGAATAAAAGCACCAATACCTTATTTTGCACCATATTTTGAAATTGGAATTGGCACGTCTATTGGTTCTTTTAAGAACGTAACTTACTTAAATAATATAATAGATAAAAATGGGGTAATTCTACATATTCCAATTGCTTTTGGAGTAGAATTAGGAAAAAAACATAATTTTGATATTGGCTTTTCATATTATCTTCAACCAAGTGTTAGACAAACTGTTGGAGCTGCGGCTATTGGTTTAAAAATCCCTATCAATTAATAAAAATAATTTAAGGTTTCAAATAGTAAATTATAGATTATATCATCAAAAAAATGTAACTTTCAGCTTATAAATATAAGCGCAATGATATCTCGATTTTCAGTTTTAGTTACTTTAATAATTACCCTTTTTCTTTTTAACTCTTGTTCAAAATCTAAAAAAGAATTTGCCTCTTTAATAATTTATGGTGGTACAATTTATACCGTAGATTCTACTAAAACTACCGTAGAAGCCGTAGCAACAAAAAATAATAAAATCCTTTTTTCTGGTAGTTTTAAAGAAGCTGAAACTTATAAAAATCAACAGACAAAGCTTATTGACTTAAAAGGTAAAACAATGACTCCAGGACTTATAGAAGGTCACGGGCATTTTATGGGTTTAGGCTATAACGAATTGCGACTTAATCTTTTAAAAACAAACAGCTACCAAGCTATTATTGATGCTGTTGCAGAACGTGTTAAAACTGCAAAACCAGGCGAATGGATAACTGGTAGAGGTTGGCACCAAAGCAAATGGGATAGCATGCCTAAAGACCTAATTAAAGGTTTCCAAACTCACCACAGACTTAGTGAAATTTCACCAAATAATCCAGTGTATTTAAGTCACGCAAGTGGCCATGCGGCATTTGCAAATGCTAAAGCAATGGAAATGGCAGGATTAGAATTACTTAGTCTAGAAGGTATAAATAAATTCGAGGTTAAAGGTGGCGAAGTTATTTTAGATGAGTTTAATAGACCTACCGGAATTTTTAACGAGCGTGCACAAACTCTAATTAGCAAGCACATTCCAAAAAACACACCAGAAACAGATAACCAAGCCTTTAATTTAGCTGTAGAAGCTTGTTCTAAAAATGGAATTACTAGTTTTCATGATGCTGGAATAGATAGAGAAACCATTTCGCTTTATACTACAATGAAATCTAACCAAAAAATGGGAATTAGAATTTATGCTATGCTTACTGGTTGGGATAAAGAACTACTTAATGAATGGTATAAAAAAGGTATTCAAATAGATCCAGATCATTTGTTTACAATTCGTTCTGTAAAATTAAATTGCGATGGCGCTTTAGGTTCTCGTGGAGCTTGGCTTCTAGAATCTTACACAGATCAACCTAACCATTTTGGACACGAAACGCTTCCTATGAATTTTGTTAAAGAAACAGCTTTAAGCGGACTTAAAAATGGATTTCAAGTTTGTGCGCATGCAATTGGCGATAGAGCCAACAGAGAAATTTTAGATCGTTATGAAGCTGCATTAGAAGAAAACACGATGTTAGATTCCGATCATAGATTTAGAATAGAACATGCACAACATTTACATCCAGACGATATTCCAAGGTTTGCCCAATTAAATGTAATTCCTGCAATGCAAGCTGTACATATGTCTTCAGATAGAACTTGGGCAATAGATCGTTTAGGCGAAAAACGAATTAAAGAAGGCGCATATATGTGGCAAGATTTATTAAAAAGCGGTGTTCCAATTGTTAATGGAACAGATGTTCCTGTAGAACCAATTAACCCAATAGCTAGTTTTTATGCTAGCGTTAGTAGAAAAACACTTGGTGGTTTTCCTGAAGGTGGATTTGAGCCAGAACAAAAAATGACAAGAGCACAAGCCCTAAAATCTTATACTTTAGATGCTGCATTTGGTGCATTTGAAGAAGACATTAAAGGTTCTATTACTAAAGGAAAATTAGCAGATTTTACAATTTACAACCAGGATTTAATGACTGTAAAAGAACAAGACATCTTAAAAACTAAAATAGCAATGACCATTTTTAATGGAGAAATTGTTTATGAGTTAAAAGAATAATTCTAATAAGTAGATTTTAACTATTTCTAATTGACTGAGAGTATTTTACTTAACCATTATTTTATTAACCGTTATTTTCTCAACTAAACTAAATGCAATTCATTAAAAATAGAATTGAAATAGCTACAAATTATAATTCTTATTAAACCTATAATTATTTAAATACATTAACCAAAAAAGCATCAAATTTTAAATTTGATGCTTTTTTATTGTCAATTAATCGTTAAAAACAGTTTTATTAAACTGTGTACATTTTATCTCTTAATTCTTTAATTTTCTTGTCTTGCATGTACTCATCAAATGTTGTGTATCTATCTATAACACCATTTGGCGTTAACTCCACTACTCTATTTGCTACGGTTTGAGCAAATTCGTGATCATGTGTTGTAAATAACATAGTACCTTTAAAGTTCTTTAAAGAGTTGTTAAATGCAGTAATACTTTCAAGATCTAAGTGATTTGTTGGTTCGTCTAATTGTAAAACGTTTGCTCTAGTCATCATCATTCTAGATAACATACAACGTACTTTTTCTCCTCCAGATAAAACATTACACGTTTTTAGAGCTTCTTCACCACTAAAAATCATTTTCCCAAGGAAACCTCTTAAATGAACTTCTTCGCGTTCTTCTTCAGTTTGAGCCCATTGTCTTAACCAATCTACTAAGGTTAAAGTTTCGTCTGTAAAGAAACTACTATTATCTAAAGGTAAGTAAGATTGTGTTGTAGTAACGCCCCAATTATACTGGCCAGAATCTGCCTTAATGTTTCCGTTTAAAATTTGATAAAAAGCTGTGGTTGCTCTAGAATCTCTAGAAAACAAGACTACTTTATCGCCTTTTGCTAAATTTAAATCTATGTCTTTAAAAAGAATATCGCCATCTGTAGAAGCAGCTAATCCTTCAACATTTAAAATTTGATCTCCAGCTTCTCTATCGCGCTCAAAAATAATGGCAGGATAACGTCTACTGGTACGTCTTATATCTTCAATATTTAACTTATCAATCATTTTTTTTCTACTTGTTGCTTGTTTAGATTTTGCAACGTTAGCAGAGAAGCGACGAATAAATTCTTCTAATTCTTTCTTTTTCTCTTCGGCTTTTTTGTTTTGTTGTGCATGTTGTCTTGCTGCTAATTGAGACGACTCGTACCAAAACGTATAATTTCCTGAGAAATGATTAATTTTTGCGAAATCAATATCAGAAATATGTGTACAAACAGCATCTAAAAAGTGTCTATCGTGAGAGACCACAATTACACAGTTTTCGTAATTTGCTAAGAAATTTTCTAACCAACCAATAGTTTCGTAATCTAAGTCGTTGGTAGGTTCATCCATAATTAACACATCAGGATTTCCAAAAAGTGCTTGTGCTAATAATACACGGACTTTTTGTTTACCATCTAAATCTGCCATTAATGTATAATGGTGATCTGCATTAATCCCTAAACCAGAAAGCATAGATGCAGCATCGCTATCTGCATTCCAACCATTCATTTCTTCAAATTTAACTTGAAGTTCACCAATTTTGTCGGCATTTTCATCTGTATAATCTGCATATAAAGCATCAATTTCAGACTTTAATTTATATAAAGGCTTATTACCTTTTAAAACGGTTTCTAAAACAGTATCTGCGTCGTGTTTGTTGTGGTCTTGTGTTAAAACCGACATACGTTTTCCTGTTTCTAAATGTACGTGACCAGAAGTTGGCTCTTGTAATCCGGCAATAATTTTTAGAAATGTAGATTTTCCAGCACCATTGGCACCAATAATCCCATAACAATTTCCATTATTAAAAGTGGTATTAACTTCATCAAAAAGGACACGTTTTCCAAATTGAACAGATAGGTTAGAAACTGATAACATGCTTATTTTTAGTTTTTAAAGTATTAGTAATAGCTATTAAATACATTTACATAAATTCTTATTATAAATGTGATGCAAAAGTAGAAAAAAGCCTTGAAATTTATACTATAAAACTTAGTTATACCAAATGATTTTTAAAATGAACACTATCTAAGTAACTTCTTAAAAAAAATATCTAAACATTAATACACAAAATTAGTAGGATACCATAGATTTATAAATCTGTAAAAAGGAATAATCTTTAGTTTATTTTCTTATTAATTAAGATTTAACAACGCTTTAACAACAAAACTAAACCATTAAATTAAATTTGTTGAACACTTTATATTTAAAGATTTTGAAATTAAAAACCTTAATAATAATTCTACTAATTACACTAACATGCTTTATTGCATGTAAAAATGTAATTTCTCCTAATGAAGATACATATTTTGGTGGTGTTATTTTAAATCCAAATACAAATTTTGTAATCCTAAAAGACACAAACAATAACACTTTAGATACCTTACCGCTTAATAACAAAAATGCATTTGTACATAAATTTAAAGCTTTTAGTCCAGGTATCTATAATTTTTATGATGGCCTTGAGTCTCAATCTGTTTTGATAGAAAAAGGTGATAGTCTAACTTTTTTATTGAACACCATTAACTTTGATGAATCCTTAACTTACTCTGGTGTTGGTAGCAAAAAAAATAATTATTTAATGGATTTATACCTTGAGAATGAATCTCAAGAAAAATTTATTCTTAAAATAAGTCAGTTAGAACCAAAGTTATTTTCTTCGAAGTTAGATAGTTTAAAAAAAATTAAAGAGGATAAATTAATAAATTACCAAGAAAAATACGACTTATCTCCTACTTTCTTAAAAGTAGCAGAAGGTAATATTAAATACCACCACTATTACTGCAAAGAATTTTATCCGTTTGCACGTTTTGATAAAGATGAGTTTGAAGTTTTTAAAGATTTAGATACGTCTTTCTATAGTTACAGAAAAGATATAGATTACAATAATGAGTTACTTAAAAATTATAAGCCCTACAGATCGTTTTTAAGGTTTCACTTTAATAATATTGCATTATCAAGTCATTTTAAACATTCTAGAGACAGCTTATATAATATTCATTCTTTACATTACAACTTAGACAAGTTTAGTTTAATAGATGAAAAAATTAAATCTGAAACCATTAAAAATAAATTATCATTTTATTATATGATGCGTTTTTTAAACGACTCTAAAGATGTGGATAGTTTTAATGCTGTATTAAATGCTTTTAACAAAGTAAATCTTAATACTAATAATCTAGAAAAAGCATCAAATATTGTAAATGCTTATACGAGATTAAAACCTGGTTATTTGCTACCAAAAGTAGATGTTATAACAAAAAAAG
Source organism: uncultured Flavobacteriaceae bacterium (assembly GCA_938073895.1). GTDB lineage: Bacteria > Bacteroidota > Bacteroidia > Flavobacteriales > Flavobacteriaceae > Aurantibacter. Next base: position 13,249 of record CALJFB010000022.1, read on the forward strand.
ATAAAGTTAAAGCATTAAACAGTTTAATTAAAAGACCAACTATTATTTATTTTTGGAGTAATAAATACACGTATCATTTAATAGATGCACACAAAAAAGCTGAAGAATTAAGTACTAAATATCCAGAAATAGATTTTATAGCTATAAATGCAGATTATATTAGTAGTCGTGAACAAGCAGAAATTCTTCAAAAAAATAGATTAAATTATTACAACGAGTATCACTTTAAAAACCCAGAAGCTGCAAAAGATATTTTAGCTATTAGACCAATAAATAATGTTTTTATTGTAGATAAAGATGCTAAAATAGTCAATCCAAAAGCTAATATGTTTTCTATAAATTTTGAAAAACAATTACTAGAATTACTAAACAAATAAAATATAAAAAACACTAAAAAAAAGGTGCTTCAAATTAATTCGAAGCACCTTTTTTATTTACTAGTAATTTTATATTCACTTAGAAAACAAAACCTAATTGTATATTTAAATTTTAACTTAATTTCCCTTGTTATAATCAGCTAAAAACTTAGCTAAACCAATATCTGTTAGTGGATGTTTTAATAAACCTTCAATAGCACTTAAAGGTCCAGTCATTACATCTGCGCCTATTTTTGCACAATCTATAATATGCATAGTATGTCTAACTGAAGCGGCTAAAATTTCGGTTTCAAAATTATAGTTATCGTAAATATGTCTAATTTCTGCAATAAGATGCATTCCATCTGTAGAAATATCGTCTAATCGTCCAATAAATGGCGATACATAAGTTGCGCCAGCTTTTGCTGCTAGTAATGCTTGTCCGGCAGAAAACACAAGTGTTACATTTGTTTTAATATCTCTATCGCTAAAGTATTTACAGGCTTTAATACCATCTTTAGTCATAGGTAATTTAATAACAATTTGGTCATGTAATTCGGCAAGAGCATCGCCTTCTCTAACCATACCTTCAAAATCTGTAGAAATAACTTCGGCACTCACATCGCCATCAACTAGGTTACAAATTTTAATGTAATGTTTTAAAATATTATCGTGTCCAGTTATGCCTTCTTTAGCCATTAAAGATGGATTTGTAGTTACACCATCTAAAATTCCTAAATCTTGTGCTTCTTTTATTTGAGCAAGGTTTGCGGTATCTATAAAAAACTTCATATCTATTATTTTTCAAAACGCTGTTAATCTATTAAACTAAGATTAATAGAACAGAATGTTATTATTATTTGTTACTCTAAAATACGTTTTTTATGTTTTAAAATAAAGAAGTTTTTGAAAAATAATTAAAGTTTTTAACTACAATTTATAATGGTTAAGTAATAACTTCTCGTAAGTAGTATCTGGTAAAATAAACTTTAAAATAATAGAAAATTTCTGCATAAAAGCTCCAACTTTATAATGGATTTTAGGTTTTTTGGTTTCTATAACTTCCAATACTTTTTTAGCCACTGCAATAGGATCGCTACTTTTATTTACATCTTCGTCTACAGCATTTAAAACACTTCCATAGGCTTTTTGATAAGGCGAACCTTTTACAACTGGCGCATGATAACGACCGGCAGCAATATTAGTAGCAAAATCGCCTGGTGCTATGTTGGTCATTTTTATATTAAAGTCTTTAATTTCCATTCGGTAGGCTTCGGTTATTAATTCTAAAGCACCTTTACTTGCACTATAAACTCCGCGATAAGGCAAACCCATATAACCAGCAATTGAGGTTACATTTATAATTAACCCACTTTTTTGAAGTCGCATTTGTGGTAAAACAGCGTTTATAACTCGCATTGGACCAAAACAATTGGTCTCGAAATTATGTAACACTTGTGCTTCTGGGATTTCTTCTAAAGGTCCTGTAATTCCAACACCTGCGTTATTAATAACCACATCAATTTTCCCTTCGGCATTAATAACCGTTTCTATTGCCAATTTTATAGTTGTATTGTCTTGAACATCTAAAGCTACTAATTTAATTTTAGCATCTGGATATCTATCTGGATTTCGGCTTGTACCATAAACCACATAGTTTTTAGATAATAAAAATTCGCCTATAGACTTTCCTATTCCTGAAGATCCACCGGTAATTAAGACTACTTTTTGCATGGGTATTTAATATTTTATGAAATGTAAAATTACTAATGAATTTTAAAAAAGTATGTAAAAAAGAAAAAGATTTGAATATCAAGCGATAAACAAATCTTTTAGTCTATTTTTTTTTGAAGTAAAACCTTCAGTTAATTGCATAAAAAAAGGCAAGCTACCTACATCACACTGCTACGACCATTTACCTTTGCTTCGTTCCCGACCTGGAGGATTCAACAGGAGCTAGTTGTGTAGGACTTGCCGGTGCAAATATACAATCTTTTAATATTTTCACAATCATTTTTTTTAACGAATTTTAATAAATAACTTGCTATAAAATTATTAGTCCTTATGAAATTATTTAAACACCTTATAATCATATTTTTAGCTCTTGTATTTATTGCTTGTGGCAACTCTAATTCGACTAAAGAAAAGCAATTTTCGTTAACTTTAAACACTAAAAACAATACCATTCCGGTAAACGAAACACTAAAAATTACTTTAAATAATATTAAAAAGAACAACGTTTCTAAGGTAACCTATAAATTAGATGGGAAAGTAATTACAGAAAGCACCAATTTAAATAATTTTAAATTAGGCGAACATACTATAACTGCTACTGTTAATTTTAATGGTGAAACCGAAACTGTAACTAAAGCCTTAACTATTTTAAACGATAAGGCACCTAAGTTTTTTAAATACGAAATTGTAAACACTTATCCACACGATGCAACCTCTTATACTCAAGGTTTAGAGTTTCACAATGGCATATTATACGAAAGCACAGGTCAATATGGCGAATCTAAACTTAGAAAAATAGATTATAAAACTGGAAAAATACTTAAAAATGTAGATTTAGCTAAAACGTTTTTTGCTGAAGGCTTAACAATTTTAAACCATAACATTTACCAATTAACATGGCAAAACAAAAAGGGTTTTGTATACGATTTAGAAACTTTTGAACGCAAAAACAGCTTTAGCTACGGGAAAAGCACTCAAGGTTGGGGTTTATGTAATAATGGAACAGAACTTTTAAAAAGCGATGGAACAGCAAAAATTTGGACGTTAAACACAGAAACTTTAACAGAAAACAGCTACATTCAAGCTTATCATAATAAAGGTAAAATTGGACGATTAAACGAATTAGAATGGGTTGAAGGAAAAATCTACGCTAATATTTACGAACGCAATGGTGTAGCTATTATTAATCCAGAAAATGGCGCTACAGAAGCTGTTATGGACTTTACAGCACTAACCAAAGAAATTCCTAATTTTTCTATAAACGATAATGTTTTAAACGGTTTAGCTTACAATCCAGAAACAAAAACGCTTTTTGTAACTGGAAAACGTTGGAATAAAATGTTTGAAGTTAAAATTATAGAATAAATTATAGAAAGTATTAAGGTTAGACTTAAGAACTAAAAGTTAATCACTAAAAAATTAATTACAACACACTAAACTACAATTAATCAACCATCAATCAAACATTAATGTGTTTATAAAGTAATATAACTTTTTTAAGAGATGTTATAATTGAAAAAATTAAACACATAAATAAAGCCAAAACAATTCAGAAAGAAGAAAAAAGATTTTTCAGAAAATAAGGCTAAAAGAAAAAATGCTTTTTTACTATGCAAAGTCACACTATTCAAATTACTGTAAAACCAGAACATTTAGATCAATTAAACCACGTAAACAATATACAATATGTGTCTTGGGTTCAGGATATTGCAATGGAACATTGGGAAAAAGCAGTAACAAAACAGATTAATAATTCTTATTTTTGGATCCTACTCCAACATTCTATTACTTATAAAAAACCTGCCTTTTTAAACGACGTTATTAAAGTTAAAACCTTTATAAAATCGGCAAAAGGCTTAAGATCCGTTAGATGTGTAGAATTTTATAATGCAGAAACTAAAATTCTTTTAGCAACATCAGACACATCATGGTGCTTGTTTGACTCTAAAAGGCAAAAACCAACAAGAATCACAGAAGACATTATAAATTGCTTTAATTAATACAATATTACCTGCGTTAAAAAGTTATATTTGTGTTAGTCCAAAATTTATAACAATGAAACGTTTTATAACCTTCGCACTTACTTTTACAATCCTTTTATTATGGAGTTCTTGCCGTAAAGATTTTGAATTTACTCCAAGCACTGGAAACCTTCAGTTTTCTAAAGATACTTTATATTTAGACACTATTTTTGCAAATATTGGATCAAGTACGTATAACTTAAAAGTATACAATAATAGTTCCGAAGACATTTCTATTCCAAACGTAAGTTTAGAGAATGGCGCAACTTCTGGCTACAGGTTAAATGTAGATGGACAAGCCGGAAAAAGCTTTACTAATGTTGAAATTTTAGCTAAAGACAGTTTATTTATTTTTGTTGAAACAACATTCGACGAAAATGAAATACCTATTCCTGCAAACGAATTTTTATATACAGATAGAATTCTTTTTGATTCTGGAACTTTACAACAAAAAGTAGATTTAGTCACCTTAATTAAAGATGCTGTATTAATTTTTCCAGATAGAGATGCCAATAATATTGTAGAAACCTTAACTATTGACTTAAACGGCGAAACTCTTGAAACAGATATTCAAGGTAGAGAATTAGAAGCGTCAGAATTAACATTTACCAACCAAAAACCTTACGTTATATATGGCTATGCTGCAGTTCCAAACGGACAAACCTTAACTATAGATGCAGGAGCACGAATTCATTTTCATGCTAATTCAGGTATTTTGGTTAATGAAAACGCTACACTTAATGTAAATGGTGCCTATAGTCCAGATCAAGACACTTTAGAAAACGAAGTTATTTTTGAAAGCGACAGATTAGAACCTATTTACGAGAATGTTCCTGGACAATGGGGAACTATTTGGTTATCAGAAAACAGTATAAATAATACCATTGAATATGCTACTATTAAAAATGCAACTATTGGTGTTTTAAGCGATGAAAACCCAAACCCAACAACCGATAAATTAACCATAACTAACACACAAATTTACAACTCAAGTACGTTTGGTATTTTAGGAAGACGAACCTCTATTACTGCTAATAATTTAGTTATTAATAACTCTGGCCAAGCGTCTTTTGCAGCTACTTTTGGAGGAAAATACAACGTTACACATAGTACCATTGCAAACTATTGGTCTAACAGCTTTAGACAGTTTCCAGCGTTACTAATTAACAATTATAGAGAAACTGCAACTACTACAGAAATTACAGATTTAATCGAAGCTAATTTTAGTAATTGTATAATTTACGGAAACGATGACACAGAGTTTTTATTAGACGAGTTTGAAGATCTTGCAGTAGTTTTCAACTTTAAATTTACCAATTGTTTAACACGTTTTCCTGTAAACAATCCTAATTTTTCTGGAGCAAATTATACTTATACAGATAACACAAAATACGATGGTGTTATTTTTAATCAAGATCCACAATTTATGGACACTTCAAATAATCAATTAATTATTAGTAATACATCTCCAGCAGTAAATCAAGGAAATACTACAATTGCAACACAATTTCCAACAGATATTCTAACTAACAATAGAACTACAAGCCCAGATTTAGGTGCTTACCAGAACGATACGTT
>CALJFB010000023.1 GCA_938073895.1 uncultured Flavobacteriaceae bacterium
TAATTTGTGTAATTTGTTGCGAATCTGCTTTAAAATGAAGCGGATTTATTAAAAAGAAAATCTCAAATAATTCGCGCTGTTCTTTAGGTTGAAGCACATAAGATGTCTCGTGCGTAGAAATAGTGTATGTCTTGTTTGTAACATTATAAATAGTTTCGCCTAAAAGAATACGTTGCACTTTCTGAAAATCTAATTCTGTGCCTAAAATTTTGCTTAAATAACTAAAATCGCCATCAAAATAAGTGCCATCTAACTTATTATAAAATGCAACTCTAGTTGGTGTAACTAAAGCTTTAACAATGCCTAATTTACTAATCCAAATGGTTTTATCTTTTTCCATTCTAAAAGACACACCAAAACTTTTAGAATTATTGTCTTGTACAGTTTCAATTTTAAGTTTACCTACTAAAGTATTAAAGTCGGTTTTTTTAGAATCTATAGTTTTTATTAATTGTTTTGTAGTAATAGAATTATCTAAAGTAGCAGAACCTATTAATGTTTTAGAGCTTCCACAAGACGAAAACGCTAAAACAAAAAGACATAAAGTAAGTATTTTAAGTGCTTTATAAGGCATAAATTATTTTTTAAGTTTTGCAATCTTTTCTTTAAACGTATTAGCTTTCTTTAAATTGTTTAAAGCAGTATAGGCTTGTTGTAATTGTTTGTAAAAATCTGTTTCCATTTTTACATCTTCTATAATATAATCTACTCCAAGATCTAAAGTATCTACAGCTTCTTTTGGTCTATTTAAAGCATTTAAAGCTACACCATTTAATAAATATAAAAGTGGTTGTGCTGGATAAATTTCTATAGCTTCGTCGCTGGTTTTTAAAGCGTTGGTATAATCTTCTAAATCTATTTGAATTAAGATAATTTGTTTTAAAACATCAAAATTTTGAGATTGGGTTTTATAAGCTTCTTGGTAATAACTTAACGCTTTTACTTTGTTCCCTTTTTTATAGTAATAATTACCTAAATCTAACGCATTACCTTTGGTAGAAACTGCATCTGCAATTGCTACTAATTGCGGCTCATATTGTGGGTTTTTAGAAACAAAAACAACAAAATCCGACAAGACTTTAGATTTACTTTTTGGATCTATGCGATCTGTTTCTAGAACTATTTTCATAGAATTAATAGCATCTTCTGGCTGGTTTTTTTGCAAATAGAATTTATATAAAGCTAAATGAACCAGTTTTGAATCTGGTTGTACTTTTAATAATTCCTGAGCGGTTTTAAAGGCCTTTTCCAAATTGTCTTCTTCGCTATATCTAAAAATTAACTTTAAGTAGTTAGACTCGTCTTCCGGATTAGATTCTTTTCTAGTTTCTAACTTATTTATTCTAACTTGTTGTTGTCCGGTAAATGTATAGATTCTGTTTCTTAAACGTTCTCTATCTGCTGTAACTCCAAATTCTAAATCTAGCTCGTCTAAAGTCTGTAAAGCACTTTTAAAGTCTTTAGTTTGCGCGTAAATATTAGCTAAATCTTCTTTGTATTTTGGCTGATATTTTACCAATTGCTTTATGGTGTTTACTGCTTTATCGTAATCTTTTTGCTTAATGTAAACCGTATATAATTCGTCTAAAATCCATTCGTTATTAGGTTGAATTATTAAGGCTTTTTTTAAAGCTTCTTCTGCTAAAACATAATTTTTTAAAGCATTATGATTTTTCCCTAACTCAAAAAATAAAATAGATTCTGTATCATTCAACAAAATACATTTCTGAAGATATTCTATGGCGCGTTCGTAATTTTCTATGGCTTTTTGTTTTAAAGCTTCGAAAAAATATTCTTGAAACTCGCTTTTCTGTTCTTGTAAATCGTCTTCTTTTGTTTGGTTAAAATCTACTTGCGCACACAATTTTAAAGGCATAAATAAAAAGCCAAAAAGCACTACTAATATGTAAACTGTTTTATTCATAATTTATAGTTATCCTTTACAATTGTAAAGGTAATATGCTATGCTTCAATATTTATTCCAGGATGTTTTAATTCATTTTCTATTTCAGTAAAACCAACTCATTATATCTATGATGCATTTTGTCTTACCATTTAAAAACAGTGGTTATTATTTGATGCCTACCTTCATAAAAAATTATTCCATTGTTGTATAATCTCCAATACTTATTTTAGTAAAATCGCCATTATATTTTACGTGATTTCCAATCATAGCTTCGTTTAACTTGGCATTTTTAAGTGTTGTATTATTTTGTACTAAGCTGTTTTTAATTTCAATATTTTCTAAAACGCAGTTTTTACCAATAGATACGTTTGGTCCAACAATTGTGTTTTTTAACACCACGTTTTCTCCAATCATACAAGGTTCTATAATTTTAGAATTCTCTAATACTACAGACGACTGAACCATAGTTTCGATACCATCGGCTTTAATAAAACCTAACATTTTTGTGTTAGTTTCTAGTGTAATGTTTTTGTTTCCACAATCCATCCACTCGTCTACTGTTCCAGTTTTAAAGATTTTTCCTTTAGACATCATACCTTTAATACCATCGTTAATTTGGTATTCTCCGCCATGCATAAGGTTATTATCTAAAACGGTTTGTAATTCGCCTTTTAAAATTTCTACATCTTTAAAATAGTAAATTCCAATAACTGCTTGGTTGCTTACAAAGTTTTCTGGCTTTTCTACTAATTCTACAATGTTTTGGTTGTTGTCTAATTTAACAACGCCATAAGCTTCTGGATTGTCTACTTTTTTAGTCCAAATTACAGCATCTGCATCTGGGTCTAAATTAAAACTAGCCTTTATTAATGTATCTGCATAAGCAATTACTGCTGGTCCAGATAATGAAGGTTCTGCACACATGATAGCGTGACCGGTTCCTAAAGGTTGATCTTGTCTGTAAATAGATGCTTTTGCGCCTAAACCTTCGGCTAAGGCAATTAAACTGTTTACTACATCTTCTCCAAACCACGCTGGATCTCCTAAAACAAAGGCAATTTCTTCGATTGGTTGGTCTAAAACTTTTGCAATATCTTTTACTAATCTGTGAACTATTGGAACTCCAGCAACAGGAATTAATGGTTTTGGTACGGTTAAACTATGTGGTCTTAATCGCGATCCGCGACCTGCCATTGGAACTATTATTTTCATAAATGTGCCTACGTTTGTAGGAATTTTTTGGGGTTAAATTTATACCTGTTATTACAGGTATATTTATGTTTTATGAATAAAAAAAACTTTTATTCTATAAATTTATTTAAATATATATTGCGCTACTATTAATTAGATGCTTTCCTGCGTAAAAAATTATTTTACACCGGTACTTCCAAAACCGCCTTCGCCTCTTGCTGTTTGGCTTAAAACTTCAACTTTATTCCAATCTGCACGTTCGTGTTTTGCTATAACTAATTGTGCAATACGTTCGCCGTTTTCTATAATAAAATCTTCGTTAGATAGATTTACTAAAATAACGCCAATTTCGCCTCTATAATCTGCATCTATAGTTCCAGGTGCATTTAATACTGTAACACCTTTTTTAGCTGCTAAACCACTTCTTGGTCTTACTTGCGCCTCTATACCAACAGGTAATTCTATATACAAACCGGTTTTAACAATTGTTCTTGCTAATGGTTTTAAGGTTATAGATTCTGATATGTTTGCTCTTAAATCCATACCTGCCGATGCTAATGTTTCGTAACTTGGCAAATCGTGATTAGATTTGTTTATAATATTTATTTGCATTCTTACTTTCTTAATAATTGTTTAAGTTCTTTCTTTTCTAAAAGGACTACAAGTCCCAAAAATACTAAAACCAAAAGAGTATTTATATAATAATTTTGATTGGATTGCAATGCAATCACCGATAATACAATCGAAATAATAAGATAACCTAAAATTCGCTTTAAATCGTATGGAACTGGATAATGTTTCTGACCTAAAAAATAAGAAACCACCATCATAGAAACATAAGTTAATAATGTAATCCAAGCAGATGCAATAAAACCAAATTTTGATACTAAAAAGACATTTAAAACAATAGTAATTACTGCACCAAATATAGAAATATACATTCCGTATTTTGTTTTATCTGTAAGCTTATACCAAATAGCAAGGTTAAAATATATTCCTAAACACAAGTTGGCTAGTAATATAATTGGTACAATTTCTATGGCAACCCAATATTCTGGATTGTCTACTAAAAGAAATTTTAATATATCTAGGTATGCAATTATAAAAACTAGCATTGCACAGCCAAGAATTACAAAATACTTCATTATAAAAGCATAAGTTGTTGTAGCATTTTTTTCTTTTGCGTGATTAAAAAAGAAAGGTTCTGCACCTAAACGAAACGCCAATATAAAAATAGTCATAAAAACACCAAGTTTATAGCAACCTGCATAAGCGCCATTAATAGACTTGCCTAATTCTTTTGGAATCCAAAACTTATCGAAATTTTCGTTAATTACATAAGCTAAACCGGCTATCATTACTGGCCAACTGTAATTTAACAACTGTTTTAATATGCGTTTACTAAACTGTAATTTAGTCTTAAAAAAATAGGGCACTAGTAATAAAAAGGTTACTAAACTTGCTATAAAATTGGCTATAAAAATGTAGGTAACTAAATTGGTTTCTTCAAAATAAGGAAACTCTATTCCAAATTTTGGTATTGCCCATAAAAAGAAATAGTTTAAAAATACCACAAGTCCAATATTAATTATTTTAATAGCTGTAAACTTTAGTGGTCTTCCTGTTGCTCTTAAATAGGCAAATGGTATAGCAACTAATGTATCTAGAACAAGAACGCCTATAAGTAGATTAAAAAATGTTTGATCTAAGGCTACAATACTTGCTAATTGTGTGTTAAATGAAAAAACTATTGCAAAAAACAATGTTGAAGTTACTAGTAAACTAATTAATGCTGTTGAAAATATTTTATCTTTTTCTTCAGATTTACTAAAAAACCTGAAAAATGCGGTTTCCATTCCATAAGTAAGTAACACATTAAAAAATGCGGCATAAACATAAAATGTTGTGTTTTCTGAGTAACTCGTTGTTTCTAAAGTATCTGTATGTAGATTTACAAGAATAATATTCATTAATCTTGGTATTACAGTTGCTAAACCATAAATAATAGTATCTTTTAAAAACTTTTTTAAAACACTCAAATGCTTATTCTTTACGCTATAAATGTACGTTTTATAACCTGTATTACAAAACTGATTAGTTTTTGTTTCTAGGCTTTACAGATGGGAAATTAACCGTAGCCTTTTCTATTAAGTTTACAACCTTAATAAACTTTACTGTATCGTTGTTTATATATGAAATAACGCATTCGTTATCATTTAATAAAAATGGGATGTCTAAGGTGTCTGGTAAACTACTATTGTCTTCGTCTGAAGCATTTTTTAAATTGGCTTTATATCCTTTCTTTCCAAGTTTAATTTCCCCTTTTAAACCTCTAAAGTAAATATGTTCCAATTGTAAAGTTAACTTGTTTTTAGGCTGGCTAACCTCTATGTAATAACCAAATCCACCTTGTTGTTGTCCTGCATTCCACTTTTGATATGTAACAGATGCTATTAATTTAGTCTTAGCATTATCTATTAATAATGTTTTAGGCATAGATGCACTATTTTTTTGCGAAGTACAACAATTAGTTAATGTTAATCCAATAAGTAATACTAAAACAAAACCAAGAACTTTCATAACTTTAATATTTATTTAATAAGGTAACCATTTTAAATGACAAAGCCTTACTCAAATAGAACAAGGCTTTGTTTAATTTTATTTAAGTGTTAAATTTCAGCTTATTTTTTTATAAAAATATATCTAGTAACATAAATACCTGTTGAATCACCTTTACCTGCTGAGGCTTCGACACCACTATTTACAAATTTTAATTCGTAACCATTCTTTAACATTTCAGTGATTTTAGAAGTCACTAACGCATCATTAGCAGCAATATTTTGAAAACGAATCCCACCAATATTATAGAAATTTAATAATTTAGTTTCTTCATATTCTTTAGTTCTAATCTCGCCTCTTTTAGATTTATTCTTTTGATCTTTACCCTTAGTTTCTGTTCTAATAGTGGTATATTCTTTATAATCTTTAATTTCGTTAGAAACAATCATTCTCGAACGACCAAGACCATTAGGTATTATAGATTCAACAACTGTAACTATTTTAACATCTTGAGCAAATAAGGTTGAAACTGTTCCACAAAACAACAGTAATAATAAAGTAATTCTTTTCATTTTATTATATATATATTAAAAAGCAATTTAATAAAAAAAACCTCACTTTTAAAAAGTGAGGTTTAGTATTTTTTTTTAAAACAGTTACTTTTATTAATTATTTAAAGCTTCTGCTCCACCAACAATCTCAAGGATTTCGTTAGTAATTGCTGCTTGTCTTGCTTTGTTATACGATAACTTTAATGCATCACGTAATTCTGTTGCATTATCAGTTGCTTTATGCATAGCAGTCATACGAGCACCATGTTCTGAGGCAAAAGAATCTCTAATTCCTTTGTATAATTGTGTTTTTAATGACTTAGGTATTAATTCCTCAACAATTTGTTCTTTTGAAGGCTCAAAAACATAATCTAAAATAACATTAGAATCGCTTTGAACAGGTACAATTGGTAAGAATTGCTCAGTCATTACTATTTGTGTTGCTGCATTCTTGAATTTATTATATACAATTTCAATTTTATCAACCTCGCCAGAAACAAATTTCTCCATTAAAGACTCAGCAATAACTGAAACATTATCGAAAGTTAAATCATCGTAAATAGGGCTTTCGTTTGAAACAATATCAAAATTACGAGATAATAAATCGTTAGCTTTTTTTCCAATAGTAAGAAAAGATACGTTTTGACCTTTAGCTTTATATTGTTCTGCTAAAACATTAGAACGCTTTAAAATGTTAGAATTAAAAGCACCACAAAGACCTCTATTAGAGGTAATAGATACAATTATTACATTTTTAACTTCACGTTGTTCTGCAAATTTACTACCAGAATCTGCATCTAAGGTTGCACTTAAACTTTGTAGAAGCTCAGTTAACTTATCTGCATAAGGACGCATTGCAGTAATAGCATCTTGTGCTTTCTTTAACTTTGCAGCCGATACCATTTTCATGGCACTGGTAATCTGCATCGTTGAAGATACTGAAGATATTCTATTACGTATTTCTTTTAAATTAGCCATTCTTTATATTATAAAGACTCTTAGACAAGCTTAGAGTGACATTAGTAAATTATTAAGTTTCGAGTTACAAGGCTACTTACAACTCGAAACATCTAATTGTTATGCTTTATATTTAGCTGATAAATCTTGTGCTACTTTACGTAATGTATCTGTAACTTCATCAGTTAATTTTCCTTTCTTTAATGTATCTAAAGTATCTTTATGCTTCGCATTTAAAAACTCTAAGAAATCTCTTTCGAATTCTTTTACTTTTTCAACAGGTACATCTTTTAATAAGTTTTTAGATCCAGCATAAATAATTGCGACTTGATCTTCTACTTTAAATGGTTCGTTTTGACCTTGCTTTAAAATCTCAACGTTACGTTTACCTTTATTAATTACGTTTAAAGTAACAGCATCTAAATCAGATCCAAACTTAGCAAACGCTTCTAATTCACGATACTGTGCTTGATCTAATTTTAATGTTCCAGATACTTTCTTCATAGATTTAATCTGTGCATTACCACCAACACGAGATACAGAAATACCTACGTTAATTGCTGGACGAACACCAGAGTTAAATAAATCTCCATCTAAGAAAATTTGTCCGTCTGTAATTGAAATTACGTTTGTTGGAATATATGCCGAAACATCTCCTGCTTGAGTTTCAATAATTGGTAATGCTGTTAAAGAACCACCACCTTTTACGATTGGTTTTAATGAATCTGGTAAATCATTCATTTCTTTAGCAATTGCATCATTATTAATGATTTTTGCAGAACGTTCTAATAATCTTGAGTGTAAATAAAATACATCTCCAGGATATGCCTCACGTCCTGGTGGACGTCTTAATAATAAAGATACCTCACGGTAAGCAACGGCTTGTTTTGATAAATCA
>CALJFB010000024.1 GCA_938073895.1 uncultured Flavobacteriaceae bacterium
ATTTTTGTACAAGCTAGATATGCTTTAGGATTAAACAATCACTTTACAGGAAGCGATATTGGAGATGCTAAATTTACTGTTAGCTCATTTGGTTTATCTGTTGGTTACAGATTCTAAGACTTAGAATCCAAAATAATTATATTTAAAGAGCTAACATTTGTTAGCTCTTTTTTTTTGTAATTAATAATAAAACACTGTTTAATGCTCCAAGCAATTAAATAAAACCTAATCTAAATAACTTCTTATTATTTTATTTAAAGTTAAAAATAATCCACAAAATCAAACAGAATTTATAATTTCCCTGTAAAATTCAATAAAATAAATGCATAATATATCTTAATACCTTTTATTTTTTTTAAACTATTACAAAAGGTACTTACCTTAAAGACTATAAAACAAAATGAAATTTAAAGTTTAAAAGGAGAAACTAAAAAAAGGAAGTTTAGAAACAAAAAAAGCCTAAACAATAAATCTATTGTTCAGGCTTAGTTTTTACTTTTAATAATCTATAGCGGCAACTCGTAAAGAAACCAATATAGGTTAGGTTAGGTTAAATTGAATTAAAATTCAAATAAAACACCAACATTAATATTTCCCCAGTTAACATCATTAGTATTGTTACTACTAGAAATACTTTCAAAAGAGACGTTAAGCTCGATAGTGTCTGCAATATCTAAACCAACAACTGGACGATAGTATAAACCACCATCAACAAAATCGCTAATTGCAACAGCATAACCTAAATCTACACCTGCGTTTAAAATTCCAAATAATTTTATACGAGCTGCACCAGCTAAAGGTAAGAATTGTACATCATCAAGATCTTCAGACATAAAAAAGTTTCTAAAACCTATAGTTGGACCAAAGTTTAAAATAGCATCTTCAGCTTCAAACATGTAATAAGCATCAACACCTAAAGCCCAATCAGAAATTTCTTTAGCATCAGAAGCAGCTACACCTGCAGTTGCACCAATTTTAAAAACACCTTGTGCAGTTGCAGTATAACCAAATAATACAAGTGCAATAATTAATAATTTTTCATTTTAAAAGTTTTAAATTAGTTAACAAATTTACAATATTTATATATTTACAACAAAAACAGTTTAATAAAAATTGATAAGATTTAACTTAGAATAAAAAACATGAATTGGTCAAATGCTATTAAAGACTATAAAATGTATCTAAAATTAGAACGCAGTTTATCTGCCAATTCTATAGTTAGTTATGGTTTAGACATAGAGAAACTTATGACTTATATATTAGATCATAAAATTAAGGTAACGCCAATAACTATATCTAAAGAAGATTTAACTGTATTTATTTACAATTCTGCTAAATATTTAAATTCAAGGTCTCAATCACGTTTAATATCTAGCCTTAAAGGGTTCTTTAACTATTTAATTTTTGAAGACTACAGATCCGATAATCCATTAGATACTTTTGAATCTCCAAAGATTGGACGAAAACTACCAGACACAATAAGTACAGAAGACATAGATAACTTAATTGCAGCTATAGATTATTCAAAAAAAGAAGCAGAACGTAATAAAGCAATTTTAGAAACCTTATATGGTTGTGGTTTACGCGTAAGTGAACTAACAGACTTAAAATTATCTGATCTATACTTTAAAGAAGGTTTTATTAAAGTAACCGGTAAAGGAAATAAACAACGTTTTGTTCCAATTACAGGAGCTACTATTGATTACATTATAAATTATATTGAAAACTCTAGACGTTTACTTAAAATTAATCCAGAATATACTGATATTGTTTTTTTAAACCGAAGAGGAAAACAGTTAACCAGAGCTATGATTTTTACTATAATTAAACAATTAGCTGTAAAAATTAATTTAAATAAAACTATTTCGCCGCATACCTTTAGACATTCTTTTGCTACGCATTTACTAGAAAATGGTGCAGATTTAAGAGCTATACAACAAATGTTAGGTCACGAAAGTATTACAACTACAGAAATATATATGCATATTGATAGAACTCATTTACATACTGCTATTAATAAGTTTCACCCAAGAAGTTAAGCATTAGTAGATAGCTTAAGCATTTATTAAATAAAGAAGCCTCAAATTTCATGGAATTTGAGGCTTCTTTATTTACTATTAGATTGGTATTGCTTTTTAATTTTACTTGGCAATATTTACAGCTCTTGTTTCTCTAATTACTGTTACTTTAACTTGTCCAGGATAAGTCATGTCTGTTTGAATTTTCTGAGAAATTTCGAAAGATAAGTCTGCTGCTTTTTGATCGTTTACTTTTTCGCTTTCAACAATAACTCGTAATTCTCTACCAGCTTGAATTGCGTAAGCTTTTTTAACACCACCAAATGCAACTGCAATTTCCTCTAAGTCTTTTAAACGTTGGATATAAGAATCTAACACCTGACGTCTTGCGCCTGGTCTTGCACCCGAAATAGCATCGCAAACTTGTATAATTGGAGATAATAAAGAAGTCATCTCAATTTCGTCGTGGTGAGCTCCAATAGCATTACAAACTTCTGCTTTTTCACCATATTTTTCAGCCCATTGCATTCCTAAAATTGCATGAGGTGTTTCCATATCTGCTTCAGCATCTGGCACTTTACCAATATCGTGTAATAATCCTGCTCGTTTAGCTAATTTAGGATTTAAGCCTAGTTCTGCAGCCATTACACCACAAAGTTTGGCAACTTCTCTGGAGTGTTGTAATAAGTTTTGTCCGTAAGAAGATCTGTATTTCATACGACCAACCATTTTTATTAACTCAGGATTTAATCCATGAATTCCTAAATCTATAACGGTACGTTTACCAACTTCTATAATTTCTTGTTCTATTTGCTTTTGAGTTTTTCTTACCACTTCTTCAATACGTGCAGGATGAATTCTTCCATCTGTAACCAATTTGTGTAAAGATAAGCGTGCAATTTCTCTTCTTACAGAATCAAAACAAGATAATATAATTGCTTCTGGTGTATCATCAACAATAATTTCTACTCCTGTAGCCGCTTCAATAGCTCTAATGTTTCGTCCTTCTCTACCAATAATACGACCTTTAACATCATCGCTTTCAATATTAAAAACGGATACACAATTATCTACTGCTTCTTCTGTTCCAATACGTTGTATGGTATTAATAATAATTTTCTTAGCATCTTGTTGAGCAGTAAGTTTTGCTTCTTCAATAGTGTCTCTTACATAAACCATTGCCTCTGTTTTGGCTTCAGATTTAAGAGATTCCATTAATTGCGCCTTAGCTTCGTCTGCAGATAAAGAAGATATTACTTCTAACTGTTGCACTTGGCTTTTGTGAAGCTTATCTACTTCAGCTTGTTTTTTATCTAAATCGTCTTGCTTGCGTTCTGTAACTATAGATTTATCTTCGTAAGATTGAATTTTAGATTCAACCTCTAAATTCAATTTTTTATTTTTTGCAAGTTCTGATGATATTTGAGACTCTTTATCTCTAATACGTTTTTCTGTATCAGACATTTTCTTTTCACGAGAAGAAATTACCTTTTCGTGCTCAGATTTAAGCTCAATAAACTTCTCCTTAGCTTGTAATATTTTATCTTTCTTTAAAGATTCGCTTTCTGATTTAGCTTCTTTTAAAATAGCTGTTGCAGATTTTTTAGCATTTTTAATAAGCTTAGAAGCATTATTCTTTTCAAGGGTTTTTGCCAATGCAAAACCGACTATTACTCCAATTGCAACTCCAAGAACTGCGTATAAAATTGTATCCATTGTTTAAATTTATATATAAAAAAAACCTACACTAATTTGGATTTTGTATAAACTCCTTAAAAACAAGTTTAGGGCTAACAAATTGATCAAGGATCTGCCCAAATAGTTATAAAACAACTATTAGCAGCATGCTTTTACAAATTCAAACTCACCCTTTTTAAAGAATTAACGTTGAGTTTATCAAAAATATAATTAATGTAGGCAGTAACCTATTGTTATTTAATGAACGTATTAGTTGTCTAAATGTTGACCTAATAATATATTTAAAGCTTCAAGCTTATTTTCTACTGTTTTGTCAACTTCAACTTTATTTATTGTCTTCTGCTCTACTTGAGATGCAAAATGTATAGCACACATGGCTAAAACATCTTGTTTATCTCTAACAGAATAACTTTTCTCAAATTTAGTAATCATTGCTTCGATAGATTTTGCTGCCTTACGCAAACCTTCTTCTTGGCTTGGGACTATTGTTAAAGGATAAACTCTATTTGCAATAGATAATTTTATTTTTAACGATTCTGCCATAATTACGTGTTTAATTATTCTGAAAGGTGACCAATACAATGATCTATTTCTCGAATTAAAGCATTTATTTTGAGCTTTGTTTCTCTTTTATTTTCGTCACTGCCAAGCATAGCATTTGCAATTTTTAAGGTCTCAAATTGGTTTTTCCAATTTTGAACTTCTTGCATCTCGTCTTTAAGTTGTGCTTCTACAAGCTGCAAATTTTTTCTCAAAATTTGATTATCTTGTTTTAAGTTAGACATATGTTTTAATAGCCTATCTATCTTAGTCTCAAGAGAATTTACAGTTAATTCAATACCACTCATTAACAACTATACTTATAACACAAATCTAAGTTAACTATTGCTAATTAACAATAGTTTTCAATGTTTTTTTATAAAAAATAATACAGGTGCTTATTTTCAAAGGATTGGCCACAACTTTAGTATTGGTTATGTTAAAATTAATGTCTACTTTAGATTTTTAACCCAAATATATGCGCATACTTTTAAGTTTATTTTTTCTATTTACCTTAATTCTAAATGCACAATCTAAATATCCGCAAGATTATTTTAGAAGTCCTTTAGATATTACAACAGTTCTTTCTGGAACGTTTGCAGAATTAAGATCCAATCATTTTCATGCTGGTTTAGATATTAAAACAAAAGGTCGCGAAGGTTTAAATGTTTATGCTGCTGCTGCTGGTTATGTTAGCAGAATTAAAATTGCACATTTTGGCTATGGTAAAGCAGTTTACATTACTCATCCAAATGGCTATACCACAGTTTATGCACATTTACAAAGCCTATCTCCTATTATAGAGTCTTACATAAAAAAACTACAATATAAAAACGAAAGTTTTGAAGTTCAGGTATTTCCAGAACCTTCAGATTTACCAATAACAAAAGGAGAACTTATTGCGCTATCTGGAAATACAGGTAGTTCTGGCGGACCTCATTTGCACTTTGAAATTAGAGATAATCAAGAAAGACCTATAAATCCTATGCTTTTTGGTTTAACAACTAAAGACACTAAAAAACCCAATATTAAATCTTTTTATGCTTATCCATTAAACGACACATCTCACGTTAATGGATTTAATACAAAACAGAAACTAAGATTAATTGGTCTTAAAAATGGTGACTTTAAAATATCAGACATAAAAGCTTACGGACAAATTGGATTTGGTGTAGAAAGTACAGATAGACATGATTTAGCAGGAAATAATAATGGAGTTTTTAAAATTGAAAGCTATTTAAATGGTGATCAAAATTTTGAAGTCAATTTTGAACGGGTTTCGTTTGATGAGTCTAAACATATTAATAGATTTATTGATTATTCTCATTTTAAAGAAAAGAAAAAACGCATTCAAAAAATTTTTAGAGATACCAATAATCCATTACGTATTTTTTCAAACCAAGTAAACAATGGTATTCTTACCGTTAAAGATGGCATGTCTTCAGTATATAAAGTGGTTGTAAGTGATTTTAACTCCAATAAAACCACTATAAATTTAAATATAAAAGGTGTAATAAACGATAGTATAAAAACTGAAAAACTATTTATTAGTGAGTATTTAGTTAACAGAAATGAAGCTGTAGAATTAACAAAAAGTAATGTCTCTGTAACCATACCTAAAAACACTTTTTATAACAATTTTTACATAGACTTTAAAGTAGAAAACAATTTATTAACACTTCACAATAAAAAGTTAGCAGCATCTAAATATTTTACAATTACTTACGATATTACAAATTATAAAGATAAAGACACAAAAGGCTTATATATTGCTAAATTAATTGGCTGGAATAATTACCCAAGTTATACCGCTACTAAACGCATAGGAAATGTACTTTACACTAAATCTAAAACTTTAGGTAAATATACTCTAGCAATAGATAGTATAAATCCTAGTATTGAGCCAATAAATTTTGGGGATGGAAAATGGCTAAGTAACTATCGCTTTTTAAAATTAAAAATAGACGATAAAGAAACAGGAATTAAAAGTTACCGTGCAACAGTTAATGGAACGTTTATCTTAATGGAATATGATTACAAAAAGAAAACATTAATTCATGATTTTAACGACAAAGCCATTATAGATACCAAGAATAATTTAAAAGTAATAGTTACAGATAATGTAGGAAATAGTACTACATTTGAGACAACATTTTTTAGAAAATAAAACTTAGCATTTTTGAAAGCAATAAAATTCCTATTAAGCCTTAGTTTATTTGTATTTACACTAACAAGCTCTTCTCAAAACGCCACAATTAAAGGCGTTATTCTAGACGAATTTAATCAACCCATAGAATCTGTAAATGTAAAAACTGCAAACAGTACTGGTACACAAACCAATGCCAATGGCTTTTTTATATTAGATATATTAAGCAATACTAATGTTGTTGTTACATTTTCTCATATAACTCATAAAAATGTTATTGCAACTTTTAACCTAGAAAATGGCGAGCAATTTGAGTTTAACCCAATATTAAAAGTAGATGTGTCTCAAATTTCTACCGTAGTTATTAATGGTCGAAAACGTAAAGATGTAGAAGGAATTGTAACTATTTCTCCAAGCATAATTAGAAAAATTCCTGGAGCAAACGCTGGTGTAGAAAATATTTTAATGACGCTTCCTGGAGTAAATTCTAATAACGAATTAAGTACACAATATTCTGTTAGAGGTGGAAATTTTGACGAAAACCTAGTTTATGTTAACGGAATTGAAGTTTACAGACCATTTTTAATTAGATCTGGTCAGCAAGAAGGTTTTAGCTTTGTAAACAGCGATTTAGTTAATAACGTGGAATTTTCTGCAGGAGGATTTCAAGCTAAATATGGCGATAAACTATCGTCTGTTTTAGATATTACTTACAAAAAACCTGTTGAATTTGGAGCTAGCGTAGATTTAAGCTTATTAGGCGCAAACGTTGCTGTAGAAACCGCAAGTAAAAACTCTAAATTTACAAGTATTACTGGTTTACGTTACAGAGACAACAGCTTATTTGTAAATGCGAAACAAACCGAAACAAATTTTAGACCTGTTTTTGCAGATATTCAAACCTTTTTAACCTATCAATTTAATTCTAAATTTGAGTTAAGTTTTTTAGGAAACACATCGCTTAACAAATATGATTATCAGCCATTAACAAGACAAACTAACTTTGGAACTTTAGATAATCCTGTTGCGTTATTAGTACAATATGAAGGTCAAGAAAAAGACCGCTACCAAACACTTTTTGGAGCTTTACAAGGAAGTTATAATGTAAATAACAACCTTAATTTAAAATTAATAGCATCATCTTATCACACTGCCGAAGAAGAACATTTTGATATTTTAGCACAATACGCTTTAGGTGAAGTAAATAGTAATATTGGAGACGATGATTTAGGCGAAGTTGAATTTACCGAAGGCATAGGATCACAATTAAATCATGGTAGAAATGATTTAGATGCATTAATTACAACCATAGAAACTAAAGGAACATTTACTAAAAATGAAAACGAAATTAAATGGTCTGTAAAATATACAAACGAAGATATAAGAGATAGATTAATAGAATGGGAAATTATAGACTCTACAGGTTTCTCTATTAATCCTCCAAGTTCTGGCGGATTTAACAATCAGCCTTACACGCCAGATTCTGGTCCAATAGAAGCATTCCAAAATGTAAGAGCAAGAAATAATACAAGTATAGACAGAATTCAAGCCTTTTTACAATGGAGTAAGCGCTCTACAATTGGTAAGCACAAAGTTTGGTATAATGCTGGTATTAGAGCACATAACTGGACTGTAAACGATGACATTTCGGGTTCCAATACTCAAACTGTTTTTAGCCCAAGAGCACAATTTGCAATTAAACCAAATTGGGATAAAGACATGTTATTTAGAATTGGAACCGGTTTATATTATCAGCCACCATTTTATAGAGAATTAAGAGCACAAAATGGTGTTGTTAACCCTAATGTAAAAGCACAAAAATCGTTTCACTTAGTGTTAGGTAATGATTACAGTTATAAAATGTGGAATAGACCTTTTAAATTAACTACAGAAGCGTACTATAAAAGTATGACAGATGTAAATCCGTATTCTGTAGAAAATGTTAGAATTAGATATAACGCCACAAACGACACAGAAGCTTATGCTTACGGATTAGATTTAAGGCTAAATGGAGAATTTGTTCCAGGAACAGAAAGCTGGTTTAGTTTTGGGTATTTAAAAACCGAAGAAAATAGAAATAATCGTGGTTTTATTGCAAGACCAACAGACCAACGCTTAAAATTTGCAGCTTTGTTTCAAGATTATATGCCTAACTTACCAATGGTACAAGTTTACATTAACTTAGTTTATAATACAGGTTTACCTGGTGGATCTCCAAGCTACGCAGATCCGTATGTTTTTACAAATAGATTACCAGATTACAAAAGAGCAGATATTGGATTTCAGTATGTTTTTGTAGAAGATGGAAAAACGTTTGATAAAGGTTGGAAAAAACCTTTTAAAGATTTACGCCTAGGTTTAGAAATTTTCAATGTTTTTAATGTACAAAACTCCATAACTAATACTTGGGTTAGAGATGTATACTCTAAAAGACAATATGCTATTCCAAATTTTTTAAGTCCTCGTGTTTTTAATATTAAAGCAAGTATGAAATTTTAATTCTTTTAAAACTTTAAACAAAACTTTGTTTTATTAAAAAAACAAGTCTATTAAGTTAATTAACAAATGTTTAGAAATAATAAAAGGCTAAATGTTAAAAAAATAATTAGTACACTACTTGTAAACAACTATTCAAATTGGTGCATTTCTTCAAATAGTTTTTATTAATCAATTAAAAAAACGGTTACTAAAATAGCTAATTTTGTTTAACAAAATTTTAATTAAAATAAACATAAACTATATTACATTTGTTTAAAAAAAAATATGTTCGGATTATTTAAAAAAATAAGTGAAATAAGTAAATTAGAAAAAGAATACAAAAAACTTTTAGAAGAAGCTTTTAAACTATCTACAACAAATAGAAGTGCAAGTGATGCTAAACAAAGCGAAGCTCAGCAAGTTTTAGATAAAATAGATGCCATTAGAGCAAAAGAAGCTAAAAAATAAACAGGCAGTTTTTAAGAAACACTTACCTTTGCTCCTATTAAATTAATTTTATGAATTGTTTACTTACAGGAGCAACAGGAATTGTTGGAAGTCATATTATGTTCGAGTGGTTGCACAAAGCGTTAACAACAAAAGATGTTAACCATTTATATGTTGTAATTAGAACTAGTAAAATTTCAGCAATAGAGCGATTAAAAGAAATTTTAGAAGATACTGACAAGCCTTCATTTTTAAATCAATATTCTACAGAAACACTTCTAGGAAAGCTAACCGTAATAGAATCGGATTTATTAAGTTTAGATCTTAAATCTTCTAAATCCTTAAATTTTGATACAATAATTCACTGTGCAGGTTCTACTAACCTACTACAAACACTAGATACACAAAACACAGTTAAAGAACAGAACTTAGAAGTTACAAAGCATTTATTAAACGAGTTTAAAAGCAAGCTAAAACGCTTCATATACATAAGTACAGCTTATTCTTTTGGAATTCAACCCGAAAAAGTTGACGACACTATTGAAAACCATACCATTACAGATTTTAGAAACCCTTATGAAGCTTCAAAATATGAAAGCGAGCGTTTTGTAAAAGAATTTTGTTTAGAAAACAGCATAAATTCTCAAATCTTAAGACCTAGTATTGTTTGTGGCCGTTTAATTAACACACCACTTTTTGAAACACCAAAATTTGATGTTTTTTACAGTTGGCCCATGTTTTTAAGTAAATATGCTAAAAAATGTACCGAAAATTTTAGAATTTGGATAGATAAAGCTAGCGGATTAAATATTGTACCCGTAGATTTTGTAGCTAAAGCTGTAATTTATGCATTTTTAAAACCAGAATTAAAAGAGTTAAACATAGTAAATCCCGAACAAATTTTACATAAAGATTATGTTGGTAATGTATTACGTTCTTTTAAAATTACTAATTTTGAGTATACTGCTACTAAACCAGAAAACTTAAACGCTTTTGAAGAATTGTATTACAAAACTATAGGTTTAGTCTTCGAAAAATATCTATCTGTTCCTGATTTACAGTTTAATGCCGAAGCTATTTCTGCTTTAATTAAACAATTAGGATTAGAGTCTAATCTAGGAGTTCATAAAAATTTTATGAATTTAATTAATTTTTCAGTCGAAAAAGAGTTTAGAAAAAGTTACTCTTAATTTTATCACAAGATTACACAGACTTTATAAACGCAATAGTTTTGTCGTTAAACTTATTAGGTTGCTCTACATTTACAACGTGTCCGCAATTCTGTAATACCATTAAAGACGAATTTATATGCGAGCTTACAATGTTTTTTATTGATGGTAAAAACAAATGATCCTGTTCTCCCATAATATATAAAGTAGGGATTTTAATATCTTTAGCTCTAAAAAATCTTAATAATGGATTAATTTCCGAGGTTAATTTAAACCAACGTATAAACTCTTTTTGGTATAATTTCTTGGCTTCGTTTACAAAAAGAATTCTAGATGCTTTATGGTTTTTACGCGGCATAATAATGTAGGCAAAAAACTTATAAAGCAACATATATGGAATTACAGATTTAAAGACTATGCCTAATTTTACTAGAATTTGAGAACGCATATTCAATTTCATAATTGCACCACCAAGAATCATACTATCAACGCGTTCAGGATAGTTTTCGGCTAAATTTCTAATTAAAATTGTTCCTAAAGAAATACCTACAAAGTGAGATTTTTTAATGTTTAAATGGTTAATAACTTCAACAATATCGTTAGTTACATTATCAAACGTATATTTAGTTTTAAAAGCATCTTTAAACTTAGGCTTACTGTTTCCGTGTCCACGTAAGTCTAAAAAAAGCACATTAAATTCAGCTTTAAAAGCTCTAATTTGTTTAAACCAAATAGAACTGCTTCCTCCTGCACCATGTACAAAAGTAACCCAATCCTCAGAGGTTTCGTGTAAATAAGTATTGTAGTGTAACACAGAGATTATTGATTAACAATTTCGGTTAAAGATACAACAGCATAATCGATATCTTCTTTAGTATTAAATTTAGAAAAAGAGAAACGTAAAGACGGTTTTTGCATATCTTCTTGAGACAGAATTTCTGTTAAAACATGAGAACCTTTAGAGCTTCCACTCTGGCATGCACTACCTTTAGAACAAGCAATACCTTTTAAATCTAACTGAAATAATAGCATAGGCGATTTTTCTGGTGCAACCGGTAAACATACATTTATTAATGTATAAGTACTATTAATAAAACAAGAGCAATTTCCGTTAAAAGTAACATTAGGAATGGCTTGTTTTAAAGTTTCTATAAAATATTTTTTTAAGTTAGAAATATAGATTTTATCGTCTTCTAAAGTCTCGTAAGATAAATCTAATGCTTTTTCTAATCCAACAATATTATGTACAGATTCTGTTCCAGCTCTTAATCCACGTTCTTGTTCGCCTCCAAAAATTAATTGTCTTAATCCAGAACCTTTTTTAACATAAGCAAACCCAACACCTTTTGGTCCATGAAATTTATGAGCACTAACAGCAATAAAATCGACATTAATGTCTTGTAAATCCATTTTAAAATGACCAACAGACTGAACTGCATCTGAATGAAACAAAGCATTATTTGCTTTACACAATTGGCCAACTCTTTTAATATCTAGAATATTTCCAATTTCGTTATTTACATGCATTAAACTAACTAAAACATTAGAATTAGCTTGCAAAAGCGATTCTAAATTATCGTAGTCTATATGTCCACAATGGTCTAATTTAACATATTCTACATTAATATTATATTGCGATTTTAATTGATTAACCACATATAAAACCGCGTGATGCTCTATTTTAGAGGTAATAATTGTAGTTACACCTAAATCTCTTACAGCACTATTTATGGCTAAATTATCTGCTTCTGTACCACCAGAAGTAAAAAAAATTTCGGCAGCAGTTACATTTAAGTGCTTTGCAACAGATTTTCTAGCTTTTTCTATTAGGCTTTTAGCAGTTCTACCATAACTATGAGTCGATGATGGATTACCAAAATCGGTTTTCATAACGTTAGTAATTTCTTCTATAACTTCAGGTATTAACTGGGTTGTTGCCGCACTATCAAAGTAAACTGTTTTCATAAAATACTGTTTAATCCTAAAAATAATTAATTATATGATGGTTACAAAAATAGCTTTATTTAAATTAATCTTAAATTAATACTTATAATAAGTGAAAACTTTTATTTTTGTTTAAAATTGAATTGAAATGAAAAAATTACTTGGGCTTCTATTATTTGCACTTTTTGCTTGTAATGATGGTGATATTATTACAGAAACAATAGAGTTTGGAAATACCTTTGAAGCTTGTGGTGAATTGGTTTTATATAAAATAAATACGAATCCAAACGAGTCACTTTCTTTTCAACTTACAAATCCAACATTTACAATAGAAGATCTTCTTATTACCAATGTAGATCCAGACAATGCGGCTTTAGTAGAAGTTACTACAGAGAATCCAGTTGGTATTTCAGTAAATTCGACTAATATCTTAAATTATAGAAGTTACAATTCTTCTCCTACAAATTTATTTTGTAATGATGTGCCACCAACAAATATAGAAATTACTCAAGATTATAGATCTATTTCTGGTACAGCTAATTTTACAATAACACTTACAGAAGATGATAATGATGGTATTCCTGCTGAATACGAAGATTTAAATGGAAACGGTAATTATTATGATGATGACACAGATGGCGATGGTTTACCAGATTTTTTAGACGCAGATGATGATGGTGATAATGTTTTAACCATTAACGAAGGTCATAATTTTGATGAAACTGTTTTATTAACTTTGGCACAAAACACAGATGCTTCTGCAACAGAAACAACTCCAGATTATTTAGATAACGATGATGATGGCGATGGCGTTTTAACAATAGATGAAGAAAATGACACACAAGATAATAATCCATTAAACGATATTACAAATCCTGCTGCTGGAGCCGATTTTTTAAATCCCAATGTGTTTACAAGTGTTACTGCCACTTCTTATAGAGTACATAACATATCTCAAGAATTTGAAGTAAAATTAACCTTTTCTAATATTTCTTTTCCAACTATTAATTACACTATTTTTGAATTTGGAACTTTAGACGATTCTAGAACAACAACATCTAGAGATTTTACACCAACCTTTTAATTTTGATTCTGAAAAATATATACTTCTGTAGCTCCAGAACCATATTTTTTATAATCTGCATCGTAGAATTTAATATTATCGTACCTATTAAAAAGATATTCTAATTCCATTTTTAGTACGCCTTCTCCAACACCATGTATAAAGACAATTTTTTGCATTTTATGTTTCATAGCGTACTCTAATTTATGCTTAGCAGTATCTAATTGAATATTTTTTTTATCGTGACTTGTTAAGTGCCTTTCATTTTTAACTAAATGTTGTAAATGTAAATCCACTTCCATAGTTGGAAGATATTTATCTTTAGATTTTGTCTTCACAAAACTACGTTTGGGTTGCTCGGTTTTTTCGGTAATAACAGAGCTATAACTTTTTGAATCGAATATATTTAATGACGATAAATCGTTACTAAGTTTAACAATTTCGTTAGGTTCGAAATCTAACTCAAAACCATCCAAAGTTTCTATTGTAATTGTATTAGATTTAATTTTGATTATAGTTCCAGATAAATCATCATCTAAAACAGCTATTTTATCACCAATTTTGTACATAATTATTCTTCCTCTTGCTTTATAAAGTTATCATTTTCAGTGTTAGATTTACTCGGTATTTTGGCTTGTAACCTATAAACAGAAAACATTAATATTATAATACCACAAATCTTTAATACAATGTACTGGCTAAAAAACGAATGAAACAAAAATAAGCATCCAATAATGATTAACATAATACTAAAAAGAGATTTTTTCATAAGTTAAGTGTGTGTTTCAAATATAGAAAATGTGTTTAATCAAAAAATAGATTATTAAATTCAATTTACTGATTACAAGTTAGTAATTAACAATGATTTATTTATATTTATTAACATATATGATTGTGGAGAATTTCCATATATTGTAGCCACAACACCAAAATACTATGAGCAAAGCGACACTTATCATTACTAAAATACAATCTTATGTATATGGTTTTGGTCAGTTAAATATGAGAAATTATGCAAATTGGTTACATTTAAAACAAAGTAAACAAGTAGATTTAAACTATAGTTTTTCAATAAAAGGCGCAAAAGCTGGAGCAAAACGTTATAATTTTAAAGGCTTTCTAGATAGTAAAGATGCAGTTACTAATTATTTATCTGCATATAAAAACAATTATGCAACTTATACTAATAGCAACAACAAAAGAACAATAACTGCTATTACAGAAACGTTTAGAATTTTTAGAAAACCAAATAATATAAAAAAAACAGGAACTAAAATTCTAAAAAAATATTTATCAATTTCACAAAAATATTTTGTAAAAGGTGCAACATCTACGCCAGCAATTAATCTTATTTTTATTATTAAACCCGAAGATTATATGCTTCCTTGCTTAAATAAAAAACTATTTGGATTTGATTGTATGGGATGTGGAATACAAAGGTCTACGCTACTTCTTTTTAATGGAGAATTTTATAACGCTCTAAAAATGTATCCAGCTATATTTACATTAGTACCTTTAGCAGCTTTAATAATTATGAGATTATTTTTTAAAAATAAAACTTTAAATAAAATTATAAATTATTTAGCTATATTGTCTGTTACTATTATAATCGTTAACTTTTTAATAAAACTAATAAACTAATTATGAGAAAATCTTTAAACCCAACATTAGTATATGTATTATCTATATTAGGATTACTATGCTGCTGCTTTGCTGGTACAGGTGTATTTTTATCTGGTGCTGCATATTTTATTGCTAATGGAAAAATTAAGGGCGCACAACTAAATCCAGAGGAATATGATGGAAAAATTAGCGCTATGGAAACCGCTAAGATTATTGCTTTAATTATTACTATAATAAATATATTAAATTTAATTTATACAATTTATACTGTTTATACAACAGGTTGGGATACAATACAAGAGCAATGGAATGAAGCTTTAAAAGGTTACGAAGCTGCACAACAAGCACAATGAATTACAGGTTATATTAAAATAAATAAAGAGGTTGTAATGCATTAATTACAACCTCTTTTTAAATATTGGTTAACTATTAGTATTAAATAAAACTTAGATACTTTTTAAGTTAATTAATTACTAAAAGCACCTAATAAACAAAAATAATACGATAATTAAATTAAAAAAATGAAAGAGTTTGTTCTAATATCAGCTACATTATTTGGCGCTTTATCTATACTACTTGGTGCTTTTGGAGCTCACGCATTAAAGAAAGTATTAACAATAGAATTACAATCTAGCTTTGAAATTGGAATTAAATACCAAATGTATCATGCCATTGTACTACTTTTAATTGGATTTGAGCTAGAGTTTAATACAAGCATAGAAAAATATGCAGCGTATTGCTTTATAGTTGGTATTTTATTATTTTCTTTTAGTATTTATGGGCTTTGTATTAGTAGTGCAAAGAATAAAAAATTAAAATTTTTAGGACCAATTACGCCTTTAGGCGGACTATTTTTAACGGCAGGTTGGATTTTATTATTGATGAGCTTTTTACAATAATTAATAGCTATTTTAATTTATTTAAATAACTATTAATTATTTTTTGAATTTCGCTGTTGGATTTTTGCCTAGTAAGATAAAAATCTAAAATATCTTCGTGATTAACTTGATCATCTTTTGGTATAAATCCATAACCTAAATATACACCATTTTTAATTTGAACAAAACCTACTTCATCATGGGTTCTTCCTTTGGTTTCTATTAGTCGATTTTCATTTTTATTTACTTCATCACAAATAGCATTTGTAACTCTTTCGTTATAAACTTCTACAGTTTCCTCATTTTTACAAATACCTTTACAGCTAATTAAAAAATGAGAACATTCTGAAACACTTTCTTGAAGATGACAAAATTTAGGACATAAATTATAAGTTTCACAAATACGTTCTAGCGCTTTTCTAGCTTCTAGCTTTGTATAAAATTTAAGGATTGCATTAGGCGCCAATTTTAATGTATTTAATGCTAAATGTATAATACCATTTCTATCTTGATAGCTAAATAATGCAATACCTTGCACACGCTTTTTAGCAACGACATTAAATTTTGGAAAGTGTTTTTTAATAGCAGCATCTTCCATTAAAAGCGCAATAAACTCACTTCCAGATAATTCAAAATCTAATCCACCAGTTTCTCTGCATAAATCTAAACTTTTTTGTGCTTTACTATAAAAATGACTTAATACGCGCTTTTTTATATCTTTTGCTTTACCAACATAAATTATTTCGTTTTTCTTATTTTTAAAATAATAAATACCAGGTTTGTTGGGTAAACGTTCAAACTGTTGCTTTGGTAAATTTGGTGGTAAGGTTGCTTCTTTAGAATTTTTATTTAAGAAATTAGTAAAAGTTTCTTGTGCTTGGTCTTGTTTTAAAAGTTTCTCAAAAAGAATTACAGTTGCCTCTGCATCGCCACGAGCTCTATGTCTTCCAACTAAATCAATATTTAAATCGTTGCACAATTTACCTAAACTGTAGGATTTATGACCTGGCAATAAACTTCTAGACAATCTAACTGTACATAATTTTTTTCTATCGAATTCTATATTTAATAATTTAAATTCTTTTTGAATAACATTATAATCAAAGTTAACATTATGGGCTACAAAAATAGTATTATTAGTAATGCTTAAAACATCTTTTGCTATATCTTCAAATGTTGGTGCATTTGCTACCATAGCCATATCAATTCCTGTTAAAGCAGTAATATGATCTGGAATAAATGTGTTAGGGTTTACAAGAGATGTAAACTCGTCTACAATAGTTTCTCCATTATATTTAAAAATAGAAATCTCTGTAATTCTATTACTAGATCCTGTTGTTTCAACGTCAATTATGGTGTAATCTGTCAATGTAAATATGTGCTTAAATTATTACTATTTAAAATAAAACTTATGAACTACAAGATAGCATAGAGCAACCTACTTTATTTCTGGCCCATTCTGGTCGTTTAGAAAACCATTTTTGATATTCGGGTTGCTCAGAATAAGGTTTTTTTAGCATAATAAATAATTCGTCTATTAAACTATAATCGCCTTTATCTGCAAGATCTATAGCAATCTGACTCATGTAATTTCTTAGAACATATTTTGGATTTACAGCATTCATGCTTTCTATTTTTTCTAAGTGAGTAACATGTTCCAAGTTTAATCTAACAGAATACGACTTAAACCAATTATTCCAAGCAATAATTATGGCATTATCAATTGTATTAGGTGTATAAAATGCAGCTTCTATAATAGCTTTCCAATTTTCAGGTTCTTCAGAGTTAAAATGAGCTAAATTTCTAAAAAAGATAGTCATATCTGTTTCTGTAAGCTGCAAACAATCTTCAAGAGAATTAATTAGACTAACATCGGATTTATCTTTTAGAGTTAATCCTAATTTACTTCTCATCATGTCTAAATATGCTACTTTAGAATTTTCGGAAAAATCTTGTAGAGTCTTTTCTAATCCGTCAGCTTCACCAATTAAAGGATAAAGTGCATTAGCTAATTGATATAGATTCCAAAGCACTACATCTATTTGCGCTCCAAATTTATAACGTTTATTTTGATGATCTGTGGTGTTAGGCGTCCATCCCAAATCGTAACCTTCTAACCAACCGTAAGGTCCATAATCTATAGTTAAACCAAGAATAGACATATTATCGGTATTCATTACTCCATGAACAAACCCTACACGTTGCCAATGAATAACCATATCTAAACTACGTTTGGCTACTTCATGAAAAAAAGAGTTGTAAGTATCTTTATCAATAATAACATTATTAGGATTAATAAATTCTGGATAATGAGAAGTAATTGTAAAATTAATTAACGTTTTAAGAGATTCAAAATCTTGTTTTGATGCTAAAATTTCATAACTACCAAAACGCAAAAAACTTGGAGAAACTCTACAAACAATAGCGCCTTTTTCATAATCAGGATTACCATTATACAATATATCTCGTAATACCTGATCACCAGATAACGCTAAACTTAAAGCCCTAGTAGTTGGAACTCCTAAATGAAACATAGCTTCACTACATAAATACTCACGGACAGAACTTCTTAAAACAGCTAAACCATCAGCAGTTCTTGAATATGGTGTTGGTCCAGCACCTTTTAGTTGCAATTTCCAATTTTTACCTTGATGTGAAACTTCAAATAAATTTATAGCTCTTCCATCTCCTAATTGTCCGGCCCAATGTCCAAATTGATGTCCGCCATAACACATAGCGTAAGGTGTTGTGTTTTCTAAAACAGTATTTCCGGTAAAGACATTTAAAAATTCTTTTTTTTCTGAATCTTCAGGATATAAACCAATATTTTCAAGCATTTCAGAAGATACATGTAGTAATTTAGGTGCTGCAGTCTCTTTTGGTATTACATAACTAAAACAAGCCTTAGAAACTTGTCTTGGTGTATTTTCAAGATTAACATCAGCAGGTAAATTAGTAGTAAAAGTATTTTTTAAATAAAGTTTCATCTTTTGGAAATCATTTTCAATGTAAAGATACAAGAAAGTTTTATCTAAATTATATGCATAAAAAAAGCTTTACTAATAAAAGTAAAGCTTTTAGCGGAGAAGGAGGCTCCGCACTCTATAAATTTTTATCAATGTTTTCAAGACTTTCCTTACATTACAACTTAATAGGGTAACACATAGGGCAACTTAAAATGTTTTCTAATTTTAAGATATAAAGATACTAAAAATTACATTGTGTAGAATTATTTTTTATTTAAATTTTTAAATAGAAGAAAAATTTCATGTTAAAGCGTATTAACATGCTTTAAAAACATGATAACATGTTATAAATTAATTTAAATATGTTTGAAAAATAAATGTAATTATGAGTAATATGACTCTGCCCCAACTATTTTAAAAACACTACCCCACTTTGTCATATAAACTAAACAAAAGTTAAAAGTTCACAGCTCCCAAAAAATCAATTATTCTTATGGTCGTTTATATCAATTTTTAGATTTTGTAATAGTATTAATTCGAAGAATAAAAATTACAGTTTCCAAGGAACCTATAACTTTATATCAGATTTTCTTTTAGGGCATCTATAAAAAGACTCTTTTACATGCAAAAACCGATTCCTTCGTGTTTTTTTTTTATATTTTACTCGGTATATTATAAATAAATTTACATACTAGTAACATAATGTGTAATTCATATTTTTAAAAATTCATTAAAACAAAACTTAACTATTGAGTTTAAAACACTTAAATTAATGTTATTTAAGGGGGAAAGATTAAAATTGACTATTTAGTTCTTTTTA